>CAZRZY010000005.1:87520-89164 GCA_964604655.1 uncultured Bacteroides sp. | reverse complement strand
CCCGCGGCTTCCACCACCTGGCGTACCGACTCCACCCCGTTCCGGTGTCCGAACAACCTGTCCCTGCCCATTTTCTGGGCCCAGCGACCGTTACCGTCCATAATAATTGCCACGTGCCGCGGCAGACGCTCTTTATAGATCATGCTTTTTAAATCAGTCATTTCCATTGCGCATTTCTCCTTTATTCGGGATTTTACGTTTTTAGTTTCGATTTTTAGATGAACAGGTCTGAATCTTCTTTGTATTTCCTTTCAGCTATTATGGTTATTGATTTTTAGTAGTTGTTCGATCACCTGCAGATGCTTGGAGAATGCATTTTTCCCTTCAACCGTAGCAAAGTATTTTGTATGGGGTTTCCGGTTCAGGAATTCCTTTTTGAAGGTGATGTACTGCAGTTTTTCAAGTTGCTTCAGATGACTGGCCAGATTTCCGTCGGTCACATCGAGTAATTTCTTTAATGCATTGAAATCGAGGTAGTCGTTCACCACCAGTGCCGACATGATCCCCAGACGGATCTTGTTCTCAAATGCCTTATTTAATTCTTTGAGTAACTCCTTCACGATCTGTATTTCAGATAGACCATCGTTCCGTAAACGATATGAAGCAGTCCGAAACCCAATGACCAGAACAGAAGTCCGATACTGATAAACTGCATGGCCAACAATCCCAAAACTATTTCCAGTAGCCCCAGACTTCGGATTTCGTTCAAGGTGTATTTACTGGCATTCAGAAGCGCCAGTCCATAGAATACCAGGGTCAGGGGAGCTACCATTCCCAGAAAACCCTGAACCAGGAGAATAAGGCAGATAATTCCTCCCGCCAGCAATGGAATTCCGAAGTTGATCAGAAGTCTCCTGGTCTGAAGATCCCAGGCTTTCAGCTTCTTTTTTCTTGTTTCGCGTGAGGTAAAATAGATACCCGACAATATGGAAAGGAAGATGGTCGATAGGGCAATCACCAGCAGATGGGTCAGGCTCTTCACGGAAAGTTCCACCGCGGCATAATCAAGAGCGCCCTGGTGCATGTAGACCATCCGGTATGCAAGGTAGGTGCCTGTCAATGCAATGATGCCTACTGAAATACCGGAGAAACCACTTAATGAAATAAACCGGGAGGAACGGTTCATCATTTCCCTGATCTCCTTCAGGTCCTGGATGTATTTTTCCTGATTCATATTGGAAAGTACTTTGAAAAGCAAAGTAAAATCATATAACCCAGGTTTGCAAGGATAGATCAGGTTTTTTCACCTGCAGTACCCGCAGGCGGAATGGCGATACCTGCAGGCGCACTGGCAGTACCCGCAGGCGGAATGGCGATACCTGCAGGCGCACTGGCAGTACCCGCAGGCGGAATGGCGATACCTTCAGGCGTACTGGCAGTACCCGCAGGCGGAATGGCGATACCTGCAGGCGTACTGGCAGTACCCACAGGCGGAATGGCGATACCTGCAGGCGCAATGGCAGTACCCGCAGGCGGAATGGCGATACCTGCAGGCGTACTGGCAATACCTGCAGGCGGAATGGCGATACCTGCAGGCGTACTGGCAATACCTGCAGGCGGAAGGGCGATACCTGCATGCGCACTGGCGATACCCGCAGGCGGAATGGCGATACCTGCAGGCGTACTGGCAGTACCCGCAGGCGG
>CAZRZY010000005.1:76725-87420 GCA_964604655.1 uncultured Bacteroides sp. | reverse complement strand
ACTGGCAGTACCCGCAGGCGGAATGGCGATACCTGCAGGCGTACTGGCAGTACCCGCAGGCGGAATGGCGATACCTGCAGGCGTACTGGCAGGACTCACAGGCGCAATGGCGTTACCCGTAGGCACAATGGCGGCATCCGCTTCTGCAGCAATATCCGCGGAGGATGTGGTAGGTCTCCGTAAACACCCACCTGCCATTTTCTTCGTAATAGTGCAGTCCATTGACTAACTGGCTTGATTCAAGGGGGAACTTCAAACGGGAGGTAGCCTGGACGATTTTATCCAGTTCGGAAAGACACTTTCCACAAATGCAGGAGTATCGGGTCCGTTCCAGATAAGCTCTGGTGGCTTCGCTGACAGCCGGTCTAGTATCGCTGCAGCTTTCCTGGCATCTGGAACATTTTTCCATGGCTTTCAACTACGGGTTCGAAAGGGTGATTTTCCTGAGTGCCGGAGGGGATAAACTCCTTGTGAACCGCTTCCCTGATCAGTGAGGGGGGTAAAAGTCCCTGATGAAGGATGAAGTCGTGAAATTCCTGCCGATGGAATCGCTCACCCATCAGCAGTTCGGTCTCTGCTCTCAGCTCCATCAGCCTGACATATCCATTGAAATAGGAGGTGGCCTGGCCGGGTGCCCGGAAACGGTAGCGCTCCAGTTCAGAGCGCACCAGTGCCTCGGATAAAACCAGTTCGTTCCGAAGGATATGGCGCGCCTCTTCCATGGTAATAGTACCGGTGTTCAGGCCCGGATCCAGAAAGGCCCTGGCAGCCCGAACCATTCGGCTCCAATAGATCATGAACTGCCCTTCCATGGGTACATATGGTAAGATCTGTTCCTCCATGTACAGAGCCCAGCCTTCCACGTTCACACTGTTCATGGCGAAGATCATGCGTGCCTGGGATACCCCTCTTTCAACGATGGAAGTAAACTGAAGTTCATGGCCCGGCCTGCCTTCATGGGCCGTGAGCGCCCACGAAGCAGCCCGGTGCATAAAATCATCCACCTTCAGTGCTGAGCCTTCACTTCCGCCGGAAACTCTCAGCGGAAGTACGAATTCGCCGTATTCCCCGGTGTTGCCGATCAGTCTGGGGGGACTCATAAAAGGGGCTGGAGATGCAGCACTTTCGGCCGGGGTGGCCAGCCTGATGACCATTTCTCTGTCCGGCAGGGATACGATGCCTTCCCTGCGGATAATCTCTTCGATAAGTTTGATCTGATCGCGGTAGAAAGGCAGAATAGCCGCACTGTCCAGAATCTCCTTCTTCAGGGAACGGATGACGTCCCTGTAGTCATCTGACGGGAACCCATTCTGTCTGGCAATGGGGATTGCCAGGACCTGCATTTGAGCCTGAAGCTCCTTAAAGGATACCGAGGCCCGTTGCACCAGCTGTTCCAGGGACATGTCTACGCCAAACCCCTTCAGCCGGTGCTCATATACCTCAGGAGGCAACCGGAACGTTTCCCTGGATCGTGGAAGAATCTTTTGACGTATAAACTGGTTGTAAGACTCCACCTGCCGGTTCAGCAGGGCCAGCTCCTTTTCCACTCCACCGATCTGGTATTGACGGAAAAGCAATTCTATCTCTTCCAGGTAGGAAGCACTGGTGCTCAGGCTCCGTTCCACCTCTTCCCGGTTAGGAGCCAGTCGTCCAGGAATCTTCCACTCAGCTTCAAAATACTCTTTGGAGAGCTCGGTGAGCGGGGCGTACCCTTCGGAAGCACCCACATATTTCTTCAACCGTATGGCAGCCGATTGCCTGCGTTCATCCGGAATACGTTCCTCTAACAGGTTTCTGAGTCCGGAATAGATGATGGAGGTCAGATCAAAAAACGGATAGAGATACACCTGCTCCAACCGGATTGTTTCCATTTGGGCGGTCACATTTTCGATCATCATCTGAAGGTCCTGCCTGACCGGTCCATCCGGTTCCAGTTCATAAAGCGATTCCAGCTCCCTTTTCACACCTTCCAGGTCCTGCAGCTGTCTTTCCATAAATCCCTCCGAGAGATCCAGGATCTCTCCATCGTACCCTTCCAGTCCGAGACTTGCAGCATACTCGGGAGAGTGAGTGGCCTGTACCTCCAGCAATCTTCTGGCATACTGGTTGCTTCTTTCAACCCAGCCGGGTACCGGCACGGGATCGTTACACGTGGCACTTCTTTGCAAATCGCAGGGAGGAAGATTGCAGGCCGGGCGGGCTTCCGAAGGTCGGGGCCAATAAGCGGCGAACAAAAAGAAGATGATAACAATCGCCTGTGGAATTGCTCTGAACGGAAAGAGTCGGGAGATAGTCATGGATTTTAAATAAAAGCGGACCATGTTTATTAACACCCCGGAAAGTCAATTGTTTGGGATCAGAACCATCTTTCGCACCCGCCTTCAGCGAAACGATTTCGTCATTTTACAGGGCCAGAAGAGACTCCTGCAGAAATGCCGGAACCTATGGAAATTCCAAGGGATAAATGGTATACCGGGCAGTTAGGAACAGGGCACCGACGAATTATTGCTTCGATCTTCATGCACAGCACTCCTTCGGCAGTGGTTTTGTGGTGCGAAGTCGCCCGATCATATCGGTGATACGAATGGTAGGAGTCAGGCACCATTTAAGGAAATGGACCCACGCGGCCGTAGATCCCCCTGTTGTTTTTACTCCTATTTTATGCCATCACCTGGTTCCTGGACAGACTCTATCATTTTCTGCATCAGAAACTTGCCTTTCTGGCCATAATCTTCGTGGAACTCTAAGGGAGTAAATGCAGGCTCCACGGAGAAACCTGGGTATTTGGATTACTCCAGTCGCAACAATTACGCTGATCACCTGTTTGTTTATCACGTGCACTGACTATCTTTGTGCTCTGTAAATCTGGCGGAGAATCCACATGGATCATATACGGAATTTTTGCATCATCGCTCACATTGACCACGGTAAGAGTACCCTGGCCGACAGGCTTCTGATGAAGACAGGCACCCTCCATGAGAGGGACTTTCAGGATCAGGTGCTTGACAACATGGAATTGGAGAGGGAACGGGGTATCACCATCAAGAGTCACGCCATACAGATGGTGTATGAAAACGAGGGCAAATCCTATACCCTGAACCTGATCGATACCCCCGGGCACGTGGATTTCTCATACGAGGTAAGTCGTTCCATCGCAGCCTGCGAAGGAGCCCTGCTGGTGGTGGATGCCACTCAGGGGATCCAGGCACAGACCATCTCCAATCTTTACCAGGCCATCGACCACGATCTGGAGATCATCCCGGTACTGAATAAGATGGATATGGACAGTGCAATGCCGGACGATGTGAAAGATCAGATCGTCGACCTGATCGGATGTGAACGCAGTGACATTATCGAGGCCAGCGGTAAGACAGGGTTTGGTTCGGATGAGATCCTGGATGCCATCGTTCGGAGGATTCCGCCCCCGAAAGGGGATCCGGAAGCCCCCTTGCAGGCATTGATCTTCGATTCGGTCTTCAACTCTTTCCGGGGAATATACGCCTATTTCAGGTTATTCAACGGGACCATCCGGAAGGGGGAACCGGTAAAATTTGTGGCCACAGGCAGGGAGTATGAAGCCGATGAAATAGGGGTACTCAGGCTGGGTCCCGAACAGCGGGATGTGCTTTACGCGGGGGATGTGGGATATATCATTTCCGGGATCAAGACCTCGCGGGAGGTAAAAGTGGGAGATACCATTACCCATGTGGAACGCCCCTGCCATAAAGCTATTTCGGGTTTTGAAGATGTGAAACCAATGGTGTTCGCCGGAATCTACCCGGTCGATGCCGATGATTATGAGGACCTGCGGGCCTCCATCGAAAAATTGCAACTGAATGACGCCTCCCTGACCTTCGTTCCGGAATCATCCGCGGCTCTTGGATTCGGGTTCCGTTGCGGATTCCTGGGACTCCTTCATCTGGAGATCATTCAGGAACGGCTCGACCGGGAATTCGATATGGACGTGATCACCACTGTACCCAATGTCTCCTTCCGGGTGATCACTTCAAAAGGGGAGGTAGTGGATGTCCACAATCCGTCCGGATTACCTGAGGCTACCGCAATCGACTATATTGAGGAACCTTATATCAAGGCGCAGGTGATCTCCCGGGCCGAGTTTGTGGGTCCGATCATGAAATTGTGTCTGGACAACAGGGGAACGCTTAAAAACCAGGTCTACCTTACCAGCAGCAGGGTGGAACTTACGTTTGATATGCCACTGGCCGAAGTGGTCTTCGATTTCTATGACAAACTGAAAAGCATCTCCAAGGGATATGCCTCCTTTGATTACCATCCGACGGGGTACCAGACGGCCGATCTGGTTAAACTGGATATCCTGCTGAACGGGGAGATGGTCGATGCGCTTTCCACCCTGATCCACCGGACCAATGCCTATGACTTCGGGAGACGGATCTGCGTAAAATTGAAGGAGCTGATCCCTCGCCAGCAGTACGAGGTAGCCATTCAGGCTGCCATTAGCAGTAAAGTCATCGCACGTGAAACAGTTAAGGCTGTTCGTAAGGATGTGACCGCCAAGTGCTACGGAGGAGATATTACCAGGAAAAGGAAGCTGCTTGAAAAACAGAAGAAAGGGAAGAAACGCATGCGGCAGGTGGGCAATATCGAGGTGCCACAGTCCGCTTTCATGGCAGTACTCAAGCTCGATTAGAGGGAATACCGTTCAGTCCACCACCAGTTTATAGCCCTTTCCGTGTACATTGATAATCTGGACCCCCGGGTCAGCTTTCAGGTACTTCCGGAGCTTCGTGATATAGACATCCATGCTTCGTGCATTGAAATAGTTATCATCGATCCAGATCGCTTTCAGGGCAAAATTACGTTCCAGCACCTGGTTGATATTATTACAGAGCAGTTTTAAAAGTTCCGATTCCTTGGTGGTCAGTTTCTGTGAGGCATCCAGTCCCGTAAGCATCTGTTTCTGAGAGTCGAAAGAGAAGGATCCGATCTTCCATACATACTGGTCTCCGCCTCTTTTCCCCTTGGTCCTGCGCAGGATCGCCTCGATCCGGAATAGCAGCTCCTCCATGCTGAAGGGTTTGGTGATGTAGTCGTCCGCGCCCAGGGAGAAACCTTCCAGGACATCTTCCTTCATTGACTTAGCGGTCAGGAAGATAATGGGAATATCACTGTTCATCATCCGGATTTCCGAGGCCAGCGTGAATCCATCCTTCACCGGCATCATCACATCCAGGAGGCAGAGGTCATAATGGAACTGTTCAAAATAGCGGAAAGCTTTCTCGCCGTTGGTGACCCAGTCGGTTTCATAATTCTTTGCCTGCAGGTACTCCTGAAGCAGCGAGCCCAGGTTCTCATCATCTTCGGCCAGCAGGATTCTGTTCTTTATTTCGTTCATCGGTCCTTCCGTAGTTGGTCTTTATGTAAAGGTAATCGAATATTGAACTGGGTTCCTTTTTGCAGCTCGCTTTTCAGTCCGATGGCCCCCCCGTGGTGTTCTACGATCAGTTTCACGTAACTCAGGCCCAATCCGAATCCCTTCACATTGTGCAGGTTCCCGGTGGGCACCCGGTAAAACTTGTCAAAAATCCGTTTCTGATCCTCTTTTCCGATCCCAATACCGTTATCCCGGATGGAGAGAATGAGATCTGATCCTGCATTGCGGGTGGAGATCCCGATATCGGGCGTTTGGCGGGTGTACTTCATGGCATTTTCCAGCAGGTTGGATACCACATTGGTGAGGTGCATTTTATCGCCCCGCACCACCGAATCCTCCGCCTCGGGAAGAAATTCGAGCTTTCCCTCCCGCTTTTCCACCTGAATCAGGAAATTCTGGGCCACAGTCTCCACTAAATCGTGGATATCCACTTCCTGCATCTTGAGCTTCAACTGACCATGGTCAAATATGGCCATTTGCAGGACTCTTTCCACCTGAAAACTGAGCTGTTTGCTTTCTGTCCGGATGATCCTGGAAATCTGTCCGAGATTTTTCTGGGTGTCGGGGATGGAACGGTCGCTGAGCATCTGTGAGGCCAGGCTGATCGTAGAGATGGGGGTCTTCAGTTCATGGGTCATATTATTCACAAAATCATTCTTCATCTCCGACAGTCTTTTCTGCTTGAAGATCACATAGAGAGCCAGACTGAACATGGACACAATGAAAAGGGTGATCAGAAGGGAGGAGAGTCCCATCACCCCTGTGGAGCGTATCAGGTGTTTTCTGACATCGGGGAAGTAGACATTAATCAGCGTCCGCTGCCTGAAGATTCCGCCCGGGAAAAGTGTTCCCCGGAAATAATTTGGTTCGTTCTCGTCGTAGTGATCCGAAAAAAATATGGGAGGTTTTCCTACTTCATAAACCGCATATTCAAACGGGAACTCCACCCCCTTCTCCTGAAGTTTTTCCCTGACCATCTTTTCAATCTGGTTTCCGGAGAAGCGATCGCGGATATCTTTCTCCTCCACCAGCATATTTTTCACCACCTTTTCTACCAGCTGCTCCTGCTCGGCCCACCTTTTATCCAGTTCGTTGAGGACCTGCTGGGGTTGCATGGCGTTCACCAGAATCGTGTCCTGGATCTGTTCATCGTGCCCGACCACCACCAGTATGGAATCGTTGATCAGTCTGACGTGCTGGCCCTTCAAAGACTGATCGGGAGAGGTATAGGCGAAGACCTCCTCCTGGATATCCACTGCTCCACCGGGTCTTCTGCTGTAGGAACTCCGGGCATCGATCCTGAAATCCCAGAAGGAACTGGACCGATGCTGGATCACGGGCGGGCGCAATTCGTCCAGGATATTCAGTGTGGTTTCATTCCGGATGAGCTCATCGGAGACCTCTGAAAGGACCTGATTGACCACCAGTCTTAAATGTTGGGCTTCTGAGGTAATGGAGTGCTTCATCCATGTTGCCTGAATGGCTACCAATGCGATCATGGCAAGGCTTAGAAATGCAGTGATAATCCAGAGGACAGATCGGCTCATTGTTCAAAGATAGTCGTCCTCAGTGGTTCAGTCAGAGTGTTTTAACATTCTTTAACGTCCTTTAAACCCTTCTAACTTTAATTGGCTGTATGTTTGTAACATAAGCATAAGAGAAAAGCAGTAGCAGGCAATTTGGTTTAGTTTTAGGGTTAAATGGTGTAAAGCTGTCCGTCCTCCCGGCGGGCAGCTTTTCTTTGTTGGTATGGGAAGGAATGGATAAATTGCAGGAAACCCTGAAGGGTGCCTGCAGAAAAGCATCTCAAGACATTAGGCCTGAAAACAGGTTCATCGGAGAAGGAGATCAAATCGGCCTACCGGAAGCTTGCCTTCAAGTATCACCCTGACCGGAACCGTTCGGCCGGTGCATCCCGGAAATTCCAGGAAATCACACACGCCTATGAATACCTCCTGAAGCATTACCAGGAGGTCTCATCTGCAGTTCCTACTCCTGAAGAGCGGATGGCCAGGGAGGTATATCAACGCGAAAAAGCACGGATGTACAGGCAGGTCAGGACGAGGATGGAGCAGCGAAAGAAAGAGCAGGACTATTTCAACCGGCCGGAATGGCATGATCCGCTTCTGTTCCTCCGGTATACGCTCCATATTGGTACCCTGTTTTTTGCGGTTGCAGCAGTGATCGCGCCGGTTTCCATCGCTATTTTCGTGGACCCTGCCAGCCTTGCCGGAACCTTTTTTTTCCTCGTGGTGGGGGTGTTTCTCCTGATCTACATTTATCAGAAACGTCATACCTGGTTCAGACTCGGATCATTCACCACCAGATGGAAGGATATTTGGAGCCGTCTCTTTATCCGGCCCGGTAATCAGACCCGGGAACGCTGCTGTTTTGCAGAGAAGGCACCGGCAGACGGAAAGCCATACAGGATGGAACTCCTGATGACCATCGACATCAAGATCCAGTCATTCGGAGTACTGAATCATGATGCCAAATACAAGAATAAAGTAAAAAAAGTTGTGATTCCACGAAGCGTGCGGGCTCAGCTGATTCACCGGATCACTTCTTTCCTGAAGATCCTCTCGATTATTGCATCGCTCTGGCTGTTTCCGGTCGACAGCATTCTCTGGAGATTCATTACCGGATTGTTGGCGGGAGGGGTACTCTCCGGCCTTTTGCTCTTGCTGACCGGGGTAAAATCCAGGGTAAGCTACCTGTTCACGCCCGGACTAATCATCAAGGCCGCAGTCTGGTTGCTGGCTCTCTGGCTGATCAGCAGTACGGGACCCGGTTTCAATATTGAGATCTCCGGATATGTCTATATTATGGTGGCAGGCCTTTTTTTCTTCCTGGATATGATCTTCGATCTGGTCTTGGGATTCTTCCCTTTTTATGCATGGCTTTTCAGACCGCTGGTGAAGCAGGGAGCCGTACTCGATTCTCTCTACCGGCAGGGCTACCGGAACTATATGGAACTTCCCGTATACTCGGTAGTATTTCCGCTGTATAGGTACATTTTCTGATTACCAGATCATCAGCCGTTCTTTGCTGCGGATCTTTTGCAGATCTACCGGAACGCACATCCTGACCCGTCCCATTTCACTGATCGATCTCATCAGAAGCTGGAGTCTGTCCGCGTTGATCTCACCCTGAAGATGCAACAGAAAATCGATATTTCTGATCTCCTCCAGAAAATATCCCTGCGCCGACCGGTTTTGGATAACACGGAAGGTCCAGCAGGTATTCTCGTCATAATAGGAAAAGAGAGAGAAGGATTGTTCCTGTTTCCGTTTCGGATGGAAGAGGTTCAGATCTTCCTCTTTTTCCAGGTTGATGTCCAGCCACTGGTTCAGCAACCAGCACAGGCGGTAGTCGGGTTCATCGGTCAGCAGGCCCAGCAGGGAGAAATCCTCCTCCATGGCCATCTCGAGTTTATGCCTTTTTACTGCCATTGATTCAGACGGTATGAATGATCTTGAGGGCTTTCATGGCAGCCTGTTGTTCGGCCTCTTTTTTCGAAGCCCCTCTTCCGGTACCTTTCTGTTCACCCTTCAATAGGATAGTGCTTAAAAAGGAAGGGGTTCTGGCATCCGAGAGATGCTCTTCCTTGCTCTGAAAGATCACCTCCACATGATTCTTCTGAGCCCATTCTATGATCCTGCTCTTATAGTCCGGATCTTTTTTCACCAGTTGAACCAGGTCAATATGTCGCCTGACAATTTTACGAATAAAGAATTTTCTGGCCTTGTTGTACCCTCTGTCCAGGTAGATGGCGCCTATCAGTGCTTCCAGGGTATTTCCATAAAGATGTTTGGAGGGCTGGCCAAGGGTCACTCCTTTAGGGATCATCCCGGGAATATCCATTCTGGTGGCCAGGGCATCCAGGTTCTTTCTTTTGACAATCCTGGATCTAAGCTTGGTCATCAGGCCTTCATCCCCCTCAGGGAAGCGTTGGTAAAGATAATCGGCCACGATGGCATCCAGAATGGCGTCACCCAGGTATTCGAGCCTTTCGTTGTTCAGGCGCATTCCGTTGGGATCGCGCTGAAGCGCTGATCTGGGGAGGAAGGCCAGTTTGTATAAATAGATCCTGCGTGGAATAAATCCAAGCATTCGGACAAGATTCAGGTATAAACCCTGAGTCCTCAAGGGATCAGAGGTTTAATTTCCTGAATATCACGGTAGTGTTATGTCCCCCAAAACCAAATGTATTACTCATGCCCACACTGACTTCGCGTTTCTGTGCTTTGTTGGGCGTCAGATTGACACGGGGGTCGATCTCCGGGTCTAAATTTTCCAGGTTGATGGTGGGGGGAATGACACCATCCCTGATGGCAAGGATCACGGCGATCGATTCGATGGCCCCTGCAGCACCCAGCAGGTGCCCCGTCATTGATTTTGTGGAGCTGATGTTCATCTGAAAGGCATGATCGCCGAATACTCTTTTAATGGCTTTGATCTCGGAACGATCACCCAGGGGGGTTGCGGTTCCGTGTACGTTAATATAGTCGATATCAGTTGCAGAGATACCGGCATCCCGGATGGCGTTTTCCATGACCAGCTGGGCACCTTCACCTTCCGGATGGGGTGCCGTCAGGTGATACGCATCTGCAGAGAGTCCACCCCCGATCAGTTCCGCATATATCTTTGCCCCCCGGCGTTTGGCATGTTCCAGCTCTTCAAGGATCAGGCCTCCGCCACCCTCTCCCATGACAAATCCATCCCGAGCTGCATCGAAAGGCCGGGAAGCTATTTTGTAGTTTTCATTATTGGTAGATATGGCCTGCATGGAATTGAAACCACCCACTCCGGCCTCATTGATGGCGGCTTCCGAGCCTCCTGCAATGAACAGATCGGCCATATTGAGACGAATTAAATTATAGGCATCGATCAGAGCATTGGTGGATGAAGCACAGGCGGATACAGTCGCGTAATTAGGTCCCCGGTAACCATATTTCATGGAGAGATGTCCGGCAGCAATATCGGATATCATCTTGGGAATGAAAAAGGGGCTGAACCTGGGCGTTTTGCCGGCCTCCAGGTAGCCCTGGATCTCTTTCGTGAAGGTTTCAATTCCTCCTATCCCTGATGCCCATATGACGCCGGCACGGTTTTTATCCAGCTCCGCTTCATCAAGCCCTGCATCGAGGTAGGCTTCATGAGCTGAGATCATTGCGAACTGGGCATAAAGGTCTAATTTTCTGACCTCCTTGCGGTCAAAATGATCCTGCGGATTGTAGTTTTTTACTCTGTGTCACTATGTTATGCGTTTGTAAGGCCTG
>CAZRZY010000005.1:76221-76715 GCA_964604655.1 uncultured Bacteroides sp. | reverse complement strand
GGATTGTAGTTTTTTACTTCACAGGCGAATTTAGTTTTAAACTTCTCCGTGTCGAAGCGGGTGATCCAGTCGGAACCGCTCACACCGTTCATTAGCGCGGCCCAGTAATCTGCCACGTTATTGCCCAGTGGAGTAATGGCCCCCAGGCCGGTTACTACAACCCTTCTCATATGAGTATCGGTTTGATCGATAGAGATAGTCTTATTCGGCGTTTTCTTCGATATACTTAATGGCTTCGCCTACCGTGGAGATACTTTCAGCCTGGTCATCGGGGATGCCCATGTTGAATTCTTTTTCGAATTCCATGATCAGCTCCACGGTGTCGAGAGAATCTGCACCCAGGTCGTTGGTAAAGCTGGCTTCTGGAGTCACCTCATTCTCATCAACACCCAATTTGTCTACAATGATGGCTTTAACTCGTGCGGCAATGTCAGACATGACTATAAGATTTAATGAATAATAATGGTTATTTTTAACGCTGCAAAGAAATGCAA
>CAZRZY010000005.1:6026-76211 GCA_964604655.1 uncultured Bacteroides sp. | reverse complement strand
TTTTGATGAAGCGGATTGCTATATTTGCCTCCGGCTCAGGCACCAATGCGGAAAACCTTATCCGTTTTTTTCGAACGCACCCTTCGGGAAGGGTCGTGCTCGTACTTTCCAACAGGCCCGAAGCCGGGGTACTGGAAAGGGCCAAAGATCTCGGGGTTGAAACCCACGTTTTTTCCAGGGAACAGTTTTTTCACAGTAACCAGGTGCTGGATGTTTTGCAGCAAACCAGGATCGATTTTGTTGTTCTGGCCGGCTTCCTGTGGCTGGTACCTGCCAATCTGCTGGAGGCTTACCAGGGGAAGATCGTGAACATTCACCCGGCCCTGCTGCCCCGATACGGTGGAAAGGGGATGTATGGCGGGCATGTACACCATGCGGTCATTGCCAACAGGGAGAAGGAGTCCGGTATTACCATCCATCATGTAAATCCACGGTATGACGAGGGGGATGTGATATTCCAGGCCCGCTGTAAGGTGGAGCCCGGAGATACTCCTGAATCACTGGCCGAAAGGATCCACCACTTGGAGTACAGGCACTTTCCGGCGGTGGTGGAGCGGCTGCTTGAAGAGCTGCCCTGATCAGATCAGTTTGAGCGTCTGCATGGTGATCCCGCAGATCAGACGGTAGGCTGCCATCAGATCCTCCTCCACGGGTTCCACGGGCGGGGCTTCCACTTTCAGAGGATTGATTGCACTGCCGTTCTTGTAGAACCGGAAATCCAGGTGAGGGCCGGTGGAAAGGCCGGTACTTCCCACATAACCGATCACATCCCCCTGCAGGACATACACCCCTTTACGGATCCCTTTTCCGAAACCGCTCAGGTGCATGTAGGTGGTGCTGTATACACTATTGTGCTTGATCTTCACATAGTTGCCCCCTCCATTTCGCTGATAGGATACATGGGTGACCACCCCGTCTCCCACTGCTTGCACGGGAGTTCCCCGGGGTGCCACATAATCGACCCCGTGGTGCGGCCTTCGAATTTTTAAGACCGGATGAAACCTGGAATGAGAAAAACCGGAGCTGATCCTGGAATACCTCAGAGGTGCTTTCAGGAAAGCCTTACGCAAGCTGTTGCCATTCTCATCAAAGAAGCTGCGTACCCCGTCCTGGTGAAAGGGGATTCCCCAGAATTCGGTTCCGTTATGATAAAACCAGGCGCCCAGTATCCTGCCAATCCCTACCGAGGCAGAGTCCACAAAGGACTCCTGGTAAATTACCTTGTACCGGTCGCCCTGCTGAAGGCCGAAAAAATCGATGGACCACGCAAAGATCTCACTCAGCTCCACTGCCAGCATGGGATTCACCTTTATATCCTGCATGGACTCCCAGAGGGAGGTCTCGATCACTCCTTCTGCCACCTGCAGCCGGTCCGACACCGGTTTGGAACCATTCTCCGCCCATACTGAATCGGATGTGATCCGGACCACCGCATACCGCAGCGGATCTTTCTCGTAAACGAAATGGGTCACCCGGTTGCCCCGCAGAGAGTCCTCCTCCATGAATACCGTATAGGGCTGTCCTTGTCTGATCTTTCTTTCGTCCAGCACACTATCGGGAAGCAAAGAGATTTTGTGGATCTGCTGCAAGGAAAGCCCGTATGGAAGCAGCAGTTCGGCCAGGTTCTGGTTCCGGTGGACCTTTCCGGCATGAATCACTTTATCGTGGACCGGGATCCCATACCGCTTTTTCATGTGATCACCGGACCTGGTATCCGGTTTCGGATGGGTGAGGTCGAGCTCCTGTATCTTCCCGGTCAGGGCCGTATCTTGTAAAGATGACACCTTGATTCCCTCCGAAGAGGCGGAAGCCAGCCGGGCAATTTGAAGATGACCGGGCGCCTGCCAACCCATCAGGATGACCAGCAGGGTCAACAGAAGCATCACGGTGAGATCCCTCCAGAGCCTCATTACACTACAATATTAATGATTCTCTCAGGCACATGAATAAATCGCTTCGGATCTTTTCCTTCGGTCCATTTCTGTGCTGTGTGATGTTCAAGGACCTGTTTGCGTATCTCCTCCTCCTGCATGTCCAGGGGTAATTCGATCTTAAATCTCAATTTGCCATTGACCATCACCGGATATTCAAAGGCATCTTCCACCAGGAGTGACTCATCGTAATCAGGCCATTGGGCTGTGGCAACCGATTCGGAGTGGCCGAGCCGGTTCCAGATCTCCTCCCCCAGGTGAGGTGCAAAGGGAGCAAGGAGACGAATGAAGGCATCGGAGGAAGTGCGGGTTACTTTCCCCTTTTTGATACAGAGATTGGCAAAGATCATCATCTGCGAAATGGCCGTGTTAAAATGAAGTGCTTCGATATCCCCGCCCACCTTCTTGATGGTGGCGTGAAGTGTCTTCTTTACCTCCGGGTCTTCCTCTCCTTCGGTATAGTTGGAATCATCGGCAAAGAACTTATGAACCCGGTTCAGGAAATTGTATACCCCCTTTACCCCGTTCTCGGCCCATGGTTTCACGGCATCCAGCGGCCCCAGGAACATTTCATAGAGCCGCAGCGCATCTGCACCGAAAGCACGTACCACATCATCGGGGTTCACCACGTTTTTCAGTGACTTCGACATCTTGGCCACGATCTGGTTCAGCTTCTCGCCCGTTCCTTTATGATAATACTCCCCCTCTCTTTCTTCCACCTGGTCGGTGGGAACCTTGGCCCCGGCATAGGTCTCATAGGCAAAAGCCAGGATCATGCCCTGGTTGAACAGCCTGGTGTAGGGTTCGTCGGTGGACACATATTCCAGGTCGTACAGTACCTTATGCCAGAATCGGCTGTAAAGCAGATGCAGCACTGCATGTTCCGCACCTCCGATGTAAAGGTCCACCGGCATCCAGTACTGCTCTTTTTCTCTGGAAAAAGGTTCCCTTTCATTTTTAGGATCAATGTAGCGCAGGTAGTACCAGCATGATCCGGCCCACTGAGGCATGGTGTTGGTTTCCCGCCTGCCCTTCCGGCCGCTGGAGTCGGTCACCTCCAGCCATTCGGCGGCATTGGCCAGTGGGGATTCGCCCTCGATGCCGGGCTCGTATCTTTCCAGTTCAGGCAACAGCAGCGGAAGTTCCGATTCGTCCAGCAGGCTTATCTCCCCGTCCTCCCAGTGGATCACCGGGAATGGTTCTCCCCAGTAGCGCTGGCGGCTGAAGAGCCAGTCCCGGATCTTGTAATTGACAGCCGGGTTCCCCAGCTGATGCTCCTTTAGCCAGCGGATGGTAGCCGCGATCCCTTCCTCTTTGGAGAGTCCGTTGATATCGAGACCGGTTTCAGCACCGGACGAGTTTACATAGATTCCGTTTTCGGTCCAGCAGGCAGCACCGGCCAGCACCTTTTCCCGCAGCTCCCGGTCTTCCGTATCCGGATCCATGATCCCCAGGATAGGTAACCTGAATTTGGTGGCAAACTCGAAATCGCGGGTATCGTGTCCGGGCACTGCCATAATGGCCCCCGTCCCGTATCCCATCAGCACGTAGTCGGCCACCCAAATGGGGATCCGTGACCGGTTAACCGGATTGATGGCATAACTTCCGGTGAAAACTCCTGTTTTCTCCCGGGAAAGGTCCGCCCGGTCGAGCTCCGACTTGAGGCCGGCCTGTGCCACATATTGCTCCACCTCCTCTTTCCGGTCACCGGTAATCAGTTCCTGAAGCATGGGGTGCTCGGGCGCCACCACCATATAGGTGGCACCGAACAGGGTGTCGGGACGGGTGGTGAAGACCCGTAATTTCCGGTCGCCTTCTTCCATCCGGTCGCCTTCTTCCATCCGGATGCTATCTTCCATCCGGATGCTATCTTCCAGCAGGAAATCAACCTCTGCACCGGTAGAACGGCCGATCCAGTTGCGTTGCATATCCTTGATTCCCTCAGGCCATTCCACATTCTCCAATCCTCCCAGCAGCCGCTCCGCATAATGGGGAATCCGGAGCATCCACTGTTTCAGGCTCTTTTTTTCCACCGTGTTTCCGCACTTCTCATGTGTTCCGTCGGTGAGCACCTCTTCGTTGGCGCAGACTATGCGGCAGTGGGAGCACCACCAAACCTGGGCATCGTCATAGTAGGCCAGTCGCCGGTCGTCCCTGTACCTCCTGACCTCTTTGTCTCCCAGGGCTCTGACCTCCTCCGGGATCTCCAGATCACTGATGGGGCGTCCCTTTTGCTGACGGGCGTCAAACCAGGTGTTATAGAGCTGTATGAAGATCCATTGGGTCCACCTAAAATAGCCCGGATCGGCGGTAATGATCTCCCGGTCCCAGTCATATCCCAATCCCAGGGACTTGATCTGCCGCCGGAAATTATCGCAGTTCCTGCCTGTGGTGACCGCCGGATGAGTACCGGTCTCAATGGCATATTGCTCGGCCGGAAGCCCGAATGCATCGTATCCCATGGGATGAAGGACGTTGAATCCGTTCATCCGCTTGTATCGGGCGACAATATCGGTGGCTGTGTATCCTTCGGGATGACCCACATGGAGACCCGATCCCGAAGGATAGGGGAACATGTCGAGGATGTAATATTTGGGCTTTGAGAAATCATCCGGAGTTCGAAAGGTCTTATTTTTTTCCCAGTACTCCTGCCAGCGTTTCTCAATCTCTGTAAACCGGTATTCCATGCGGTGCGACTTGGATTTAAACTGCGAAATTAGGAAAAAGTATTAACTTTGCACTCCGTTAAAGGCCTCATAGTTTAACTGGATAGAACGTAGGATTCCGGTTCCTATGGTGGGGGTTCGAGTCCTCCTGAGGTCACTACCCTTTCAGCTGTATAAAATAGCTGCCACCGGTTTACAGGAGCTGATGAGGCCAGGAACTGACAGGTTCCCTTTGTGCAGAGGAATTGATCAATTTGTTGGGGGAGAAGAAGCCACGTGACTGAATTTAATCCACCTTCGCGTTCCGCTTCGGCGGACGAGAGGGTGTGGTTAAATTCCCCGGGGCTTGCCCCGGAAAGAAGGGTCCAGGGTTCTACCCTGGGGTTTAATACCATTTATTGCCACGAATAATACACCGCCGATAATGTTTCCGAGAAAAGATGTGGGGGAGGTTACCAAATTTCTTCACTACCTGGTCCGTTCGGCATAAGGAGAGGGAAGGAATAGGATCCGGGCTACCGCTAAAACAGGGTCCTTACATCGAGGTAGGAACCGCTTTTTTCCTGAAGTGCCGCCCCCATGGCCTCTATCAACGTTAGAGCTGTCTGACGGGGCGACGACATTTCATTGTTTGATCGCATTTTCTTCAGCCTTTGTACCACCTGGAACCTTTCGTCCTCCTCCAGATCGGCAATACTGTCCTGCATGGCAGTCTCCACCACCCCCGGTGCTATGGAAGAAAAGTGCGTGTCTGGCATCTCTGCAGCATATAGCTGTATCATCATGTTCAGAGCAGCCTTGGAAATGGAGTATACATTCCATCCTCGTGAGCCTTTTATGGAGGCTCCCGAGGAGATGGCCACCACCTGATGGATCTCCCGGACATGACGCGAAAGCACGTCGATCAGTACTTTATTGGCCCAGACATTCACATTCATCACCTGATGAATGCTCTCCATGGAGGTCTCCTGCATATCGCCGATTACAGGAAGCATCCCTGCATTCAGGATAACCTGGTCCAGTGAACGGGTATCCGTGAGCAGATCCGGGATCTTGCTTTCCAATCCATTCACTTCTTCCAGGCTGCAGGACAGGTGGGTGTAACCGGCAAAGGGTCTCAGCCTGTTGTGGTATCTTCGGCTGATCCCGAAAACCCGGGCCCCTGTTTCCAGGTACTCCCTGGCAAGGGCATAGCCGATCCCGGAACTGGTTCCTGTGATCAATAAATTCATCTTCTGTCTCGGTCAGATTTTGCTATCAATCAGTCTGTTGTTATCATGGATGAGGTCTGAACATAGCTCTGGCCTCTTTAAAGGCAGTGTCAAAAGATTGGAGATCCGTATAGATATTGGAGTTGAATTCCGACCACTCCTTATCATCCGATGAGTCATCCATCTGCTCATGGTTCTACTGCCTGATCTAACATGACTATCATCCTGGCTGCTATCTGACTACCAGTTCATTGTCCATGTTTCCGGAGAGGGTGTCTATGTCGTCCAGTACTTCCACATCTTACAGTTGAACTAGTTATGAGAGTTGTTTGTAATACTCCTCCAGTGCTTTCTCGTAGTCCATATCGATGGGATGGGAAGGATCAAATTCGGGCGCTTCTTTGATCTGATCCGTCGTCAGGTTAACCGACACTTCCCTGCCCATAAACCGGATCTTTTCCAGCCAGTTCACGGACAGGATCACCTTTTTGCTCCATGGCCTCCAGCGGCTGGTATCGGCTATCAGATATACCATCTGCCAGTCTTCATCATCCACGATCAGATCGACCAACTCGCCCAGACTATCGTCTTTTGCCCGTATGCGATATCCTTTTACCTCTGCGAAACTGCGTAGGCTGGTATCCAGTTCTTCCTCATCCACTTCCTTCGACGGGGTGCGCAGAGGGCGTGGTGGATAGAGCACCGGCGCCCCTACGGAGGCATGGTACATAAAGGGCCAGTATAGATCCAGATTGTAATGCTCGTTTAATTGTTTCTCATACTCCCTGGAGACAGGAAGTTCTTCCTGGAGGGCCGGGGAGGATTTGATCTCCTCCCTGGTGAGTCCTGCATGAAAGGTTTTATCGGACCAGTCGGTCTCTTTCAGGGAAGAAGTGGGGATTAGTATCCGGTTCGAATCGTTTTTCAGATCTTCAAAATCTACATCCAGATACCTGACGATCCACCCCTCTTCATCGAACAGAAAATCTTTTACTTTTCCTTCGGGACCATTCTTTCCATGAATGGAGTACCCGGTCAAATTATTCAGACTTCTTTTCATAACGATGGGTGTTAAGTGATTAATATATGAGGTATGCCCTGATTACTGTTCGAATTCATCCTTCGCCTGACTAACCGACTCTTCCAGTTCCTTGACTGCTTCATCGACTCCTTTGAGGAGCTCTTCCCAGGCATCTTTCGAGGACTTCTGAAAATCTTTCAGATTCTTCTCGACCGAATGATACTGGTCTTCGAGTGCATCGATCCTGCTCTGATAGGTATCCTCTGCG
Organism: uncultured Bacteroides sp.; assembly: GCA_964604655.1. Taxonomy (GTDB): domain Bacteria; phylum Bacteroidota; class Bacteroidia; order Bacteroidales. Next base: position 69,114 of record CAZRZY010000005.1, on the reverse strand, counting down.
GATGCCGAAACGCTAGCCATTCGATCTTTCATGCCGGCGATCTGCTGTTCGATCAGTTCAAGCCTTTCTTCATAAATATTCACAAGGAGCTGCTTCTCCTGGTTCATGTATGCACGGGCAGTATCTCCCGCCTCTTCCAATTCATCTTTCACATCTCCCGAAGTCACTGTTCTGTCGCTGTTCCCTGTTCCCTGGTTGCAGGAACCGAGACTTATGATCATGACCAGGATAAAAAAAAGTGATCCATATCTCCGTACTTTTCTGTTTCTGTTTTTTCTGTCTATCATTTTTTTTCGCGTGGTTTGAGGGTACAACATAAGTTACATCCTTCTTAGTGAAAACGGTGTGCCAAACTATCCACCCCTGTTAACGATCGTGTTATCTCTAACCATCTGTGGAACAATATCCACGTCACGGGGAATATTTACCCGGTCAGCTAATCATGTTTTCCTGTTTTGCGACAATCGTTCATATAAATCAATCGACTTGCCATGAGTTTCATGGGTCCGGTTATCTTCTCTCAGGCAAACCAGTACAGACACTTTCAGGGCCCAAAAGGGCATCACCAATTCTGGTGTCAGCCTATTGACAGGTATACCCGCCATCAATGATCAGTTCACTCCCGGTCATGAATCTTGATTCATCACTGGCCAGGAAGATGATTCCATAGGCGATGTCTTCGGGTTTGCCCACATGTCCAAGGGGATGAAGGGAGTCCAGCTTTTTCCTGAAACCTTCCACTCCCTCTTCCGAGCTTTTGCCCATCTCTTCTACCAGGGGTGTCCAGATAAAGCCGGGGTGAACGGAATTGACCCTGATCTTATCTCCGGCATAAAACAGGGCATCGGTTTTGGTCATTAGTCTGACTGCTCCTTTGGATGCATGGTAGGGGGGAATATCCCTGGAGCTGATGATCCCGTAAATGGACGACAGGTTGATAATGCTCCCTGAACCATTCTGGCGCATATAGGGAATCACTTCCCTGGTGCAGAGAAATACTCCGTTCACATTGATGTCGATCACCTTCTGCCACTGCTCCAGGGTGAGCTCGTCGGTAGGTTTATTGGTACCAGAGATTCCGGCATTATTGACCAGGACGTCGATCTTGCCCAGGTCATCATGGATCTGGGTAAATACCTTCTTCACCTCCGCTTCATCGGAAACATCGAGGTGCCAGTAGTTGGCATCCGCACCGGCGGTCCTGATCTCATCGGCCAGCCGGTTACCCTCTTCATCCTTGATGTCGGTTATAGCAACCTTTGCTCCTTCTGCGGCAGCCAGCCTACAGGTTTCTTTTCCTATTCCCAGTGCTCCACCGGTGACTAATACTGTTTTTTCTCTTAATCGGTACATAGCTGAATAATTTTTATGGTTTGTATTTTAACACCGCTTAATAGCAGGACCCGACGATGGCCCCATCACAGACGATCCCTTATACAGCAAAGAGTGTTCCAATCACCAGGGTAGCCTCCACTGCTAACAGCAAGATCATCCTTTGAACTACTTCCCGATCCCATCCCGGTTGCTGGAGGACAAACCAGAACGGCAGAAAGGAAGAGGCCACACTGCCTGGCGGGATTTTTCCACGGGACGGTTCCGGGGTTGTAGCATATTTTTCACAGGTTGTGCGACAATATTCCACAACCGGGCACAGAGGGTGATCAAGGTTGGCACAGAGCCGGGAATTTGCCCTTCTGCCCGCAGTCTGCTGCAGTGCAAAGTGGATCAATAGTTGCCGATAAAAGGGACATTGTTTGAATCGTGATCCCTGTAGTTCTGGATTGATTGTTGCCAGGAGTATAAATAAACCTAAAGCCAGTTAAAGTGTAATGAAGGATGAGTTAGGCATACTGCTTCATGTGATTATCGCAGCATTTCTATCAGGGATTGTCGGTCTGGAGAGAGAAAGAGAGCATAAGCCGGCAGGGATCCGCACCAATATGATTATTGGCGGAGCGGTGGCCCTTCTGGTGGCCCTGGGCGAGATCATAGTGGTCCGGTTTCATGCGATGGGTCTCACAGAGTTCATCAGCACCGATCCCACCCGGGTGATCCAGGCGATCATTGTGGGTATCAGTTTTATTGGCGCCGGGATGGTCCTGCAGATCAAGGAAGAGTCCAAGGTCAAGTATCTGACCTCCTCCGCCACCATTCTGTTTTCGGCCGGTATTGGTATTGCCGTGGCCCTGAAACAGTATATCCTGGCCACCGGGGTCACCCTCTTCGTCCTGTTCATCAACTATCTGCTGGGATTGATCACCAACCGATTTTTAAAGAACCGATAATGGCAGTTAATCAACAATTCCCCTATCACAGTATCGATTCGGATGAGGCAATTGAACGACTCAAAAGCGATCCTAACGGACTGGATAAGGAACAACGAAAACAAAGGCTGGAGGAATATGGTCCGAACAAGCTGGAAGAGAAAGAGAAGGCCAGCATTATTAAATTGATCATCAGACAGTTCAACGATTTCCTTGTATATGTCCTCCTGGCTGCAGCTGTGATCTCCTTTTTTGCGGGTCACATGATCGATATGTATGTGATCATCGGCGTGATCCTTGTCAACGGGATCATTGGATTCTTCCAGGAGTTCAAAGCGGAAAAGTCCATTGAGTCGTTGAAACAGCTCATCAGTCACGAAGCCACTATTCTGGAAGAGGGTGAAAAAACCATTGTGGATATTGCCCGGCTGGTACCGGGCGACATTGTGCTTTTGGAGGAAGGTAAGAGTATACCGGCCGATGCAAGACTTCTGAAGATTAAAAATCTTCAGGTTGTGGAGGCCTCCCTCACCGGGGAGTCGATGCCCTCTGAAAAATCGACGGAACCCCTGGACAAAAAAACCGGACTGGCCGACAGGGTGAATATGATATACAAAGGGACCCATGTGGCAAGGGGAAATTGCAAAGCCGTCATCACCGCCACCGGAAAATACACCGAACTGGGAAAAATCTCAGAGTCGCTTCACCAGGTTGGGGAAAAGGAAAGCAGGTTCAGAAAACTGACGGCACAGATTGCCAGAATCATGGCCGGGATCGCAGTGGGTACTGCTCTGGTGGTTTTTGTCATCGGATTTTTCATACGGAACTTTGACTTCCAGGAGACCCTGCTGGTCACCATAGCCACCATGGTCTCATCTATACCGGAAGGCCTTCCGGCAGTACTTTCCATTGTCCTTGCCATAGGGGCTAACCGGATGGCCAGGAAAAATGCGATCATCAGGGAGTTCACTGCCACGGAAACGGCAGGCTCCCTCAATGTGATCCTTACGGATAAGACCGGAACAATAACCAGGGGGATCCTCACCATCAAGAAAATATACGTGCCTGGTGAGCGTGAATACGAGGTTTCCGGCGAGGGGTACCAGTTAGAGGGAGAAATCATGAGGGATGGCCAGAAGCTGTCCTTAACCGACGATCCAATGCTGACCAGGATGGTGCTGATTGCAGGGGGATGTAATAATGCCAGCATAAAGGAGTTGAATGAGGAAAGCGACAGACAGCCCGAAGTCTCGGGTGATCCTACAGAGGCAGCATTGCTGGTACTGTCAAACAAAACAGGGATCCATAAAGAACCGCCATACAGAGATTACAAGGTGATCGATGACCTTCCTTTCAACTCGGATCAGAAATTCAGGGCATCGCTGGTATGTTGCCCCGACGATCGCCGGGAAGTTTTTGTGGTGGGAGCCCCCGAGAAGATTCTTTCACTTTCAGACAGCGTGGTTTCCGCCGAAGGGAGCAGAAAGCTGGATCAGGATCTGGAGGAGGAGATCGGGGAGAAGATCCATGAGCTCAGCAATCAGGCTATGCGGGTGATCGGTTGCGCATTCAAATCAGTGGACGGGAAGAGGGAAGAGGTCACTGCCGGGGATGCTTCCGATCTGATATTTACCGGGCTTTACGGGATCATGGATCCTCCCCGTGAAGAGGTGAAGGAGGCGGTGGCCAGATGCAGGAGAGCCGGCATCAGAGTGATCATGGTCACCGGTGATCACAAACACACTGCAGGGGCCATCGCACGGGAAGTGGGTATAATAAAAGAGGTGGAGGACCCGGAGGGGTGCCTGCAGGTTTTAACCGAGCTGGACCTGGATGTGGATGATCAGACCCTGGACCGGTACACCGCATGCACCAATGTATTTGCACGGGTGAGCCCCGATTCAAAGCTGAGAATTGCCCGATCGGTCCAGGGAAAGCAGATGATTATCGGAATGACCGGCGACGGGGTGAACGATGCCCCTGCGCTGAAGTTTGCCGACCTGGGTATTGCTATGGGACAGCGGGGTACGGATGTGGCAAAGGACGCCTCCCAGATCGTACTCTCCGATGATAACTTTGCATCCATCGTGAGTGCCATCGAAGAGGGCCGGATCGTATTCAACAATATCCGCAGGACCACCTTCTTTCTGATCACCACCAACTTCGCCTCTACCCTGAACCTGATAGCGGCCATATCCATCGGGTTTACCTATCCGCTTTCTCCCACCCAGATCCTGTGGGTCAATTTGGTGACGGACGGGATCATGGACATCAGCCTTGCCACAGAACCCGGGCATAAGGATATTATGGTCCAACCCCCGGTGGGGAAAAATGAACGGATCATCAACAAGCAGATCCTTCCCAATCTCCTGATCATTGTGCCTGTGATGGTCACACTGGCCCTGCTGGCATTCAATCATTACAGGCCAGAAGGGGTGGAGAAAGCCAGGACCGGGGCATTCCTTGTAATTGCCATGACCCAGATCTTTAATGCCTTTAACCTGCGCTCACTGGAGGAGTCGGTGTTCAGGATCGGATTCTTTACTAACCGGTGGGTGGTACTGGCGTTTGTTGCTTCGATCATTCTCCAGGTACTGGCCATCAAGCTCCCCTTCATGCAGACTATCTTTCACTTCAGGGATATGGCATGGATCGATATCCTGGTGATTACCCTGTTATCATCGCTGGTACTTGTTTTTGGAGAGCTCTACAAATGGATGCGGGGACGAATAAGGTCCGGTTAATTCTGTTGATTCTCGTCGTTTTTTCCTTTCCGGAAAACAAATATGTTTTTGATTTTCCGGAGGGCTTTAATCGGGGGATGTGACTGAAAATGATCTTCAGGATGGCCAGAAAGGGCACCACCAACAGCATCCCGGGACTTCCTCTGCTACGCCGGTGGATATGATATCTCTACGCAACGGATTTTGCTAATCCCGCTTTTCCGCCCACTCTCTGGCTTTGCTGATAGCAATGGGTATGACACGGCCCTCATCCATCGATTCTTTTTCGAGCATTGCATTCCCGATCTCGATGGCCTTGTTACGGACCTTCGGATCGAGGTTTTTCATGGAATCGGGGTAATTCTTCTTGTCCCAGGGCATTGCATTGAAATTGTTGAAAGGTTGATTTTTTCACCTGCTTTTTTTCTCCATGCGTGCGGCAATGATCCGCTGAACCGCTGTGATGGCCGCCATTTGTCCGGCCTGGTATAGTGATGCCCGCAACATACTGCGGAATGAATCGCCCAGTTCTTTCGTGGCGGAAGAGATCGCCTGCTCCCTTACCAGGATTTCATAGCGGCTTCGCTCCTTGGCTAGCTGGATATCATGGAGGGTTTTTAATTTTCTATAGGGAGGCCGGCGGCTCATAGGTCATTCCTTCTCTTCTTCCTCCGGAAAGATCAGTTTTCTCAAATTCCGGATGATATTTCTTGAAAAGATATGCTTGCGAAGAAAAAAGGCAACCAGTAGCAAAAGTAAGGAAAAGCCCGCACTGATGAGGAAACCTATCCACAGACTCCCATAGACTTCAGCGAACCAGAAACTGAATGCAAACCCCAGAAAAATGATCCCTGAGAGCATAAGCACCAGCACGACCACTGAAGTGAAAAGAAAAGTGGTGGCTCTGGTGCTTTTTTCCAGCATTATCAGCTTCCAGTAACGCATTCGGGCGTCCACATACTTTTGGACGACCTCACTGAGTTCTGAAAAGCTTTCTGAAAGGGTACGGTTATCCATTCGAATAATTCAGGTTAATGGTAACGGATCAACCCTATTTCTTACCTGCGCCGGCTGCTGCTTTGCTGGCGGCCTTTTCTGCTTCACCGGCTTTCTCCTCTACCTGTGACTCGAGGGTTTCGAACCGCTCTTTCACATCGTCCACGAATTCCGAAATGTAGTCTTTCAGATCCTGCACACTATCCTGCAGATTCTCCTTCAGGTCTTCATTGGCCTGTTTCGCCTTTTTCTTGATCTTCTTACGGGTCTTGGTTCCCTTGTCGGGTGCGAATAATATCCCGGCAACGGCCCCAGTGGCAGCTCCTGCCAGAAACCCTAATACAGCATTGGATGATGAGTTTGACATTTTTCTGCGTTTTTAAGTTCTTATCTGACTTTTACAAGTATGGTGACAGTTTCAGTGAGAATATCATGCCAGAATTTTCAGATATAGATAATCAGCAAGTTACGTGAATAACTGCGGAAATGCCTGGATGTTTTTCCTCAGGACCGTGGTGGGTTCTCCACACTTCCCTGGCTGTTGTAATTTCCATATCCGGCATTACGGTTCCGGTTGACTACCGGCAGGAGGATAAATGCGATGGCACCAATCACCAGGTTGATCAGCATGGTGAAGGAGTGGGCGATCAGGGCAAAAACCTTACCGGTGGCTTCATCGATTCCGAACTGCATCAGCGCCTGTACCACCAAAAAGTGCCATGCCCCGATGCCCCCCTGGACAGGAATCAGGAACGCCAGTGTGGAGAGTCCGAAGGTGAATGCCGCCGCTTTCAGGGAGAGCTCCCGGGTTGGGGGAAAGGCAAAAAATATCACATAAAGCATCATCAACCAGAGAACAAACTGAAAGAGGGAGAGAAAAAAGTACCATCCTTTACGTTTGACCTTTAACAGGGTCTTCAGTCCCTCTCCGACCTCTGCTTTCATTTTCTTTAGCTTGTGGGTCAGCTTTTTACTCCATTCAGTTTTCTGAATGATCCAGTAGACCCCGATCAAAAACCCGACTGCGCCTGCCGATATGAATAGAATGTGTAAAAGGCTGTCCGCTTCAGGATTGATCCCTGCGGAGCGAAGAAGGGCCCTTATTTCATCCAGCTGCCAGATGATAAGGGTGATGGTGATCCCTCCCAGAACGATGAGGTCGGTCAACCTTTCGGTAATGGCCGTGCCCAGGAGCTTGGTCAAAGGGATTCCTTCAAATTTCCGGATAACGCCCAGCCGGGCAATTTCTCCTCCCCTTGGGATGACCAGGTTGGTGAACGCGAGGATCAGGTTGGAGAGGAATAGATTCAGCATACCCGGCCTGTGCTGCAACGGTATGATCAATAGCTTCCAGCGGAGGGATTTGACCATCTGGCTGAATAGGTTGAGCAGGATAGATACGATGATCCACCACCACTGCACCCGGTGGAGTTGATTCTTTAAAACCTCCAGCTTCATGTCCCTGTATACAAACCAGAACAGGCCGATGCCGACGGCCAGGAAAATCAGCGACTGGATCTTTTTCCTATCCATTGTTTCCCAGAAGGATCCGAATCCTTTCGTTGACCTCCTCCTGCAGTTTCCGGTAAGATTCCTTCATGGCGGCTCCTTTTTCATCAATGTTGGCGCCGATGGACTTCAGGATCAGGTCGTAATTCCCAAGGAGCGTTTCTGCAATCTGTCGGCCTTCCTCCACAAACTCACGGGTGGCCGCACCAGAGGTGGTCTTTTTGTATTTGGTGGGATGGCTCAGTCCTTCCAGCAAGGTGTATTTGATGCTCTTACCCCGGGACTGAAAATAGAGGTTGATATAGGTCTCCACACCGAACTGAATATACCTGATATCCTCCAGGATCGGAAGCAGGTCCTCCCGGAACAGGGTTCGTTCACCGGTCAGGTTTCTGAAAGGATTGATCCTGTAGTTGATCAGGGTTTCGGAAGGGGAGCCCACGACCATATCGGCTTCCGGAGGGTTGATGAGCATCGGGTCCAGCAGCTGCCGGAAGTGTTTTTCCCGAATCCCGGTGACATCGGCATCAAAGAACAGGATGATCTCGTGCTTTGCCTTTTCCACCCCGGTGGCCATGGCAAAACTCTTACCACGGTTCTCTTCCAGCTTAACCACCTTAATGGGAATCTCACTTTCCAGGGAGGCAAGGATCTCGGGGGTGCGATCCTGTGAACCATCGTCCACCACCATGATTTCGGCTTTGGGGTTGAACTTATGGCAGGTCCGGACCACATACTCGATGGTCTCTTCTTCGTTGTAGGCGCAAATGACAATGCTGACTTTCTTTTCCATGATGGCTGAATCTATATTGTTTGATACATGCTCATTCCACATAACTGACAGGGAAAGTAACCCTGCGAAATACCGTAGTTCCCATGGGCACCAGGTCGGATGGTATCTTATCTCCTTTCTTATCCACCAGCGATCCCTTCAGGACTACCGGAGGGTGTCTCCAGGGACCCTTTTCATCCTTACTTCCATTCCATACCGGATAAAAAAACTCACCGGCGGGTATTTTGTAATTCCATCCGCTGCGTGAACGGGCTTTCAGCCGGTAGCGGTAAAATCCGCTTTTCCTTCGCTTCTTCCGTCCTTTTACCTCGTATTCGAACGGCAGGGCGTACACCAGTGGTCCCCTTCTCAAATAGGCCCCTACTCCCTTAACCGTTGACGAAGGAGGTTGTTTAACCTCCTCCACCTGGAAATCGAACCGTACTTCCACTATATCGCCCCGCTTCCAGGTATTCCGGATGATCATAAGGTCTTTCTGATCTTCACGGACCGCTCCGGCAGGGGCATTTACCTCCAAAGCCTCCAATCCGAATGGTTTTCTGAAGGAGAATGTGAATTCGACTGGTTTTTCCGGATCAAAGTGGAATTGCAGATGGTCGGAAAAGGGATACCCGGTCTCTTCGGTAATCTCCACCCTGACCCCATGGACCCTTGTCCGCACCTTGCTTGGGCCGAATAGTAAAGCGGTCAGTCCGCCGTTCTCCGTATTTCTGGCCCACATGCCTTCCACGTAATAGGGCATCAGGCGGATCCCGTTCAGTGCACAGCAAACGGCGGCGAAGTGCGCCGAATCATAGGATTCTCTCCTCCCGATTTCAAAATGGTTGATACGGATGCGATTATCGGTGGTAAGATAGGATAATGCCGAGAGTACCGGGAACCGCGCTCCCTGGCCGGCATTGAATGCCATCCGTTCGATCAGGTCGGCCTGATGGAGATGACCGTTGAAGCTGATCATCCTGTTCAGAGGGCTGATCATCTCGGCGATCCCGCAATATTCATAACGCTCATCGGCGGTGCCCTGCCGGCCTTTGACCCATTCGTCGCAGCGCATGGCTCCTCCGGGTGTCAGGTGATGATCCAGTTTATCCCTCACCTGTCCGGCCGCCTTTACCAAATCGGCAGATCCGTCCAGCCATCGGATCATTTCGGGAACGAAGAGTCCTTCGGCTACATGGGCACCGTGCATGTGGAATTTGCGCTCCTGCGAAAGAAGGTGACCGGTTTTCAGATCGTCATCCCTTACCCTGCCCTCGTTGAAATCTTCATACAGTTTAAGGGCGAAATCGGCATAGTCCCTTTGTCGGGTGATCCGGTATATCCACTCCAGAATCTCAAAGAAACCGATCCCGTGGCTTACTCCGCCACCCCGACCGCGGTTGATGAAATAATTCTTTTCCCGGTATTTATCCATAACCAGCCTGGTGGCACGTTTTACAGCCTCCAGTACGGTCCGCTCTCCGGTAAATTCGTAGTAGGCCAGCATGGCCATCAAAATACGGCTGGTGGCCCATAATTCGCCGTTACCCGAACGGTGGTTGAACCTGCTGTCGGGTTCTTCACTGGCCCTGTAAATGCCGATGTACCCTTCCGGCCCCTGGTGATTAAGGAGTTCTTCGATCCACTTTTCCGAGAGCTCCTGGTATGCTTTGTGGCCGGTCAGAAATGCCATCCGGATCACCCCGTCCTTCCAGTATCCCTCGTGCTCACCGTTCCACCACTCTTTCCTGGGATTCCAATGCCGTTTACTGGTGCGGTCCTGATGGATGAATACATGATGATTCACGGTGGGATGTACCTGTTCGTAGCGACCCGCGTACCCCTCCTCCAGATCGTTGTATAATTGGGCACGGATCCAGCCCTGGGGGATGATCTCGCCGGCAGGTAATATCTGATAGAAATAATTGCTTTTCATAAAAGGGGATAAATAGATTCCTGGAGGGTTGGTCCTTTTCTCGATCTTTCTGAAACGTTCTTTTCCCTCCTGAGGATATCTTCATGACTGAGTTTGGATCCTGGTGAGATACTCTTCGAATCAGCCTGCGGACTGCTGGTACCAGTCCACTGCTTCGATCTCCTCTTTCAGGGAGTGCACGGCACGAGCTAAGTCTTTGGTATTATTGGAGAGCGACTCTGGTGGTTCATGAAAATTGATCATAATCGGATACATTTGTTTGGATCCCCAAGTAAAAGGGATTATCATGCCATCAGGGCAGCTTTTTAATTCACTCCTTTAATCTATTGGAAGTCAGCGGATAGCTGTGCGATATAATGATCTCCTGAAGGAATATGCTTGTAGAAAAATGTCCCGGTTGAGGTCGCTGCTCCACAAAAACCGGATCTGGAAATATTGCTATCTTTATCATGCAATTTGATCAAACAAACAGGTTATGCACCGTATCCTGGTTATTGACGACGATACCTATATCTGTAAGTTGCTGGAAAACCTGTTGTCCAGGAAAGGTTATCAGGTTGCTACGGCATTTGCCGGTTCCTCTGCCATTGTGAAGATCAAGGAGCAAGATTTTGATCTGGTTTTGAGCGACTACCGGCTGCCGGACAGGGATGGTTTTGACATACTGAAACGTGTTCATCAGAAAGATCCGACCGTTCCGGTTATTATTATGACCGCTTACAAAGAGTTGGATACGGCCATAAAACTGATCAAATCCGGGGCCTTCGACTACATCACCAAGCCCCTGATCCCGGAGGAGGTGCTTGAATTGATCAAGAATGCCATCACCCAGAGAGATCACCAGGAAACCTCCGTATCGTTCGAAAAGGATTTCATCCAGGGAAAGAGTCCCAATTTCCAGAAAATCCTGGAGCATATCCAGATTGTCTCCCCGGTGAACATGTCGGTCATCGTTGAAGGGGAGACCGGTTCCGGTAAGGAGTATGTGGCCCGGGCGATCCATTATCACAGTAAAAGAAAGGAGGGACCCTTCATAGCGGTGGATTGTGGTGCACTTCCCAGTGGAGTGGTGAACAGTGAACTGTTCGGGCATATCAAGGGATCCTTCACCGGGGCCACCTTTGACAAGAAAGGGCTGTTCGAGCAGGCCCATGGCGGAACGCTCTTTTTGGATGAGATCTCCAATCTGGAAGTGGAGAACCAGATGAAGTTGTTGCGGGTGCTTCAGGAAAAGACGGTCACCCGGATCGGGGACTCCCGAAACATCAAGGTGGATGTCCGCCTGATTGTCGCTTCCAATACCGACCTTCTCCAGGAGGTGGAGGAGGGTCGCCTTCGGGAGGATCTCTATCACCGCCTGAATGAATTCAAGATCGTCGTTCCTCCTTTGCGGGCCAGAGGAGAGGATGTACTGGTCTTTGCGGATGCGTTTATGAAGCGGGCAGCCCACCGGTTCGGGAAGCAGTTGGATGGCCTGGAGAATGAGGTGCAAAGGGTGCTGTTAAGCTACCACTGGCCGGGCAATATCCGGGAACTGAAAAATGTGGTGACACGGGCTGTCCTGCTTTCACGCAGCGACCGGGTGAGTATGAATGTTATCCCGGATGAGGTGAAGACCCGGCAGGCGATCGACCAGAATTTAGCAGGAGGATCGGCCGGGGGACTCACCGGTATCCGTTTGAAGGATGCGGCGGGAATAGCGGAAAAAGAAGCCATCATCCAGGCCCTGGTAAAATCCAATTACAATAAATCACAGGCAGCCAGGCTCCTGAATATTGACAGAAAGACGCTCTACAATAAGATCAAGCAGTTCAACATTGCCCTGATAGAGCCCTGATTTTCTGCTTCCTGGAGGTTTTTTCTTGCTCGACGCCCCATCTCCTGGCTTCGCTGATGGCAATGACCGTTATCAGGTCTTTGTGGTAACGTACATTTCCGTCCACCATCATCCGGTTGGAGATCTGGATCGCCTTCCGTCTTACATCAGTCGGCAGATGCTTCATATCCGGCGGATAACACTCTTCACTGTATTGCAAATGTGACTGAGGATTATTCATCATTTGAGAAAAAATGACTATTTTTTGATATGAATATGAATACTTCACACTATGAATTTATCCTGAGCAATCTTCCCGATACCTCGGTTATCCTATACAATGAGAAGCTGGATGTATTGAAGGTATTCGACCGGAACCAGGTGCTGGCTGAGATCCTGCCCCGAAAACGATCGCTGAATAATCTGAGAGTGCTGATCACGGGGGGCATTGAGGATTCGATTGTCAGGCTCAGTGAGCAGGCCATAAAGGGGAGCCCCGGGGAAGAATCGCTGATTGGGAAATCCGGGCAGATCAGGGTTCGTGCCCATTCCATCAGACAGGATGAAGGATCCTCTACGGGTATTCTGATGATCCAGGGAAACCGGGGACTGGTGAACGATTACAAGCTGGAGTTGGAGAAGGAGAAGGATGAAGCAGAGGAGACCAGTGAGATTAAATCCAGGTTGATGGCCAGCATCAGCCATGAGATCCGGACCCCGCTCAATGCTATTATCGGATTCATCGAGCAGCTGGGAAAGACACCCCTCAACAAGGTTCAGGAAGACTATGTAAAAATCATTGACAAATCTTCCATCTACCTGCTCGACCTGGTCAATGAGATCCTGACCTACTCCAAACTGGAATCGGGCGAAATAAAGCTTGATGATGTCGATTTCAACCTGGAGACACTCATCAAGGAGATCTTCACCACTTTAAAAATGAGGGCCGACCGGAAGATGATTAATCTGAGTTTCCACATGGAGGATTCGCTGAAGGGGATTTTCAGGGGAGATGGTTTCCGGTTGAAGCAGGTGATCATGAACCTGTTGAGTAATGCCATCAAATTCACTGAATACGGCTTTGTGGAACTTCGCGTCAGACAGCTGGAAAAGTCGGGCGACCGGGTCTGGTGCCGGTTCGAGGTCATCGACACGGGAATCGGGATCCCGGAGGAAAAGAAAACTGATATTTTCAGGGAGTACAAACAGGCTAGTTCCGGAATTGCCCGAAAACATGGCGGTACCGGGCTGGGCCTGACGATCAGTCAGCGGTTGACGCAAATAATGGGAGGCAGGATCGATGTGACGAGCACCGTAGGAAAAGGATCGACTTTTACGTTATACCTGCCGCTTAAAAAAAGCAAGCTGAAGAGCCTGACGAGGGATATTCATGAGATTAATACGGAAGTACTGGCGGGTAAACGGACGCTGATCGTCGATGATGATGCGATGAACAGGATGCTCGGACATATCATCCTGGAAGGATTTAACATGGAGGTCGACCTGGCTTCAGGCGGGGCTGAGGCGATGGAATGGATAGACCGGCAGACCTATGACATTGTCCTGCTCGATATTCATATGCCCGAGATCAGTGGACTGGAAGTAGGGCGCTACATCCGGGCCAGTGAAAAAAACAGGGATACCCCAATCATGATTGTTACGGCAGAGATGATCGGGGAGGAACTGGACCGGTACAGGGCCGAAGGGATGAATGATTTTCTAATTAAACCCTACCGGGAGATACATATGTTTAATAAAATCTCGAATATGTTGCTGGAGGATGCCAAACATCTGGTGGCAGAACCTCAAAAAATCGTTCTCAAGCAATACAAATCGGAAGCCCTGTACGATCTGGAAGACCTTCGTTCGGTCACACGTGGTAACAAGGAGTTTTTCAATGAGATGATACAGACCTTTATCACCAATGTCAAGGTGGGAATGGAGCAGATCAATGAGGCCTGTGAGAGACAAAATTGGGATGTTTTAAGGGAGACCGCCCACAGGCTGATCCCTTCCTACAAGCATTTAAGGATCAATAAGGTGGTATCGGATCTTATCGAGTTGAAGGAGAAGGCAAAGGCCGAATCAGATCCGGAAAAGGTTCATGGACTGATCAACGGAATCAGGAAGGCTACCGGCGAGGTAGTGGAATTGCTCAAAGCTGAAAAAATGTAGCTATGGATGTACTGAAAAAACTGTCGGGAAAGAATAAGAAATTCGAAACCGGACTGATCCTCAGTGGCGGCGGTACCCGGGGTTTCGCCCATGCAGGGATCTTAAAGGCTCTGAATGAGGCGGACATTTACCCTGATGTTATTGCAGGTGTCAGTGCCGGGGCCATTGTGGGTGCGCTGTATGCCGACGGCCACTCTCCCGGGGAGATGCTGGAAATCTTCTCTCAGGAGGGAGGGTTCTTTAAATATGTAAAAATGTCCATTCCCGGTAAGGGGTTGTTCAGGACGGTTGGACTGAAAGAGAAACTCACCAAAAATCTGAATGCGAAAACATTCGAGGATTTGAAAATACCCCTTATTGTGGCAGCCACCAATATGAGCAAGGGAGAAATCGTATACTTTTCGGAGGGTAATATCGTGGAAAAGGTGCTAGCCTCTGCATCCATTCCTGTTCTTTTTGAGCCGGTGGAGATCGGGGGGGAACTCTATGTGGACGGAGGGGTCCTGGATAATTTCCCCGTGACCCCCCTGGCAAAAAAATGCAAGAAGCTGGTGGGGGTCTCCCTGAATCCCATTCAACCTGAGAAGGAGTTTGGAAACTTATTCAAGATCGCGGAACGCACTTTTCGCCTGAGTGTCTCTTCCAATATCAGTTCCAAAATCGATCTTTGCGACATGGTCTTTGAGCCGGAAGAGTTGGGTGGTTATGGACTGCTGGATCCATCCAAAGGCAAAGAGATCTTCGAATTGGGCTACAGAATAGCGTCTGAGAAGTTGGAGAAAAATAAATGATTGCCAATAAAAAGGGATTTGGAACATTCGGGGGAGTTTTCGTTCCCAACATCCTGACCATTCTGGGGGTGATCATGTATCTCCGAATGGGATGGGTGGTTGGCAATGCAGGTCTGCAGGGAGCGCTGGTGATGGTGCTGATCGCCAATCTGATCACCCTTTTTACAGCCTTCTCCATCAGCTCCATTGCCACCAATATGCGGATGAAGGGCGGAGGAGCCTATTACTTGATATCCAGATCGCTGGGCGCGGAGGTAGGCGGAAGCATAGGAATTCCCCTCTTTATGGCACAGGCGCTGGTCATCAGCCTCTACATCGTGGGATTTGCAGAGTCACTGGCCTTTCTGGTTCCCGGCATCAATCAGAAGATTATCACCTTTGGAACATTGGTAGTACTGACGGTTCTTTCCCTGATCAGTGCCGGGCTGGTTATCCGGATACAGTATATCATTCTAAGTGTCATCGGACTCTCCCTGTTCTCCTTCTTTTCCGGGCAGATGCCTTCATTTGATACAGTCCATCTGGCCTCCTCCTACAAGGAAGGTTACGACTTCTGGTCGGTCTTTGCCGTATTTTTCCCTGCGGTGACCGGCATCCTGTCGGGTGTCAGTCTTAGCGGTGATCTGCGGGATCCGGCAAAAAGCGTCCCGTCCGGAACCATCCTTTCAGTGGCTGCAGGTGCCTTCATCTATTTTTTGATCGCATGCTGGTTTGGCTTTGCCGGTGACCTTGGGGAACTCCGGGAGAACAACCTGGTCATGGTCACTATGGCCCGGTGGGGGCCGCTCATATTTGCGGGGATCTGGGGTGCCACGCTCTCCTCCGCACTTGCCAATATCCTGGCCGCACCCCGTACCCTGCAAGCGCTGGCCAGGGATGGGATCGTTTTCAGGATCTTCCGCAAAGGAAGGGGACCAAATCAGGAACCGATCCTTGCCACGCTCTTCACATTTATACTTGTGGGAGGTGTACTTATGGTGGGAGAGCTGAATACCATTGCTCCGGTACTGACGATCTTTTTCCTGATCACCTACGGATCGATCAATGTGATCTCCTTTCTGGAAGGGATCATCAAAAGGCCGAAATACCGGCCTACCTTCCGGGTACACTGGCTCATCTCACTGACCGGCGCCATCGGTTCCATCTGGGTAATGTTCCTGATCAATGCAGTGGCGTGCATTCTGGGATTTACCCTGGTACTGATCATCTATGTCCTTTTGAAGCGGAAACAGATACAAAGAAGCTGGGGGGATTGGCGCAGAGGGATGTGGAGTGCCCTGATCCAGTTTGGCCTGGTGAGCCTGGAGAGAACGGCAGACCACCACGTGGCCTGGCGCCCCAGTGTTCTGCTGGTAAGCAGGAATTTGATCTCCAAGCAGAAACTCATTGAAGTAGCATTTGCCCTGACTCGCAGGAGCGGGTTCCTGGCCTGCATCAACCTGCACAGATCGGGTGAGTTCGATGCGAAAAAGCTGGGCAACGATGCGGCGCAATTTCGTAAAATGCTCCAGGAGAAGAGGATCCATGCCTTTTACCGAAATGCAATGGTGGACCATTACCTGTCGGGACAGATGATCGCTTCCCAGTTGCACGGGATCGGCGAATTCATGCACAACACTATCCTGCTCGACTGGCATGAAGTCATCAGGGGAGGGGTTCCACATACCGCTTCAGAATCGGTAGACCAGTTCCGATTGATCCGGTTTTATAGTGAACTGAATCACAGTCTGATGCTTCTGAACGTCAATCCGGAAGTGCAACGCAGCAGGTACCAGTCCATCGATGTATGGTGGGATCCGGGTCAGCGCAACGGCAGCTTTATGCTGGTACTGGCACACCTGTTCTCCTCCAGCAGGTACTGGGGGGAATCCAGGCTGTCCATCAAAACCGTAGTCTTGCAGGAGAATGTGGAGAGGACAAAGGACCTGCTGAAAGAACTGGTCACAAAATCGAGGATCAAAGCGGAGATCACTGTGCTGCATCCCGATTCTGAACAGGAGGCAAATCTGGGCGACCAGTTCGAACGATTTAAGCAGAGAAAGCGCCGGCAGGAGAAGTGGGTAGGAACGTTCCGGCAGGTTATCGGCATCTCCTCTTTGTCAAGAGAACGGACGCTGGAAAGGTTGCATCCTCTGGAATGGGAGCCCGGTGAACAGGAAGATGAGGGGGATGAGGTGCTGAAGGAACAGTTGTCCGATCAGATGAAAGACAGGGATGAGTTCATTATCAACAGGCACATCAACGAGATCATTGTCAGGAACTCCGTTCATGCCGACCTGGTCATGCTGGGTTTCAATCTGCCCCGGCAGGGAAAAGAAAAGAAGTACATCGATAAAATGGATGCACTTCTTATCAACTTACCGGACACGCTGTTAATCAACTGTCCTTTTGACTTTGATCTTTTTGACTGATCTCTTCCGGTGCAGTGGTCTCTCCCGGCTGGTCCATTTTACTTTTCAGTTCACCTAAAAGCTGGACCAGTTCTTCCTGCTTTTGACTGACCTCTTCCATGCCGATCTCTTTCTTCAGCACTTCAAGGTTCTTTTCGTCTGTCAGCAACTCCTTAAGTTTGTCCCTGACCAGCCTGTCCTTCATTTTCCCCACTTCAACTCCCTGCTGAAGCTCGTAAATAATCTTCTGCAGATTGGAGATGTAGCTTACCCAGCTCTGAATTCCGATAATAAGGAATCCAAAGAAAAACAGGATAATGAATGGCGGGATCTGGACCCCACCGAAACCCAGGTTGATACTCAGGTTGATAGTGAACACTCCCCAGTTAAAAATCATGAAGTAGATCCAAACAAGCGTGTACAGGATCAATAGCAGGAACTTTCTTAGCAGGAGGTTTTTCACATCAGTCGGTTTATGGTGAATACTATTTTGCCTGTTCATCGAGTTCCTTTCCGATCTTAATGATTTGATTATCCAGTTCCCTGACCTGGGCTATCAGCTTCTTAAATTCGTCGCTCTTCATGAACTCTACCCGGAACCGGTACCTTCCTGAGTACTCCATGAAACACATGTACCCCAGTTTCGAAGCCACTTCATCTCTTTGCTCCTTCAGGTCGGCCATTTCATTGCGATTCCTGTACCTGTCCAGATAATTCTGTGCAGAAAGAGCTACGCCTTCGTAAATCTCGTTCCCTTTTTCGTAGGCTGCTTCGGCCGTCTTCTTTACTTTCTCCAGAAAGGTAGTAAAAATATCTGAAGCTTTTTCTGAGAACACTTTGGCTCCTTCTGTAATAAATTCACCCGATTCTGACAGAAATTCTCTCGACCGCTTATCTTCTTGTGTCATAATATATGGTAATTTTTAAGGTTGATAAATAAAAAGGATGACTATGGATATGCTATTTCGTTATCATGATTTCCTGGATCTGCGTCCCAGATAGTAGAAGAGGATCAAGAGTCCAATTCCCAGTATGATCAACGCCACAGCCGTAATGCCGATGGTTTTACCAAACTGTGCTCTCTTGGCAGCGGCCTCGGCACGCCTCTCGGCCAGATCCATGCGGGTTCTGGCAATTTCAGCCTTCTCCTGCTGAATCAATTCATTCAATGAATCGAGTTCGTACGAGAGACCTATCAGATTGCGAAGCTCGCTATCAGACGTATCCCCTTCAGCCAATGCAGTGCTCGTGGTGGACGATGTTGATCCTTCCAGCATGCTGACCTCCTCTTCCGCAAGTGAGGCCTTGGCCTGTTCAATTTCAGCCTGCATTTCCAGGATTTCACTCATTTCCTTATTACTGATCAGTTCCAGGTCCCTGTCCATACGGGCAATCTGCTGCTCGGTCATGTTCAGATTGGAAGAGATATCGGTTTGCTCATTCATAAGACGCTGCCGATCAGACTGAAGCTGATTCAATTCGCTGCTGAGGCGCTCTCTTTCACTGGCGATGAATTCTTCGATGATCTCCTTCTTATCGTACTCCTGCTTGATCCGTGCCTGGAGTTCCTCCATTAACGCATCGGTGTCCCTGATAAAGACTTCAGCTTGCCGGATCTCTGATTTCATCGATTGAATATGGGCCTCCTCGGCGGTGATCACGCTATCCAGTTCGGCAATTTTCTCCCTGTATGGCAGTAATTCTTCTTCAGCCGCACTGGTTCTCAACAATTCATCGCGCTCCTCTTCATACATCTCTCTCTCCAATTGAAATGCTTCCACTTTTTTACCTGCTACCAGGATTCTCCTGTTTAACAGACCGATCTTCTGGATCTCCTGTTGTTTATGCACTTCCCTGTTGGACATCCGCTCATCGATCTCCTTAATTCCCGACTCCAGTGTTCTGGCAGTCTGGGTTTCCGAAAGCTGATAAAAGTTGAGGTTCTTCTCCACTGAATCCAGCTGGCTGTTCAACTGAGAGAGCTCTGATACAACATATTCAATGGAATCTTTGTAGGCATTGATCCGTTCTTCCAATTCTCCCCTTCTGGAGGAAACAGCCTTTGCTTCTTCTTCTTTCAGTTGTTCGGCCAGGAATTCCTGATCTTTCCGAAGCTGCCTGATCTGTTGATCCTTGGATGTTCTCTGTTGCAGGAGTGTTTGCCTCTGCATCGTGAGAGAGTCTTTCAAACCTTCCATTTGTTCCAGAGACTCTTCCTGCTCTTCCTGGATCTCGCTCTGACGATCCAGTAATTTCTGGATATTCTCTTCGTTGGACTGATTGGAATTGCATGCGGTAAGAAGCACCAGGATGGATACTCCGAAAATAGCTAAGTTTTTCATCGTGTATGTCAATTGATTTAATGGATTTAAAAGTATGATATAAGTAGAAAAAAATGTACCCAAATATGATAAGGATCACTACCCCACTGATAGTAAAAGCTTTATTAAGCTATTTTGTTCTGTGGTCGAACCGATTTTGTGGTTTTTTTCCACAGTAGTATTGAAAAACTACACACTTTGGTGGCAGGTGTGATGTTCAGTATGACGATGGATGGAAAAGTATTTTTGTTGATGGGCCATGGAATCCCGGCGGGTCAGGCAGTTTTCTCCCAGAATGGTATGGCTCTTGTGGCTTTAGTGTACAAAGATCGTTTTAACATCACACGTATGATGAAAACACTGCTGACACTTGTAAGAAATCCTGCCGATTCCGAAGAACTGATTCGGTATGCTTCCGGATTGGCTGCAGATATGCATACAAATCTTTCGATCCTTTTTATTGAGAATCCTGCCAACTATCCCATGGGTGCGCCTGACAGTACGGGAGTTGCAGTGGCAAGACTGCAAAAAACACTTGAAGAGAAAAATGAGGAGGCCAGAAGGGTTTTAATGGAGCAGCTCGACTCGGTATTTGAAGGGCATTCAAAGGATATAGAGGCGGAAGTCTTCACCAGCGTTGGGAACGAGACCCGCGTCATTAATGAGTTTATACAGTCGGGGAAAGCCCACATGGTGTTGCTGGAAAGCACCGGATTCGATAGTTTTCTGGTTAAAGACACTTTTGTAAGGCAGGTGGTAAGGCACTGTGAGTGTCCGGTATGGGTTGTTCCTGAGGAATCGAATTACAAAACATGCAAACAGATCATTTATGCCACCGATTACCATGAAGAGGATTTAACAACGATTCAACGGTTGATTGAATTGACAGCCGGATTTAAGCCAAATATACATGCGCTGCATGTGACAGCCGATCCCGATTTCGAAAACAGGATCAAAAACGTGGGATTCCAGAAAATGGTGGAGAGTAAAACAGGATATGATAAGATCACCGTAAAAGCTCTGACAGAGAAGGACGGGAGTGAAATAGTCGATTTGATCAATGGATTTGCAACCAGTATCAGCGCCGATCTGATCGTTGTTCTTAAAGAGAATAAAAATTTCCTGGACCGGATATTTCAGCCAAGTTCCACGGAAAAACTGATTAAGGAAGTGGACAGACCGGTCCTGGTGTTTCATATGTAAAAATAATCCGTTATTATGGTAAGTAAACAAATTGTAGTACAGGCCATCATCGAAAAGGTGGAGAAGGAGTTCGACAATGTGGAGATAAGGACCAGCGTGGTGGAAGGGTATGAGCGGCCCGAAACCATCAGCGAGAAAGGTAACAGGGAAGAGGGCTTTACCCCTGATGTGATGCTCACCAGCCCGGAAGGAACTGAGATTTATGAAGTGGAGATGGATCAGAACTACCAGGTGGAAAAATGGAGATTATTCTCCCTTTACTCAGGTAAGAAAAACGGGGATTTAAACATAGTGACTCCCGAAGAGCAGCTGCCGGAGTTGAGAGATGTGTTGAATAAGAATGACATCAAAGCCAAGATCATCTATTTCGCCTGATCACCGGTTCCGATCGTAAAAAATTCTTTCATTGGATCCAGTGGGGATTGTCGGGCATCTTTCAGTGTGCCTTCGAAAATCTGATCACCTTCGTCCAGGAAAAGGACCCGGTCGGCCAGGCGAAGAATACTGGTTACTTCATGGGTTACCAGGACAACAGTCATCCCGAACTGTCTTGTCAGGCTTTTGATCAGATGATCAAGCTTTGACAGTGAAACCGGATCGAGTCCGGCACCAGGCTCATCGCAGAAGAGCAATGGAGGGTCCAGCACGATGGATCGTGCGAGTGCGGCCCTTTTAAGCATCCCACCGCTCAATTCGGAAGGATACTGGTCAAATACATGCGGATCCAGATTCACCAGGGATAATTTCCAGTGGACGATCCTTCTGATCAGAGATCCAGGAAGCTGGGTATTCTGCACCAGTGGGAGCCCTATGTTTTCACCCACTGTCATGGAATTAAGGAGAGCCCCGTTCTGATACAGCACACCAATCTGGTGATAAAAGGATCGTTCCTCTCTGTCCCTTAGCCTGGAGGGGTTCCTGCCATATACCGATACAGCCTCTGCAGAAGAAGGATAGAGACCAAGCAGATGCTTGAGAAGGGTTGTCTTGCCCGAACCACTGCCACCCAGGATGGTCAGGATCCCCCCTTTGTACACCTGGAAACTGATATTCTTCAGTATCTGCTTTCCTCCAAGTTCTGCGGAAAGATTGTTCACCTGTATGATCACCTCTTCTTTATTCATCTGTAAAATATCATCCCCATGATACTATCAGCTACAATGACCAGTGAAATAGCTACGACCACCGCCTGGGTAGTGACTTTCCCCACACCGGCCGGTCCCTTGGTGACCCTGAATCCGAAATAGCTTCCGGTTACCACGATGATGTAGGCAAAAACCACGCTTTTTATGATCCCGAAAATAATATCCCTCAGGTAAAGAGATTCCTGCATCCTGTTTATAAAAACGGTGGGAGAGATATCCAGGTTCAGCGCTGCGATCAGCATACCCCCCAAAATACCGAGAATATTGGCAATGACCACCAGGAACGGCATCGTGATGAGGCCTGCATAGAGTTTGGGAACCACAATAAATCGAAGGGGTCTCATCCCCATGGTGGTCAGTGCATCGGTTTCGGATGTTACTTTCATGGTTGCGATCTCCGCAGCAATGGAGGAACCACTTCTGCCTGCCACCATGATGGCGGTGATCAGGGGCCCCATTTCACTCATCATCGCGATCACAGTCAGATCCACAATGTAAATATTGGCTCCGAACATACGCAGCTGTGCAGACGATTGAAGCGCCAATACCAGCCCGATGATAAATGACATCAAACCAACGATAAATGCCGCATTCACTCCCATCAATACGGACTGATTGGCGATTTCCCCCTTTCGGCGGGCGCCCCTTTTAAATAGATCGGCTGCCGACCAGTAGGTGATCTCTGATGCCAGAGTGAGGTAACTGGTGATATATTCCCTGAATACGTAGGAGGTGGAAGAACCGATTCGTTCGAGAAATCCGGGTTTGTCTTCGGCCGATTTCCTCCCCTTTTCCGCCTGAGCGATCATTTCCATAGTGTTCGCCAACTCGGACGAAACCCCTGAGAACTGCACTTCGATCTTTTGTTTCTCCAGCAGTTCACGGCATCGATGAAGGGTTCCGGCCCCTGCAGTGTCGAAGGCTTCCAATTCATCCAGTTCTACCAGGATGGAGTGATGGGGATAGTTTCTGATCAGCAGACCTGCCTGTTTCAGAAATGGACCGGCCTCCTTCCAGGTGAGTGTCCCTTTAATGATGAGCTTATCGTCACTTCGTTCAATCTCTGCCATCTGCCCTGTTTTGTATCTCCGGTCCCTGTTGCTTCAGCATGGAGATAAAGATGTGCAGTTCTTCGTGAAGGATCTGGCTGATGGTCTGTGCAAAAAGATTCAGATCCCTCTTGGAAAGCGTTTCGGCACGGTCAAAACTGTGGGTAGCCAGGACCGTGTTATCTGTATTCCGGATCAATTCGAACTTCATCTGAAGGTGGGCCAGAAAATTATGATTTTTTTCAATGACCTCCAGTTGCCTGATGGTGGTTCCGAATCGGAATTCAGGCACATCCCGGCTATATCTGGCGGATACTCCACGGAACAGGGAGGAGGCTCCCAGCTGGTGAAGAATCGCTTCTGTAAAGGCCACGGAAGGTCTCGTTGCCCAGAGATGGTTCTGGTAGTAAGTGATCTCGTTTGATCGTGAGCGATTAATGATCTGGCTCCGGTCGATCAGTGAATTGACCTCGATCTTCTGTATCTCGCAGTTCATATCGATCACCGGTTCTTCTCCCTTCCCTTTTTCAGGATCGTCGGATACTGCCTGCCACTCTATCAGATAATATTTGTTGAGAACTGTTTTATTGGAAATGCAGCTTGCCGAAAAGATGGGCAGCGCAATAATAATCCATGCGATTGGTCGTACGATTTGTTTCATGATTAATAGCTTGCTAATGAAGTCGGTCATCCGGAATGTTTTTATCGCCCTGTCCCCTGAAAAGAATGGAAGGATCGGAGCTGATCCTGTTGGAGGTCTCTTCAATATTGGTCAGGATCGCTTTCAGCAGCCTTACACTCTCATTAAACTCCTGACTGTTGACATCCAGCTCCTGATCCACTTTATAAAGCAGGACCCGCGTCTGCTTGGAGACTTCAACCAGCTGCCCGATGAGATTTTTCAGTTCGCTCTCCCTCAATTGCAGTGAGATTTCATGGGCGTTGCCCAGGATATTCTGAATGGTATCCCCCTCAATGACCTGTTTGAAGCTGTTTACTGCTTCATCCAGGGTGTTGGTGGTTACAGTCAGCTGTTCTGTGACCTGTGAGGCATTTTGTACAGTGCTCCTGATCTCTGTCCTGTTCTCTTTGATAAGGGAGTCGACCCGCCTTATAGTGAACGTTAACTGTCCGGCCAGCTGATTGATACTCTCTACAGCCAGTGTCACCTTCCCCAGGTTTTCCGGATCGGTGAACAGTTGCAGATTATTGATCACCTTTTCGGCTTTCTGTGCGATTACATTGGCCCTTCCCGTTATCTCCTGGGTTGTGGAGGCTCCGGCATTGATGAAATCCCCGCTCTCCAGAGCACGTGCCTCGTTGCTGCCACCACGGATCTCAATGGCTTTCAGCCCGGTGATACCCATGGTCTCAATATCAGCTTGTGCATCTTCTTTGATGGGAGTTCCGGGGGCGACGGACAACTCAACGATAATGGAATTAATGTCCCGCGGATTGATCGAGATGTTGGAGATCGTTCCGATCCTGATCCCGAGATATTCCACCGGACTGCCCACCTCCAGGCCGCTCACCGAAACATCCTGGTAGGCAATGTAATACTGGTCGGTTTTTTCGAAAAGCTGATTAGCTGCAAAATAGATAATCAGCATGGCGAGGGCTGCTGTACTGATAAATACAAAGATGCCTAATCGAATCCTTTGTGCTTTTCTGTCCATATCAGATATTTAGACGGTGATCCTGGAGAGCCACCTGGTGATCAAAATTATGGATTTTTATACTCTTCAGGGATATTTTACCCGGTTTTATGACGCATTCACTCTTTTTCCCTTCAGGGCCGATCCTTATCGCCTGGTTTCTAAATCATCCGGTAAAGGGTATTCAATGTCAGGTTGGGATAGCAGACCAGTCATACCTCATCAGGAACCGCGGATAGTTTTACAACAGCCCTTCATCCATAAAAACTATGCCAAAGATCCTTTGGCAGGGTGTTGATATTTCCTCACAGAAAGAGCAACTTTTTTCCATAATTTCAGTACACAGAATCAGATGCGAATCTGACACTAGTAAAAACGCATACAACAGTGACGATTACATGGCTGCCGAATTCCTTTCATCCGTAGGTGCTTCCTACCAGATAGACCGTCTTATATCTGAAGCGACCGGAGAGATCGTTTTTTTCTGTCCTGATTTGAAGCTTCATGAGAGTGTGATCCTTCGGTTTCAACAGGCAGACCAGCGGAATGTAAGGATCACTCTTCTATACGGAAGAGAGCGGAACCAGACCAGGGGGCAAAAATGGTTCAAGGATCTTAAGAACCTGCGGATACTCTACCATGATAAACTGAATACCTGTATTTACAGGAACGAGAAAGAGATGATCATAACCTCCATGACGCTTTCAGAGCTCAATCCGATCCTGATGGTGGATATGGGCGTGCTGATCACAAAACTGAGAGACAGAAAGGCATACGAGGACGGGATCTATGAGCAGGAGTTGTTGATCGAATCTGCCGAAGAGGTTTTCGCCGGAGCACACTTCGAAAAGGTGGAGGACACCTCACGTCCGGAAGAGATCATGGCTGAAATGCCCTACCTCACCTATTTTGGCATCGAGGACCGGGAGCTGGTCAACGGCAAGGTGAAGGTTCCCAGCGGCAAGTTCTATATTCCTGAAATGGAGCTCTATAACGACGGGACCATCAAATATCAGGGTTTTAAGAAGACCCGGCAGCGACACGGAGAGTGGATTTTCTATACCTATGAAGGGTTCGTCAGGGAGGTGGTGATCTATGAGAACGGCACCTATATGGACAAGATCTTCTGCGACTATGAAAATCCCGCCAAGACCATCTCCAAATATTACCTGCTTTTCGGGCTGGGAAATTCGGTCAAAAAGCTCTACGACAAGAACATCAGTGAGCTCTATTTCCACAGCCGGGTTGAGGACTTTACCGGATTTGACAAAACCAAGCTGTTCTACCACACCGAACGCTTCCTCAATAAGCGCTCCATTTTCGATAACCCGGAGACCTTCCAGGATATGGTGGACCAGATCTACTCGGCGCTTTACGAATAGCCAGCTCGGGAGATACTCTGGTTGCTGAAATTTCTCAATGCGTTCCGAAATTACAGGTGCATGAGGATTTTCGTTTGCTTGGATGAATTCATGGGAGGGTCCCTCGATAAAGGGATTTTTGGATATGGGGGTGGAGCCTAGTGTCGTTTCAGCAATGATTTCAGTCTTTTCCAGGAGCGCATGTTCCATGATCTTCTCCAGGTCCAAATCGCACTCTTTCCGTTTTCCGATCATGCGTCCGTTAGGATGGGCCATGATGTGGGAATAGGGATTTTCCATGGCTTTCAAAATACGGGTCGTCTGATCTTTTTCAGGAAGGTCAGCTGATCGATGATACCCTGCTTCCTGAACTCTTCTTCAGATGGTGACATCGTTCCTGAAAAGCCACTCACACGTTAGCACCTCAGGCTTTCTCCTGCTGTCCATCGGTTCATGCTGTCATTCCCTACAGAAGGACAAAGTGCAGAGTCGGGATTACCCGAACAAATTCGCACTTACCCGGGGTATGGGTTTTTCACCGGGCCGGGATGGACCGATGTGCATATCCGGTTACCCATGCTGACCTTGACCGGTATCTTCTCAAAACAAGCAGGTGCTGATCGGATGGATCGCAGGAATGTCCGACGGTGAGGATTATGGCCGGCACCATGATCTACGTGGAACCCATTTACCAGAAGTCCGTGACTTCCGCTTATCCGGAATTGAAGCTGGTGGCTGTCATGCATAATGATAACCTCAGTTATTCGGAAAGCTTCGATGAAGCCCTCAGCGGTCTCTTTACCGGAGCTGCTGAAGGACTATCGCAAGGAACAGGGCTCTCCGGGAGCGAGGCGAACGGTCCTGCCGGTTACAATGACTCCTAAAGGGGTGGTTGTTCCGGAAGTTTTTCCTCTTTCCTCTTGTCTGCAAGGATATCGGTGACCTGCTCCATCCTTATGAATCCGCTATCCACTGCATGACTGGCTGCTTCCAGGGTAGACTGGACAGGGACCATCTCTACTCCCAGCTCCGCAGCCTCCCGTGACAGTAGCTCCACCCGGTGTTTCCTTCTTTTTTTTCCTATATTCCGAATGTAGATGACCTTGACACGGGAAGGGAACATTTCGGCTATCTGCAGGTAGATCTCCGGATCCTTCTGACCGCTGTCCCCGATCAGGATAAATGAGTTCTGGTAATAGAGCTCAAAAAGTTCCTTGATTCTGCTGATTTTGTCCTGGTACTTCTTTCCCGAACGGAAAAGGCTGAACAGTCGCAGATTGGCATCGCTCAAAAGAAGGGTTCCCCTGGGTATCTCTTTGGATTCGAAGAAGTCCACCAGCAGATCGTAAAGGTTCCATTCACTACCGGAAACATAGAAGATGGACCGTTGTTTTCCGTTTCCGGCCGCATGCATGGCCCTGTAGAAACCGGCCACCCCTTCGAATGGAGACCTGGTCAGCGCATTTTTTGACAGCATGAGCCTCAGTTTTCTGAGGGTATGGGTGGAGTGGGACACCATGACTGTGTCGTCCACATCCGATACGACCATATAATCCGTATCCGTATCTGCGATTTGCACTTCGCTCTCAGCGGATACAGTTCCCTGTTCTTCTGCATACTCTTCCAGCAGGGTGAATCGGACCGGCTCCCAGGTCTCCCTGTCCGGTTCCCTGTTGGAATGTGGCAGCACGGTATGGAACAGTCCGATCTCATTGGTTCGCACTACCTCCTGACGCAGGCCGTATTCGATCCGTACCAGGGCACCCGGGATCTCATCCCCTGAGTATCTTTTGATCATATTGAGGAAGTTTCTCCACACCTTCTGGCCCTGCTCGGGCCGCCGGATCCCTTTATCTTCGATGACCGCGCCGGTGATCATAATCTTATGCTCATCACCGTAAGCCGTATAGACTAAGATCTTTGGGATTCCTAACCAGCCCAGTCTTCTTTTAATCCTGACTCGGAGATGTTTGATGGGATTTTTCATTTGCATTGTATTTGTGAAAAAGGTCAAAGAACAGACCAAAACCAGTACAATGGAGCGTATCATTTTTTTTCTCAATACCCGGGCAGGGAGCGGTTCTTCAGAAAACCTGGTGTCCGAAATCGAGCGGTTATCTCAAAGCCATGGATTTCAGTTCAGGATTGTGGAACTGGAGAGAACTGAGGTTATGAAACAAATGAAACGCGAGGTGGAGGATTTCGGAGCAACCATTGCGGTAGCTGCCGGGGGTGACGGAACCGTCAATCTATTGGCCTCGGCTATCGGGGAAAAGAAGATCAAACTGGCCATTATCCCGATGGGTTCATCCAACGGGATGGCATACCAGCTCAGGATCCCCGGCGATCCCTTCGACGCTTTGGAGGTGGCGGTACAGGGAAAGCCTAAGGAGGTGGACGTCCTGAAAATCAACAACAGGCACATGTGCCTTCATATGAGTGACCTGGGTATGAACGCGCGGGTGATTCACAGGTATGAGGATGAAGGCATCCGTGGTTTTCTGGGATATGCCAGGCAATATTTCAGAGAATTGAAAAACCGCCACAAATTCAGGTTTTCCGTAAACACGGACACAAAGAGGCGGAATTCGAAGGCAATGATGATTGTTATGGCCAATGCGGCCTATTATGGCACAGGTGCCAGTATTTCACCCGACGGAAAGATCGACGACGGATGGTTCGAAGTAGTAATGATCCGGGCATACCCTTTCTGGTTTCTCTTCTATATGACCTTTTCCATCCTCTTTCGAAACTTCAATCACAACCAGTTTCACCGGATCATTCGTTGCCGGGAAGCGGAGATCCACCTGCAGAATCCGGAGGAACTACAGATCGACGGAGAACCCATGGGAAAGAGAGCGCAGGTCAAAGTGGAGATCCTTCCGGCTCACCTGCTATTTCTCATTCCAGCGGAATAACTCACTGCCGGCCTCCTTTAATTCATCATTCAGATCACCCAGCAGATTTTTGAATCCCGCTCGCGCATTGGCTTCGCCGAGCTCGCAGGCTCGGTACTCCGCAGCTCTGCAGCGAGGGTTTCTGGTCTGCTTTCACTCCGGCTCTGCTGGTGGGAAGATAGATGAAGATGCAGCGCGAATTCCTTTTTACCAATCAGGTGAGAATTGCATGCCTAAGGTTGGATTTCACCAGAACCGGTCCTGAACGGAAGACCATTGTAGAAGATCATCCCCAATGCGGGTATTAATTCCTCATTCATTTTTAACCGGAGAGCCTTTCCAGGGTGAAAGATTCACCGGGGTGACAGAATTTCCGGGCATCGTCCAGTAAAGAATAAATGTGGCACATTGTTCGATTCGAAAGAACCGTGGAACAAAATATATCGTATCACACCAAACCGGTGGATGAGATCTTCGGGATTTTCAAGACAACCGAGAAGGGGTTATCGAACGGAGAAATTGAGAGTCGAAGAGAGAAATACGGGAGAAACCGGTTGAAGACCGGAAGGAAAAAAGGAGTGCTTGTCCTTCTGCTCTCACAGGTAAATAATCCAGTCATATACCTGTTGCTGGCTGCGGTCACGGTATCATTTGTATTCCAGGATATTCCGGAAGCCATTGCCATTATCATAGTCATAGTACTGAATGCAATGATCGGCTTCTGGATGGAGTACAGGGCGCAATCCTCCCTGGATGCCCTGAAAAACATGGATCCCCTCAAAGTGCGGGTCACCCGTGATGAACAATCCCAAGAGATCGAGGCACAGGACCTGGTTCCGGGCGATTTTATTCATCTGGACGCAGGCGACATAGTTCCTGCCGATGCCAGGATCACCTCTTCCAGTGAACTATCGGCGGATGAATCGCCACTGACCGGCGAATCGGTCCCTGTCCCCAAGCAGACAGAACCGCTCAAGGAATCCGTTCAGGTGGCCGAACGGTCCAACATGCTGTTCAAAGGAACAGCCATAACGGCCGGTAAAGCGGAAGCGATAGTGGTGGCCACTGGAATGGATACCGAAATTGGCAGAATCTCCGCGATGGTCAGCGAGTCGGACAAGGATGAGATCCCACTGAATAAAAAGCTGAGGTTACTTGCCAGACGACTGATCTGGCTGATTTCGGGGCTTTCTCTTCTTTACTTTCTTTTCGGATGGATCGCCGGAAAGGAGATTTACACTCTTATTCAGACAGCTATTGCATGGACGGTGGCAGCTATTCCGGAGGGGTTACCCATAGTGGCCACCATTTCTCTGGCCAGGGGTATGTTACGGTTGGCTGACCGGAATGTGCTGGTGAGAAATCTCTCGGCTGTAGAAACCCTGGGAGAGACCACCATGATCCTTACCGATAAGACCGGGACCCTGACGATGAATAAACTGACCCTTCGAAACATATCGCTGGTAGGCGGGAAAGAAGAACATATTGATTCATCGGGGCCGAATACGAAGGGGGCCATGGATGAGGACGGGCCGTTTCGCCATTTCTTTGACATTTCGGTTCTATGCAATGATGCCGGCCGTTCAGATCCGGAGAATACGTTTCAGGGCGATCCACTGGACGCGGCCCTGCTTGAATATGGAGAGGCGTTACATACGGAGCGATTCCATCAACTGCATGATCTTCGGAAGATCAATGAAGATCCGTTCGATTCCGAAGCCATGATGATGGGGACGGTCCATTACCGGGATGACCGGTGCTATGTGGCAGCCAAGGGGGCTACTTCGGCTATTCTGGAAAAATGTACCCATCACCTGGAAGGGAAGGAGCAGAAGGAGATTAATAAGGAATTCAGGGAAACATGGATTAATTCGGACCAGGAAAAATCGGCCAGGGGGCTGAAAGTGATCGGTTTCGCGTTTAAGGAAATGCCGGCTGAGGTGGCCGATCAACTGGCCTCCGAAGAGGAGTTCATCGGAGAGATGGTTTTCGTGGGGATCGCCGGTTTCATTGATCCGGTCAGGGAAGATGTCCGGGAGCCCCTCGATTGGTGTCACCAGGCAGGTATTAAGATTGTGATGGTCACAGGCGATCATCCCGGGACCGCCCTTCATATCGCACAGGAAATTAACCTGGAGAAACATGAGAAGGAACAGGTGATCCATGGAAGCGATCTGAATGAAGCGGAAGAGAAAGATGTTTCCGAAACCCATATATTTGCCAGGGTCGATCCGTCACAAAAACTGGATATTGTTGAGCATTTCCAGAAGGCAGGAGAGATCGTTGGAATGACCGGTGACGGGGTCAATGATGCCCCGGCCCTGAAAAAGGCCGATATCGGCATTGCCATGGGGAAGAGAGGCACACAATTAGCCAAAGATGTGGCCGATATGATTCTTCAGGATGATGCTTTTCCCTCCATTGTCAAGGCGGTTGAGCAGGGCAGGGTGATCTTCGAGAATATCAGGAAGTTCATTGTCTACCAGCTTTCCTATCACCTGGCAGAGATTATCATTATTGCAGCTATCAGCTTTACGCTATTCAAATTGCCCCTGCTTCCTCTCCAGCTGCTGTTCCTGAATCTTCTGTCAGACGTGTTCCCTGCACTGGCCCTGGGAGTGGGAAAGGGCAGCCGGCATATTATGGAAAAGCCTCCCAAAGATCCGGAAGAACCAATCATCACAAGGAAAAACTGGATGATGACAGGTCTCTATGGAGTGGTCATTGCCATCTATGTAATCGGCGCCTATCTGTATGCTTTTTTCGGGTTGGGACTTTCAGAAGAGATGTGTAACAATGTGGCTTTTTTCAGCCTGGCATTCAGCCAGCTGCTTCATGTCTTCGATATGAGAGAACCTGATGAGCCCCTTTGGAATAACCAGGTCACCCGGAACAAATACATCTGGCTCGCCCTGGGGCTCTGTTTGACTTTTTTGTTTGCGGCCTATTATATTCCGACCCTGAACGGTGCCCTTTCCTTTCAGACCATCTCCCCGCAGATATGGGGAATCATCCTTGCGGCTAGCGTTCTGCCCATCCTGACCAATCAGCTGCTTAAGAGCTTTGAGAAGAGATTTTGAAAAATGACAGCGATCAGGAATAAGACCTGGTATATTTCTCCATAAGGCGGAGGTACTTTTTGATATCATGGGCCTGACGGGCATCTTCATCCCCCTGCCTGGCATTGATGGCAGTCACCTTGGCACGAACGTTTGCCCTGTAACTTTTATAATAGTTCCACATGTTCCGGAGATTGTCATCCTCTTCCATATCATAGGACTCCAGGTAACTGTGGTAAAAATAGTCGCTGAGTCCCGGATTCCCGTAAAAGTCCAGATCGACGCAGAGAAATGCAATCTCATTCAATACATCGATGTGCCGGAATTCCTTGTTAAATTCGATGCAGTCGAAAATGATGGGATCTTCATAAAGGAAGATATTGGTGGCGTTGAGGTCTCCATGGCAATCCCGCCGGTAATTGGTGATGATGCGCTGATTTAAAAGGCTCCGGGAGGCATTCAGGTAGGAATTGGACCGGTTAACACACTCTCTGATGCGCTCTTCCCACTCCTTTCCGAGCATGGTTACCAGGTCGTCCATCACCGTCAGGATATCCTCGAATTTTTCCTGGAATCCGGTCGTGTTAAAGACATTCTTGATTATGCGCGCATTTTTATGGAATCGGGCCAGTTTACCGGCCAGTTTATCCAGGTGCGAAGTCAATACCTCCTTTTTCTCAAGGAGCCTGTGCATTTCTTTACGGCGGTCCAGTTTTTTCATCTGCACGGCGTATTCAACGATCCTGCCGGGATCTTTATCACCGTCGGAGCCGGCCATTCCGGCTGTGATGGGAAGTACCTGCAGATAAACATCCGGAGCCAGTCGCCTGTTCAGATCCAGCTCTTCCTTGCAGAAATGGGACCGTTTCTGAAGAGTGGAATAGTCCAGGAACGAAAGACGGATCGGCTTCTTTATCTTAAACGCGAACTTCTCCGTCAGGATAACCCAGGAGATATGGGTCTCGATCAGGTCGGCCGATTCGCACTGGTCAGGCAATGAACAGTTGTCAATGACTTTCTGAATCTGTTCTTTTCGCATCGAGATAACTTTTTGTGTTCTTGATCATTTCGTCAATAGGCTGAACCTCTGATACCAGAACCAGGTGCGGTTCGTTCATCTCTTCGAAGTCATATTTGACCTGGAGGTATACCTTATAGTCAGCATCACTGTGTTCCCGTTCGCTCTGCATGCGCTTCTCGATGGTTTTATCGCTGGCTTTCATCTCGACGAACGCAATGGGTTCATCCAGCTTTCGGGCCTGATCAATAAAAGCATCTCTGACGGCTGTAAGATGAAAAGTCCCATCCACGATGACATCCTTACCATTACCGGAAACCTCTTCCAGTTTGTTGCGAATCTGATCATAGACCTGTGTCTTGCTTTTCTGATCGTACTGCCCCTCCAGGTGCAGTTCTTTCCTGACCTGATCGGTATTGAAATAGCTGGCATTGATCTCCTCAGCAAGCCTACGGGCAAAATAGGTTTTTCCGGTTCCCGGTAATCCAAATACAATGAGTATCATAAACAGTCGGCGTTAATTGTTCTTAGTCGGATAAACAGGGGTGCCAAAACCGTGCCATTATATTCGCCGGATTCCTCTATGGCCAAGGGAAATATGATCCTGGAGGTAAATCCCGGACTAATCCGGTAAACACTGGATCTTTGAAACGGAATTTACAAAGAAACCGCCTCATAAGTCCAATGAGGCGGTTTCCCGAAAATGCTTATTTGGATTGTAAAACTACCGCTGACGACCCTGATCCCTGTATTCTTTTCTAGCCGAGTAGTTAATGATCAACGCCTTAGCCCTTCTAAGAGACTGCTTGACATCGTCTACTTTCCCCATGGGAATGTTCTGATCGATCCTGAGGGACATGGTCATCCTGTTCTTATCAGCCTCGGACAGCTTCTCCCTTTCAAAAAGCACAAAGTCCTGAATCGATTCATAGGGGATGCCTTCTTCGCTCACCAGCTTATCGTTCAGCTGAATCAGCGGTTCGGTACCGTACATCCGTGCCACGTGTGCCACGGGTCGTCCGATATAGATGTAGCTGACCAGGGATTTTTTCTCCAGCTTTTTCACCTCTGTAGCCTCTGGTACCGTGACCCGGACCTGTACCTCCGTCTCCCTCATTGTCGTCGCCACCATGAAAAAGAACAACAACATAAATACAATGTCGGGAAGCGAAGCGGTGTTAATCTTCTGGGATCCTTTTCCTTTCTTTCTCTGAAATTTTGACATTAGTTGAGCCCTCCTATGTTTTTGGGTTCCGATTCGGAGATGTTCATCTTGTAGATGTTCCTGATCCCATCATAGATTTGCTCTTCTGCCGGAATAGCCGTATTGAGATCATCGAAATCCTTATCAAAATAGAGATTACAGAATTCATTTCTCAATTCATTCACGGCTGCAACCAGCTCATTCTGCACCTGAAGGTATTTGCCATAGGTGGTGGAGCGGTCGTTCTGAAGGGAGATCACGCCCTTGGATATACTGCCACGCCAAACACCATCGGCAGGCAATAGCGGGGAACTTCCCGGAGGGAACTCGATCTCTTTTGTCTCCAATTCGGGTAGACTCGGATCATCCAGGGGGTTGGTAAAGAACTCCATGGTCTTGGCTTTCAGTTGCAGTCGATCCATCTCTTCTCCGCCTACCATCAGGCGATCGCTTCGGTTGAGAAGCACCACCAACACATTACGCTTGTTCACCCTGACCTCGGTCTCCTGATCCTCTTCCGGTTCAGGCGGCAGAAGCCGGGTAATACCCGTGTCGATATCCATCGTGGTGGTAACCAGAAAGAATATCAACAGGAGGAAGGCAATGTCTGCCAGTGATCCTCCATTTACTTCCGGTGTTTCTCTTGCCATCGGATATGAATTAATAGTTTTTACTTAAATGGTCTGGATACAATAGCGTACAAAATGGATGCCAGAGCCAGCCCAAACAACATGTAGGTCACGAACAACACCGTATCGATCATCTTCAGGGTGGCAGGATCACTGTTGTCGGTTCCTGTGTAACCAATAATATTGATTGGTGTGTCGGAAGATACCAGATAGGAAATGATGACGAGTACTGCTGCCCCTACCAGTACAGCCACCAGCCTGATCAATGCCCTTGGATTGGAAAGTACAGAAATCAGAGGGAATAAAATGGAGGCGATCAGTGTGAGCAGGACCAGGATATAAGCCCAGATCAGCGCGATATCGGTGCGAAACCATACCAGATATTCATATCCTGACATGACCTCCCTGAGGTCTGTTTCGGAAGCATCAATTAACTGGGCTGTTCCGAAAACTGACTCGCTCTCGTCCGGCTCATCAACAGCCGCTGCCTCATCCATGGCAGTTGTGTCCTGAGCGGTGGTATCCGCCACAGCGGCAGCAGGTGCGGGAGTTAAGTCCGGCGGATTCATCGCCTCCTCCACGCGCTGCTCCAGATCATCGAAATCGACAGTCCTCGGGCTAACGTAGAAGAAAAGTACCACCAGAATCGAGATACCTGCGATTACATAAAGGATGATTCTTGTTATTCCTGAAAAAGCCATTGCTTTCTATTTTTTAAGATTTTGTTTTACCAGCATGTCTACAAGTGTGATGGAAGCGTCTTCCATCTTATTCACGATATTATCGATTTGTGACACGAGGTAATTGTAGAAAATCTGTAGGATGATAGCTACCATAAGACCTGTAACTGTGGTGATAAGAGCGATCTTGATACCGCCGGCCACCACGGTAGGTGAGATATCACCCTGCTGCTGGATTTTATCAAACGCGTCGATCATACCGATCACCGTACCCATAAATCCGAGCATCGGAGCAATGGCGATAAAGAGGGAGATCCATGACAGGTTCTTTTCCAGGAGACCCATCTGCACGCTTCCGTAGGAAACAACGGATTTTTCGACCACATCGATTCCCTCTTCCACACGGTCGAGACCCTGGTAGAAAATGCTGGCAACAGGTCCGCGGGTATTGCGGCATACCTCTTTGGCAGCTTCAACACCACCTTCGTTAAGTGCATTTTCCACAGCATTGAGGAGCTTGTCGGTGTTGGTGGAAGCCAGGTTCAGGTAGATCACCCTTTCAAATGCCAGCGCCAGACCGAAAATCAATGTAAGGAGCACCGCGCCCATAAATCCGGCCCCTCCTTCAATGAATTTGGTTTTCAGAGTGGTGTGCAACACAGCAAGGCCGGTTTCCTCTTCGCTTGATTCGGTTTCGGTAGCCATGCCCATGGTCGCAGGGGCTTCAGCAGCCTCTTCAGTAACCATTGTGGTATCTTCGGCAGCAGGGGCTTCTGTGGTTTCATCCTGCGCAAAGATCGATGCTCCCATTGCAAGCATCCCGAATACGGCTATCAATGCAAATAATTTTTTCATGGTGTCGTTTGTTTGTTTTACTTTATAAATTTAACGTGAATTTTCTTTTCCAGGCAACATTCAGCTAAGATAATAAGATAAAGTATTGCGGAGAGAGAGGGATTCGAACCCTCGGTACCCTTTAGAGGTACACACGCTTTCCAGGCGTGCCAGTTCAGCCACTCCTGCACCTCTCCGGCAGTCATTTATCGTTATCCGGGTTGCAGATACCCATTCAAACCCGCTCACCTCCAGAATTTTTAAAGAACGATACCTGTATTGCACTAAGTGCTTGACTCAGGTGAATTTCGCCGCGAAAAATACAAAAAATAATTTACACAAGCACTCATAGCAACGTGATTTCTCCCTTAAGCGATTTATTTAAAAGCATTTTAACCTCTTCCTCTTTCAATCCCTGAGCCAGCAGTACCATCAATTTGGTGGTGGCCGCCTCTGTAGTGATGTCATATCCGCTGATCACCCCTGCTTTTAAAAGATGCCTGCTGGTTTCGTACCTTCCCATGTCCACACTGCCCCTGCTGCACTGTGTGACATCCAAAACAATGATGCCCTTCTCCACTGCCTGCCTGATCCTTTTCAGAAACCAGTAACCGGTAGGGGCATTGCCGGCGCCATAGGTTTCCAGGATCAGCGCTTTCAGATCTTTGTACCGGAGGATCGCATCCAAGTATTCAGGGGTCATGCCCGGAAACAGCTTAAGGATGGCTATGCGGGTTTCAAGCTTTTTATGGACCTGTAATTTTCGAAAACGACCCGGATAGCGTACAAACTCCCGGTGATAGACCATGTGTACCCCTGCCTTGGCCAGATAAGGGTAGTTGGCTGACTGAAAGGCATTGAAATGTTCGGCATTGACCTTGGTGGTCCTGTTCCCCCTGGACAGTTTGCTTTCGAAATAGATACATACTTCCGGGATCACCGGTTTCCCATACTCCTTCGCCCCGGCCACCAGTAAGGAGGTGATCAGGTTTTCTTTGCCGTCGGTTCTCAGGGCCCCGATGGGCAGCTGCGCCCCGGTGAATACGACCGGTTTGGCAAGATTTTCCAGCATGAAACTCATAGCCGAGGCCGAATAGGCCATAGTATCAGTCCCATGCAGTATCACAAATCCGTCAAATTGCCGGTATCGCTCCTCAATGATCCCTGCAAGCTTTATCCAGGTAGTGGCATCGATATCGGAGGAGTCTATGGGAGGATCGAAACTTATGGCCTCAATGTCGAACCCCAGCTCCCTGACCTCAGGGATCTGGTTCATGATCTTTTGAAAATTGATCGGCTTCAGTGATCCGTTGCGGGCATCTTTGAGCATACCAATAGTGCCACCCGTGTAAATGATCAATATAGAAATAAGATCACTTTTCATTTTTCAGGGTGCGGGAGAAAAGCCTGCCGGCATTCGCGGAGGTGATACTTCCAACCTCTACCGGACTCAAGTTATGAATTTCTCCCACTTTTGCAGCAATTTGCCGAAGGTAGGCGGGTTCGTTCCGTTTTCCCCTGAAGGGAACCGGGGCCAGGTATGGGGCATCAGTTTCCAGAAGCAACCTTTCCGGAGGAATAGCTTCCACGATCTCTGATAAGCCCGAGTTCCTGAAAGTAACAATCCCGTTAATCCCGATCATAAAATTGTATGAAAGGGCCTTTTCCAGCTCCTCCAGGTTGCCTGTGAAACTGTGGAATACACCTTGGAGGTCCGGCTCATTGGCCGTATCAAGAGCTTCGAAAATCTCCCGGAATGAGTTTCTGGAGTGGATCACAAGAGGTAGCCGTAATTCGGCGGCCCACAGGATCTGGATCATAAATGAGTCTCTTTGTTCCCGGAAATAGGTAGTATCCCAGTAAAGATCGATCCCCGTTTCCCCGATAGCGATCACCTCCTCCCGCTGCAGCTCCTTTTCCAGCTCTTTTAGCAGGGTGTGGTAATTGTCCTTTACGGAAGTCGGGTGGAGTCCCACCATGGGGAAGCAGATACCCGGGAACTGTTCCGATAAACGGAAGACCGAATCGATCGATTCGGTATCCAGGTTCGGAAGAAACATTTTCCGGATGCCGGCTTTGTTGGCCCGTTCGATCATTGCTTCCCGGTCATCTTCAAATTCCCGGAGATAAATATGGGTATGTGTATCGGTGAACATGGTGGAGATAATTCCTATCTTGACCTGTGCGAAGATGGGGAAAATATCTGAACGGAAAAAAGGGGAAAGGGGATACCTGGAGCAACTCTCGGGAGTTTACGACCAGGTTCCGAAAGGCCGTGTCATTTCTTCAGAATCACCCGATTTCATCCTGCGGACGGGAAGGAAAAGGAGAATGGGTCTGGAGTTCACCCGGATGACCAGGCACGACGAGGCCCCTGACCCGGGCGGGTACTTTCAACCGGAGCTAAGTAAGGAGGCACTGACAAAAGTGATCCGGATCAAGGAACAGAAACTGCATCTTTACAGGCGTAAGAAGCTGGTTCAGATATGGCTGGTTATCGTGGTGGATAGTTTCGATATCCCGGATAGCTTCAACATCTTCAACCAGATCACCGGCTGGAAAATCGAGACAGACTTTGATGCAGTCCTGCTCCTGGACAGATCGAAGGATCGGGTGTACGAGGTGAAACACCCCCTTCTGTAACTCCTTACACCACCCCCTGGGCGATCATGGCATCTGCCACCTTCACGAACCCCCCTATATTGGCACCGTTCACATAGTTCACATAGCCGTTGGATTCGGTACCAAAATCCA
Source organism: uncultured Bacteroides sp. (assembly GCA_964604655.1). Taxonomy (GTDB): domain Bacteria; phylum Bacteroidota; class Bacteroidia; order Bacteroidales. The sequence goes on along the minus strand of CAZRZY010000005.1, from coordinate 29,933 downwards.
CGCAGGTCTGGTGAATATTTTTCATGATAGTCTGCAGCCGGCCGTCCACCTCTTCCCGCGACCAGGGCAGGCGCATGCTGTTCTGGGTCATTTCAAGCCCGGAGACAGCCACACCGCCGGCATTCGCTGCTTTCCCGGGTCCATACAGGATCCCGGCATGTAGATATACCTCCACGGCATCCGGTGTGGAAGGCATATTGGCACCCTCGCTGATTACTGTGCAGCCATTTTTGATCAGGGTTTCTGCGTCTTCTTTATGGATTTCGTTTTCAGTGGCCGAGGGGAAAGCTACATCACATTTTACTCCCCAGGGCCGCTTCCCTTCGAAGTATTCGCATCCGAAATGATCGGCATACTCCCTGACCCTGCCCCGGCGAATGTTCTTTAGCTCCATCACCCAGCTGAGTTTTTCTTCATCGATTCCTTCTGGATCGTAGATGCACCCGCTGGAGTCGGACAGAGTTACTGCCTTACCTCCCAGTTCAGTCAGCTTCTGAATGGTAAACTGAGCCACATTACCCGAACCGGAAACAGCAGCCACCTTCCCTTCCAAAGAGTCTTTTTTCGTGTGGAGCATCTCCTGGGCAAAATATACGGCCCCGTATCCGGTAGCTTCCGGTCTGATCAGGCTGCCTCCCCACTGCAGTCCTTTTCCTGTCAGCACTCCTGTAAATTCATTCCGGATCCGTTTGTACTGGCCAAACAGGAACCCTATTTCACGCCCGCCGACCCCTATATCACCTGCCGGGATATCGGTGTTGGGCCCGATATGTCTGCAGAGTTCCGTCATGAAGCTCTGGCAGAAACGCATGACCTCGTTATCGGATTTTCCCTTGGGATCGAAATCGGATCCTCCCTTGCCGCCACCCATGGGAAGGGTGGTAAGGCTATTCTTAAACACCTGTTCAAAAGCCAGGAATTTCAGAATTCCGAGATTCACCGTCGGGTGGAAACGTAATCCGCCCTTGTAGGGCCCTATGGCAGAATTCATTTCAATACGAAAACCTCTGTTGATCTCCACTTCACCCTTGTCATTGATCCAGGGCACCCTGAAGATGATCACCCTTTCGGGTTCGGCGATCCTTTCAAGGATCTTGGCATGCTTATACCTGGGGTTCTCATCGATAAAGGGGATGAGGGATTCGGCAACCTCGCGGACTGCCTGGTGAAATTCGGGTTCGGCCGGATTTTTCGACTTTATCCGCGCCATGAATTGTTCGACTTTCGGATCCATATGTGGTTATTAAGAGTTCAACTTCGTGTAAAGCTATCATTTTTTCCCTCCTCGGGACATGTCTTGGATCATGTGATTTTCATGCCGTTAAACATCGTTTCGGAACACAAGTCAGGGATGAAAGGGTGGAGTACGAACGTAGCAGGAATTCCCCGGTTCAACCCTGATCCAGCCCTTCAATTCCATCTCGAGCAGCACGGTAAGCACCCTGTGAACAGGGATCCCTTCCTGTCTGCTCAATGCGGAGGGATCGATCCCGGGGCTCCTTTCTACCTGGATCCAGAGGGCCCTTTCGGTCTCATCCGCAGGCAAGGCTCTGTGGGTGCTTTTAGCGGGGGAGCACCTGTCCGGTTCCCACTCGGCATGGTATAGTACGTCTTCGGCCGATTCCACCAGGCCCGCAATATTCCTTTTTATGAGCCCGTTACAACCTCTTGAGCGTTCATCCACCGTCCGGCCCGGAACCGACATGACCAGCCGGTCGTAGGAGAATGCCATCTTGGCAGTGATCAGTGCCCCTCCGGTAAGGGCGGACTCCACCACCAGGGTGGCATCTGACAGGCCGGCAATGATCCGGTTCCGGCGGAGGAAGTTATTTCTTTCCGGACCCATGTAAGAGGGGAAGTCGGTCACCAGACTTCCAACATGTGCGATTTTCCGTGCATCCTGGCGGTGAAAACGGGGATAGATGGTGGAAAAGCCATGCCCCAGCACGGCCACGGTGGGGATGGACTTTCGAATGGAAATCCGGTGGGCTGTCACATCGATGCCGTATGCCAGACCGCTGACCACCGAGAGGTTGTCGACGATCTCGGCAAGTTCGGAGACTATTCTTTCACATTGCTCTCTGCCATATACTGTTGCTTTCCTCGTTCCCACCACACTAAGCATTCGTTTGGAATGAAGACCGTTTTCGCCCCGGATGAAAAGCAGGAGCGGACGGTCGTAACACTGCCTCAGCCTCCTCGGGTAGTCGACATCCTCCTCATAGAGGACCCTTATGCGATGCCGTTCCATGAAATTGAGTTCCGTTTCGGCCTGCCTGAGAAGGGAAGGGGAGCTGAGCGATTGTACAGAATGATTGCCGATTCCATCCACTTTCTGAAGACAGTGTTTCTTCTCCTGGAAGATAGACCGGGCTGATTTGAATTTATACAGCAGGCTCCTGGCTTTTACAGGCCCTATGGAGGGCGCCATACTGAGCGCTAACAGATACTGGAGGTCGGGGTGATCAAGATCGGGCATCCCTTTTTTGGGTTGATGTGTTGATCACCCAATTCATCGTGATCAGCTATATGATCCAAGGAATATTAGATCCGGGATTACTGTGTCCTGGTGCGGGAATAACGGTCGAGGGACTGGAACATACGTTCCCGTTCATCCTTGTCCAGGGCTGAGAGGCTGATGGCCGGATATTTTGCCGTCTTGTTACGAAAGTGCTGAATCAGGATCAGCCGGTGCTGGGTGCCGAAAAGGAATGGCTGTAATTCATAACCGATCAGCTGTTGCTTTGGAATCTCAATAGAGTGCTTCCGGCTGGTAAAGAGACTGAGCGGATAATAACGGACAATGATCATCTCTCCTTCGTCGCTGTAAGAGACGAAATAGGGCCTCATCAGATAATTGTAAAGATTGATCACCATATAGATCAAAGCCAGAAGGATGATCAGGTGATACTTGCTGACCAGGCTTTCCGGATTATCAAACCATGGCAGGAGCAGGATCACCAGGATGGCCATGGTGAAAACTATGGTCAGTACCAGTCTGCTGAGCCAGATGCGGTAGGTATTTCTTTGATTGTCAATTTGCATGGGCTTTTCTTCGGTCAATCTCTCGTTGGATCAGCGATAATTCCCTTCCGGTCTGTCCTTTTACAGAAGTATTTTCTTCCACTCTTCGCATCAGATAGGGAAGTACATACCGCACAGGACCGTAAGGTACATATTTTGCCACATTATATCCAGCGGCAGCCAGGTTAAAACTGATATGCTCGCTCATGCCGTAAAGTTGGGAGAACCATGCCCTCTGGTCACCAGGATTAATCTGGTGCTCCTGCATCAGCTCCGCCAGGTACATGCTGCTGTACTCGTTGTGGGTCCCGTTAAAGATGGAGACGATATCGATGTTCTCCACGCAGATCTTAAGAGCCAGGTTATAATCTCTGTCTGTACTCTCTTTATCGGGTTGGATAGGATCTTCATATCGCAGGCGCTGTGCACGTTCCCGCTCTTTTTCCATGTAGGCGCCCCGGACAAATTTGGCTCCCAGGCAGAAGCGTTCCTTTCTGGCGGTTTCAATATCCGATTTCAGTACCCCGATCCGGTCGTGCCTGTACATCTGATACGTATTGAATACAATGGCTTTCTGTTTATTATATTTGCGCATCATGTCCATCACCACCTGATCGATAAAATTCTGGTAGTAGGTATCCTCCGCATCGACCATGATCGGGATGTCACTGTCGAAGGCGGTCTGGCAGAGTTTTTCGATTCTGGCCTTAAATTTTTCTCCCTCCTCCTTTGTTTTTTTGTCGGGAACACTTTCCCCGCTGAGCACTTCCATGGCTTTGCTGTTTCCAAAAGCAGTGGGCTTGAATACAGCAAAGGGGATATCGGGATTGTTCCCAGCATGGCGTACGGCCCGGAGTGTCTCCTCCAGCGCTGCCCTGATGGAAGCATCGTCCTCGCGGCCTTCCACCGAATAGTCGAGAATGGAATAGACGTTGGCCGTCTTCAGCTTATCCACGGCCGGCTGGCACTCTTCCAGGGTCGCCCCACCCACAAAGTGTTTAAAAGCAGTTGGTTTGACAATCCATCCAATAGGGATTCCAAGAGTGGAACAGAACCTGATCACCGGATTACCGATCTTCACCAGGGTGGGATAGGAGATCAGTTTAAAAAGAAAGTATGCTCTGCGAAGATCCCGGTCAGATTTGATGCTAAAAGCGATCTCGGTGTTTTCAAAATCGATATTCATTATGCCTGTTAGTGTGTTACGATCATTTTCCGGGACCAATATAGGTGAATTATTATCTTTGGACCATGAAAAATATCATCTCGGGCCCTGTTGCACCGGTCCAAGATACCATTATTCTGCCTTCCTCTAAAAGCATTTCAAACCGGATGTTGCTGATCCATGCTCTGGGAAAACCGTCCGGAAGCTTTGAAAACCTTTCGGAAAGCGACGATACCCGGGTCATGAAGGAGGCCCTTGCCGCATCCGGTAAACTCAAAAATGTGGGTCATGCAGGGACTGCCATGCGGTTTCTGACTGCATATTATGCCACTGTTCCGGGGGAATGGGTACTGACGGGTTCTGAACGGATGAAACAACGGCCTATCGGACCACTGGTGGATGCCTTAAGAAATCTGGGGGCTAAGGTCAGGTATCTGGAAAACGATGGCTATCCACCCCTTCGCATCAGCGGTGGTGCCCTTCACGGGGGCCCGGTCATCATCGACGGGGGGGTCAGCAGCCAGTTCATCAGTGCATTAATGATGGTAGGGCCGGTCCTCAGGGGAGGACTTCAAATGGAGATGACGGGCAGACCTGTTTCTTCCACCTATCTGGAGATGACGGCAGGACTCATGAAAAGCTGTGGGGTTCCTGTCACCATGGATGGCCGCTTCATCCGGGTACCATCCGTGCCTTACCGTACCGGTCATTTCCGGGTGGAATCGGACTGGAGTGCTGCATCTTACTGGTTTCAGGCGGCAGCCCTCCTGCCCGGTTCAACTATCAGGCTCCCCCGCCTCTTTAAGGAGAGCCTGCAGGGCGATTCGGTGCTGGTATCGCTGTTTGCCCCGTTAGGAGTTTCTGCCAGTTTTACCCCGGATGGATTAAAGATATCCTCTGCTGGAAGGGATCGTCCTGCCACCCTGCCGAAGGAGCCGGACCCGAAACAGTTCACCTATGATTTTGAAGGGTGTCCGGACCTGGTTCAGACCCTCGCTGTCACACTCTGTGCCCTGGGAATCCCGTTTCGCTTCAGCGGAACACGGACTCTGAGGATAAAGGAGACCGACCGTATTGATGCCCTTCAGGCAGAACTAAAAAAGCTGGGATTTCTGCTTGTTTCGGATTCTGAGGGTGACCTTCTATCATGGGATGGCAGCAGGGTTCGGGCCGAGCATCACCCCGTCATCTCCACCTACCACGATCACCGGATGGCCCTGGCATTTGCGTCTGCATCGGCAGTTTTCGGAAGGCTTTATATGGAGGATCCGGGTGTGGTTAGTAAAAGCTACCCTGGATTCTGGGAAGACCTTCGAAGAGCAGGTTATAGCATCAGTTCATCAGGTCACGACGATGAAGGAAGAACCGTTTCATAAGGGCGGCGGATTCTTCGGCCAGTATCCCGGGGACCACCTCTGTACGCACATGGAGGAGGGGATGACCGATCCTGGAGTATCCCTCTTTCGGATCGGCGGCACCAAAGACAAGCCGGCGCAACTGTGCCCATTTAAGGGCGGAAGCACACATGATACAGGGTTCGAGCGTAACATAAAGGATGCATTCATTCAGGTATTTCGACCCCATAAAGTTGGCTGCCGAAGTGATGGAGATCATCTCGGCATGAGCCGTCACATCGTTTAGCTGCTGGGTCATGTTATGAGCCCTGGCAATGATCCGGTTCTGGTTCACCACAACGGCACCCACCGGGACCTCCTCCATTTCGTAGGCCTTTTGCGCCTCCTTGAGTGCCTCGTTCATAAAATAGGCATCTGAAAATACCGGGTAAGTCATATGAAAATTGCAAATTTGCAGGCAAATTAAGGAATTATGTTCAGGACACACAATTGCGGCCAGCTGACCATGAAAGAGGAGGGTCTGGAGGTCATCCTTTCAGGATGGATCCAGAAATCGAGAGACCTGGGAGGAATGACTTTCATCGATCTGAGGGACCGGTACGGGATCACCCAGCTGGTATTTAATATGGAATCGGATCCCGGCCTCTGCAAACAGGCACGCGGCCTGGGCCGGGAATTCGTGATACGTGTCCGGGGGATCGTGTCCGAGAGAAGCAACAAGAACCTGAATATACCCACCGGGGAGATCGAGATCCTGGTAAAGGAACTGAATATTTTAAATCGCTCCCAGGTCCCGCCCTTCACCATCGAAGACCAGACCGACGGCGGGGACGAACTGAGGATGAAATTCCGCTATCTGGACCTGAGAAGAACAATGGTGCGGAAAAACCTGGAGTTGAGGTCCCGCATGGCCATAGAGGTGAGAAAATATCTGAGCGACCAGGGTTTCCTGGAGGTGGAGACTCCGGTCCTGATCAAATCCACGCCCGAGGGAGCACGCGATTTTGTCGTTCCTTCCAGAATGAATCCCGGCGAGTTCTATGCACTTCCCCAATCACCCCAGACCTTTAAGCAACTGCTGATGGTGGCGGGATTCGATAAATATTTTCAGATCGTGAAGTGTTTCAGGGATGAGGACCTGAGAGCCGACCGGCAACCTGAATTTACCCAGATCGATTGCGAAATGTCCTTCGTGGACCGGGATGATGTACTGGACACGTTTGAGGGCCTGGCAAAGCACCTTTTTCAGGCCATTAAGGGAGTGGATATAAAAGGCACGTTTCCCAGGATTTCTTATTCGGAGGCCATGAGCAGATACGGGACAGATAAACCCGATCTCCGCTTTGACATGGAGATCAGCGAGTTGACCGGAACAGTAAAAGGAAAAGGATTTCAGGTTCTGGATGGAGCCGGGTATGTGGGAGGTATCTGTGTTCCGGGAAGCGCTGATTACAGCCGCAAGCAGCTGGATGAGTTGACCGAATTCGTCAGGCGGCCGCAGATCGGAATGAAGGGAATGATCTATGTGAAATTTCAGGAAGACAAAACCCTTAAGTCTTCGGTGGACAAGTTTTATAATCAGGAGGATCTGAAAAAGTGGGTCGCTTCCTTCCACGCCAGACCAGGAGACCTGGTACTGGTCCTGGCCGGTGAGCGGGAACTGACGCTAAAAGCCTTGAGTGAACTTCGCCTGTTGATGGGCAGCAGACTGGGACTGAGGGATTCTCACCTGTTCAGGCCTCTTTGGGTGGTCGATTTTCCTCTGCTGGAATGGGATAAGGAGACCGGAAGGTATCACGCCATGCACCACCCTTTTACCAGTCCCTATGAGGAGGACCTGGAACTGTTCCAATCCGATCCGGGAAAAGTACGCGCCAGAGCTTACGATTTGGTAATCAATGGTGTGGAGATCGGGGGAGGCTCCATACGAATCCACGACGAGGAGATGCAGAAAAAGATGTTCGATAATCTGGGATTCACCGGGGAGGAGGCACGCAGGCAATTCGGATTTTTGATGAATGCGTTCCGCTACGGGGCACCGCCCCATGGAGGGATCGCCTTTGGATTCGACCGTTGGGCAGCCCTTTTTGCAGGTTTAGAATCGATCAGGGACGTGATCGCTTTCCCTAAAAATAATGCCGGTAGGGATGTGATGATCGATACTCCGTCCACCATATCTGAAGATCAGTTGAAGGAGCTCTTCCTCAGGGTACAACAATAAATTACGGAAAAGTTTACAACGATTTAATACTCCAATGGATTCCGTCCCCTTATTTTGCGGTAGGATCGTTCGAAAGATTAGTGATGCTGAAGATTACCAAAGATATCAAACAGGTACGGGTGGAGCTGTTTCAGATGGAAAAGCTCAACACCCTGTTTTCCGGACATGTAAGGGATCAACTACTGGACCTGGTTGTGCAACCCGGATTAACTGTCGTATTCAGTCTGGAAGGGGTCAATTTTATCGACACATCCGGATTCGAGGTGCTCCTGGAGGTTAACCGGGAGGCCACCAGGCACGGCAGTATGTTTAAACTCTGCAATGTGACGGATGAAGTCAGGGAGTTGATCCTCCTGATGGAACTGGAAGGTAGTTTTACATTCTGTTCCTGTGACAATGCTGAGGAGAAGCTGCTTCTTGAACTGGGTTAGGGGTTCCCTTAAGCGTGGCAGGAGTTCCCTTAAGCGTGGCAGGGGTACAATCCTCTACTTTTACCTGTACGTAATTCCCTGGTTGAAAGTCTCCCCGTGGAAATACAATCACCTTATTCTGGCTGGTGCGACCGTATAGCTGATCCTCCGATTTCCTGGAGGTTCCTTCTATGAGCACTTCCTGTATCTGCCCGATATCGTGCTGTTTGCTTGTAAGGCTGAGCTCCATTTGCAGATCGATGATCTCCTTCAACCGCTGGCCCTTGACTTTATCCGGAATATCATCGGTGTAGTGTTTAGCGGCATGGGTCCCGGGGCGCTCGCTGTATTTGAACATATAAGCGAAATCGTAGCCGACCCATTCCATCAGGCTGAGGGTCAGCCGGTGATCTTCATCGGTCTCCCCGCAGAATCCTGCAATGATATCCGTAGAAATGGAAGCTTCCGGCAGGAACCGGCGTATGGCACCGATCCGTTCCATGTAGTGTTCCCTGGTGTACTTTCGATTCATTCGTCTGAGCACTGCCGAGCTGCCCGACTGCACCGGAAGGTGGATGGACCGGCAAAGGTTCGGGTAGCGCGCCATCACCCGGAGCAGGTCGTCCGAAAGGTCTTTCGGATGGGAGGTGGCGAAGCGGATCCTGAGCCGGGTATCGATGCCGGCCACCTTTTCCAGTAAACCGGGGAAGGAAAGCAGGTCATCATTTTCCCTCCACCGGTAGGAATTCACATTCTGCCCCAGCAGTGTTACCTCCTTATATCCTTTGGAAATGAGCATCGATATTTCCTGCAGAATAGTTTCCGGATCCCTGCTTCGCTCTCTTCCCCGCGTCCCCGGCACCACGCAATAGGAGCAAAAATTATCACAGCCACGCATGATGGAGACGAAGGCAGTCACTCCGTTCCTGTCCATACGCACGGGATCGATATCAGCGTAGGTTTCGGTCCGTGAGAGCAGGGTATGGACCCCTTTCTCCCCCTGTTCCAGCCTTTCCAGGAGGGCTGGAAGTTCCCGGTAGGCATCCGGACCGGCCACCAGATCCACTGCAGGCTCTTCAGCCAGCAACTTTTCGCTCAGCCTTTCGGCCATACATCCGATCACCCCGAGGGAGATTCCGGGGTATTGATCCTTCAGATGCCGAAGCTCTTTTAATCGGCTTCTGACCCGCTGCTCCGCATTGTCCCTGATGGAACAGGTGTTGACCAGTACCAGATCGGCATCATTCGGATGATCGGTCAGCGTATACTGATGCTTCTGAAGAATAGCGGCCACCACTTCACTGTCGGCCACATTCATCTGGCAACCATAGGTTTCTATGTACAATTTTCTGGATTGCATGGGTGGCAAAGGTAGCAAAAAGGCCACTCACCGACAAGACAGCCCCATTGACCGATTTATGGTTCTTCAGGACCATAGAGCATTGTAATATTGTGAAAAGAATGAAAACAACGATATTTATTCATAAATTTAAAATACAATGAAAATGGGAGCTGGTTTATTCTGGGGTGCATTCCTCCTTCTGCTGGGGATCGCACTTATCATCAAAGTAGTATTCAATGTCGATTTCCCGGTCTTCAAAGTATTGATTGGGATTTTTCTGGTCTTGTTGGGACTCAAGGTTTTGTTCGGGAGAGTGGTCTTTCCTTCGCACCACTTTGCTCCTGAGGAGACGGTCTTTAACGAAAGAGTATTTGAAAACCCCGAGCCGGATAAGGAGTATACGGTGCTCTTCGGAAAAGGAGTGTACGACTTTACCAATGTGGACCTGAGCAAGGGGATGTACCGTGCCAAGATCAGCACTGTTTTTGGCGGTACTCAGATCATCATTCCACGTGACAAACCGGTCAGGATAAAGGCCGATGCAGTGTTTGCCGGTGCGGAACTTCCGGATGGGAATACGGCCGTATTCGGGTCCTCTGTGTATGAAAGCGATTCCTGGTCGCCTGACACCGCCGGTATCGATATCAAGGTCGATGTGGTGTTCGGCGGAGCCCAGGTCATCCGCAGGTAAGCACTTTTTGCTATTTTTGCAGTAAAACTATCACTATGTCAGGACACAGCAAATGGTCCACCATCAAGCGTAAGAAAGGGGCCAACGATGCCAGGAGGGGAAAGATGTTTACCAAGTTGATCAAGGAGATCACTGTGGCGGCCATTGAAGGTGGCTCCGATGCCGATGCCAACCCGCGACTCCGCTCTGCTATTCAGAACGCCAAGGGGATGAACATGCCGAAGGATACAATTCAGCGTGCCATCAACAAAGCAGACAAGGACAAAGGTGCGTTCGAGGAGGTGAGCTTCGAGGGTATGCTTTCCCACGGGATCGGCGTTTATATTGATTGCCTGACCGATAACCGGAATCGAACCGTCAGCAATGTGCGTTCCATCTTCAATAAACGGGGAGGAAACCTGGGAACCAACGGTTCGCTCAGTTTTTTGTTCGACCGCAAGGGAGTGATCAGTCTGCCCAAGAGAGATTTGGACGTGGATGAGTTCGGATTGGAGATCATCGACGCAGGGGTGGAAGAGGTGGAATTGGAGGATGACACCATCATGATCACCACTCCCATGGAAGAGTTTCACGCTGTTCAGAAAAAGCTGGAGGAGATGGGGCTGGAAACGGAGAGTGCGGAGCTTCAGCGAATCCCTAATGATACCATCGACCTGCCCCAGGATCAGGCGGTTCAGATTATGCGCATCATCGAAGAGTTTGAGGATGATGACGATGTACAGTCCGTCTGGCACAACCTGAATGTTACCGAAGAAGTCTCTGCGGCCATGGAGCAGTAGGGTGGGGTAAGGGTATATCTGCTCGTCTCGATATTAGGTTGGACACGGATTTGTCTCTGCCTGACTGGTGGTTGATGGCCTATAGTATAGCTCCGCTTGACGGAAGGTTGATGGCCTATAGTATAGCTCACCTTGACGGAAGGTTGATGGGCATGGGTAGGGTATAGCTCGCCTTGACGGAAGGTTGATGGGTATGGGTAGGGTATAGCTGTTCGTCACTGAATTGGAGTCCAATGGGTATGTCTGTTCGTCTCGATATTCGAGTTGTGTTATTTACCGATTACAATTCACGAATCATAAGTTCCTCACAGACATACCAATTGCCCGTTATTGTGGGTAAAGGGGAGACCTGCACAGAGATATACTCAAGGCTATTGATAGGGGGCCTACGCAGAGATATACCCAAGGCTATTGATAGGGGACCCGCACAGAGATATACTCAAGGCTATTGATAGGGGGCCTGCGCCAAGATATACCCAAGGCTATTGATAGGGGACCTGCGCCAAGATATACCCAAGGCTATTGATAGGAGACCTGCACAGAGATATACTCAAGGCTATTGATAGGGGGCCTGCGCAGAGATATTTTCATGGCCATTGATAGGGGACCTGCACAAAGATACTAAGGCCATTGATAGGGGGTTTACACAGGGATATTTTCATGATCCCGTTCAGGAAAGATTCAGGTCTGCCACATTCCGGACATTTATCGACACTTTTGGAGAATTAATTAAACTACACGGATGTAAAATATCAATCTATAAACTTTTTAGATGTTGTTTTGTATTATTTACATCTCTTCAAAAATATTTAATATCAATAATCAACTGAATAAGTATAACAAACAGATAATTTAGGTCCTTTATCGTTTCGTCTGCAGGCTGTCTACCCATCTGTTAGGAATTTTGTGGGGTTTGCCTTCCCATTGCAAGGGATATGGCCGAATGCACCTTCCCATCTGCGAGGGATGTGCGCGAACTCTGCGAGGGATGACCGCGAGGCTTTCGACCCATTAGGAAGGATGTGCGCGATGCTGCCTCCCATATGCGAAGGATGTACCCCGGGCATTACGAAATTCAGGTTCTGATACCATATGCCAGGCGAATATTACGGTTACATCCCCTTGTTGATGAGGCGGGAGCTGAAGATCAGGATTCCCACCAGCATGCCGGCCATGGCTGCCGTGCGGATCACATGCTCCGGATCGTACCAGCTGAAAAATACAAGGACCGGACCGGATGCGAACAAGAGCAGCGCAGAAAAGAAAGGGAATCTTCTGACTCTGAATCTGGTCAGGCTGAGCCCGAATGCAAACACACCCAGAAAGCTGCTGCCTATATGCCTGTATAACTGCTGGTCTCTGAAGATATACAGGATGGCGATCCGGGTTTGTTCATCGTTCATCAACTCTTCATTGGCCATGGTCTCCAGCATGGCATGATGCAGTTGAAGGCCTGCGATCCCCATCATCACGAATCCCACGGAAGCACCCAGAACCAGGATCGCATTCAGATAGGAGAGTATGATGGTTTTCCGATGGAAGACTGTCAGGTAGAACGGCATAGCCAGCAGTGTAATAAGAGCGGTGACCAACCATGAAACAGCACTTGCCAGCTGATTTTGGGTATGCTCAAAAAGGAAGGATAGATCTTCCCCCGTTGTACCATAGGGACTTATAAACCGGAAATCGATCAGCAGAGAGGCCATAAAACTGAAAGCCGCAAGGATAATGATGAATCCTGTCAGAACCTCTGTTCTCCTTGCTTTTCCCCTGGCTTTCTGGCGCATGGGGTGAAAATAATCAAATTTTTATTCGGATATTCCCGGCAATATAAAATTGATTAATTTTGTTCCACAATTTGGCAGGATGATACGTAAACCCTTTGTTATTTTGATATTTACCCTTTTAGCCTCTCTCATAGGATTCGGTCAGGACCGCTCTTATGCGAATATGGAAGGTGATCCCCTTACCAGGCTTATGGAGGACCAGAATGAGGGGCACATAGCGATTTACCTGGATACCCTTCTGGAGGAGAATTATTATAAGCTTTTGCTCAGTAACAGGGACAAGACAGGGGTGCCGGGTTACCGGATCCGGATCTTTTCTGAGAGTGGACTTGGAGCCAAAGAGGAACAACAAAAGGTTAGGGCCAGATTTTTGTCCCTCTACCCGGGAATTGATGCTTATAACAGATATGATGAACCCTTCTTTAAGCTATATGTGGGCGATTGCAGAACACGCAGCGGGGCACTGAAACTGTATGATGAGGTAAAGAAGAATTTTCCCAATACCATCATTGTAGAGGACTATATCAATTTATGACCGACGATATTCAACATAAGTGCGGGATCGCCCTGCTCCGGCTGCGGAAACCGCTCGAATATTACCAGCTTACTTACGGTTCATGGAGGTACGGCCTTGAAAAACTCTACCTGTTGATGGAGAAACAACGGAACCGGGGGCAGGATGGAGCCGGAATTGTGAGCCTGAAGCTGGATGTGCCTCCGGGTAAGAAATACTTCAACAGGCAGCGTGAGATCGGTCCCACGGCCATCAACGACATCTTTAAGAAAATCTACGGCAGCTATAGCAAGGCAGAAAGAAAACAAAAGAACGCGGTGGATGATCCCGTGTGGGCCAAAGCAAATCTTCCCTTTGTGGCGGAATCGTATCTGGGTCATCTTCGTTACGGGACCTTCGGTTCGAACAGCAATGATAACCTGCACCCGGTCATGCGGCAAAACAACTGGCGAACCCGAAACCTGGTACTTGCGGGGAATTTCAACCTGACCAATGTGGATGAGCTGTTCCAGACTCTGGTGGAACTTGGACAGTACCCCAAAGACTACTCCGATACGGTGACCATGCTCGAAAAGGTGGGTCACTTTCTGGACAATGAGAATCAGCGGTTATTTGACCGGTTTAAGGGGGAAGGGTACACCAATATGGATATTACCGACCAGATCGGGAAGCATTTGGACGTGGCGAAAGTCCTGGCCGATGCCAGTAAACGGTGGGACGGAGGATATACGGTGGCCGGAATGATGGGTCACGGCGACCTGTTTGCCATGCGCGATCCCTGGGGGATCAGGCCGGCCTTTTACTACTACGATGATGAGGTGGTGATCGTCACTTCGGAACGTCCGGTCATACAGACTGCCATGAATGTACCCTTCGAGAGGGTCATGGAACTGGATCCGGGACATGCACTGATCGTGAAGAAAAGCGGCGAGGTACGAATCGACAGGGTGCGAAAAACAGAGACGAAACGCTCCTGCTCATTTGAGCGGATCTACTTTTCCAGGGGTAGTGACCGGGACATCTACCGGGAGCGTAAGAGGCTCGGCGAACTCCTGGTGCCTGATACCCTGAAGGCGATTGATTATGAGGTGGAGAACACGGTTTTTTCTTTTATCCCCAATACGGCCGAATCAGCTTTCTACGGAATGGTCAAAGGGGTGGAAGATTATATGTTGAAGAAGAAATGGGAGAAGCTGAAAGCGTTCAAAGGGGAGTGCAGTCAGGAGCAGGTACTGGAGATCATGTCCCGGCGGGCGAGGGTGGAAAAAGTGGCCATCAAGGATTTGAAACTTAGAACGTTTATTTCGCAGGAGAAAGGCAGGAAGGATATGGTCAGCCACGTATATGATATCACCTACGGTACCATTCGTCCGGGCGTGGATAACCTGGTGGTTATCGATGACAGCATTGTCAGGGGTACCACCCTCAAGCAGAGCATTATTAAGATTCTCGATCGTCTCGAACCCAAACGAATTGTTGTTGTCTCTTCTTCTCCACAGATCAGGTACCCCGACTGTTATGGGATCGATATGGCTAAACTAGTTGATTTTACTGCCTTCCGTGCTGCCATTGCCCTTCTGAAGGAAAATGAGATGGAGCATGTGATCAACGAGGTGTATAAGAAATGCAGTCAGCAGGAGGGAAGGGCGAAGGAAGATTATGTCAATTATGTGAAGGATATCTACAGGCCGTTTCCCGCAGAACAGATTAGCGAGAAGATTTCAGAGATGCTGACCGATTCTGATGTGAAATCGGAGGTGAAGATTGTATATCAATCCATTGAGAACCTGCATGAAGCTGTCCCCAATGACCTGGGAGACTGGTACTTTACAGGCGATTATCCCACACCAGGTGGCAACAAGGTAGTGAACACCGCTTTTCTGAACTACATAAGAGGCGTCAACCGCAGGGCCTACTGATCCATTGGAAAGCGCCTGGTGATCCTAAGAAGAGCGCCTGGTGATCCTAAGAAGAGCGCCTGGTGAAATTAAACCTTCTGATCAATTTCTGGATTTTCAGATCTCTCCGGCGAATGCTTTTAATCTTCTGTAGCTGTTTGGGTACATAGTTGAGCACATGACGCTCCACTTTTACCTTGTAGAGGTCGTTGACCGTGATCATGATCCCGGTCTCCTCCACATCCCCGAAAGTTCTGTTCAGTACCGTCCCGAACGTTCTCATGGAGGGTGAAAGGTTCATGTAAGCGTTGATCAGCGGGGGGATGTTCTCACCGCATGCCCTGACTTCCCTGGAAAGGATCTTGTAGTCCTCCACGTAGCCCTGTCCGGTGAAAATGGCGGTCAGTCTGGCACGGTCGGTCGCCATTTTCAGGGGCTCTTTAGGGGTTACCAATCCCTCCCGGTCGGGGAAATACTTGTTAAGAAAAAACAAGATCATGTCTCTTGCCATCTGGTGGTAGTGGAGGTACATGGTTACCTTTCCGAACATGTACTTCTTATTGGGGTGGTCCAGGACAAGGGAACCAAGGCCATCCCACAGATTATCGAGTGCGTATATCCCTTTTCGGCGGAATGCGGTGGACTGATATTTCGGCTGCACAAAGGAGCGTCCCAGTTCGATCATGAATGGAAGATAGTCCTGGATAAACTGTGGTGAGAAATTGAAAAGCTTGGCCGTGGCCAGCCGGATTGTACCATCCCGGTAACAATTTCCTGAATTACAAACAAAGAAGCGGTAACCTCCCAGGATAGCTTCCTCGTCAGGATCCCAAACAATCAGTTGGTGGTAGGAATTATTACCCGTATCGTACTCATCCAGATCACATTCAAGCCCGGTGCCCCCTCCGGCGTTCCGGAAGGAGAGTTCCCTCAGCCTGCCGATCTCCCGCATGATGTTTGGGGAATTCCCGGCGTTGACAATATAGATCCGGTTCCCCGCCTTATTGGTCTTCCGGATAAACTTGTCATGCGTCAACTCCGATTTCAAAATCTCCAGAGGCACTGGTGGAATGATCTGTTTCATGGCCATCTCAACTGTTTTTGTATGGAAACTGGTGGGTATGATCATTTGCCAGTTCGTAAGTAAACTCCCTGATCTTATTTGCCCATTCCTCCGGGCAGAACCGGTCATCAAGCCACTGGTAGAGTATGGATTTACCAAAGGTGATCATAAAATCGATCCTCAGGATTATTGACAGGAACCGGTATACGAAACCGGGGATCCAGCGTGCCAGAGAGGGGTTCTTCTCTTCAAATAAATCCCTGATACTAATTGGTTTGAAATTCTGTTTATGCGTGTTTTCATTCATACGTTACTCAAAAGTAATTAAAAAACGCCGTATAGCGCAAACTGCGTGGGATTGGTGAAAAGTTATGAACAAAGTGGGAAAAAGTGGGATGAAATGGTGCAAAGTGGTGAAAAAGTACTATTTTTACCCCTGAACCCGCTGAAGCCCTATGATCACATTCATTGGAGATTACACGGTCAAACTCGATTCCAAAGGCAGGCTCTCCTTTCCTTCTGCTTTCAAAAAGCAGATCCGGGAAGCGGCTCAGGAAGGGTTCGTTCTAAAGCGGGATGTGTTTGAGAACTGCCTGATCATGTATCCGATGGAGGAGTGGAAGCGGCAGAATAAGATCATCAGAGCCCGTACCAATCCCTACAATAAGGAGCACGCCAGATTCCTGAGAATGTTTTTCTCGGGAACTGCCGAGGTATCGCTGGATGCCAACAACCGGATGTTGATTCCCCGGCGTTTACTCGACTACGCAGCCATCGGAGATGAGGTGGTGATGGCAGGACAATCAGGGAAAATTGAGATATGGGCCTCTGATAAATACAAGTCTGTCAGCGATGCTGATGATGACTTTGCGGCCATGGCCGAGAAAATTTTGGGAGGATCCATGGATGAACCAGATGCATAATGGGCTATCACAAGCCGGTTTTATTGAATGAAAGCATCGCAGGACTGGATATCAAACCGAAGGGAATCTATGTAGATCTGACCTTTGGTGGAGGGGGTCACTCCCGGGAAGTTCTTAAAATGTTGGGAAAGAATGGCAGGTTGATCGCATTTGACCAGGACCGGGATGCGGAGCAGAATATTCCGGATGATAAGCGAGTCACTTTTGTGGGGGCCAACTTCAGGTATCTCAGGCGTTTTCTTCGTTATCTCGAAGTGAAAAGAGTGGATGGAATCCTGGCCGACCTTGGGGTTTCCTCCCACCAGATCGATGAGCCGGACAGGGGCTTCTCCTTCAGAGCGGAGGCAGAACTGGATATGCGGATGGACAGGAGGAATCCCAGGACTGCCGCTCTGGTGCTTAACCAATCCACCACCGGAGAACTGGCGAGGATCTTTCGTCTCTATGGGGAGCTGGGCAGAGCCAGGGAACTGGCAAGCGCTGTGGAGAGAGCCAGAGAAGAACGCCCCCTGCAGACTACCGGTGACCTGCAGAGTGCTTTATCTGATCTGATTCCCAAAGCTCAACCCAGTAAATTCCTGGCCAGGGTCTATCAGTCGCTCCGGATCGAAGTGAACAGGGAACTCGATTCCCTGGAGAGGATGTTGCTCCAGACATCCGACTGTTTGGCAGATGGGGGCAGACTGGTTTTGATCACCTATCACTCCCTGGAAGACCGCATCGTTAAGAATTTCATGCGGTCCGGAAACCTGGAGGGAGCCATTCAGAAAGACTTTTACGGAAATCCGCAAACACCGTGGAGAATGGTGAACCGGAGCGTGATTACTCCTTCGAGGGAAGAGATGGAAGAGAATAAAAGAGCACGTAGTGCCAAGCTGCGTATTGCAAAAAAATTATGATAATGAGCATGTTAAAGAAAAATATTGAATTTGATCCCACCCTGGAAGAGAAGGAACGAAGTTTCTCGGTCAGGGACCTGGTGGACGGGAATGTGCTCACTCGCAGGTTTGTGCTCAGGCAGGCCCGATTTGGTCTGCTTCTGGTGGCCATCGCCTTCTTTTCCATTGCCAACAGAAACCATGCAGAGAAAACGGTGATCCGGCTAAACCAGCTGCAATCAGATGTGAAAGAACTGCGGGCAAAGTCGATCACCATCTCCTCCGACCTGGTCAGGATCAGCCGGCAGTCGGAGGTGGCCCGCATGGTGTCCAGGTACGAGCTGGGCTTGATGGAGAACCTGGAGCCTCCAAAAAAACTGTTAGAAGCGGAAAAGTAAATGTCATTGAAAAAGGACATACTGGTTCGTGCAACCCTGGTATATCTGGGAATGCTTCTGATGGGGTTGCTGGTGCTGGGCAAAGCCCTTCATCTGCAGGTCTTCGAAAAGGAGATCTGGTTGCGGGAGGAGAACAGCACTATCCGGCACAAGGTGATTGAACCCAATCGGGGGAATATCTTTTCAGCCGATGGCCGGCTTCTGGCAGTGTCGGTCCCCTTTTACGAGATACGGATGGATTTTCGTTCCGAGGCCTTCACCCGTGAGATCTTTGACCGGGAGGTGGACGGTCTTTCCAGGGCACTCTCGGATCTATTTCAGGACAGGCACTGGTCTTCCTATAAACAACAGCTGGTAAGGGCCAGAGAGAGGGGAGAGAGGTACTTCCTGGTCAAGCGCAATGTGACCTATACCCAGTTACAGAAAGTGAAGAACTTTCCCGTATATCGCCATGGACGCTACAGGGGAGGCGTGATCTATGTGCAGCAAAACCGGCGGGTGAGGCCTTACAGGATGCTTGCTGCCAGAACGGTGGGCTATACCATGAGCGACGACCTCCCCAATGTGGTAGGACTTGAAGGAGCATATGATACAGAATTAAAAGGGGTGGAAGGCTATCGCCTGATGAGGAAGATAAGGGGAGATATCTGGATGCCTATCAATGATGCCAACGAGATAGAACCTGAAGACGGGATCGACATTGTAACCACCCTGGATGTGGACCTGCAGGATGTGGCGGAGAACGCACTTCACACCCAGCTGCTTCGCCACGAGGCTGATCACGGGACAGTGGTATTGATGGAGGTAACTACCGGGAAAGTAAGGGCCATTGCCAATCTGGCAAGAGATGAGGATGGACGCTACAGTGAAAGCTACAACTTCGCCATCGGCGAGAGTACCGAGCCGGGTTCGACTTTTAAACTGGCCTCCATGATCGCACTGCTGGAGGATGGACATGTCCAGCCCGATGATACGGTGGATGTGGGTGACGGGGTCACCTTCTACTACGGACAGAAAATGGAGGACAGCGGTCAGAAAGGGCTGGGAGTGATCTCCGTGAGA
The DNA here is from genome assembly GCA_964604655.1 of uncultured Bacteroides sp. GTDB lineage: Bacteria > Bacteroidota > Bacteroidia > Bacteroidales. Next base: position 10,423 of record CAZRZY010000005.1, on the reverse strand, counting down.
CGTGCTTTTGAGGTCTCCTCTAACGTGGGGATCTCCAGGATCGTTTACAAACATTACAGCGATAAACCCGAGGCGTTTATCAACCGGTTATACCAGATGGGGTTGAACCAGCGACTGGGCATCGAGATCCGTGGAGAAGGGGAGCCGGAAATCAAATATCCCGAAAGCGAACTATGGTCCGGTGTCTCCCTTCCATGGATATCCATCGGCTACGAAGTCCGGCTTACGCCTCTTCAGATTCTCTCCCTCTACAATGCAGTGGCCAATGAGGGCAAGATGGTCAGGCCGATGTTCGTTGAGGAGTTCCGCTCCCATGGCAAGACCACCAAACGATTTCGCCCCGAAGTGCTGAACCAACAGATCTGCTCCAGGGAGACACTGAAACACCTGCGTGAGATGATGGAAGGGGCGGTAGCGGATGGAACTGCCAGTAATTTGGCGAACAGCCATTACCGGATTGCCGGGAAGACAGGAACCGCCCAGGTCTCGCTCAACAAGGAGGGATATACCCAATCCCTGTACCAGGCGTCCTTTGTTGGGTATTTCCCGTCGGAGGCACCCAAGTACTCCTGCATCGTGGTAGTGAATGCTCCCTCTAAAAGCATCTACTACGGAAATCTGGTGGCAGGTCCCATCTTTCGTGAGATCACCGACCGCATCTATGCCAGGGAGTACGATTTGCACAAGGGTGCGGACCTGCTCACCCAGCGGATCGAGGAGGCACCTTATTCCAAAAGCGGTAGCAGTCAGGCCCTCAGAAAGGTATTCAAGTATCTGGAACTACCGGTCGATGAAGGAGTGTGGCCATCCAGCTGGGTATCTACCCGGAGCACTCCTGCAGGGATCGAACTGTACCCCAGAGAAGTGGCCGAAGGTCTGGTACCCGATGTCAAAGACATGGGTTTAAAAGATGCACTCTATCTGCTGGAAAGTGCAGGACTCCGGGTGGAAGCCGATGGCCGGGGCACGGTACGCTCCCAATCGGTACCGCCGGGAACCAGAATCAGGAAAGTAACTACCGTCAAATTGGAAATGAGCATTAACGATAGCTCTACATAATCAATGAAACAGAAACGCGACCAGTGGTATTACACAGGCTCATAGAAACTTTGGAAGTTATCCGTCTTACCGGAGATGCCCGACAGGTGATCCGCCAGGTAACGTTCGATTCAAGGAACGCGGGACCCGGAAGCCTGTTTGTGGCCATTAGGGGGACCCTCACCGATGGACACCAGTTTATACAGCCGGCCCTGGATGCTGGTGCCGTGGCCATCGTCTATGACCGGGAGCTGCCCCCGGCGGTTCAACCGGAGGACCATCCGAAGGTGAGTTTCCTGCAGGTCAGGAATAGCCGTAGTTTCCTCGCCAGCCTGGCCTCAGCTTTTTTCCACCATCCTTCCCGGGAGATCCGGTTGGTGGGTGTGACGGGCACCAACGGAAAAACCACCATCGCGTCACTTCTGCACCGATTGCATACAGCCATGGGCTTCCGTTCGGGGCTTCTTTCCACCGTTGAGATCCGTGTGGCAGAAGAGAAAAAACCCGCTACCCGTACCACCCCCGACCCGGTAATGATCAATGAGCTACTGCGGGAGATGGTAGTCAGGGGATGTGACTTCTGTTTTATGGAGGTCTCGTCGCACGCGATCGATCAGGAGCGGATCAATGGATTGCATTTCAGCGGGGGCATCTTCACCAACCTGACCAGGGATCACCTGGACTACCATCCCGATTTCAGGAGTTACCTGGAGGTGAAGAAGCGATTTTTCGACGGGCTGCCGAAGGAGTCATTTGCCCTGGTAAACGGGGATGATAAATACAGTACGGTGATGCTTCAGAACTGCAAGGCCAGGTCTTTCAGGTATGGCTTGCAATCGATGGGAGATTTCACCGGCAGGATCCGGGAGATGCTTCTGGAAGGCACCTCCATGGAGATTAACGGGACAGAGATGTGGATCCAGCTTCCGGGCCGTTTCAATGCCAGCAACATTCTGGCCGTGTACGGTGCTTCGGTCCTGCTGGGGCAACAGACCGGTGAGATACAAAGAGCTATCAGCCGGCTGAGTCCTGTAAGTGGCCGGTTTGAGTTGGTGCGTTCGAAAAATGGAGTGACCGGTATCGTGGATTATGCCCATACCCCCGACGCACTGCAGAATGTGCTGGATACGCTGAACGAGGTGAATACGGGATCGGGTCAGATAATAACGGTGGTGGGAGCGGGAGGAAACCGGGATCGCGGAAAGCGGCCAAAGATGGCGAAAATAGCCGCAGTAGCCAGCCACAAGGTGATCCTGACTTCGGACAACCCGCGTGATGAAGATCCGGAGCATATCCTGGACCAGATGATGGAAGGAGTTCCGGAGGAGCGGAAAAAGCATACCATGCGGATTACCAGCAGGGAAGAGGCCATCCGGACCGCCTGTATCATGGCAGGTGGAGAGGATATTATCCTGGTGGCAGGAAAAGGACATGAAAAGACCCAGGAAATAAAAGGGGAGAAACTGCCCTTCGACGACCTGGCCATTTTAACCCATGAGCTAAAAAGATAGATGCTTTACCACCTGTTCACATACCTCGATCAACTGGATGTTCCCGGTGCCGGTATGTTCCGGTTCCTCTCTTTCAGGGCTTCCATCACCGTGATTACCTCGCTGGTGATCTCCATGATCGTGGGAAAGCGGATCATCCGGCTGCTTCACCGAAAACAGATCGGGGAGTCGGTCCGCGATCTGGGACTGGAGGGACAATCGCAGAAACAGGGGACTCCTACCATGGGTGGAATCATTATCCTGGCATCCATTATCATTCCCGTATTACTCTTCGCAAACCTGACCAATGTCTATATCATCCTTATGCTGGTATCCACCTTCTGGCTGGGACTGATCGGATTTCTGGATGATTACATCAAGGTGTTCAAGAAGAACAAGAAGGGGCTGCGCGGAAAATTCAAAGTATTCGGTCAGATCGGTCTGGGACTCATTGTCGGTCTCACACTCTATATCAGCGACGATGTGAAGATCCGTGAAAGGATAACCATTGATGACCAGAATTTCGACCAGTACAAAACCGAGGAGATGTTTGTCGACGACGGAGGAAATCTTTACGTGGTCGAGGAGCACAAGAAACCGCTTACCACCATTCCCTTTGTAAAGAACAACGAATTCGATTACCGGTGGCTGGTTTGGTTTGCAGGAGAATACGCCGATGTACTGGTCTGGATCGTCTTCGCGCTGGCAGTGATATTCATTATCACCTCCGTTTCCAACGGGGCGAACCTCACGGACGGTCTCGACGGACTGGCCACCGGATCGGCGGCCATAATCGGAGTGGCCCTGGGCATACTGGCTTGGTTGTCCGGAAATGCTATCTATTCCAACTATTTGAGCATCATGCATATTCCCTTTTCGGGAGAACTGCTAATCTATGCCGGTGCATTTATGGGGGCCACCATCGGATTTCTATGGTACAACTCCTTCCCGGCACAGGTTTTTATGGGGGATACGGGAAGTCTCTCCCTGGGCGGAATCATCGCAGTCTTTGCCATAGTGATCCGAAAGGAGCTACTGATACCCATCCTGTGCGGAATATACCTGGTGGAGAGTCTTTCGGTTATCCTGCAGGTAAGCTATTTCAAACGGACCCGCCGCAGATTCGGTGAGGGAAGAAGAATCTTCCTGATGGCACCCATCCACCATCATTATCAAAAGAAAGGATATCCCGAGCCCAAGATCGTGACCAGGTTTTGGATCGTAGGGATCATGCTGGCAGTCATATCTATTGTTACCCTGAAAATCAGATAATTCAAATAACCCTATGGAAAACAGAGAACGGATAGTGATCCTCGGAGCAGGCGAAAGTGGAACAGGGGCAGCCATTCTGGCCCGGCAGAAGGGATTCGATGTATTTGTATCGGACGCCGGTAAGATCAAGCCCTATTACCGGGACCTGCTGGATGAATATCAGGTGATTTACGAATCGGGGGGACATACCGAACGTTTGATCCTGAATGCACAGGAAGTGATCAAGAGTCCCGGTATACCGGAAAGTGTACCGATCATCAAGTTGCTGAGGAAAAAGAATATTCACATTATTTCGGAGATCGAGTTTGCCGGTCGTCACACCAGTGCAAAAAAGATCTGCATCACCGGGAGTAACGGAAAAACCACCACCACTTCACTGATCCACCACATGATGCGCAAAGCGGGTATGAATGTGGGTATAGCCGGAAATGTGGGACGGAGTTTCGCCTACCAGGTAGCCAGCGAAAATTACGATTACTATGTGCTGGAGCTGAGCAGTTTTCAACTGGACGGGATGTTTGATTTCCGGGCTGATATAGCAATCCTTTTAAACATCACCCCCGATCACCTGGATCGGTATGAATTCAGTTTCCAGAA
>CAZRZY010000005.1:0-6016 GCA_964604655.1 uncultured Bacteroides sp. | reverse complement strand
CTCACGGAGAAGGACTATTTCGTCTTCTGTTCCGATGATGAGATCACCATCAAGGAGCTGGAAAAGATCGTTTCACGGGCCGAACAGCTTCCGTTCGCCTACCATAAAAAGGAAAAAGATGTGGCCTGGGTGGAAGATGATGAACGGATGCATATCGAATTCGATGATGTGGATTTCTCCATGTCGCTGGAGGAGCTCTCGCTGAAAGGGCGCCATAATACATACAACAGCATGGCTGCCGGAATTGCCGGGAATGTACTGAAGATACGCAATGATGTGATCAGGGAGGCATTGATGGATTTTCAGGGGGTGGAGCACAGGCTGGAGACGGTCATGAAGGTGCATGGCATCCATTTCATCAATGATTCCAAGGCGACCAATGTGAATGCGACCTGGTATGCATTGGAGAGTGTGAAGAATCAAATGGTCTGGATTGTGGGAGGGGTGGACAAAGGGAATGACTATTCACAACTCTATAACCTTGTGGAGAACAAGGTCAAAGCCATTGTATGTCTGGGCAAGGATAATCGAAGGGTGATCGAGGCATTCAGGGGGAAGGTGGAGTCAATAGTGGAGTCCACCCGAATGGAAGAGGCGGTCAAGACTGCGTACTACCTTGCCAGGGACGGCGAGACGGTTCTGCTTTCGCCGGCATGCGCCAGCTTCGACCTGTTCGATAGTTTCGAAGACCGGGGGAGACAGTTCAAAGAAGCGGTGCGTAGTCTGTAAAAGTTTGTAAAGAGTCGGAAAGTTGGAAAGTCTGTAAGAGTCGGAAAGTTGGAAAGTTGGAAAGTCATAAAATCTGTAAAGTTTGTAAAGAGTCGTAAAGTCGTAAAGTTTGTAAAGAGTCGTAAAGTTTGTAAAGAGTCGGAAAGGTGAAAGGTGAAAGGTTAAAGTGAGGATTGCGAGATACATAAAAGGAGACCGGATTATTTGGATCGTTGTACTGATTCTGTTGGTGATATCGCTGCTTTCGGTCTACAGTTCCACCGGTTCCCTGGCATATCAGCACAGGGCCGGGAATACCTTTTTCTATCTTTTCAGGCAATTGAAATTCATCCTGCTTGGCCTGCTGATCATCTTTTTCATCCACCTGGTTCCCTACAGGGTTTTTAGCAGGCTGTCCTTTTTGGCACTCTATCTGGCAGTCCCCTTGCTGATCATTACACTGATCGCCGGGACCAATATCAATGAAGCGACCCGCTGGCTCCAGATTCCCGGCATAGGGCTGACCATACAGCCCTCTGATTTTGCGAAAGTGGCACTGGTCATGTACATGGCCAAAGTGCTTTCGGTCAATCAACACCAGATCGGCGATTTCAGAAAAGTATTCGGGAAACTATCCCTGGCCATAGTGATTACCTGTGCGCTGATCCTTCCAGCCAATTTCTCCACGGCAATGATTCTTTTCCTCACCGCTTTTGCACTGATGTTTGTGGGAAGAGTGCCCTTTAAATACCTGATGTTAATGGTTTTTACGGGGGTGTTTCTTCTTTCGGTCTTCATCGGGGGGGCGATGCTTCTGGACCGGGAGGGCCGCATCGCCACCTGGAAAAACCGCATAGAGGCCTATATGGAAGGTGAAGGGGACAGTTACCAGGCCGATCAGGCAAAGGTGGCCATTGTCCAGGGCGGGCTCTTCGGAAAGGGCCCGGGAAACAGTACCCAGCGGAACCTGCTGCCCCATCCCTATTCCGATTTCATCTATGCGATCATTATCGAGGAGTACGGAAGTCTCATCGGAGGGCTCCTGATGGTGGCCCTCTACCTGTGGCTCTTCTTCCGGGCCGGATTAATCATCCGGCGAAGCCGGAGTACCTACGGTGCATTTCTGGCTTTCGGCCTCTGCATGGGACTGGTACTTCAGGCCTTTGTGAATATGGCGGTGGCTGTCGGACTGGTTCCGGTAACCGGGCAGACCCTGCCTCTGGTCAGTATGGGGGGATCTTCCATTTTCTTCACGAGTCTGGCGGCCGGAATGATCCTTTCCGTCAGCTGGGGCACCAGGGAAGAGGAGAGTGACAAGTGGAAAGTCGAAAAAGAAGCTTCAGAAGAAGGTCACAAGACAAATGGTGGAGGCCGCCATGCGGCCGAAAGTGGAAAGCCGGAGCCGGATAATGGGGAAAGTAGTGCTGATGGACAAAAACACTCTGCTGATGGACGAAAACACTCTGCTGCTGTTGAAAACGAACCTGATTTTGAGGTAAATGGATAAGGGATCTTCATACAGGATTTTGATCGGTGGAGGAGGAACCGGGGGACATGTCTTTCCGGCCATCGCCATCGCCGACGCCCTGCGGGAGCGGGTTTCGGGCATCGACTTTCTGTTCGTTGGAGCCATTGGACGGCTGGAGATGGAAAAAGTGCCGGAAGCAGGATATAGAATTGAGGGGTTACCGGTTGCAGGATTTCAGCGAAGAGTGACCCTGAAAAATGTCACCTTCTTTTACAAGTTACTGGTCAGCATGTGGCGCTCCCGCATGATCGTGGGCAGGTTCAGACCCCATGCAGCCATCGGGGTGGGAGGGTATGCCAGCGGGCCTATCCTGAAAACTGCCGCCAGGAAAAAGATTCCCATCCTCATACAGGAACAAAACTCCTATGCAGGAGTGACCAACCGGTTGCTTGCCCGCTCCGCTCAGACTATTTGCGTGGCCTACGAGAAGATGGAGCGGTATTTTCCCGTTGAGAAGATTATACTGACCGGTAATCCGGTTCGCCGGAGCCTGACAGGTACTCCGGTGGATCGCCCAACAGCGTTGAATACTTTTGGATTGGATCACCGGAAAAAGGTCTGTCTGGTGATGGGGGGAAGCCTGGGAGCCCGCTCCCTGAATTACGGTATGCTGGCAGGATTAAAAAAACTGGACAGGCAAGATCTTCAGATCCTCTGGCAATGCGGGAAATATTACAGGGACGAGGTAACAGCTGCCGTCGGTGATAGCGGGCTGTCCAACGTGGTGGTCCGGCCCTTTATCTCGGAGATGGACCATGCTTACAGTGCGGCTGATGTGATTATCTCCAGGGCCGGAGCACTGACCATTTCTGAACTGTGCCTGGTAGGAAAGCCGGTGATCCTTGTTCCCTCGCCCAATGTGGCGGAAGACCATCAGACACGTAATGCAGAGGCGCTGGTCTCAAGAAAAGCAGCGTTGATGGTACCCGATCACCAGACTCAGGAACACCTGGTGGAGCAGTTACTGAAACTGGTGGATAACGAATCGTTGCAGAAAAAGTTATCCGCTCAGATTAAAACACTTGGAAAGGTTGATGCCGCAGAGCAAATAGCCGAAGAAGTACTGAAATTGATCGAAAAAGAATGATTTGGAAAAATTTGGATAGTGTCTATTTTATTGGTGCGGGCGGGATCGGAATGAGTGCGCTGGCCCGCTACTTCGTCAGTCAGGGCAAGACGGTGGCAGGATATGACCGCGTATCCACCGCTCTGACTGAAAAGCTTTCCAGGGAGGGGATCGATATCCATTTCGAAGACCGTTCGGTTTTGATTCCTGAAGCCTTCAGGGACCCGGAACGCACCCTGGTCATCTACACTCCGGCAGTGCCAGAAAATCACCAGCAGCTCAATTACTTCAGAAGACGCGGTTTCAGGATCATCAAAAGAGCCGTGGCCCTTGGGGAGGTGTTCAATACCGGACGGGGTATCGGCGTGGCCGGGACCCATGGAAAGACTTCCATTTCCGCAATGCTGGCTCATCTGATTCATCAATCGGTCCTTGGCTGCAATGCCTTCCTGGGGGGTATCAGTAAAAATACCGGAAGTAACCTCTTTCTCGATCCGGCATCCAGGGTGATCCTGGCCGAAGCGGATGAGTTTGATCGTTCTTTTCTGACACTATTTCCTGAAATTGCCGTGGTTTCCTCCATGGATTCAGACCACCTGGACATTTATCACTCCAGGGAAAATCTGGTTAAAGCATTCGAGTCATTTATTGCCCAGATCCGTGACAAGGGAAAGCTGATTCTCAAATACGGACTGCAAACTGCCATTCCCGATCATGTGGAGCGATACACCTATTCCATCCATCATCCGGAGGCAGATTATCACCTGGGAAAGCTTCAACCACAGGGCTATGGGAACCGCTTTACAGTGGTTACTCCCAACCTGATCATTCCCGAAGTAAAACTGAACATTCCCGGGCTACTGAATGTGGAAAATGCCCTGGCGGCCATTGCTGTAGCACACCAGTTGGGAATCGCACCCGAGCTAATTGCACTGGCCATGGACACTTATAAGGGCGTGGAACGCAGATTTGATCTGCAGGTGGTCACAGGAAACAGGGTCTACATCGATGATTACGCCCACCATCCGGGGGAGATCACTGCTTTTCTCCAGGGGATCAGGGATCATTTTCCCGGAAAGAGACTGACCGGGATCTTCCAGCCCCATCTTTACACACGTACCCGTGATTTTGCAGAAGAGTTTGCCCGGAGTCTTGAACTTCTGGACTCCCTGATCCTGATGGAGATCTATCCGGCCAGGGAAGAACCTATTCCGGGAGTGGATTCCTCCATGTTGCTGGAAAAGGTAAGGATGGAGGATAAAGTCCTGGTGTCAAGGAATCAGCTGATGCATGCGGTGAAAGAACAAGACCCTGAGTTACTGGTGACCATGGGAGCAGGCAATATCGATCAATTTGTAACACCCCTGAGGGAGTGGATGGAGAAACGACCATGAGGAGAGTGATTCAAATAGCCATCTGGATGCTGATCGCCACCTGGTTTATGGTGATCATGGGATTTGTATCGTCCAGATCATCAGAGATTCTCTGTACCCATGTGGAAGTGGAGATTGCCGACACCCTGCTGAGCCACTTCCTCACCCGGGCCGATATACGGTCGGTCCTGGAAAGGAGTGAACAATCCATGCAGGGATACCCAATTGACGGGATTCATACCAGGGAGCTGGAGCATTTACTGGAGCAGAACCCATACATCCGAAACGCAGAAGTAAGCAAAGAGATAAACGGGACCCTGCATGTGAGCGTAGAGCAGAAGGTTCCCCTGATCCGGATCATGCCGGGAGGTCAGTCAGGATACTACCTGGACACAGAGGGATCGGTTCTTCCCCTTTCGAATCAATTTACCCCTCCGGTCCTCCTGGCCACAGGTCATCTGCCGGAGAGGCTGGAAGATGCTGAATCGTCCGAATCGCTGTCAGAGCTCTACCGTTTCTGCCGGTTTCTCTCCGGACATGCCTTTTGGAAAGAGCAGATCGTGCAGATCTATGTGGACAGGAAGGGAGAGTACGAACTGATCCCCAGAGTAGGGGCTCATCAGATCCTGCTGGGACAAATGGAGGGGTGGGAGCTGAAAATGAATAATCTGGAACTGCTCTACCGGCAGGGATTTCCTGTATATGGATGGAACAGTTATGAGACTATTAACCTGAAATACAATAACCAAGTAATATGCACAAAACGTTAAGACTATGGCAACAAAAGAAAAAATCGTAGCTGCGGTCGATATCGGAACCACCAAGATCGTGACCCTGGTTGGTAAAATGACCGAACAGGGTAAACTGGAGGTGATGGGCATCAGTCAGACCCCTTCCAAAGGTGTAAAGCGGGGAGTGGTGCTCAATATCGAGGAGACTGTCAACGCGATCCAGTCCACCGCATCCGAAGCGGTGGAGCAGTCTGGAATGAAATTCACTGAGGTATTCGTGGGAATTGCAGGACAGCACATCAAATCGGTCAGGAACCGGGGATATATCAACCGGGATGCCTACGATGAGGAGATCACCCGGGAAGACCTTCAGAACCTGATCAACGACATGTATAAGATTCCCCCAGACCGCCAGGCCCGCCAACACCAGCCCGGTCGTGACCGGGTGCCAACTGGAAAGACTTCGGATGCGCACGGTTGACTCCTGGGGTTGGTTCATCGGTCAGAAGTGCATCTGGTAGCCCAGGCACACGTCGAGCCCGCCGACGCTGCCCTTGATCCTCGAACCATCGCGCAGCGTGGGCTGGTCCACGGCCGCCTCGTCTTCGAG
>CAZRZY010000004.1:87756-97007 GCA_964604655.1 uncultured Bacteroides sp. | reverse complement strand
ATGCTCACGAATGTACCATCTGATCTCCTTCTCCCTGTCCCTTAAGGCATGAATAACCGTCCGTCTTCCCTTGATCCGGTAAAGTTCCCCGTCACGGAGGATGAACGGGATTGAGAACCGGGTAAGATTTCCGCGGGAGACCGAGCTGGGCGGATCGTACCGCTTTTCCCACTTCTGATACCCGGAAGCCTTCCCTTCCACCAGAACTTCATAGAAATGGTCTCCTATCCGGGCAAATCTGGATCCTCCCAGCCAGAACTCCTCCAGGAGCTCTTTATTGAGTGTCAGCTGGTAGTTGCCGGTTTCATGGAGGTACCGGTGCACCAATAGATCCCTGTGAATGTCATACCGGAGTAGTAGCTCCGGATATTCATGGCCGTTCATCATGACCCTGCCCGATTGCCATTCCCTTGATCCAAAATAAGGATGCGATTCCGCTGCGGGGTATTTTTCCCGGTATACGGCCCCGTTCACATAATAACGATCGGTACCGGTGGAATTTCGAAACAGCACCTTCAGGAAGTCCTCCTGTATCTCGCGTACAGTGCCCATATCAGACCTCCTGTCCTGGGCGGTAGAAAGGAATACCCCCGGCAGAAAAAGTATGGTCCACACGCTGAGCAAAAGGCGTCCGTTCTTTTGCATGGAACAAAATTAACGGAATGGCTGCGAGATGAGTTCACCGGTTTGATGGAATGTTCTGTTATTGTCACCCCCTGTTCCGTTCAATCTAATTTACCTATTGAACAAAGGAGCGGACCCGGTCACGGATTCCTTTCTCTATTTTAGATGGTGCTATGAGGAATATGAATCGGACCAGAAGCATGAGGGGGATAGAGGTCATACTTTTCCTGGTACTCTTGGGATTGGTCGTGCTCTTCCTATTCATATTATAATCACCCAAAACAGGAAATTCCATGCCATTCGGACCTATCGAAAGAATTCTCCGCTATGCGGATTTTCAGGGGGATGAAGATCCACTTTCATGTCTCCAATCCGGCCGGAGTGAAGAAGAGAGTCAGGTGGATCAAGATCGGGGAGACCGTTTTGAAACAGTCGGAAATTCCGGTCGAATGACTATCTTCAGGATGTAAAATCGAGGTGGAGATGGGCACATGACTGCCTGATGGATCTGCACTGTAAACCATTACTTCTTATGAAATTCATCAATCGGGCCCTTCATACCCTGCTGCTCACCTGGATCATTTCGGGTACTTTGTGTGCACAGAATTTTGTCCGGGCCAAAGTTTCAGATGATACCGGGATCCACTCCGAATCCTACCGGTCGTTTACGTTCAACGGTGCCTGGTGCTGGTTCTCGGACCCCAGGGCCGTTTTCTATGAAGGGGAGCACCGGCGGACCTATGCCGGGTGGATCGATAATTTCGGTGATGTGCATGTGGGATACTACGATCACGACCGGGGGGAGATCCGTTCGCGCACCATCTATGAAAACCTGGAGGTGGACGACCATGACAATCCCTCTATCCTGGTGGACGAATCGGGGCATCTGCTGGTTTTCTTCAACAATCATGGAGGGCCGGAAGGGTTGTTCTTCATCCGCACCACCAGGCCGGAGGATATCACCCAATGGGAGGAGGGTCGGCTTTTGAAATTGAATGACCCGGACCAGCTGGAATTTGGAAACGAGAGCTATACCTATACCAATCCCGTGAAACTATCCGAAGAAAATGGCCGGATATTCCTGTTCTGGAGGGGGATCGATGGTAAACCCACTTACTCCACTTCGGAGGATAACGGAGCGACCTGGTCGGAAGGAAAGATCCTTTGTCTGCCCGAGCGGACCTACTCCATCCGCCGGCCCTACGTAAAGATCAGCTCCAACAACAGGGATCTGATCCACATAGCCCTCACCGACGGACATCCCCATAAAGAACCTCATAACAGCGTCTACTACATGTACTACCGGGACGGGGCATTTTACCGGGCCAATGGAGAGAAGATCCGGGACGAGGGGAGTGAGCCCCATGAGCCCAGGCAGATGGATGTGGTGTACGATGCCTCTCTCACTACTCAGAAAGCGTGGATATGGGATGTGGCCTCTGACAGCGATGGTAATCCGGTGCTGGTCTATGCCCGGTTCCCGGATGACCTGAACCATCTTTACGAGTATGCCCGCTGGGACGGCAAGAAGTGGAACAATCACTCTCTGGTCAACTCCGGAGCCTGGTTCCCCCACACCCTGGAAGGGGAGGAGGAGAGAGAGCCCAACTACTCGGGCGGGATCGTTCTGGATCACGAAGACCCCTCCGTGGCCTACCTTTCGGTGAAGCGCGATACCGTATTTGAGATTGAGAAGTGGATCACCTCCAATGGCGGCAGGACATGGCGTGTGGAGGCTGTCACCCGGGGTTCCTCCAGGGACAATGTGAGGCCTTTTGCCGTCAGGGGGGCAGGGGAGGGGAATCCCCTTCAGGTGCTCTGGATACAGAATACCCAGTATCTGCACTATGCTTATCCCGGTATGCTGAAACGGAATTACGACCTTCCATTTGAATCCAGGTTTAAGACGGCCATCAAGATGGGCATCCCGTCTCCGAAGGTCGCCGATCCGCTCTCCTCCGATGGGATCACCGACCTGATGATCCGGGCAGCCGACTGGCAGCTGGCCAATCCCCTTCCGGGAATGGATTTCGAAAAGAAGCAGCTGGACTGGCTCTACGGGGCATTCTATACCGGGCTCATGCGGCTCTACCAGACTACGGGCGATATCCGCTATGCCAATGAGATGATCAACGTGGGCGACCGGGTGGAATGGGAGCTGCTGGATGACATCTTCCATGCCGACCGGCTGACCATTGCCGACGTGTGGGCTGACCTGTACAGGGAGCAGGGCAACCCCCAATTCATCGACAAGGCCCGCTGGGCCATGGACATCCACATGGCAAGGGACTACGGGGTACTGACCGATGTGCGGTTCCAGGAGAATCCTGCCCGGTTCGAGTGGTGGACCTGGTGTGATGCCCTCTTCATGGCACCCCCCTCCTTTATCTCCATGTCCAAAGTGACCGGTGATCCCAAATATCTGGAGTATGCCGATACCCAGTGGTGGAAGACCAGTGACTATCTCTACTCCGGCGAGGACTCCCTCTATTACCGGGATGACCGCTATATCGGTCAGCTTTCGGAGAATGGCACGAAGATCTTCTGGTCAAGGGGGAACGGATGGGTCATCGCAGGCATCTGCCGCCTCCTGGAGGACATGCCCGGGGACTATCCCAACCGGTCGAAATTTGAGCAGCAGTACAACGAGATGGCCCATAAGCTCCTGCAGCTGCAGGACGAGGACGGGCTTTGGCGCGTCAGTCTTGTTGATCCGGAATACCTGGACCAGGGGGAGAGCAGCGGCTCTTCGTTTTTCACCTTCGCCCTGGCCTGGGGGATCAATAACGGCCTCCTGGAGGAGAAGTACCGTCCTGATGTGGAACGTGCCTGGAAGGCCCTGTGCGGCAATGTGAATGAATGGGGCCGCCTGGGCTATGTACAGCAGGTGGCAGGGGACCCTTATCCCTTCTACGAAGATCAGTGGCAGGTATATGCCACAGGCGCTTACCTGCTGGCTGGCTGTGAGATGCTGAAATTGATCCGGTGAAAATATTTGGATGTTTCCTTTGCCGGATAGAAAAATTCACCTATTTTTGCTCCGCCTTTGAACGGTCTGGTAGTTCAGTTTGGTTAGAATGCCGGCCTGTCACGCCGGAGGTCGCGGGTTCGAGTCCCGTCCAGACCGCAGACAGTGCAAAACCCGGAGATTCCTCTTCGGGTTTTTTCATGCCCGTTCGCGACCCATGCTTGCATGGGGGAGCGGGCGGGCATGAAAAAACCAGGCGCGCCAGCGCTATGGTTTTGCACTGTTTGCAGGGTAGCCCCCGGCCGGGGCAGGGTCGACTGACGCAGTCAGACAGGTAGCAAAAGCCTCAAGGTTCCAACTTCTTGGCATTCTCATTTTAACAGCCCATTACCGGATGACTGTTTTCTCCAACAGATAAATGCTGTATCTTTTATACTTTTGATCCCAGGATATTCAAAAAGAAGAAATGGAAGCAGACAAAATCAACAGCTTCAAAGAAGTTGATGTAAAGAATTTGTTTCGTGAGAAGAATCCGAAACTGGCCAGGTGGATCCCCGGATTCATTTATAAATACTTAAGAAGAGTAGCTCACCAGGATTTCATCAATGAGATGATCAGGGATTATGGTCATTTGAAAGGATACGAGTTCAGCGAGGCCATGATTAAATTTTTCAATCTGACGATTGAAGTAAAAGGAGAAGAAAATCTGCCTGATGAGGGAAGATATATTTTTGCAGCCAATCATCCATGGGGTGGCTTAGACGGACATATTGCCATGGTATTGATAGCGAAGAAATATGGAAAGGATAAGTACAAGTGTCTGGTGAACGATCTCCTTATGAACCTGAAAAACCTGCATGGGGTTTTTATTCCAGTAAACAAGCATGGCAGACAAGGCTCCGAGCTGGCAAAAAAACTGGACATCGCTTTTAGATCTGAAGAACAAATTCTGACCTTCCCCGCCGGTCTGGTAAGCCGGAAGGTCAAGGGACAGGTGATGGATCTGGAATGGCAGAAAAGCTTTATCAACAAAGCGAAACAGTATCAGAGAGACATCATCCCCATCCACATGGGAGGGGAGAATACGAAATTCTTTTATCGCTTATACAGGTTCAGAAAGGCCCTGGGAATTAAAGCAAACATCGAGATGCTTTACCTTATAGATGAAACCTACAAGCACCGCGGCAAACATATTACAGTCACGATCGGTGAACCCATTTCCTGGCAAACTTTCGACACATCCAAGCGGCCATTGGCATGGGCAAAATGGGTTAAGGACAAGGTCTATAAATTAGGTGGAGTGGAAAATGTTCCGCTATAGTTCAGGGGATTAATGGCAGATGAAGGCCAGACCGGGGGTGTTTCATCTTCAAGTGAAACACCTGTTTTTAAATAACTAATCCACCAACTTACCAATAACTCATAGGCACCCATGAGATTATTTTGAATGATCGGTTCCGGGATCGATGGACCTCTTTTCTAAAGCTAAATCGATTGCAGGTAAACAAGTATGAACTTGAAATTTAATTCTTTATTAAAATGATAGAGGTATATGGCTCCAGGGTAATGGAGCCTCCGGCGGTTTTTCCATTTAGATCAAGCCACTCTCCTTCCAGCCGGAAAGTCTTGGTTTGCTCGGTTTCATTAATGAAAATTCCGGATGAATCTTCTTCCTCCTTTTTCGGTTTCCGGGTGTCTGTCCGGGGTGAAGTATCCGCCCATTCATACCGGCTCTGCCAGCCCTTCAAAGTATAATGCTGGTGGGGCCCCATCCCCGGCCAGCTCTTCCCTTCGTGGATCAATGTATCCGAGGAGGGTTTGCAGAAGTAGTTGTCCTTCATCAGGCCATAGTGGTTCCGTTCATCGAAGTAAAGGGTATTCTGTTCTGTAGAAGCAGCATATAGGACATTTCCTGTTATATGATGCTTCTGCCGCACGTTTACGTTCCGATCCCCTCTTCCCACAAACAGCAGCTGGAACCGGTCGTTGTTATAGCACACATTGTTCCGGACTACTGCTTCGAAGTTGTTGGGCAGAAATATTCCATCTCCCCACGAACCTGTAACTGTATTGAATTCAATGATATTGTTACGGTATTCCCCCAGGAATTCAGGCCAGATGCCGTGTGCTATGGTGGCCCAAGAACCGGAGGACTCCATTCCTCCCCGGGTATTAGTGATGATATTGTACCGGATGATCGAATGAGAACAGTTGGTATAGATTCCTCCACCGTCGTTCAAAGTGGCCATGGCATTGTCTATGCGATTGTACTCTGCGGTGTTGCCAGCGGTACCAAACAAAATACCCACGTAGCCCGAGTTTTCAACCCGGTTGTATTGGACATGCACACCCCTCCCTGTGCCGATCAGGATGGCGACGGCATGCCAGGCACCGCTGCCTCCATATCCACGGACCATACCGGTATTCTGCACCACGTTCCGCTCGATGACCGAGGAGGTAGTATCCCTCGGATCCTGCCACCAGGAGATGGCGTTGTTCCAATTATTCCTGAAAAGATTGTGACTGATCCGGGTATTACTGGCACCTCGCTCGGCCCGGATGGCTTCCCCTCCGGAGAGGCGTTCGCTGACCGTGGTATCCCTTCCTATTCCAATAAACTCACAATACTGAACAACGCATCTGCCATCCATCAGGAGTCCGATATCCTTTTGATGCTGGAACCGGATATGCTGGATCACTCCGTCGGTGATGAAAAGGCCGGTATCCCGAACGGAAGTTTCCACGAGTACTTCATTGGGATCCATTCCATCAGGAGGATAGAGGTAGAGGAGTTTTTGGGAATCATCATAGTACCATTCACCCGGGATATCCAGGAGCTCCAGTTTATTATCCAGGTAGAAACCCCACCCTTTTTCGATTCCGGGCCGCGGGTTCTGGCTTCCAAAACTGCGATCGTTCAGATATAGTTTCCCGTCGGCATCGTAATCAACCACTTCTCTGGTTTCGTACCACCAGCTGTGATGCCTCCACCGGATATTAGCCCCGATCCAGAAATCCTCTTCATTACCGGTATACTCCGCCAATTCGGGACATTCGACCATGGTATTGGGTTGCGCCAGCTGCTCGGCAGTGGCATCTGCGGGCAGTCTGGTGTCTTCCCAATATTTCGTCCGTAACCAGCCTTCGTTCGGATATCGGGCGATGGTCATTAAATGATTGTCCATGAAAAGATAGCCCGGAGATATTTCGGTCCTTGCCACATAGATTCCATCCCGGTAAGGTTCGAAATATTCAATGGGATTTGCTCCGCTGATGATGGGAAGAGGATTCTCTGAAGGACCATAGGCCCCCAGACTGATCTGAGGGCTACGTATTTTTACCGATTCCCTGAAAATATCTCCCCGCCGGAGAAGAATGACATCGCCGGTAGTTGCTTTTCCGACGGCCTTTTGCAGTGTTTTCAGAGCCAGCTCTTTCGAGAGACCCGACCGATCATCATCACCGGAATTGGAAACATAGTAGTTAGCTGCATAGGAACTGCTAAGAAAAACCAGTTGCCAGATCAGGAATAGAACAGTTTTTTCATAGTGGTGAGATTGGCATTCTTTACTGCTGAAACGATGCAGATAATTCTTTAGTGAATCCCTAAATTTAAGAGATTCTGTGGAAGAACCCCTATTACCAGCCAGGATTCTGGATCAGTTTTCCGCTGATCCGGATCTCTAAGCGTGGAAGAACTCATTCATCCTTTACGCTCCGCACCGAGAAACTGTCCGATTTGACATTGCTGTAACGGTTTACGGAGGAGTATTCAGAGATGAGATGTCGGCTCCACGCTTTTAGGCTGCTTTTTTCTGTGGCCGACCAGAATTTGCATTATCTCCCAGATGTCCGAGGGTTTCGTTGTAGCGACGGCCTCCCCCCGTGATGGCAATAAAACCCGATTTTCCGAATTCCCCTCCGGTCTTCAGGTAACCTTCTTGCCAGAGTTCCGAGCTGCTTGCCAGGTTACTGCCAACTCCCTGACCTCTGAAGCCTTCATTGTCCTTCTCGGAATGTGACATGCCTAGGTGCATCTCCAACCCTTTCCACTCTTCGTCACTGGGGACATGCACAGGTGCATCTCCAGCCCTCTCCACTTTTCGTCACTGGGGACATGCACAGGTGCATCTCCAGCCCTTTCCACTCTTCGTCACTGGGGATATGCCCAGGTGCATCTCCAGCCCTTTCCACTCTTCGTCACTGGGGACATGCCAGCCATCCGGACAAACTCCCTGGACATCGCTGGGATTCCTGTCACTGCTGATGGCATCGCCCATCATGGCCGCCCAGGTATACAATACACCATAGGTTCGGCCCTCATCCTGCAGTTTGTTATTGCAAAAGCAGTAGGCCCTGTCATTGGCTCTCAAAGAAGCCCATCCCAAAATGCTTTCCACCAGGCGGATCTCTTCCCCTCAGCATAGTCCTTGGTTCTCAGATTGTTGACCATCCACCATTGCTCCCCGATTGTTTCGCGTTATACTTATTTCTGTCAAAGTCTGAAACCTCCATGAGCCCACTCTCCGGCTCGGCCTCCGGCCCACTCTCCGGCTCGGGCTCCGGCTCAGGCTTCGGCTCAGGCTTCGGATCGGGCTTCGGATCGGGCTCAGGCTCAGGCTTCGGATCGGGCTCAGGCTCAGGCTCCGGCTCAGGCTTCGGATCGGGCTTCGGATCGGGCTCCGGCCCACTCTCCGGCTCGGGCTTCGGCTCAGGCTTCGGATCGGGCTTCGGATCGGGCTCAGGCTCCGGCTCAGGCTTCGGATCGGGCTCAGGCTCAGGCTCCGGCTCGGGAAGATCTTTCTTCTCGCAACTGACTGTGAAAAATAGCATAAGTACGAGCACTGGTAGGGAGCGCACCCCGTCGAGGATACACTAATTGATTTTGAGACCACGGTTCACCTCCAGAGGAGTTGGATTTTAACAACGGAATAAAACACTGCCAGAAAACCGGAATAAATCATGTCAACCGAATACTTCTTTTTTTGGCAACCTCCCTCCCAGTGAATAACAAGGGAGTTGACAAAAAAAAGAAATACCATTTTATGAAATGCCCGGTATCAAAAATGTCGGGGAAGTGGTAGTGGTTTACTCCGTCGTAAAAAGTTGGATACGATAACATAAGTTATTCCATATCTGTAACTTTTCTAAGAAACACTAGTCATTGGACATACCCTCATATTTCTCTCCGGTTTTTTCATGATTGCCTGGGCCCCTGATTGCCTGGGCCCTTGATTCCAGGTTATGGAGCAGTGTTATGTTCGGAAAAATGGTGAGCGCTCGATCGCTCTGCAGGTTGATGACGATGCCGCTCGATTGTGAAGCCGCTCCATCACCCTGCACTTCAGTGTGAAAAGGATCTGAGAAAGGGACTGATGGCCAAAAAAAGGGTTTGATGGGCTGAAAAATGGTTCGAAGGACTGAAAAGGGGTTTGAAGAGGATCTGTACAAGGGCAAAGAGACCTTATTTATCCATTTACTATATATATTCGATGCTTTAAGGATAATAAATACCTATGCAAAAATATTTATTATCTGTAATTGCATCTAAAAGGTTAATATTAAGATAATTTATAACTCTTACGACTTATCCAATTTTGCTGAAGTGTCGATGAATGCACGTAATGTGCCGGCCCTATCCACAAATAAGAGCTGATCG
>CAZRZY010000004.1:87433-87656 GCA_964604655.1 uncultured Bacteroides sp. | reverse complement strand
ATATAATAAGAGCTGATCGATATAATAAGAGCTGATCGATATAATAAGAGCTGATCGATATAATAAGAGCTGATGGGTATAATACGCTGATGGGTATAATAAGAGCTGATGGGTCAATTATCGTCAAGATATTGATAATGAGCGGTCTGAATGTCCCTAATGATGATATCAGAATTTAGGCCAGAGCCAACAAATTTTCGGTTCCCATGATTCGGGAGTAAAA
>CAZRZY010000004.1:0-87333 GCA_964604655.1 uncultured Bacteroides sp. | reverse complement strand
CACTGGGGTAAAACACTGGGGTAAAACACTGGGGTAAAACACTGGGGTAAAACACTGGGGTAAAACACGGGAGTAAAACACAGGAGTAAAACACGGGAGTAAAACACGGGAGTAAAACACGGGAGTAAAACACTGGAGTAAAATTCTGAGGGTTGTGCAAACTCCAGTAACGGATTTCCCGCGATAGGTGGAGGGCAAGGATCGGAAGGAAGGTCACATTCGCTCAACTGAATGAGAACGAAAGTGGGGGAGTAGTTGTTCTATTATAAAATCCATTCTTTGCCTATGAAAGAAATCGTTCAAATCCGGAACATTCGAAAGATCACCCGCGATGTTCTGGAGATCACCACAGAAAAGCCCGAGGGATTTAGCTTCAAACCCGGACAGGCCACAGAGGTATCAATCAACAAAGAGGGATGGAAGGAAAAATGGAGGCCCTTTACATTTACCTCACTGCCCGGCGAGGATCACCTCGAATTCATCATAAAAGTATATCCCTCTCATGAAGGGGTGACTGCCCGGATGCTCCAACTTGCTCAGGGGGATGAACTGATCCTACAACATATTTTCGGTAATATCTCCTACCGGGGAGAGGGGATATTTATTGCCGGTGGTTCAGGGATCACTCCTTTTGTGGCCATATTGAGGCAGCTGGAAGAAGAGGGAGGCACAGGAAACAATCAACTGCTTTTTGCCAATAAAACCAGAGCCGATATCATCCATAAAGAGTACTTCCAAAAGCTGCTGGGCGATAATTTCATCAATATCCTTTCCGATGAAAAGACCGATGAGTATGCCCACGGATTCATAACCAAAGAACTCTTACAGGAACATTTTGAGCCGGATGATCCGTATATCTATCTCTGTGGGCCGCCTCCGATGATGAAATCGGTCGAAAAGATGACCGGTGAGCTGGGTATCGGAGAAGAGAAAGTGGTTAAAGAGGCCTTTGGATAGCGATTTTCAGAAATTCCTCATTCATATCTTAGTGCCTCCACCGGGTTCCGGCGGGCGGTCCCGCGCGTGCGGCCCAACGTGATCAGTGACTGGAAAAGGATCACGGTGGCCATGGTGGAGAGAAAGATCCACCAGTAAAGGGGAACTCGGACTGAATAATCATTGAGCCAGTTCCTCAGGTAGAGGTAGGCCAGCGGAACAGCCAGCAGGGATGCCAGAAAAGTCCAGCGAAGGGTGGAGGTGTAGATCAGCTCTATCATTTCCCCGGTGGTGCCGCCCATCACCTTGCGGATACCGATCTCTTTGGTCCGGCTCATCAGCTGGTGAGAAACCAGTGCATAGATACCCAGCAATACGATCAACACTGAGAGTCCGGATCCGAATGCCAAGATTTGCTGAAGGCGTTCCTCTTCGGAGTAATACCCTTCGATGATCCCGGTAGGGTAGCGGTGAAGCATTACGTAATCGGGATCGAAAACTTTGATCTCCTTTTCGATGATCCTGAGAACTTCCTGGGGATTGGAACCGGGAGTGGTCCGAACGGCGATATTGCCGATCCGCTCTGAATAAGCTGTCAGGATCAGCGGTTCGATTTTGCGGGCAGCCGTTTCGTAGTGAAAATCCCTGACCACTCCGGTCACCGTCAGCGGTTCTTCATGCATGACCACCGATTCACCTACTATAGCAGAGGGTGTGGTACCCAGCATCTGCACCGCCGCTTCGTTCAGAAGGACTCCCATTCGGTCGGGTTTCCTTTCCGGATCCAGGAACCTTCCGGCCACCAGTTCGAACTGGTACAGATGACACAGACCCGGCCGGATCCGGTATTCATGGATGGATTGTATCTGGCCAGGGTCCTGGCCGTACAAATAGATTCCCTGTCCGCTGAATCCGGCTCCGATCGTGTGCCAGGATGCCGCCACTTCGGTGATTCCCGATTTTCCTGTCAGCTGTTCCCGCAGGGATGGAAAGTTGGCTGTCAGGTCCGGATTCAGGTTGGAGATAAGTACCAGCTGTTCAGGATTATATCCGGGTGAATGGTTCTTAAGATATCGTATCTGTACATGGATACCCAGCAGGACCGTCAGCAGGAATACCGCGATGCAGACCTGAATCACACTGACCGACCTGAGCAGGACTCTTTTGTCTCCTGCCGGATTCACCGCACCTCTCAGCAGCGGCACCGGAGCCGCCCTGCTGAGCAGTATGGCCGGATAAAACCCGGCAATCAGGATCGTTGCCACGTAGATCAGCGCGAGGATCAGGTATAGTCCGGCCGTCCCAGTCACGGCAGCAAAGGACTCACGTTTCATCAGTCCGGAAAATGCAGGGAGAAGATAGATGGAGAGGATGGCCGCCACCGCAAATGCAATGGTCACCACCAGCATGGTTTCGGTATAGAACTGACGCATCAGTCCTTTTCGAGACGCTCCGTTCACCTTCCGGATCCCAATCTCTTTGGACCGCCTGGCACCGTTGAGGATATAATGATTGACAAAATTGGAGAGTGCCAGCCCCATGATGGCTAAGGTAATGACCAGCATGATATAGATCGTCCTCATACTGCCGGGGGTGGTCAGATCCCATGAGACGCGGGTATGGAGGTGCAGTTTCCAGAGTGGCTCGAGCCTTGATTCAAAACTGGATCCCTCGTAGGCGGAGAACCGCTCACTCAACATCCCGCTATTTTGCCGGGCGATGGTCTGAAGGACCGGTTCGTGGTCCACCCCCTTTTCAAGCAGGTAATAGGTGAAAAATTCCAGCCCTCCGAGATACTCCAGTTCAGGAACCGACTGCATGGGCATCAGCATATCGAAGGTGAAATGAGTGGAGGGCGGTATGTTCTGAACGACTGCGGATACGGTATAAAGATCACCGTTCATGGAGAACGACTGACCCAGTGCGTCTGCTGATCCGAAGATCCGGCTGGCGATCTCCCTGGTCAGCACCACATTACCCGGCTCGTTGAGGGCTCCTTCCCGGCTGCCTGCCAGGATATCCAGATCGAAGACCCGGAAAAAGCCGGGATCGGCGTAAAGCAGGTTCAGCTCCTTAAACCGTTCTTCGTTACGGATCACCTCTTTCCTGAATCCCCCGTATAACTGTATGGCTTCCTCCACTCCTGCTGTATTTCCGGGGATCTCCGTATAAGCTTCCCTCAGGTTGATGGGCATCTCTGATCGTTCGCCCTCACTGATCCAGATGGTATGGAGTCTGTAGATCCGCTCACCCTGTTCGAAATGTCTGTCGAAACTCAATTCGAACTGGATGAATACGGCTAGCAGGATCGCAGCAGCCAATCCAAGGGTAAAGCCTGTCGAATTGGTAAGAAGGCTTAGAGAGTCCCGATGGAGAATTCGGAGGGATTGCTTCAGTATCAATGTGTCCGTATCAACCCAGTATACCGGTGGTCAGGTTGCTGATACTCGTTTCCAGTGCCTCGAAGGGTTTTCCGTTACCCTGGTTGTCATCCTCCACGAACATGTGCTCCATGCCGGCCACATCCTTGGCAGCCAGGATCCGCTCAAAATCGATTACTCCCTCACCCACAGGGGAGATGTCATCCTTAAGTACGTCGAAGAAAGGCGCTTCTTCTGTATACATGTCCTTCAGGTGAAAGAGTTTGAACCTGCCCGGATATTTGTTAAACATTTCCACCGGGTCCTGCCCGGCCTTGGTGGCCCAGAACAGGTCGATCTCCATGGTGATCAGTTCGGCATCCATTTCCTGCATGAATAGGTCGTAGTAGGGCACGATGCCATCGATATCGACGAACTCGAAATTGTGATTGTGATACCCGAACTGGATATCCACATCCTTCATGATCCAACCCACCTCATTCCAGTCGGCAATCATCCGTTTATAAGATTCAATGTTGCGGTCCACTTCTTCCACCCAGGGCTGTACACAATACTGTACTCCAAGTGCAGCATGATCATCGGCCAATTTTTTGGCGTTCTCCAGGGTTATGCCTGCTGCCTCCACCTGGGTATGGCTGCTGATCACTTCCATACCCATGTCATCGACCATTTGTTTGAATTCTGCGGGCGTGTAACCGTAAAATTTCCCGTGGGCATAGTTAGCTAGTTCCAGGTATCGGTAACCCAGATCCGAAACCTTTTGAAGTGAACCCGCAACATCAGCATCCATGGCATCCCGGATGGTGTAGAGCTGTAAGCCCACGCCGAAGCTTTTTCTCCCGGGTGATGCGCATGAGGACAGTCCCAGAGGACTCAGTGCCATGATTCCCATTACTCCCGCTGCGGAAGTAGTCATAAATTCTCTTCTGTTTATTGCTCTTTTCATAGTCTTTGAGATGGTGATAACGTAAAGATATTTAAAATCTCTCAGTTATTTAAAATCTCTTACTTTCATGGACAAGACCTCGCCGTTTTCGGCATCCAGTTTGAACAGCTTGTACCGTATGGTTTTCCCCACCAGCAAGGAGCTGGCCACCGAATTGGCCGTTCCGGCGTAGCTGAGGGTGATCAGCCAGACGGACTTATCGGGGGTCAGTTCCACCTCTTCCAGCTGTACCTCCTCGGCTTCCGGGAAGAAGGTGAGCAGGTGTTCCTTGGCCTTTTCTATGGCCTGTTTAACGTCGATCATAGTATTCCAATTACCTGTTTAGTTGCCGGATCTCTTTGAACCCCGTTTCTCATTATACCAATACCTGCTGCCATCAGCAACAGGGCGATGGCGTAATACGGCCACGTAAAAACGGGGCTGTAAATACCCATGATCACTCCAGCGGGATCTTTCAGCAACAGTACCGCCCCCCAGACGGCAGAGATCCCGAGCAGAAACAACAATACAATGGCAACGATTCGGCTGGTCTTTCTCATTAGGGAGTTCATCATGAAACTTATAGTTCGTAATAAAAAGCTTCACGCAGTACTTTCAGGCTTTCCGGGACCGCCTCCATGGGATCGGCACGCCCTTCAAATTCCAGAGAGATATACCCCTTGTAGTGATGGCGGCGCATGATCTCTCCAATCCTGGGGTAGTCGAGATCCAGGGAGTACCATTTACCCTCTCCATAGTAGGTTTTGGCCTGCACCAGGGAAGTGTCGGGTGCCAGCTGCTCCAGCTGGTCGTAGGGATCCTCCAGGAAATTCCCGGTATCCAGGGTGATCTTCAGCCAGGGAGAGTTGATCTCATCCACGATCCGGCGCACTCCTTCCGCAGTTCGCCCCAACCCCCAGTGGTTCTCAAGCCCAAGCACCACGCCGCACTCCTCGGCCTTCGGGATGCACCTGGAAATAGCATCGATCACCCATCTGAACCCGTCTTCGTCGGAATAACCCTCCAGGGTGGGTTCGATACCCCCGTTTTCCATCAGCTGGTCGAAAGACTCGCTGGTACCCCAACGCCCGGTGTTGATCCGCATGGTGGGTATTCCCAGCTGGTAAGCCAGTTCGATCTGATGGTTGGTCAGTTCAATGTTCTCTTCCCGTTTATCAGTTTCGGGGTAGACAAAACCCTGATGGGTGGAAAATCCCATCAGATCCAATCCTGCATGAAACGCTCTTTTTTTCAGGCTGTTCAAGTAAGGGATCTCTTCGGAAGCCAGCTGTACCAGGAGCAACTCCACCCCATCAAACCCCATGGCTGCAGCATGGTCGATGATCTGCTCAATGGGGGGCTCATTTTTGGGCCGGTTAAATTGCCAGAAGGAATAGGTGGAGACCCCGATGGGGTTATGACGGATGTTTTCCGGGACTTCAGGTACAGCAGGGGAAGGGTCACTTTGCCCGGCTCCACATCCTGCCAGTGCTGTGCCGGCGGCTGCCAATCCCCCTGCCAGCGTTGTGCCGGCGGCTGCCAATCCTCCTGCCTGCAAAAATCTTCTGCGATCGATCATGATAACAACCTCCTTTCTCTGGGTTCCAGGTCGGTCAATTCAGCAATGCGGACCGGGTGTCCCGATTCGATGCTCTTCCTTGCCGCCACACCGATGAGGATCGACATAGCGCCGTCCCTGGCGCCTGCTGCCCGGTCGAAGGGATCTTTTTTGTCCGGGGTCCGGAAGATCTGGTTCTGCAGCAGGCTGTCGCCACCTCCGTGCCCTCCCTTGGAGAATTTCACCTGCTCCACCTCATAATCCTTCCAGAGTTTGTGAACGATGATCGGCTCCTGATCCAGTTGTTCTTCCTCCTGAGACATTTCCAGGGCGTGCATGTCGGCCTGACTGATGTTCTTGCCCCGGATGTGCGGAATATCGAGCCACGCTTCGATCCGGCCGTTCATTCCGTTGAAGGCAATCTTCCACCCTTCATAGGGGGAGTAGGTGGTGAGTGAGTAGTTCACAATGGTGTTATCGGCATACTTGATCTGTGCCGACATCTTGTCGTAAATATTGATATCATGACGGAAAAGGCAGTTGTCACGGATATACCCGTCATACTGCTCGTTTTTCACGTAGAGATCCATAAGATGCTGATTGTTGGTAATATCCCAGTGGAAATCACACTTCTCTTTGTGCGGGCAGGTACGGCACTTATCTCCTCTGAAGGGGCCGTTGGAACCATAATGCTCCAGGTCACCATAGGCAAATACCTCCTTCGGATCGCTGTCGAGCCACCAGTTCAGCAGATCGAAATGGTGCGTGGCTTTATGGACCCATAATGTACCTCCCGCCTGCCGCAGTCCGTGCCACCGCCTGAAATAGGAAGCTCCGTGGTAGGTGTTCAGGTACCAGTGAAAGTCCACCGAAGTGATGCGCCCGATGGTTCCCTGCTGAAGCAGTTCCTTGATCCGGGTCATATAGGGACCCCATCGGTAATTGAACCCCACGATCAGTTTGCGGTTGGAGCGTCGCTCCGCATCCAGGATATCCCGGCATTTATCTTCGTCGGTCGTGAGGGGTTTCTCGGTTAGCACATCGCACCCCATATCAAGCCCCTTAATAATAAACTCATGATGGGTGGAATCTTTAGTGGTGACGATCACCAGGTCGGGGGAGGTCTGGCTCACCATTTTCTCGAAGTCGATGAATGTGGGGCAGGCCACACCCATGTACCTGGTGGCGAATTCCAGTCTTCCGGGATTGATATCACAGAGACCCACGAATTCAAGGATGTCAGAAAAATTCTGCACAAGGGTTCGTCCCCAGAATCCGGTGCCCCGAATACCCGTGCCCACCAGCACTGCTTTGATCTTTTCTCCGTTTTGGTATTGAAGTCTTGCGAGGGGGGAAGCCATCAGGCTGCCTGCAACGAACGCTCCCGTGGTGCCGAGAAAGGCCCGGCGTTTCATACTGGAGTTCATGATAATTCTATTAGGATAGGTTTAAAACTATCCTAAAAATAGTAATCTTCCCTGAAGAAGCAATAACTACTGGTATTCGATGAAGTTGAATTTGATCCCGAGCCTTCCCTCCATGATCTCGCCCAGCTCCAGTAGTTCGGGATCATCGAATTCGAAATAGAAGTTGACCTCCACCTCCTTTTCGTTTTCCTGCAGCGGTTTGAACATCCTCATGATATCAAAGACGCTTTGCACAGAAGCGGTATCTACGTACTCGAGCTTCAGGTCGACAGTGGTCTTTTCCTGAGGATCCTGGATGTATTGTTCCACCCATTCCACAATGGGTTTGAAGAATTTTCGGGGATCGGAAAGTATGGAATTTCCAGAAAGCTTGAAATATCCCGGAGAGCATTCAACTTCCAGGGATTTCTTGGTGGGTTCAATATGAATATTTTCCATACTGCAGTTGTTACGTCAACTTTTTTTTGAAATGTAATATTACTCCTTTTCCAATTCAATACCAAACACCGACATGATTTCGTGGGCTTTATTCAGGTTGAGCTCAGTGAGCAGGTCTTTATCGTTCTGCAGATTGAGATTTTTGAGCTTTTTAAGGGTGCTTCGCCAGTTGGAGGGATCATCATTGAAAAGAACAGTGAGCAACTTGGACAAATTGGTGTGTGTGTTCTCCGGGATCTTACTGGTTAGAAGGTCAATAATCCCCAGCTCGTACAAAATGACCAGTTTCAGATTGGTCTCTTCGATCTTAGCCGGGATGTCCCTGTCATCGTCAACGGGGATTTCCAGTTCTACCTGGCTTCGCAGGTATTCCATCAACTTCACGTTGTAGGTCAGATCCACCAGCTCGTTGTAAATACTGAAATCTTTGAAAAAAACGGAAGCACTGGTGTTCTTGTTAAAGTACCTGAAGATGTCTTCCAGCTTGAAGTAATTCACAAACAGGTACTTCCAGTTTTCGGAGCGTTTGTCATCCAAAAGTCCCCGGTGACTCTCAATATACATGGATGCGTTGGAGTAATGGGAGGCAAGAAACTGGCTCTTCCTGTCAGCATTGTCCTCGTTGTCGTAAAGGAACCGCTCAATTTTGCTGATCTCATTGACCGCTTTGCCTCTGGAAGAACCATCGACCAGAAAATCAAATTCCCGGATCATCTTATTGATCTTTTCCAGGTTGGGAAGGTAAATCTTGGTGTGATTGAAGGGATCCTCCCGCTCGATGATGATATTCTGCTTCAGGCAGAGTTCCTCCAGTTCGGCCCTGGATAATTTATTAACTTCCTTAGACATGGTCAGGAGGCAATATACTGAAAGTCGACCCCAAGTCGCTGTTCGATCATTTCACCCAGTTCCTTCATTTCAGGATCTTCATCTTCGATATACCAGTTCACCATCAGAACCAGCCCTTTCTTCCTGACTGCGTTGATCTGGCGGAGGATCTGGTATAGCGCCTGAGTGGAAGCAGTATCGATGTATTCCAGCTTTATATTGACCACCGTTTCATCGGCTGGCTTTTTCATGTATTTGCCGACCCACGTATTGATAGGTTCAAAGAAGACTTTGGGATCGGTCAGGATAGATCGGCCCTTGAAGTTGAGAATGCCGTAAGAGATGTCAACAGAAAGGGATTTTTCAGTGGGCTTGATGATCAAATCTTCCATAAACAGGATTTCAAACTGTTGTTGTAACTGTAAAAGCGAAGTTAGCAAAGTTTGTCAAGCGGAGAAGATAAAATTTCATAAAGAATTGACGAATGGTATATTCTTCCGGATGAATGATCCATTTACAGGGAGATATATGAAATCGGCTGAAAACCCCTGAATGCTTATGATCGCCGATCTTATAGGGGTAAAATATGCATTTAGGCACAGCATATCCGGCTTTGTCAAAATGTGTATAACGTTAGTACACTTTTCACGTTAAATCTGGTAGAAATTTCAGAATTTAGCATTGTCAAATTTAGCTCATTGCAAAAAATGACACACCTGTATAGCAAGGTCAAAGATTACAGACTGAATAACAAAGGCAGGGCCAAGGGCGTTATCGACCTGGCGGAACTGATCCTTGCCAGTGTCAGCTATCCACTTGCCATCTGGATCACCCACACATTCTTTAAACCTGAATTGGAGGTCAGAACTCTGGAAGGAATAGTCTTCTTCGCATTTATCCTGATGTCCTGGTTTGTGCTTGCCCAGGTGACGGCCATGGCCAAGATACCGAGGACCCAGCGGTATCTGACGCTTACATTCCAGTTTGCCCGTAATCTTTTTATTGTATTTCTGGGACTGCTGGCGGTAAAGGTGCTGTTCCGTCTGACATCGCTTCCGGCTCTTCTCATCGTGGTATATGTCCTGCTTCAATTCTCACTGACCCTGGTATTTCGGATTTTGGCCTACCAGGCACTGAAGGCTTACCGGATTTACGGAGGGAGCCTGCACCATGTGTTGATTATTGCGGATGCATTTTCCGACGGGGTGATTGAAAACCTCCTTACCCAAAAAGAATGGGGATTCAAGGTGGAGGCCATTGTGACAGATTCAAAGCTTCTCAAGGCCAAATACGGCTCTCAGATCAAGATTATCTCGAACCGGGAAAGGTTAAATAACGTCATCGACCGCCATGTGATCGATGAGGTTATTTACTCCCGCAGGGACGTGGATATTGACCTGATCAAAAATGCCGTTGCCATCTGCAATGAAGTAGGAGTGATCTTCCGGTTGCAGTCCTCCGTTTCACCGCTTGATCCGACTGAATTCCAGCTAAAAACACTGAGCAACAGCAAGGATCTGTCTATTGTGGATGCACCTTCCAATAGTTTGTCGCTCATACTTAAGTCGATGTCAGACATCTACTTCTCGATCATAGCCGTAATTCTCCTGCTGCCCGTGTTTACATTCATTGCCCTGATGATCAAGCTGGGATCCAAAGGCCCGGTTTTCTTCAAACAGGAGCGCATTGGACTTAGAGGGAGAAGGTTCAAGCTCTATAAATTCCGAACCATGGTGGTAGATGCGGAGGAACAATTGAAAAAGCTGAAAGCAAGGAATGAGGCAGACGGGCCGGTATTCAAGATCAAGAATGATCCCAGGATTACGGGCGTCGGGCGCATCCTCCGGAAGACGGGAATGGATGAACTGCCGCAGCTGTTCAATGTGATCAAGGGTGAGATGTCGCTGATCGGACCCAGGCCTCCACTGGAGGATGAGGTAAAGCAGTACGAGCGCTGGCAGCTTCGCAGGCTTTCTGTAAAGCCTGGGATCACCTGTACCTGGCAGATCGTCCCCGACAGGCACGATGTCTCCTTCGAGGAGTGGATGGAGCTGGATCTGAACTACATCGATAACTGGAATCTTCTGAAAGATCTTGAGCTGTTTTTCAAGACCGTCCGGACATTTTTCATGGCGGGAGGACATTAGACCGGGCACCATGTTTCTGGAGGCCACGGCACCACCAGTTCCCATCCCACTTGACAATAACTTATGAACCGCATCGGCATCCCGACCTTCAGGATGTGATAGAATAGTTTTATATTTATCAGGATAAAAAAACGGATCATGCACACAGTAAGGAAATCAATAACAGGCCTTATGGTTCTCATGCTGGCAGTGTCCTGTGTACCGTTGCGCAAGCAAGCATACGTCCAGGATGACAAAACCATGCGGGCCCAGCAGGAAGAGAATATGTACTTCATAGATGAACCCGCCGATAATCAGATCCGGCCCGGCGATGAATTGTTCATTAAGGTTACCAGTGCGGATGAGGGCCAGACGGCTTTCAATGATGCGAGTATGGACAGGATGTATGATCCTTCGGTGATCAGCTATACGGTCGATGAGGAGGGATATATCAAGCTTCCCTATATCAACCTGATCAAATTGGGTGGGCTCACACTGGCGGAGGCTTCTGACAGGATGGAGGAGGAGCTGGCTCAATACCTTTATTTCCCCTCGGTATTTGTTCGATTCGTCAACAATAAAGTGACCATTTTGGGAGAGGTCTTCAATCCGGGGGTTTATGTATTCAATTACAAAAGCATTAACATCCTGCAGGCTATAGGGTATGCCGGTGATATCAGCATTTTTGGTAACCGGCAGAAGGTATTGATCGTAAGAGATGAAGGTGATTACCGGTCGAAACATTATGTGGACCTGACCAGCGATGAAATGCTCTCTTCCAATTACTATATGGTAAAATCCAACGATATTATATATGTGGAGCCACTCAGAAGCAAGAAATGGGGCATGGAAGAATTTCCTTATGACCTTCTCTTTTCGCTGGTCTCGCTTACAGTGGTCGTGCTGACCTTCATGGTGACCTATTTGAATTGACCGCGTTTAATAAAGAAAGATAATGGATACGAATAACAGGGATGATGCCAGGTTGAAGTATGTTATAGAATTCTTCAACGACCTGGTCAGGAACTGGTACATTTTTGCGGTGACCCTTGCCATCTTTGGCGGGGCTGCACTGGTATATATCAAGTTTGCTGCCAAAACCTACAAAGTAGAGGCCTCCATTATTCTGAATATAGAACGGTCCAATGCCTATGGTGGAAGAAACGATGATCTCCTCAAAGTGTATGAGCTCATCGAACAGGACAAGAACCTGCAGAATGAAATGTTTTACCTAAGGTCAACCCCCCTGGTCCGCTCGGTGGTGGAGGATATGGACCTGCTGGTCTCCTACTACCTTCAGGAGGATAAAATTCCCAAGGAGTTCTCATTCAGTCTGAAAGACCTCTACAAGGAATCTCCTTTCATCATCGTGATGAACAAGAATCACTACCAGCCGGTGGAGACCCTGTTCTACATCCGGATTCTGGACGAGGAGCGTTTCCAGATCTCCACTGATAATCCGAAAACAACCATTATTGACTACAGGGACGAGTCGACGGTGG
The DNA here is from genome assembly GCA_964604655.1 of uncultured Bacteroides sp. GTDB lineage: Bacteria > Bacteroidota > Bacteroidia > Bacteroidales. Next base: position 75,212 of record CAZRZY010000004.1, on the reverse strand, counting down.
CAGGTGAGGTTCCCTACTGGCTCAACGGGGAATTCCGGTTCGGTGAAGAGATCGAAGATCCTTTTACCTCCTTCAAGGTGTTGCTGAATTCCAACTACCAGGCAGAGGCATATCAGGGGAAGGACCTGTTTTTTAAGTTCAATACTACGGAGGCATTGACCCGAGGCTTTAAAGGTTCTCTGGGTGTTGAAATTTCGGCACTGGATGCCACCATGCTGGAACTGTCACTGACCAATAGCAACCTCCAGAAGGGGCTCGATTTTCTGGATCTGCTGATCCAGAACTATAATGAGAGCAGCCTGGAAGGGAAGAACTATCTGGCCAACAAAACCATCGAGCATCTGGATTTTCAGTTGTCGGATATTTCCCAGTCGCTTGGCAGCTCCGAGCAGGAGTTGCAGAATATCCGCCGCAGTTCATCCGTAATGAATATCGATGAAAAGGCGGCTAATATATATAATCAGCTACAGACGCTTGAAAACCAACGGGATGAGATTGAGCGTCGCAGAGGATATCTTCAGCAGATGGAGCAGTACTTTCTTTCCAACCAGGATTCGGCCGGCGGCTTCCTGGCTCCTTCGGCCATGGGACTGGATGACCCTCTTCTCAATGACCTGATTCAGGAACTGACCACCCTGAACGGGGAACGTCAGACCATTATTAATAACAATCAGCTCAGGAATCCCCGCCTGCGTACCATTGAGATCAGTATCGAGAACCTCAAGAACGTCATTGCCGAAAACCTCGATTACAGCATCAATGCAGCAACAGCGGAACTGAGAGATCTCAACGGACGAATCAGTTCACTGAACAGCGAATTTCGTGGACTGCCTTTTACACAGCGGCGATTGTTGGGAATTGAAAGGAAATTCAACCTGAATGAGGATATTTATATGCGGCTTCTGGAACAGAAGATCCAGGCACAAATTATCAAGGCTTCTAATCTACCTGACAGTCAAATAGTGGAGCCTCCCCAATATGCCGGGATCCATTCGCCGAAATCACTCATTCTGCTATTTGTTGCTGTAGTTCTGGGCACCGTGATCCCGGCAGTGTTCATAATTGGCAGAAAGTTGTTCAGCAACCGGATACATGATAAAGAGGAGCTGAAGACCTTTACCAGTCTGCCACAGATTGGAAGTATTCCGCAGGATCCGAGAAGTTCTATTAATGTGATTGTGGATCAGCCCAATTCGATTACTGCCGAAGCGTTCCACAGTGTCAGGAGCAACATTATATATTATCTGATGGGGAAAACCAATCAGGTAATCCTGGTGACCTCCACCATGGAAGGCGAGGGAAAATCGTTTTCGGCACTCAATATTGCCAGCAGCCTGGCGGTCACCAATAACCGGACCGCCCTGGTGGAATTCGACCTTCGAAGGCCCAGTGATCTCTATAATCGGCTTGGGATCAGGGGGCTGGTAGGTGTGAGTTCCTTATTGATCAATAAAGCCTCCCTTGATGAGATCACCATCAATTCGGATGTGGACAATCTGGATATTATTCTGGCGGGACAGGTGCCTCCCAATCCCATTGAGCTCATTTCCAGCAGGAAAACTGCATTGCTATTCGAAGAACTGCGGAACAAGTATGACTATATCATCATCGATACGCCCCCCTATGGCGTGCTGACCGATTCGTTCGTACTGATGAAATATGCGGATATCACCGTCTATGTGACCCGACTCGGACAGGTGAAGAAACGCATGTTGCTGTCGAGTTTCGATGATATTACTTCTAAAAAGATAGAAAACATCCATGTGCTGATCAATGGGGAGATACCGAAACAGGGTTCCTATGGCAAGTATTATACGACCACAAGAAAGGAGTCGAAGCTGCTGAAACGGAAACTGCCCCCCGTTGATAAAAACAGAAAAACTAAAGCCAGGGTATAGGGCGCAAAGTGGGAACTTTTACCTAAACTTCGCGTAGAAAGAAGCAAACATTCAAAAGCAGTTTTTTTATGAAAGCAGTACTTCTGGCAGGAGGTTTCGGAACCAGGATCAGTGAGGAGAGCGGAGTGAGGCCCAAGCCCATGGTGGAGATCGGGGGAATGCCTATCCTCTGGCATATCATGAAGATCTATTCCCACTACGGGATCAACGAATTTGTGGTTTGTCTGGGCTATAAGGGACACATTATAAAAGAGTATTTCGCCAACTATTTCCTGTATGTGTCTGATGTTACCTTCGATCTGAAATACAATTCCATGTCGATCCATAATGATGAATCGGAGCCTTGGAAGGTCACCCTGATCGATACGGGACTCAATACTATGACCGGCGGACGGCTGAAGCGGGTGAAGGAATATCTTGGTAATGAGTCCTTCTGTATGACATACGGGGACGGAGTAAGCAATGTGAATATGGAAGAACTGATCAAGTTCCATAAGGATCAGGGGACTATTGCGACCCTGACGGCAGTGCAGGAACCGGGGCGGTTCGGTTCCTTTACTCTGAGAGAGGAACAGGCCCGTGTGGAACATTTTCGGGAGAAGGTCAAGGATCAGGACTCCGCCTGGATCAATGGTGGATACTTTGTGCTTGAACCTGAGGTCTTCGATTACATCGAAGATGATTCCACGGTTTTTGAACGGGCTCCGCTGGAGATGCTTTCAAAAAACAATGACCTCAGTGCATATCAGCACAAGGGGTTCTGGATGCCGATGGATACGCTGCGGGATAAGAACGTCCTCGATGAAATGTGGCAAAGCGAGAATCCCCCATGGAAAGTTTGGGATTCCTGATTGATATGGGTTGGTGATGAACGGGGACCTTTTTCAGATCTATCGGAATAAAAAAGTATTGGTGACCGGTCATACCGGTTTCAAAGGCGGGTGGTTAAGCCAGTGGCTTCTTGACCTGGGGGCTGAGGTATATGGTATTGCCTTACCTCCGGAAGGGGAGATATCGTTGTTCCAACAGTTAGACCTGGAGCAACATCTGGACCATCGGATTTGTGACATCCGTGATTATGAAGCGCTGAAGAAGCACCTGGAAAAGATCCGCCCCGAGGTGATCTTCCACCTGGCAGCCCAGCCACTGGTCAGAGAGTCTTACCGGATCCCTTTGGAAACGGTGCAGACCAATATTATGGGTACCGTCCATCTGATGGAGGCTGTGCGAATCCTGGGGCTTTCCACCACACTGATCGTAATCACCTCCGATAAAAGCTATGAGAACCAGGAGTGGTTATACGGATACCGGGAGAATGACCCGATGGGAGGGTACGATCCCTATTCGTCCAGCAAAGGCGCCTGTGAGATCATGACCGCATCCTGGAGGCGTTCTTTCTTTCATCCGGAACGGTTTCAGTATCACGGCGTGAAGCTGGCCTCTGCAAGGGCAGGGAATGTGATCGGTGGTGGCGACTGGGCACTGGACAGGATTGTTCCCGACTGTATGCGGGCCCTGCTGAACGAACGTTCCATCGAGGTTCGTAACCCATTGGCCACCAGGCCGTGGCAACATGTGCTGGAACCTTTGGGGGGGTATCTGCTGCTGGGGGTGAAGCTTCTCGGCAGCAATGATCCGGAGACGATGCAACCCTACTGCAGCGGTTTTAATTTCGGTCCCCTGATCGGATCGAACAGGACTGTGGAATCGCTCGTTACAGAGTTGATCAGGATATGGGGTTCCGGGGAATGGACCTTTGAAGAGAAACATGCGGTCCATGAAGCTTCACTGCTGAATCTGACCATAGACAAAGCTTTTCAGTTACTGGGATGGCATCCTGCCTGGGATTTTACCGAGACGATCGGTAAGACGGTGGAATGGTACAGACTCTGCAAGGATGATCCTGCCATGCTTCCTGCATTCACCAGGCAGCAGATAGGGGAGTATTCCAGTGCTTTCAAATTGATGAACTAAAAAACGAGGTTATGCAATTCACCAAATCACTCCAGATCCAGAACAAATTCAACGATATCATCCCCGGAGGTGCCCACACCTACGCCAAAGGCGACGATCAATACCCTGAATTCATGCCGCCCTATATTCAGAAGGGGAAGGGGTGCCATGTTTGGGATATCGATGGGAACGAGTTCATCGAATACGGGATGGGACTCAGGAGTGTCACCCTGGGCCATGCCTTCAAGCCTGTGATGAAGGCTGCAATGAAGCAGATGAAGCTGGGCAACAATTTTGTAAGGCCTGCCCGCATCGAACTTGATGCAGCGGAGGAGTTTCTCAGTGTGATCGAGGGGGCGGACATGGTCAAGTTCTCCAAGGACGGATCGGATGCTATCAACGGGGCGGTCAAGCTGGCACGAGCACACACCGGCCGGGATATGATTGCTGTATGTGCCAATCACCCCTTCTTTTCGGTGGATGACTGGTTTATCGGATCCACTCCCATGTCGGCCGGGATCCCGGAAACTGTTAAAAAGATGACGGTGAAGTTTTTCTACAACGATATCCCCAGCGTAGAGAAGATGTTTGCCGATTATCCCGGAAAGATCGCATGCGTCGTTCTTGAGGCAGAAAAATATGCCCCTCCGGAAGACAATTTCCTGCACAAGTTGAAGGAGGTCGCCCATAAAAACGGAGCACTGTTCATCATCGACGAGATGATTACTGGATTTCGTTGGCATCTGGGAGGAGCTCAGAAAAAATTTGACATCGTTCCCGACCTTTCCACCTTTGGAAAAGCCATGGGAAACGGATTTGCGATTTCGGCCCTGGCCGGGAAAAGAGAGATCATGGAACTTGGAGGCCTTCACCACGATAAGGAACGGGTCTTTCTCATCTCTACCACTCACGGGGCGGAGAACCATGCACTGGCAGCCACCATTGCCAATATCCAGTTTTTCAAGAAGAACCAGGTGATCGAAAGGCTGGATGAACAGGGCAGAAAGCTAAAGGAGGGAGTGAACAAGGCCTCCAGGGAACTGGGACTTGAGAAACACATACGGATCATCGGACCTAACTGTTGCTCGGTGTTTACTACCAGCGACCAGGAGGGAAAACCTTCCCAGCCGTTCAGGACCCTCTTTATCCAGGAGACCATGAAGAGAGGTTTACTGATGCCCTCCAGCATTGTCTCCTATTCACATTCCGATAAGGATATCAAGTATACCGTGGAGAAGATGACGGAAGCGATGGTGGTGTATAAAAAGGCACTGGCTGAAGGGATTGACAAATATCTGGAAGGCAGGCCCGTACAGCCGGTATTCAGAAAATACAACCATTCATGAACCCATTCGAGGTACTTTCCACAGAGATAGAGGGGTGTGTACAGATCCAACCGAGGGTCTTTGAAGATCAAAGGGGGAGGTTCGTGAAGCTGTTTCATCGGGACGCCTATGATGAGCACGGACTGGAGAGCCGCTATGAAGAGCAATACTATTCGGTCTCTCCGGAGCGGGTACTGAGGGGGCTCCATTTCCAGATTCCTCCGATGGGACACGTAAAACTGGTGAGCTGTGTACGGGGCTCGATCCTGGATGTGGTTTATGACCTTCGAAAAGAGAGTCCGACATTTGGGAAGGTCCATTCCCTGGAGCTCACCGCAGAGAAGGCCAATATGTTATATGTGCCCGAGGGACTGGCCCATGGATTTTATGTACTGGATGGTCCGGCCACTTTTCTCTCCATGAACTCGAAGAGGTTCTCCCCCGAAAAAGACAGGGGCATCCGGTGGGATTCCATCCCTTTCCAATGGCCCGACCCCGACCCCGTTGTTTCCGAAAAGGACCGGAATATGGCCCAGGTGTCGCAATTCGATAACCCCTTTTAACGGATGAAGATAAAGAATACTCCCATCGATGGTTGTTACGAGATCATGCCTTTGGATTTGCGGGATCATCGTGGAAGATTTGTCAAACCCTATCACATGGATGAATTCCGGGAGTCAGGACTTGGATTTGAGATTCTTGAGGAGTATTATTCCCTTTCTAAGAAACATGTGCTGCGGGGATTACATTTTCAGCTCCCTCCCATGGCCACCATCAAGCTGGTGACCTGTATTCAGGGACGCATCTTTGATGCGGTGGTCGACCTGAGAACCGATTCTCCCTCCTTTGGAGAGCACTTTTACCTTGAACTTACCGAAGAGGAAGGGAATATGCTCTTTATCCCTGAGGGGCTGGCACATGGATTCTGCGCTTTGAGTGAGGAGTCGCTGATGCTTTATATGTGCTCTCAGGTCTATTCCGGAGCACATGATACAGGAGTGAGGTGGAACTCGGCAGGAATTCCCTGGCCTGTTGAAGATCCCGTCATATCGGAAAAAGATAACGAATTGCCCGAACTGGAACATTTTGAATCGCCTTTCCATATTTAAAAAAGATCCATATCATGATCATAGTCGACAATAAACTGGACGAAAGACAAAGAGATAATAATCCGATCAGAGCGGGCTTCGTGGGTGCCGGCATGATGTCGAAAGCCATCCTGAATCTGATTGAGCGGAATATTCCCGGGATGAGGGTTGCCGCCATTTCGAACCGCACCCTGGCCAAAGCAGAAGCCATTTATAAATTCGCCGGCGTGGAGGATTTCCGGCTGGTGGATTCCGTCAAAGAGCTCGACAGAGCAGTGGAGGGCGGGGGGTATGTCATCACCGACAACCATGAACTGCTATGCGAAAGCAGTGCAATCGATGTAGTGGTGGATATCACCGGACACGTGGAATTCGGAGTGGAACTGTTGCTCAGTGCCTTCAGGAATGGTAAGGATATCATCACGTTCAATGCTGAGGTGGATTCCACACTCGGGCCGATCCTTTCGGTCTATGCAGAGAAGGCGGGAGTGATTTACAGCGGAAGCGACGGGGACCAGCCTGGAGTGACCATGAACCTTTACCGGTTTGTCAAGGGGCTGGGACTCACCCCCATGCTTGCCGGGAATGTGAAAGGGCTCCAGGATCCCTACAGGAATCCGGATACTCAGGCTGAGTTTTCGAAGGTTTGGGGAATGGGCCCTGAAAAAGCCACGAGTTTTGCCGATGGTACGAAGATGAATATGGAGCAGGCGTGTGTGGCCAACTGCACTGGACTGAAGGTAGCCAAACGGGGAATGCTCGGATATGCCTTTGACGGTCATGTGGACGAGATGACTGGCATGTATGACTACGAGATGCTCAGGGAAAAGGGAGGTATCATCGATTATGCCCTGGGTGCCAAACCGGGACCTTCGGTCTTTGTGTACGGTTCCATCGAGGATGAACTGTCCAGGCATCATCTGGCCTATTATAAATTGGGAAAAGGACCTTTATACAGTTTCTATACGCCCTACCATCTCTGTATTTTTGAGGTGCCTACCTCCATTGCCAGGGTGGTCGATTTCGGCGATCATGTCCTGAAACCCCTGGGTGCGCCGGTGGTGGAGGTGATCTCCAGGGCAAAGACCGATCTGAAAGCCGGCAGCGAACTGGATGGCCCGGGCTTTTTCACTCTTTACGGGGAGTGCGAAAACAGCGACGTGGTGCAAAAGGAAAACCTGCTCCCCATTGGCCTGACGGAATCGGGAGTGAAATTAATAAGGGATATTCCGAAAGACCGGGAGCTGACTTTTGACGATATCGAATTTGATGAGAACCGGAAGATCTTCCGGTTGTACAGGGAGCAGATCGCACATTTCGGGCTGTAGAATGAATATAAATTACTCTGACAAGATTCTTCGGCGTGATCAATGGTGTTATTCGTCACCGGAAACAGCATTTTCATCAAAGCATTTAGGAGCGATCCGGTTGAATATTCCGCCCCAGGCAAGATTATGGAGACCTTTGCCGATGCCCAGCCAGGGTTGATCAAACAGGATTCTTACCACCCCGATTAATCGCTATTTTTACCCCTAGAATAGTTGCAACCTTAAGCCATGAATTCAAGTATAAGGATTATAATGGAAAAACCGAGAAAAATGAAAAAGACCTTTTTACAATTTGGTATAGCGGTTCTGTCAGCCCTTCTGTTCAGTGCGGCAGGCGGAACTCTTTTTGGCCAGACCTGCCCCGATGGAATGGTCGGATACTGGAAGATGGCAGAAGCTTCCGGTCCGGTGTATGAGGATTCCTATGGAGGAAACGATGCAATCGCCCCTTCAGCGTCGCCTTCACAGACAGCCGGGGCCAGTGGCAGGGCCCAGATGTTCGACAACGGATCGAAAACCTATCTCACAGTCCCCGATGCAGCCATTTTCGACTGGTCGGGTACCTCCAGCTTCTCCATCGAGTTATGGGTGAAATATGCAGGGACTACAGGCGATGTGCAGGTATTCATTGCGCGGGACGACCGTCCATTCTCAGCCATGACCTGGTGGATCGGCGCAGAGTCCAACGGCAGAATTTCCTGGTATACTCAGGGAAGCACCGGTGCCAACACCGTGATTACCACGGCAGGCGCATACAACGATAACAATTGGCATCATGTGGTGGCCACCCGCAATGGAGGCACTTCCAGAAATTACCTTTATGTGGACGGGATCCTGCAGAATCCGGGGGGGACCATCTTCTCCGGTTTTGGGACCCTTGCCTCCTCCAATCCGATCACTATCGGGAACCTGCTATACCAGGGTAGCGCTGAGTTCCATTTGACCGGTGCGCTGGATGAGATCGCTATTTACAGCAGGCTCCTGGATGCTACGCTTGATATTACTCCTCATTACAATAATATCAGTCAGTACCAGATTGGGTACTGCGACGGGGATGATCCCACCTTCCTTACAGAACCTCCTACCAGAGCCACTGTCGGGCAACTATATACCTACGATGTGGACGCTTCCGGAAACAGTAAGCCTACCTATGCACTGATCGAGAAGCCATCGGGAATGATCATCAACAGCAATACCGGAATGATCACCTGGACCCCCATGTCACAGTCGGCCAACGGCCGTGTGGTCTTGAGGGCGACCAACAATAAAGGTTTTGTGGAGCAGGCATTTAACATCTTCCTGGCCGACGCCCCTGTTTGCAGACCTAACCTTCTGGCATACTGGGATTTCAACCTGGCAGGAAGTGCCGGTTATGTGGATAATATCGCAGGTTGGGAGTTTACCGGTGCCGCCCCCACCACCACTACGGGGATCGCGGGGAGTGCTCTGGCTTTTAACGGAGTGAATGACAGTATTAACCTGGCAGACAATCTGGGCGGAGTCAACATATTCTTCGATTTTAATGATGTGCCTTCCTTCACCATCGAGCTCTGGATGAAATCCAATGCCTCTCCCTCGCAGACCATGGTGATGGTCAGCCGCGATCAACCCACCAACAATACACAGTACTGGCTGGGTGTGAACAGTGACGGCACGGTAGGACTGTTCTTAAGGGATTACCCCCTGGTGGACGGCAGTAATGTATATATCGAAGGAGGCAATGTCCTCGACGGGAACTGGCACCATATTGTCGCCTCTTACAACGATGCCATCGGTAAGGTGGAGCTCTATGTGGACAAAATCCTGGTGGCGGATGAAAATGAGTTCTTTGACGATTTCGGCGGGTATGCACCATTGAACATCGGTCATCTGAACATCCTCACGTCCGTGGAGAAATACTGGTATGAAGGAACCATTGATGAACTGATGTTCTACAATACCGCACTGACCCAGACCCAGATCAATGATAGTTACAACAACGCCATGGCCGGAAATAGTGCCTGTGTATACAACTACGCACCAGTGATTCTCTCCTCCCCTGATTCCACGGTGACACAGGATGAACTCTATACCTACGAGATAGTTGCTACGGATATCAATGCGGAGGATATTCTGAATCTTTCGGTGGTAAGCGCTCCGGCGTGGCTGAGTAATTTTGTTTACACGCCCGGTGATTCTACCGCGATCCTGAGCGGAACTCCCGGGGATGCCGATGTGGGATTCAATACAGTAATACTCAGGGTATTTGATGGAACAGTCAATGTGGATCAGGAATTTCAGGTGAGAGTGATCAATCTGAATGACCCTCCGGTCTGGAGCTCCATACCCGTGACTGCGGTCGACCAGAATGCCAACTACTCCTATACCGCACTGGCAGATGATCCCGACCTGGATGAGTTGACTTACTCGGCACCTGTACTGCCGGCATGGCTCACATTTAACCCGGATACCCGGATTTTGAGCGGAGTGCCTTCGGATGAGTATGTGGGAGTGGACAACAACGTAACCCTCCGGGTCAGTGACGGAACCGAGCAGGTCGATCAATCATTCAACATTACCGTAAACAATGTGAACGATCCACCTGCCTTTACCTCCACTCCGATCACACAGATCAATCAGAATGCACTTTACAGCTATACGGTTGAGGCAGAAGACCCGGATGAGGATTTGTTGACCTACTCGGCAGTCCAGACCCCCGCCTGGCTCAATTTCAATCCGTCGACCCGCGTATTGAGCGGAACTGCCGGTGGAAATGATGTGGGATTCCACAATGTAACCCTGAGGGTGACTGACGGACAGGAAGAGGTCGATCAGGTGTTCCAGATCGAAGTACTGGATGTGAACGACCCGCCGGAATTCACCTCCAATCCGCCGCTTACTGTCAATCAGGACGCCAGCTACACCTACACGGTACTGGCCAGCGATCCGGATGGAGATCCTGTGACTTATTCGGCTCCGCAGATTCCCGGTTGGCTCAGCTTCAATCCTGCCACCAGGATTCTGAGCGGACGCCCGACCAATGCGGATGTGGGAATCCACGACATCATCCTGCGAGCTTCCGACGGATCTTTAGAATCGGATCAGGTTTTTGCCATCACGGTCAATAATGTGAATGATCTTCCGGTGATCTCTTCCGATCCGGTGACCGAAGCGAGAGCAGGCCTGCCCTATCTTTACCAGATCACCGTAAATGATCCCGATCCTGGTGATCAACTGACCTTCATTGCAACTAACCTTCCCAACTGGCTGACACTTACCCCGGCCTCCACCTCTGCTATCCTGAGCGGGACGCCTCAGATGGCTGATTTGGGAACCTACGCGGTAATCATTACTGTGAGCGATGGAATTGGTGATGCAGTCCAGGGATTCTCCATTACTGTCAGAGATCCTACCGGCATAGAGGATGCAGCCGAACTGGTCAATCGGGTCTACCCGAATCCGGCCACTGATGAAGTGCATTTCGAATTTGCCGAAAGGGGTGAGATCATCCTGAAAATCGTCGACTCCAAAGGGGCTGTTCAAAAGGTGGCCGAACTGGAGAATACCGAACGCTATACCCTGGATATCTCTGAGCTTTCCAGTGATATCTACTTCTATACCGTCACTATCGATGGCAGGACCAGTGTGGGTAAACTGATCAAGGAATAGTGATACAGGGTAACAGCGAAATTGAATTGAATATATAAGGTAAACGAGAACGCCCAACATTGATCCAATCACTCTTTGTTGGGCGTTCTCTTTCATAATGAGTCATGAGTCTGCCGATAAATAAAATCCTTCCGGCTGTAGTCCTCCTTCTCTGGATTTACCCGGGCATTTATGCCCAGACGGTCCGGATCATGCCCCTCGGTAACTCGATCACCTTCGATGAAAACAGCTTGGATAAGAGTAATCCCAGGCCGGACGGAGACAGGATTTCCTACCGATACCGGCTTTTCCAGCTTTTGCACGATGAGGGATACGATTTCGATTACGTGGGAAGCGAGAACAGCGGGAACAACTATTTTTTCAACTCGGAGCTGGATGACAATGCCGGGTTCCCCGGGATTGAGACCTGGCAGCTGGCCAACCTGATACAAACCGGGTATAATCCCATGCAGGGTGTCCAGGAATCGCCGGGCCCCTATCTCTATTCGTTCCCGGCCGATCTGATCCTGCTCCATATCGGGACTAACAATCTGATCGAAAGTTCAGGTGAAGTGAAGGATCTTCTCGATAACATCAGGTCTTACGATCCGGATGTATTCATTCTGGTAGCCCGTATCATTAACCGACGGACCTACCACCCCTCTACCAGTGCTTTTAATAATAATGTGGAACTGATGGTGAATATGCGGGGTGATCCGCGGATACAGATGGTCGATATGGAAAATGGAGCGGGGATCAATTACGCCACCGACATGATTGATAATCTGCATCCCAACCAGGCAGGCTACGACAAGATGGCTTTTAAGTGGTTCGAAGCCGTTAACTCCCTGAACCAGGCTCCGGTCACCACTTTCATACCCGACCAGTATACCTCCAGAGGAACACCCTTTCCCGACATTGAACTGGATGAATACGTAGAAGATCCGGAGGATCCCGATGACCAGCTTTCCTGGAGTTTCGAACAGAAACTGGGATCACAGCTGATCGTATCCATCGATGAAAACAGAGTTCTTTCCGCGTCACCGAATGGTGACTGGTATGGAACGGAGATATTGACCCTCCGGGTGGAAGATACTGGCAGCGGCCTTTTCCCAAGGAATCAGATTATCCAGGTGGTGTATAATGTCAGTAAAGGGAATGATCCGCCGGTGATCGAATCCACCCCTCCCACAGAGGTGTTCCAGGAGGAACCCTACAGCTATACCATCCAGGCTGTGGATATCGACAACGATCCGATGAGCTTTTCGGCCATTCAGAAGCCTTCCTGGCTTAACTTCGATACCGGTACACACCTGCTTAGCGGGGTGCCTCACAATGAGGATGTGGGAATCCACCAGGTAACCTTGCGGGTGTCGGATGGGAAGGAATTTTCTGAACAGTCGTTCCAGGTGGAGGTGATCGATGTGAATGACCCGCCCTTTTTTACTTCTGCTCCCGTTTTAGAGGCGGAGCAAGGGGAACTCTATTCCTATGTGATTTATGCCACTGATCCGGAGGGGGATCCAATTTCCTACGGGGCGGTGACCCTGCCTGACTGGATGGAGTTCGATTCCATTAACCGCGTACTTAGAGGCACTCCTGCCTACACGGATGTGGGAGATCATGATGTGAGACTCAGAGTAAGTGATGCGATGGGGAGTACCGACCAGAGTTTTACATTGAATGTGATCGACTCGAACGACCCGCCTCAGTTTATCTCCGATGCTCTGACGGTGATCGATCAGGATGCAGCGTACTATTATAATGTTATTGCCAGGGACACTGATGGAGACCCACTGACCTATTCAGCTCCTTTGCTGCCCTACTGGCTGACTTTCAACGACGGCGATCTGACCCTGACCGGGCAGCCGGGAAACAGTGAGGTGGGGGTTCACGATGTGGTAATCAGAGTGACGGACGGATTTGTGGAGACTGATCAGAGTTTCCAGGTCGAAGTGATGAATGTGAACGATCCTCCGGTATTCCTGAGTGAGGCATTGACCGAGGCCAGAGCCATGGAGGTCTATATATACTCTATCGAGGCGGAAGATGTTGATCCCGGTGACCAGCTTTCCTTCAGCACGGTGGTGAAGCCAGACTGGCTTACACTATCCGGCGGTGAAACCGACGCTATTCTTTTCGGAACACCGACCATGGATGAAATCGGCTCCCATGCCGTCATTATCCAGGCAAGCGATGGCAAGGAAGCGGCATTGCAGGGATATACCCTCAAAGTATTGTGGCCCACATCGACTGATAATCAAGGAGTAAGGGAGAGTATCCGACTTTTTCCCAATCCATCGGACCACATGATTAACCTTACCTGGGATGGAATATCGGAGATCAATCTGAAGATTTATAGCAGTGCAGGCATCCTGATGAAGTCCGTCACATCCGGTACAACAGGGCATTTTCGACTGGATATATCTGATCTTGAAAGAGGTATCTATGTATACAAGGTAAAGGTAAATGGGCTGGAAGAGACTGGTAAACTGATTAAAAACTGATGCCTAGGCTGCTAAATATCTCTCCGAATGTTATTTAATTCCTACGAATTTCTTGTTTTTTTCCCCATCGTGGTTGCAGCCTACTTTGCAATCCCGAACCGTTTCAGGTGGATCCTTCTGCTGATCGCCAGCTACTATTTCTACATGTGCTGGAATTATAAGTACATCGTATTGATCATGATCTCCACCGTGGTAGACTATATCTCAGGGATTCTTCTCTACAGGTCCCAACGAAAGGGGCGGCGAAAACTTCTCCTGGTGGCGAGCCTGCTCACCAACCTGGGACTCCTCTTCTTTTTCAAGTATTTCAATTTCTTCGGTAATACTCTGAATACCCTCTTCGACCAGTTCAACATCTTTTACGACGTACCTTACTACAATTTCCTTCTTCCGGTAGGTATCTCTTTCTATACCTTTCAGACCCTCAGTTATACCATTGATATCTACAAGGGAAAACAGAAGCCCGAATATCATTTCGGAAGGTTTGCCCTGTTTGTCTCCTTCTTTCCTCAGCTGGTGGCCGGCCCGATTGAGCGATCGGTGAATCTGCTGCCCCAGTTCCGAAAGGAAGTAACCTTCAATTATGAAAGGATCAAGAACGGAATCCTGCTGATGGGCTGGGGATTCTTTAAGAAGATTGTGATTGCCGACCGGCTTTCGGAATACGTGAACCTGGTCTACAACAATCCCACACAGTACGAGGGCATCCAGAATATCATCGCCACCTTCTTCTTCTCGTTCCAGATCTACTGCGATTTCTCGGGTTACTCGGACATCGCCATCGGAGCGGCCATGGTTCTTGGTTACCAGCTAATGACTAATTTCCGCAGGCCCTATTTCGCCAAAAACATCAGGGAATTCTGGCAGAGGTGGCATATCTCCCTCTCCACCTGGTTCAGGGATTACGTCTACATTTCCATGGGCGGGAATCGCGTGGTCAAGTGGAGATGGTTCTATAACCTCTTTATCACTTTCGTGGTGAGCGGACTTTGGCACGGGGCCGAATGGACGTTCGTAATCTGGGGAGCCATTCACGGAGGATATCTGGTCATCGCAATCGTCACACAAAAGCTCAGGGATAACATCAACCGTGCATTGGGGATCAGCAAGGTGACCTGGCTTCATACCCTGTTTCAGGTGCTGATCACATTTGTCCTGTCCTATATCGCATGGATATTCTTCAGGGCCAACAATGTCGGTGAAGCATTTTACATACTGAAAAACCATTTCGTTTTTGGCGGAGATCCAGTGGTAAACCTGTTCTCGAATCCGGCCGATTTGGTCCTCTCTTTCGTGTTCATTGGTGTTCTCCTGGTGATCGATTTCCTGGAGGAGCGGTATCAGTTTTCCTCCACACTGAAGAGTCTTCCCCGGTATCTGAAGTGGATACTGCTGGTGGTTTTTGTGGCCGTGTTGTTGATTTTTGCTGTCTGGAATGAGACGGATTTCCTCTATTTCCAATTTTGATTACAGGTTGAGTCATGAATGAGAGAACACTGAAAATTCTGATCTATATCGCGGGTGCCATTAGCCTGTGCGCCTTCGTCGCCATCCGTTTCGAAGTGCTGTTCAACGGGATCCTGAAGGAGGATGTGGTGGAAGGTTACTGGGACAAGACGAAATATGGCGAGTTGTATTACTTCAGCATGGTTCGTCATTTCAGGGAGGAAGGGCTTCCTCCTGCCCAGGTGAAGTTCGAGCACAGTGAGAAGCAGGCTTCATTGGAGGAGGCGGAGGTTCTTGTCTTTGGCGACAGTTTCTTTGAGTTTTCACGGCATACCCAGTTTGCTGAGCGTCTGGCCGATGATTTCTCCAGGAAGGTCCACTACGTGAACAACGATTATCCGCTGGAATACCTGGCCGTTCACGGGTATCAGGACACCACTCCGAAAATGGTCCTCTTTCAGCGGGTCGAGCGATACATCCCGGTGGCTTTTGAAGATCTCCATACGATTCCGGGGCCTCCGCCGGATGAGGAGGAGCCCCCTCTCCTGGTGAGGACTCTTACCTACGTGAAGGATAAAATTTTCTACAGCAGCAGCGAGCAGCTTTACGACGCTCTTCTGAAGCGGAGTTACCTGACCACCGGGTTCTACTCCCATCTGGTCACCCTTAAGTTCGACATTTTCGGGAGCATCTCCAGTATGACCCCTGTTTATTATAAAGACGGCGATAACTCCTGGCTCTTCTATCACGATCAGGTGAATGGTGAGAAGACCAGTTTCTATTACCAGCATTCCGACCAGCAGATCGACAGTATTTGCGATCATATGGCCGGCTTGAAGAGGGAACTGAAGGAAAAATTCAACATGCACCTGATTTACCTCCCTGTTCCGGCCAAGTATACCCTTCATCATGACCTGGTAGATCCGGAAGCGGAATACAACGATTTTCTGCCCCGGCTTTACAAAGGTCTTGACCAGAGAGGAGTGCACTATGTGAATATCTTTGACGACTACCTGGGCAGTGATACGTTGCTCTATTATCGGACCGACAGTCACTGGAACCAGAAAGGCATCGATATTGCCTATGAGGAGACCCTGAAAGCCATCAAAGAAGATCCACAGCTTAAACAACTTCTATTCAGAAATAATCTATCGAGTCTATGAGTGCTACAGAGACGAATCCCTTGGTCAGTGTGGTGATTCCGGTCTATAACGGCGGGATCTACTTCGAGAAATGCCTGGAAGGAGTGTTGAACCAGACCTATCAGAACTGGGAGTGTGTGGTGAACAACAACCACAGTACCGACGGCACCCTGGAGGTGGCCGAACGGTTTGCCGCCCGCGACAGCCGGTTTAAGGTCTTCAATAATAAGGAGTTCCTGAAAATGGTCGATAATTGGAACATGGCCTGCAGCAGGATCAGTCTTGGTTCAGCTTACCTGAAGGTTCTGGGAGCCGACGACTGGCTCTTCCCTGAAAGCCTGGAGAAGATGGTGGCGGTCATGGTGGAGTACCCTAACGTGGGACTTTGCTCCTCCTACCGGTTGAACGACCGCCGTGTGGATATGGACGGACTCAATATCTGGGAGGGGAATGTTTACAACGGCAAGAAGATGCTTCATGACCAGCTGACACGCAAGATCGATGTGTCGGGATCAAACACTACCATTCTCTTCTCCATCGAACAGATGAAAAAGATTCCCAGGTACCCGGTGGTCTTTGACAAGGAGGCTTACCACGAGGATACCGAACTGGTTTATGAGATGATGGATATTGCCGATGTGGGCTTTGCATTCCAGGTTCTGAGTTATACCCGCCGGCATGAAAAGGCGGCCACCACCACTGAAGTGTTTCGTTTCAATACCCTTTTACAACTCAATGAGAAGGTTCTCTGGAAATATAAGGGAATTGATCCTGAACTGAACAGAAGATACCGGGATACCCGGTTAAAATATGCCTCATTTCTCTTTTTCCGCCGATTGAAATTTGACAGGGAAACGATACGCTGGCACAAGAAATATATAGTAAGAAGGTTCAGGCTCCATGAATTCCTGCTGGGAATACTGGTCTATAATAAGGTATCCCAGCTGGCCATCAGGGTGTGGGAGAAGATAAAAAATCAGTTCACCGTTTAAACGAGGGGATCTGGAATGGGATTCAAAGAGAAGTTCTTGAAGAATGTGGCGGTTTTCGGAGGGTACAGTTATCTTTCCTGGTTTTTCGACTCCCTGGTGTCGACTATTATTCTCTCCAGGTTCCTGGGACCGGAGGAGTATGGATTCGTGGCGCTGATCTTTGTCTTCAGCGGCTTTATCATGCTCTTCTCCAATACCGGCCTCTCCTATGCAATAATCAGGAGCGATTACGGACTGAAGTACCAGAAAGTGGTTTTCAACCTGTCGGTCTGGATCGGGGTTGTGCTGGCATTGATGATGGCGCTCATGGCCTATCCCATCACGCTAATTTACGGAAACCCCGACCTGTTCTGGCCCACCATCGTGATCTCTGTCCAGTTCATCAGTCAGTCCTTCACTATCGTACCCCTGGCAATCCTGGAAAAGAAGTTCCAGTTTAAATATGTGGGGTTTACTAATTTCATCGTGGTGATCAGCACTATTACTGCCATGATCATCATGGCGGTAATGGGTTTCTCGTACTGGTCGCTGATCGTCCCCATGGTATTTCAGCCGGTGCTGCGCTATGTCATGTATGAACGTAAAGCCCGCTTCGGCTTCCACTTTTATAACTGGAAAATGACCAAATTCGGATTCAGGAAGGTCCGCAGCCTGCTGGAAAGCATTTCCATCTTCAACTTCATTAATTATTTTGCACGGAACGCAGATAATTTTGCTGTCGGTAAATTCTATGGAGAAGCGAGCCTGGGCCTCTACGACAGGTCCTATAAGTTCCTCTACATGGCCCGCAGACTGATTAATACGGTACTGGGACCGGTGCTGTTCCCCAGCCTGAATGATGCGAAAAAGCAGGGGGAGGACTACCGCTCGCACTTCCTGGACATTATCGGGATGGTCAATTTCATCAACCTGGCCATCTCCATTCCTCTGATCCTTCTGGCCCGGCCGATCACTGTTATACTCTGGGGACAGGACTGGGTCGGGGTAGCCGAGTTCATGCCCTATATCGGCGCTATCATACCGCTGCAGACCATGACCATCGCCGCTATGGATCTCTACATGATCGAAAAGAACGAGCGCGCCTACCTTACCCTGGGAATTCCTCTTTCTTTGATCCTGGTGGTGGGAATTGTGGTGGGAGCCTTCTTCTCGGCCCTCCATATTCTGCGTTTTTATTCCCTGATCTTTGTATTAATCCAGACCCCGATAAGCCTCTACTTCGGACATTACCGGATCCTGGGATTCACTTCCAGGCAGATCTTCAAGTTCTGGGGACCCAAGGTGGTGCTGACCGCAGGCCTGATCTTCTCCATCTGGTTTGGGAATCCTCTAATCACCTCTGGAATCCTTTTGTTATTTCTTCTCGATACATTGGTCTATCAGGGTAAGGACATGGTGAAGATCTATGCCCTGTTAAAAGGAAAGCTGCTCAAAAAGCCATCGGTTTAGAATGATTTCACCTTCCAGGGACATATTCCGGCAATTCGACCGCCTTATCGGGAACGGAGTGACTCTTTTCGTGGTGCTGGCTTATTTTGAGTTTTTCAAGTTCATGGCAATACCAAGTGCGGCCAGGAACCTTATACAGGTGGCAGCCTGCGGGATCATGTTTGTTCTGATCGTACTTCGCCGGATCTATCAGCCGGAGAAATTGATTCCCATGAATTTTGCAGGACCGGTGATCATACTTATACTGGGGGCCATCCCCAGCTATTTTGTAGCCCAGTCCTATCATAACCAATCTTTTATGATCTCGGCGTATGCCAACCGGGTGATCTGGTTCTACCTGCTCTATTTCTTTGTCCATGTATACAAGGTCGAAGTTAAGTTCGTGATCCGTATGCTCCTTCTTATCGGGCTATTTGCGGTATTACTGTATTACATACAGTATACTCTTTACCCAAAGATCATTATGGACATATTTATCATGAAAGCGAGGGGTACCATCCGGCTTTTTGTGGCCGGGCTGCTATGCACCCAGATGGCCTATTTCTATTTCCTCCACCGCTTTCTCAAGAAGAACAGCCTGGGGGATCTGATCATGGCTCTGGTTACTTTGAGTGTTTTCGTGCTGCAGGGTACCCGGCAACTTTTGGCCGCACTGGTATTTCTGACGCTGGTGAGTCTTTTTTTCTCCGTCCAGGTCAGGGGCAGGGTGATCAAGATCGCATTACTTTCTCTGGCATCGGTGGCAGTTTTTTTTATGTTCCGGGAGATTTTTATCGAACTTACCAGGGTATCCAGTTCACAGATGAGCGGCCTTTCAGGAGGGATCCGTTTAAGGGCGGCCCGTTTCTTCCTGACCAGGTTCCAGCCCGATACCTGGTCTTATATATTCGGGAACGGAAACAGCGGTCCGGGAAGCATATTTAATCAAAAAATGGAGCTGTATGCACACCGCTACCGTTTTTTTATCTCCGACATCGGAGTGATCGGTGATTATGTCAAATATGGGATTATTTTTGTTGTGGCAGGGCTATACATGATCGCCAAGTCGTTGTTCTTCAAGGTAAGCCCGGAGTACAGGTATCTTAAATATTATATCGGGATGCAGTGCTTTACCCTGCTCACCGGCTACGGGATACTTGGGGGAGTGGATATCCTGATCCTCCTCATTCTCTATATCTTTGATGTGGACAGGGCAAAGAGAAACGTAATACAATTTAAATCAGTTTAGCCATGGAAAACCCCAGGGTGAGTGTTATTATACCGACCTATAACAGGGAGAAACTCATTTTAAAGGCACTTGACAGTATATTCAGGCAGACCTTTCAGGATTTTGAGGTCCTGATCATCGACGATGCCTCCACCGACAACACGGAGCAGGTGATACGGGACCTGGATCATCCGCAGCTCCGCTATTTCAGGCTGGACAAAAATGGAGGACAATGTATTGCAAGAAACTACGGTGCCACCAAGGCAAATGGAGAATTCATTGCATTTCTCGACTCGGATGATGAGTGGCTGCCCGACAAGCTGGAGAGACAGCTGGAACTTTTTGAAAAAGGTTCTGACCGGTTAGGGGCTATATACGGATTTACCTATCAAACGGATGTGATCAGGAATGAAACTATATTAAGTGACAAGGGGTACTACAGAGGACAGATTCATGATAAATTCCTTCAGGGATTTTGTCCTCCTACTCCTTCTCTGTTCCTGGTTAGAAAAAGAGCGCTAGAGAGCGTGGAAGGGTTCGATGAGAAACTTGTCACTTTTGTTGACCTTGATCTGTGGATGCGGATCTCCGAAAAACATGAATTTGATTATGTAGAGGCTCCGGTGATTATAAAATATGAACAGATAGGCGACCAGTATGTAAACAACTTTGAAAAGAGATACGTGGGATACGGTCTGTTTATAGATAAGTGGAGAAATGAAGTGATACGGAAGCTTGGAAAGAAAGGGTTTCTTTCCCTCAAAAGACATCTCACCAAGTCATTGGTTGTACCATTGCTCGATCATCCTCCTAAGAATATTCGATGGAAGACGTTGAAAATGATTTGGTTAATGCTCTCAACCAGGACCGCCTACTTCAGGCTCTATGTGAAGGCATGGATGATCCTTGTCTTCGGTCCTGGAATTATATACAGGATCAGGAGTCTGAAAAGCTAGGAATCTATGAAATTTGCCATTCTTATACCCGTACATAATCACCTGGATTATACCAAAGAGACTCTGAAAGATCTGACTGTCCATTTGCAAGATATTAAGGATGCAGATTTTTCTGTAATAGTCATAGATGACGGTTCGGTAGATGGCACCGCTCAATGGATTCGGGACAATTATCCGGAAGTAATTCTGCTGGAAGGAGATGGTAATCTTTGGTGGAGCGGAGCGATCAATGTGGGAGCGATCCATGCTATCGGGCAAAGATCTGTTGATTATATTGTGCTCTGGAATAACGATATCAAGACAGCACCGGACTATTTTAAAGAACTGGTCAGGATTATTTCCAGGATGGAAGATCCAGTGGTTATCGGTTCGAAGGTATTTGTGGAGGGTGATTCCAACATGGTTTGGTCTGCCGGAGGATACTTCAACCCCCGGAGCGGCAGAATAGGGATGTATGGTTATTTCCAACCGGATTCACCCGAATTCAAACAGGAACGGGAGGTTGACCTGCTCACCGGTATGGGAACCGTCGTACCCCGGGAGGTTATTGAGAGTATCGGATACTGGGATAGTAAGAGATTCCCGCAATACTTCGGAGATACTGATTTCACATACAGGGCGAAACTTTCAGGTTTCCAGGTAAAGGTATTTCCCTCCCTGAAAATCTATAATCATGTAGAAAATTCAGGGATGGAACATCAAGGTAATTTCAGTACGCTGTTAAGAATGATGAGGGATATCCGTTCAAAGACTAACTGGAGCAAAAATTTCCTCTTTTACAAACGATATGCAGAATCTCCCTTTGCATATGGCCCTTTGATATGGTTTTATACAAAGCTGTTTGGAGGTTTCATCAAGTGGAAATTATTAAAACCAATGAGATATAAGAAGACCGAATGAAATGATGAAGGCCTATCTATACCCGATTTCCTCATTTATTGATCAAGACTCACCCAATGAGTATATTGAGTCTTTCATGGATTGTCTGGAAGGTCAGATTACCTTTGTAAACAGGCATAGACCTTCAAAGAAAGGGATCATTGACTACATTTTATATTTTAAAAACACGAATCTTCTATTCCTGAATTGGATCGAAGACCTTCCGGATAAACGCGGAGGATTGGTCCAGGGACTTTTTTTCGTATTTCTTGTCTATCTGGTGAAATTATGGGGCAAAAAAATTATCTATGTTCTTCATAATAAGCAGTCTCATTACCGTTCAAAAAGGGTTCTAAAAGGGTTCCTGTTTAATCTGGTGCTAAAGCGAAGCGATCTGATCGTCACTCATTCCAAGGAGGGTATCAGGTACCTGAAAAATAGAGGGGTGGACGTCGTTTCAAAGGCTGGGTATTTTGTACACCCACTAGAAAAAAAGGAACTTCCTGCATTAGAATGTAAAAAATATGATATCCTGATATGGGGCTCCATTATCCCCTACAAAGGCATCGATACTTTTCTCCGGTTCCTTCATGAAAGAGAATTGGAATCGAAGTATCAAATTCTGCTGGCGGGCAAAATCAAACCTGCGGACTATGAAGTGGAGATCAATCAATACTGTAATGATCACATCCATCTGGATAACAGATTTATTCCACAGGAGGAACTGGAAGAGTTTATGGCATCTTCCAGAGCAGTACTGTTTACTTATTCGGAAGAGAGCGTATTAAGCTCCGGGGCCCTGATGGAATCCCTCGCCTACGAACTCAACATTATTGCACCCCATGTGGGAGCCTTCAGAGATGTTCAGGAGGAGGGATTGATCCACACCTACAAGGATTTTGACGATTTGATCCGCCATCTCGATAACTTTCTTAGTGCTGAAAGAGATTTATCCAAACAGATTGACC
Organism: uncultured Bacteroides sp.; assembly: GCA_964604655.1. Classification (GTDB taxonomy): domain Bacteria; phylum Bacteroidota; class Bacteroidia; order Bacteroidales. The sequence continues at coordinate 52,447 of CAZRZY010000004.1, read as the reverse complement.
GGTTTATCAGGGAGAATGACTGGTCGCAGTTTTCGAAATGGTTAATGGATCGAATCCATTCCATTCCATTGCATCATAGATGAGTTTTATTATCAATACATATTCTCATTGGGATGAACCGCCAAGAGCAAGGCACCAGGTGGCATTTGCACTGGCGAAGAAGAACCGGGTGTTTTTTGTGGCAGCCAACAAACCGGGCTTGCCGCAGGTAAGGCATTTCCCCGATAAGAAGGAGATCACCGTCGTCCAGCCGTTCTTTCCCGTCGGGAACAAGATTCGGTACCGGATCCCTTTGATCAACGAGCTTTATCAGCACTGGCTTTTCAGGAAATTGAAGAAATACGTTCCGGAGGCAAGGGTGATCAATTTCGATTTCACTGCCAGGATGATCTACCGCTATTTCGATGATGTGATCTTCTATTACAACGACAACCTGGCCGCCATCAGCAAAAGGCTGAATCCGCGGGTCATTTCCAGGTATCATGAAAAGGTGGAAGCTGAGGTCGCAGCCAGAGCCCGGTTTTGCATATCGGTCACTCCTCTTCTGAAAAAGAAGCTGGAGGCTTTTAATCCGCTTTCCTATGAGATCCCGCTGGGCGGACCTGACCTGAATGAGTTCCATATAGCGATCAGGCAGGATGTTTCTACCCAGAAACCTATAAAAGTGGGTCTGGTAGGTTTCATCAGTGACTACAGCATTTCGTCCGATACCCTGAATGAGGTCCTCGCCCGGGAGCATATGCAACTGGTTGTGATCGGGCCCGTGGAGGAGGCTTTTAACAAAAAACTGAAACACTCCGAACGGATGGTGCGTAAGGGCACATTGACGGGAAGGAGCCTCTATGAGGCCATCAACGAGTTCGATGTGGCCATTGCACCCTACTGTGAGGCGATTACCCAGGACGATCAGGTGGGTGTGGGAACCGGCAGCAAAATGTATCAGTACCTGGCCGTCGGAAAACCAGTGGTCATTGCCGATATGGTGGGTTTGCAAAAGGTAAGCATGCCATCCGGGTTCCTTTACGTGGCAGCCGGCCCGAAGGATTTTCCCGGACTGATCGAACGGGCGCACCTGGAGAACACCCCCCGGGATATACGGGCAAGGATCGAATATGCCCGGGAGAACACCTGGGAAAAACGAATGGAACAACTTTTGAATATTTATAACCACACAACAACCCCTGATAAATGAAACAACTCATACAGAACTTCAAGACAGGAGAACTATATGTGGACGATCTGCCCGTACCTGCCCTCACCAAGGGTATGGTCCTGGTCGCAAACCGCTTTTCCCTGATCAGTGCGGGTACGGAAAAAACGACCGTAAGTACGGCACAGGCTTCCCTGATCGGAAAGGCCAAGAAAAGACCCGACCTGGTGAAACAGGTACTTCAGAACTATAAGAAGGAGGGTTTCAAGGCTACCCTGGAGAAGGTGAAAACCAAGCTTGATTCCCTCAAGGCATTGGGATACAGCACAGCAGGAGTGGTGCTTGCCTCCATGGATAACGATCAGAAATTTCAGCCGGGAGACCTGGTGGCCTGTGCCGGACTAGGGTATGCCTCCCATGCCGAAGTGGTATGTGTACCGCAGAATCTGGTGGTCAAGGTGCCGGAAGGAGTGGACCTGGAGGATGCCAGTTATACCACCCTGGGGGCCATTGCCATGCAGGGGGTGAGACAGGCGGATCCGAAACTGGGTGACAACGTTTGTGTGATCGGACTTGGACTTCTGGGCCAGATCACGGCACAGATTCTGAGAGCCAATGGGTGCAATGTGTTTGGAATTGACATCTCCTCCGAGATGGTCCAGCTTGCCAATGAGACCGGATCGGCGCAGGCAATCCTGCGGAATGATACCAATATTTTGACAGCTGCTGAGAATTTTTCCAATGGCTTTGGATTCGACTCGGTGATTATTACGGCTGCAGGTTCCACCAATGATCCGGTGGAACTTTCAGGGCAGATCCTCAGGAAGAAGGGGATCGTCGTTGTGGTCGGAGCGGTAAAAATGGACGTGCCGAGGGATCCCGATTATTATCGCAAAGAGCTGCAGCTGAAAATGTCGTGTTCGTACGGGCCCGGAAGGTATGATGTTAAATATGAAGAGGAAGGGATCGATTATCCGTATGGTTATGTGAGGTGGACCGAGCAACGGAATATGGAAGCCTTTCTCGGGCTGATTGCCAGCCGGGCCATCCATCTCAAGCCGCTGACCACCCATACCTTCCCCATCGATGAGGCGGTCAAAGCGTATGACCTGGTGCTGGGCAAAGTGAAGGAGCCTTTCGTCGGTATCCTTCTGGAATATCCCGGATCGGAGGAGAAACAGAAAGGGACAGTGGAAGTGGCTCCGCTGAAGCAGGAAACGATCAATATTGGATTCATCGGGGCGGGGAGTTTTGCCCAGTCCTACCTGCTCCCAGCAGCAAAAGAACTGGGCTCCATGGATGTTGTGGTTACCCGAAACGGTATGAATGCCAAAAATGTGGCGGAGAAATTCGGATTTGCCCATGCATCGACCGATCCTTCGGTTATCCTTGACAAAGAGGAGATCAATACGGTATTCATAGCCACACAGCACGATAGTCATGCCAGGTATACCGTTGAAAGCCTGAAAAAGAACAAAGCGGTTTTCGTGGAGAAACCGCTGGCAATGGACCCGGATGAATTGGAGGAGGTGATCAAGGCCTACAAAGAGGCTGATAACCCGGCCGTGATGGTCGGGTTCAACCGCCGGTTTGCCGACATCAGTGTACAGGCCAGGGAGGCCATGCAAAGTATAGGAGAACCCCTGGTGATGAATTTCCGGGTCAATGCCGGATTCATACCGAGGGACCACTGGACCCAGACAGATGCTGGCGGGGGAAGAATCGTAGGGGAGATTTGCCATTTCATCGATTTGATGCAGTATTTTTCGGGTGCAGAGCCGGTTAAAGTATTTGCCGAGTGTATTGATACACAAAGTGATAAGATCAAGAACGATGACAATATTGCCATCACCGTGAAATTCAGTGATGGATCTGTGGGTAACCTGGTTTACACGGCCAATGGTGATAAGGGGCTCCCCAAGGAGCGGTTTGAGATTTTCGGAGGGGAATCGGTTTTTGTGATTGATAATTTCAACGCCGGTCTGTTTTACCGGGACAGCCGGGAGAGAAAGATCAAAACTTCAGGGAAGGGACATAAACAGGAGGTGGTTGCTTTTATCGAATCCCTGAAGAGGGGAGAAGAAATACCCATCAGCTTCCGTTCCCTTTGCCTGACCACTCTCACTACTTTTAAAATCCGTGAATCTCTGATTACCGGATTGCCGCAGACCGTTGAACTTGAATAGTGTTTCCGAGGATGGCTGAGATGATCCTTAAAGTGGAAAAGAGCCTCGAGCGGCTGAGACTCTGGATCGAGAAGGAGGAATTCAGAGGGTGGGATCCCTACGACGGGCTTACCAGCAAGGTTTTCCAATCAATTCCCGGTATCAGGGATGTGCGGTTTTTCCGTCTGGCCTGGATCCAGCTCTTTAAGCGGAATCCCGTCAATCTGAGAAAGCTGTTTCTCGTAAAGAAAGATTTCAATCCGAAAGGAGTGGGTCTGTTCCTGAACGGGTATTGCTATCTCTACCGGATCGATCCGCGGCCGGAATACCTGGAGAAGATCCGTTTTCTTGCTGATAAAGTGCTGGAATTAAAAACAGAGGGGTATTCAGGGGCATGCTGGGGATACAATTTCGACTGGGAGTCGAGAGCATTCTTCCAACCCAGATACACTCCCACTATCGTAGCATCCGTCTTTGTTGGCTACGCATTGCTGGATGCATATGAAATCCTGGAAGATCAGAGACTCCTCGATGCAGCTGTCTCTGTCTCTGATTTCCTGCTGAAGGACCTGAACAGAACCTACGATGACCAGGGAGATTTTTCCTTTTCCTATTCACCGCTCGATCAGTCGCAGGTATATAATGCCACCCTGCTTGGATCCAGGATGCTGGCCAGACTCTATCACCTGAATGGAGATGGACGTTTAATGGAGGAAGCCACCCGGTCGGTCGATTTTGTGGTAAAGGCCCAGAAGGAAGACGGATCGTGGAGTTACAGCCCGCTTCCGTTCCACCAGTGGATCGATAATTTTCATACCGGATATAACCTGGAATGTCTGTGGGAATTCCAGAAATACTCCGGCAATAATACCTATAGGGAGGTGATCGAAAAGGGATTCAACTATTATGTTCGGACCTTCTTTGAACCCGATGGAAGGTGCAGATATTATAACGATTCACTCTATCCCATTGATATACATGCTCCGGCACAGCTGATCATTACCCTGAGCAGACTGGAGCGGTTTAAGGAACACCGGGAACTGGCCGACAGAGTGATGAACTGGGTTTTGGATCACATGCAGGACAGGAGCGGATATTTCTACTTCCAGATCAAGAAGTCGCGTACTTCCAGGATCCCCTATATGCGATGGGCTCAGGGATGGATGTTCTTTGCCATGAGCATATATTTGACGGAAGCTCAGAAAACATAGATGAATCCGTGATGTTGCAGGTAACCCTCCTTGCGGGTTTGCGTATATCTAGCATCAGAAACAACGATATTTCATTTTTGCCTCAATTGTTATAGCACATGAAAATCTGGTTTGATTTATCCAATTCTCCTCATATTAACCTGTTTGCAGCAATGATCAGGGATCTGATGAAGGATCATGAAGTGATCATTACCTGCAGGCCGCTTGCCAATACGATCGACCTTCTGGACCTGCATGGATTCGAGTACACCGTGGTGGGAAAGCATTACGGAGGTAAGTTTACCAGCAAACTGCTGGGATATCCTGTTCGTGTGCGACAGCTCTACCAGTTCCTGAAAAGGAAGAGGATCCACATGGCCATTTCCCAGAGCACCTTTCACAGTCCTATCACTGCCAGGCTGTTGCGGGTGCCGGTGATCTACATGAACGACAATGAGCATGCGATGGGAAATATTCCCTCTTTTGTTTTTGCCACCCGGATCCTGATACCCGAGTTCCTGGACCCCAGGAAGGCGCAAAAGCAGTGGGCCAGAAGATCAAAGATCATTCAGTACCCGGGAGTGAAGGAAGGGATCTATCTCTGGAATGCGAATATCGAATATGCTCCAGCGGAGGAGAAACACGTCTATATCAGGCCGGAGCCATGGATCGCCCAATACTACAAGGGGGCTCTGAATTTTATGGATGAAATGATCCTTCACCTTAAAGAGCATGTCAAGGTAGTCCTGCTTCCCAGAGGAGGGGAACAGGCCAAACATTACCGCGAGGAAAAATTCAGTGGGGTGGTGGTCCAGGATAAAGCCCTGAGTCTGGAGGAGATCGCAGCTAAATGCAGGCTTTTTATTGGTGCAGGAGGTACCATGACCCGTGAAATGGCGGTGCTGGGGATCCCCACCATTTCGGTATACCAGGATGAACTGCTGGATGTGGACAGGTACCTTCTGGAACATGGAATGATGGAGCACCTACCTCAACTCACAGGTGAGGAGGCCCTGGAGTATATGAACCATTGCGAACAGAAGGATCCCAACGATCAATTGCTCAAGAAAGGGGAGGAGACCTACCACATGATCAAAAAAATGCTGGTAAGCCGGTTAGCCGAATAATAAACGTCAGAGGAATGAGAAAGATACAGATGGTAGATCTGCATGCGCAGTATCTGCATATAAAAGAGGAGGTCGATACAGCCATTCAACAGGTGATCGATTCCACCGCTTTTATCAAGGGAAAAGAGGTTTCCCTGTTTCAGGATGAGTTATCCGAATATATGAAAGCCAGTCATACCATTGCCTGTGCCAACGGCACCGATGCATTACAGGTGGCCATGATGGCCCTTGATCTGAAACCGGGAGATGAGGTCATCACCACTCCTTTTACTTTCATATCGACCATTGAGGTGATCCAGTTGCTGGGTCTTACCCCCGTATTGGTGGATGTGCGGCCCGATACATTCAATCTGGACCCTGAACAGCTGGAAGCAGTGATCACCGGCCGGACAAAAGCCATTGTACCGGTACACCTGTTCGGTCAGTGTGCCCATATGGAAGCGATTCTTGAGATAGCACGCACACATAACCTGTTCGTGGTGGAGGATACCGCCCAGGCTATTGGCGCCGACTATTGTTTCTCGGATGGGAAAACCGCAAAAGCAGGGACGTTGGGTCATATTGGTACCACCTCTTTCTTCCCCTCCAAGAACCTGGGATGTTTTGGCGACGGAGGGGCCCTTTTCACCCAGGATGAACAACTGGGTCAGATGCTGAAGGCATTGGTGAATCACGGGATGAAGCAGCGCTACTATTATGATTTTGTGGGGGTGAATTCCAGACTCGATACCATCCAGGCGGCCATCCTGAGGGTCAAGTTAAAACGCCTGGATCAGTATCGAAAAGCCAGGCAGCATGCAGCCCGTGTATACGATGATGCATTTTCTGCCATCGCGGAAGTGGAAGTGCCGGTACGCTCCCCATTTTCCAGCCATGTATTTCATCAGTATACTCTGAAGGTTCCGGAGAGATCGAGGGATGAATTACGAACCTGGCTCAACAAAAGGGAGATTCCCGCCATGGTTTATTATCCGGTTCCGCTTCACCTTCAGAATGCATACGGAGACCTGGGATACGAAAAAGGCGATCTTCCTGTAGCAGAAGAGCTCTCCCACCGGGTATTGTCCCTTCCAATGCATACCGAGCTGGACGATGAGCAGCTTGCCTTTATCATAGATGGAATTCAATCATTTTTTAAGTCATAGAAGATGGATAACTATTTTGCACATGAAACCGCGGTGATCGATGAGGGGGCCGTGATCGGTGAAGGATGCAGGATCTGGCACTTCACCCATATCATGACAGGAAGTGTGATGGGCAGAAATTGTAATCTGGGTCAGAATGTGGTAGTATCGCCGGAGGTGGTGCTGGGTGATAATGTAAAAGTTCAAAACAACGTATCTATTTATACCGGAGTCACCTGTGAGGACGATGTCTTCCTGGGGCCTTCCATGGTGTTCACCAATGTGATCAATCCACGGAGTGCCATTGTCAGGAGGGAGGAGTATATGAAGACCCAAGTGGGGAAGGGGGCCACCATAGGAGCCAATGCGACGGTGGTATGCGGTAATGATATTGGAGCCTTCTCCTTTATTGGCGCAGGAGCGGTGATCACCAAAGAGGTGAAGCCCTATGCACTGGTGGTAGGAAATCCAGGCCGGCAGGTTGGTTGGATGAGCGAATATGGTCACCGGCTGCGTTTCAATGAACAGGGTATAGCGGTCTGCCCCGAGAGTAAAGAGAAATATTATTTTGAGAACAACCAGGTAAGAAAAATCGGATAGTATTATGAGTACACAGAAAAAGAATTTTGCAATGATAGGTGTCGCCGGATACATTGCAGTAAGGCATGTCAGAGCCATCAGGGAGACAGGAAATGAGCTGGTTGCTTCATTGGACAAGTTTGATAGTGTGGGATTTATGGACAGTTACTTTCCCGAAAACGATTTCTTCACCGAGTTTGAAAGGTTTGACAGGCATATCGCCAAGCTGAACCGCATGGGTACCAAAGTCGACTATGTATCTATCTGCTCGCCCAATTATCTTCATGATTCCCATATACGCTTTGCTTTGCGAAACGAAGCGGACGCCATCTGTGAAAAACCTCTGGTTTTGAATCCCTGGAATATTGATGCCCTGAAGGACTATGAGGAGGAGACCGGAGGAAAAGTGTGGAACATTTTGCAGCTCAGGCATCACCAGTCCATACTGGATCTGAGGGAGCGGGTAATGAATGATCCACCCGATAAAACCTACGATATCGACCTCTCCTACATAACCAGCCGGGGAAACTGGTACCATTACTCCTGGAAAGGAGATGTGGAAAAATCCGGGGGAATCGCCACCAATATTGGAGTGCATTTTTTTGACATGCTTACCTGGATATTCGGCAATGTGAAGGAAAACAGGGTCAATTTTCTTAAGAAGGATAAAGCAGCCGGGGTACTGGAACTGGAGCGTGCACGGGTCCGTTGGTTCCTCAGTATCGATTACAATGATATTCCCGCCCAGGTCAAAGAGACCGGAAAAAGAACATTCCGATCCATCACAGTGAACGGGACTGAGATCGAATTCAGCGGAGGTTTTACCGACCTGCATACTGTCTCCTATGATCATATTCTGGCAGGCAACGGATATGGTGTGGATGCAGCCCGAAATTCGATCGAAACCGTCTACCACATCCGGAATACTGAGCCGGTGGGACTGACCGGGGAATATCATCCGATCATCAAGGATATCAGTATTTAAGTAACAATGAAGGATCTGGTGAGATACTCCTGTTTGGAGGGAACTGACATAAAAGAGGTATTCCAGTTTGAGAATCGCGACAGGGATCGCCCCGAGTTCGATAATCAATATCTGAAACTGCTCTATTTCTTTGCCAGGGAAGGCATTGTCAGCACCCTTCGGAAAGTATTCGCGCATAAGCAGGAACAGGTCAGATTTTTTACCATCTTAAGGGTAACGAGTCGGGGAAAGAGCTATGTGAACCTGTCGGTTCAAAGTCAGAGATCCCCGTCGGACTTTGTGATTGAAAACCGGTTTTACCCGGATCTGGATTTCAATCATGATGAGATCCGGCTGGATCTGGAAAAATACCTGGAACAATTCAATCAATTCGCCGGGAAACTGGATTATTCAGGGATATGTGCAGAGTCGGTACAGCCGGTCAGTTTTGCCATACGGCAACATCCTCCGGCAGGCTCTTCTGAAAAAGGTTTGTTCATATTCGGGCTGGGTGGATACGTGAAAATGTTCATCATGCATCATTTCCGCAAGGCTGAAAAGGTGGCATGCGTGGACTATAAGTCAAAAATTACATGGGATTTCCAGAAGCGCTATGGATTCCGGCACGGTTTTCTGGTTCCTCAAAGCTCTTTCCCGTTGATCCGTTCCACCGGTAAACCTGCAGTTATTATCGCCACCTATCATTCAGACCACGCGTTACTGGCCGAACAGGTATATCAGTGCAATCCGAATAGTCAGATATTCATTGAAAAACCTCCTACGGTCACTCTGGAGGATTTGGATCGGCTCATCAGACTCTATAACGATGGAGCCTCCATCGAAATCGGCTTCAACCGGAGATTCATTCCATTCAATGGGTATGTAAAGAGGGCTCTTACAGGCGAACGAGTGATTGTATCATGTTCGATCAAAGAGGTCCTTATTAGTCCCAATCACTGGTATCTATGGAAAAACCAGGGAACAAGGGTTACCGGAAATGTGGTACATTGGTTCGATCTGGCTCAGTATTGGATCCAGAGCACACCTTTAGAACTAACTGTTATGGCGGATGCTGAGGATACGGAGAGTGCATCTATTTCAGTGCTGTACAGGAATGGATCGATTCTAAATATTACCGCCTCAGATCAGGGTAACTCCATGAGGGGGGTACAGGAAAAGATTGAAATCCGCTATGGTAACCAAACCATTACTATCAATGATTATTTGTGGTTACAACATGTCAGGTCCAATGGCCGGAGGATTCATAAACGCAGGATAAGGAGGGATAAGGGTCATTCAAGAATGTACAGTAATTTTAGATCTATCCTGGATGGCAGGAAGGAATCATTATATCCGGCAGTTGATCTGATTCATACCTCCCTGTTAACCTACTATACCTCCAAAATGCTTCGCGAGGGAAGCAGGACCATGGTGATCGGGGATATCGTCGATCAATATCAATCGCAATTGCTTTGAGACTAATTGGTATGCCACGGCATCTCAGTGTGAATCGTTACCCAGAGAATTGTATTCCGGATGGGATCATTACGTAGATGAACATCCCCGGGGCACTGTTTTTCATAAACTCTCCCAGGAGTACATCGATAATAAAGTTTCTCTCATCAAGGTCTTTATCAGGCAAAAAACCGTTATGATTGGTGTGTTTAGGTTAAGAGGTTTTTGTAGATATTTATATGAGTTTGAGCAGGTCCGGGTTATGATGAGATGAGTAATGATGAAAGACTGGAAACTTTTCAAATCCTTCTCCGTAAGAGATCTAATAGTAGAAGTAAAATAGCTAGTTTTATTTTCTTGAACGATACTTCATCTAACAATCAATTCTAACAAGAACATAATGATAAGAACAAGTGTGATTGGTTTAGGAAAAATGGGAATTTCTCATTGTGCAATTGTCAATGCACATCCTGAATTAGAACTTGTGGCAGTATGTGATACTTCCACACTCGTACTGGATGTATTTAAAAAGTATTCCTCCGTGAAGGGTTATACAGATTTTCGTGAAATGCTGGAAAAGGAGGAGTTGAATTGCCTGTTTGTAGCCACCCCGACCAAGTCTCATTACGATATCGTAAAAGCTGCCCTAGAGAGGGGGATACATGTTTTTTGTGAGAAACCTTTCAGTCTGAATGTTTCAGAAGGTAAAGAGATTACAAAGCTTGCAGAAGAGAAAAACCTGATTAATCAGGTGGGCTACCACAATCGTTTTATAGGAACCTTCAACTTTTTTAAGAAACTTCTGGCAGAGAACATTCTGGGTGATATATATCATTTCCAGGGAGAGGCTTATGGTCCGGTTGTTACGAGAAAGAAAGGGGGCACCTGGAGGTCTAAGAGCTCTGAAGGGGGAGGGTGTCTCTATGATTACGCCTCGCATGTGATAAATTTGATCGAGTTTATCGTCGGTAATATTCAGAAGGTGGACGGAACACAGCTAAAGAGTATCTATTCCAGTGGGGTGGAAGATGCGGTATACTCCACATTGATTCTGGAAAATGGGATCAGCGGGAATCTCCTGGTAAACTGGAGTGATGAAACATACCGGAAGATGTCCACTCAGTTGTCGGTAATGGGTACGGAGGGAAAAATCATCTCTGATGCTCAGGAGTTGAAGATATTTCTCAAAAAGGAGAATAAAAAGTTTGGGTTGGAACAGGGATGGACCATTAAGTATATTACTGATCTTACCGAGACGGTCGACTTTTATCTGCGCGGTGAAGAGTATTCTGCACAGATCGATTATTTCGCCCGAAGTATAAAGGATAATAATCCGGCCAATAAGAGTTCGTTTGCAGCGGCTTTAAATACCGACACGGTTATCAATATGCTCAGAAATTATAAAATATCATAACCAGAATGGACAAAGTACTATTTGGAGACAATCAATTCTTCGCCGTCAACCACCTTTCCGACGAGAAATCTAGGGTACAGGCTATCAGGTTCAAGACCGATGAAGCTATCATCAAAGTATTGGATTCGGCGATTGAATTAGGCATAAACACCTTCATGTGCACAACTCATGACAGGATTGGTAATATCACTGAATATATACGGAAGAATCCTGCTCAGTACAAGGGATTCAAGATCTATCCCTGTATGCCTTATGCACATAAATATGTGAATGCGATCACAGAACTGGGCTATATAGGTACCATTAAGGAGTACCTTCCTGGAAATGTATTTACCACCTTTGCAAAGGGAGGCATAGCATTCGCCAAGAAGGATGTATTGAAGATGATGGAATTGTTCATTGATGCGGAGATGAAAATGTTCAGGGGGATTGATACTCCCGTTATCTTCATACAAAATGTTTTAACGGATATGATCCTCGGACTCGGAATGAAAGACGTGTTTCTTGAATACCACAAATACATCACTCGAAAGTATAATGCCGAACCGGGATATATTACTATGAACCTTCCATTCCTTCTGGATGTTCTTGAGAGTGTCGGGATAAAGAATCCCATCATCTGCAGCTCCATCAACAAAATTGGATTTCGTATGTCAGGAGGTATGGACTCTTATGGGAGGACCTTGAAAGAAAGGCAATTCAGGCCCATTGCCATGCAGGTGCTTGCTGCAGGAGCGCTAGGCCCGCGGGAGGCTATCGAGTATCTGGCCCAGTTCAGTAAGATTGAATCTGTCCTTTTTGGTGCATCTTCTCGAGGACACATAAAGGAAACGAAAGAGTTGATTGAGCACTATCTTACGGGAGATAAATAGAGGATCCGGAATGAAAGACCAGGACAGGGTCTATTCGGTGGATTTCCTGAGGGGATTGGTGATCGTCCTGATGGTCCTCGGTCATTCCAGACATTTTTTCCTGCACCACGATTTTGCACCAACCAATCTGTCCCTTACATTTCCCTCCCTCTTTTTCACCCGGTGGATTACCAACATCTGTTCACCGGTTTTTGTATTTCTGGCTGGAATAAGCATATACCTTGTTCAGAAAAAACGAGGCAGTCTCAAGGAATTGGCGGCTACTTTAATAAAACGCGGTCTCTTTCTGATCATACTCGAAGCAACGCTTCTCACTTTTTTTTGGCATACCCATTTTGACGTTATTCAGTTGCAGGTAATATGGATCATTGGTGTATCATTTCTTTGCATGGCCGCATTGATCTACGTTCCTCTCCTCATTAACCTGGGGATCTCTCTCATCGTGGTCATATTCCATCATCTGCTCGAAACTGTCATTCTGCCTCCCGATTCCTCCGTGGGCCGGATCCTGCTGATGTTTCTTCATCGGCCGGGCGATATTGTTTTATCCGAAGGTTTCAGGATCAATGTGTTGTACAGTTTGTTCCCTTATTTGGGAATCATGCTCCTTGGTTATTGCACAGGCATATTGTATTCGCGGGATCCCATCCTGAGAAGAAGGCTTTTCGTCATTACGGGCGGAGGGATGATTCTATTGTTTGTGTTATTGAGATGGTACAATCTTTACGGTGATCCATCTGAATGGCAGGAACAGGCCCGGGGGGGCATATATACGCTCATGTCTTTTTTAAATGTGACTAAGTATCCTCCCTCCTTTCTGTTTACACTCTCTACCCTGGGACCCGCACTCCTTCTCCTGGCTGTCTTTGAAAAAAGAACTCCGGATAATGTTGGAATCCTTGTCAAAGTAGGGCAGGTTGCGATGTTTTTCTATCTTTTCCATATACCCTTTATCCGGGTAGTTTCGAAGCTCTACTTCCTGGTATTTAATGCCAACCCGGGCATTCCTGCCTTCTTCACAATTTATATCATAATGCTTATTCCGCTCATCTTAGCGAGCCTGAAGTACCGTGAATATAAAATCCGAAAGAGAAGGGACCCAGGTTACCAATGGTTGCGATATCTCTGAAAACAATGATGACCCCATCTGATTAATGGGGATAATTCAGGATAGTTATGGAAGAACTATTATTCAGACGACAATTCCTATTGAGTCGGGAAGCAGTTCCGAAGTTAAAGTCTCACTGGAATCACAGGGAGATTCGCCAACCAGGAGAAAGCTGGAATCTCTATACCCATCCTGATCTGGAGGTAAGTGAGTCGTACAGGGAGCATGCTACTCTCATTCTTCTGGGATATTGTCTGGACCCTTTCTCCATTCAGGCTACTAGCCAGGACGTCGTTGAGCGGCTCAACGGTTTATATTCAATGATTTCAATCGTTCGCGAAACACATCTGCTTAACGGAAGGTTCCTTTTTTTGTATGTGACAACAGACGGGCTACGGATCATCAATGATGCTACCGGTTTCAGGGAACTTCATTTTCTAAGGGAGAAAGGAAATGTTCATTGCGGATCTACCCCTGATATTATCAAGGAATACATCGGAGCAGAGCCCTCCCCTGACCCCGGGCCACTAAAATTCCTCAGTTCCAAAGAATATATAAACAACTCTTTCACCTGGGTGGGCAATAAAACCATCTACAGAAATATTTATAAACTGCCACCCAACCATCAACTGGATCTGCATACTGGCAAAGTCCAAAGGTTCTGGCCGGAGAAACCATTGGAAAAAGGTGACCCAGAACAGGTTGCCAAGGAGGCCGGAAATTATATCAGGAACTCCCTGGAGACTGCTTTCAAGCGAGGACCTTTACATATTGGAGTTACAGCTGGATGGGATACCCGATTGCTGGTAGCCGCATCAAAATCTTTGAAAGACAAAGTTTTCTTCTATATTAACAGTTCGAAGAATGTGGACGGGGAAAGCAAGGATCTCCAAATTGCAAGAAAGCTATCTCAGGCCCTTGATTTCAAATTGAACATCCTTGAAATAGAGGAAGTGAAAGATGACGCCAGATTCAGGAAGTTCTACAAAAGGAATAACTACCGCGCACATGATCTGCTATATCCCATTTTTTTCTTTGGGTATAAAAGAAAATATGATCATACCTACACGGTAAGCGGCAATCTGTCAGAAGGAAGCGCAAGAAAATACTATTACTTGCCTTTTTTCATGAAAGGACTGAACGGGGAAAAAATTGCACAGCTGGTTAATTTTGGGAATAATAGTTTTGCAGTAAAGGAGTTGAACGAATGGGTGAAAGAGTCGGAAAGTCTTTGTAATTCTCACCATATTGATATTCTTGATCTTTATCAGATCGAGCAGGAGGCGAGCAATTGGTGTTCGCTTACAGCAGCAGAACAGGATATCGTCAGGGAAGAGATCCGTCCTTTTAATTCCCGGTATTTGCTGAGCCTTTTGTGGCCAATGCCGGGAAAACTCCGTTTGCTGTCCAACCCCGCCATTCTTAAGAAGATGATTGAGTATTTGTGGTCCGATGCGTTGACAGTCCCTGTGAATCCAACTTATAAAAACAGAGTGGTATCCTTGCTATCAAGAATGGGCCTGGGGATGTTTTCCTATCGCATGATTTCCACGTTGAAGTATTTGCTCAAATTGGATCGATAGATCAGAACGGGTAAGTATTTATTAGATTTTTAACAATGCGAAGGTAATAGGACGCTACTCATAGTTTGCAACCTATATGGGAAGGACAACTTTGAAACATTCATATGATTTCATCGTTTAATAATCTGTATTGTCTGTTTGGAAACATGAAATATAATATCTTTGTGCTGTTTGTTACGCCCCGCACAAAAGCTTGTGCTATCATTCTGACAGATAGTGGTTTTGTGAATGGAAGAATGGATTTGTGAATCGTGAAATGGAAAAAGCTAGGTGGAAGTGGACAGGTCTATGGGTGTTGATCACTGTGTCTATTGGTGTACATTCGATATTATCAGTGAAAAGCTTTGGATTCGGTCCGATTTCTTCACTTGAGCAGGGAGATAGTGGCAGAAACGAAACGGCTTTCCTTTCAGACACTGTTCCGCGATCACCCATAAGAAGAGCAAGCAGCCTGCAGGAATTTGCCATCCATAACCTTTGGAACTTTGAGAATGAGGAACTTGGATTCTATTCAAATGAAGAAATACTTGATGATTTCAATGCGGTCGAATTATATTCTCACGACCGTGCTACCATAGTCATTGATACCATCAATGATGAGCCCACCAAGGTAATGAGGATAACGCATCCTGCCGAGACCGTATGGGATGGGTTTGAAATGCAGGTTGACCTGGAGCGGGATTTCGAAGAGGTATATCTCACTTACAATTTCAAATTTGGTGATGAATTCAATTCTACGGAAGGCGGCAAAATGCCCGGATTAAGCGGTCTGCCGAAACTCCCTTGGCCTTTTGTTGTTCCGGTTGAGGGGCACGGTTTCTGGGCCATCAATATGTTTAAGCCTGGTGGAAGGATGATTTCTTATCACAGGGACAGAACTACAGGGTATGTTCCCTGGTCCGTGGAGAGGTATGATTATAATCCCATATATTTTTTAAACGGTACATGGTACAATATCACACAACGTTTAGTGATCAATACCATAGAGAATGGCACTGCAATGGCAAACGGTATTAAAGAGCTATGGGTCGATGGGAGAATGATCTTTAGGATAGATAACCTGAAGATGATGCAGGATGACGATCCTACGATGAGGATAGATGCTCTGCTGCTTTCTAATTTCTACGGCGGCGATACCGATGTTTATAAACCTAATTCTGAAAGCTATGCATACATTGACAATATAGCCGTTTACACATCTCCGGATGATCTTGTTACAGGTCGAAGACTGCACGATCCGAGTGCCATTTTGGAAACTCCGTTTGAAATCACTGACCGCAGAGTCCATTTCGACCAGCTTATTACGAGAGAAGGAAAGATATCCAATCGTGAATACGGAAGCTACTATAGCGGCTGTATTGATGAAGCTTACCTGATTGATGCCGGTCCGGGGAATACCGTAACCCTATCTCTGGATTTCTTTCAGGTCGGAAGTAAAGATTATCTTTTCATTTATGATGGTAATTCGTCAGATTCAAAGCTTCTAAAGATCATCAAGGGCTATTTCTCAGGATCCGGTGAAGTGGTAGAAAGTTCCGGAAGGTATCTCTTCGTTCGGTTCTCTACGAATAAATATGATCATGAACGTGGTTGGGAAGGGACCATCTCGATGTCACAGGGAGAGCTAGATGTGGAGGCACCCTCGGTTCCAACCGGTTTAACAAGCACCGGACGTAATGTGAATACCATTGACGTAAGCTGGAATACCTCCACAGACAACAGGGCAGTCACCGGATATCGGGTTTTTCTGAACGGTGTATTCAACGGATCAACCACCTCCCGGGATTATACCCTCAGCCAGCTTTTACCCAGCACCACCTACCAGATCTCCGTATCAGCTTTCGATGCTGCCTCCAATGAAAGTGCAAAATCGACCTCCATTACCGAAACCACGCTTGATGCTGATGTGGAACCTCCGACTGTTCCTCAAGGTTTGGCAATCACAGGGGTAACAGGGAGTTCCATATTCCTGTCCTGGGAGCCTTCCTTAGATAACGTTTCAGTCGAAGGTTATAATATTTACTTGAACGGTTCAAGGATAGGATCTTCTGTTTCCAGCGATTTTGCCATATCCGGACTATCGCCTAACACGGATTACACCATTACTGTGAGTGCCTATGATGTGGTGCCGAATGAGAGCGCACCTTCCGAACCGATCATAGGGACCACTGTGGAGGCAGACAATATTCCGCCCTCGATACCCACAGGATTGAGAGCAATCAATATATCCAGCAATTCGATTCAGATCACATGGAACAGCTCATCGGACAATGTTGGAGTTACTGGTTATAAGGTTTTTGCCAATGGATTGCTGAAGGGAGAGACTGCCGATAATTCATTTAACATTAGGCAGTTGAATCCGGGTATCACCTATAATATGGCTGTTTCAGCATATGATGCGGAGTCCAATGAAAGCGACAGGTCCCAGGTGCTTACGGCAACTACAGTAAATCCAGATGTATCCATCGATCCGACCATGCCCGAGGTCGAAACGGTTTCGGTGAAAAAGAGTGCTTCCGCCGTGGAGACTGTCTCCAGGATGCAGTCCCTTGGTCATACGGAGTTGCAGGATTACGGAGTACTCTTTACCGAAGACCCTGCCGGGATAGAAACGGGCATCATATTTTACGGAGAACCGGGAGGGGATTCGGTGTCTCATGACCAAAGGCTGACCTCTAACCTTCTGGCTTTCTATGATTTTTCAGAGGGTCAGGGAAACAGGGTACTGGACAGGTCCGGGAATGAGGATCCTCTGGACCTTATTATCAATAAGCAACTGAACACATACTGGCTTCCGGGGCAGGGGCTGGAGGTGACCGGTAATACCATGATCTACTCACAGGAATCCCCGCAACGGTTGATTAATGCAATCTCCCAATCCAATGAGGTTACCCTGGAAGCCTGGATCAAGCAGGCGAAGCTGAAACAGACCGGACCCGCCAGAATACTGACGCTCTCCACTGGTAACAGCAGCAGAGCTTTTACGATCGGTCACGAAGGGACCATCACGGAGTTCGATTATACCGTCAGGCTCAATACCAGCGATACAGAGGATGAGAATGGATTACCGGAGATCATGACAGAGCAGGGCTTTTTCACACTCGGTCTGCACCATTTTATTTACTCCAGGGACGCAGGGGGTAAAGAGAATATTTGGGTGAACGGACAACTGAAGTACTCCGGACTCAGGCCCGGCAAACTGTCGGATTGGGGTTCAGACAACCGTTTCGCTCTGGCCAATGAAATATCGGAAGAGCGACCGTGGAATGGAATCTACTACCTGGTCGCGATTTATGATAAAGCCATGAAGGAACCGGAGGTCATGCAACACTACGATGCGGGGTTCGGAAATCTTCATTTCGTTGTGAACCTGGAGTCTCTGCAAACCAACAAGTCCTATTACTTTTCTCCTTTTGTGAGAACCGATCAGGGAATCGTTTACGGGGAGGTGGAAGATGTGATGATACGTAATGTGCGGGACTTTACCGGCAGCGACAGTCTGGAGATTGCAGTGGTGCCCAATCCTTCCGAGGGCAGTTTTCATTTCTCCTTTGAGGACAACTCCAACGAGTCGGAGGAAGCCTTTTTTAGAGTGGTAGATATGTCCGGTCAGGTCATTTATTCCGAAGCGCTTGACCTGGGTGAAACCTTGGAATCCTACGAAAAAGAGTTTGATCTGTCTGACCTGATGAGAAGCGGAATTTACACGGTAATCCTGATTTTGGGCTCCAAATCCAAAGCGGAACGATTGGTTATCTACTCTAACTGATTTCAACCCGCACCTGACAGGCGCTTCATTCATCAATATATTCGATCTTTTAATCAAGAAATCTATTATTGACAGAGGTTACAGGGAGAAGGGGCTGATAGAATGGGTGAGGCTAACAGGTTTGGATTTTTATCAACTGAGGCCAGAAGGCGTCTAAGTCCGGCATTGAGCATGTAGAAATATTCTTTCGGGCTGTGCCCAGCTACAAACTAATGAATTAAATAATTGATAAACAATTAGATACATCTTTCACAAAAAGATGCTAAAATGACCGGTTTGGTAAAGAGCTCCAGCCCGATTATATTGCCTGAGTCATGAATTTCAACCAACATTGCCCACAATTTGCAACTACTATGAACCAGATAAAAAGCAGAGGTATCCAGATAGGCGGTAGATCGATTTCATTCATTCTGACAGCGGCTGTCCTAGTGGCGGCTTCCCTGGCGGGGCCAAATCTGACGGCCCAGTTTTACTCTCTAACTGTGAATTCGAACGGATCGGGGTCCGTGACAAAAAGTCCCAATCAATTTTTATATGGGAGTGGGTCCAGTGTGCAGCTGACCGCCTTACCCGATGCGGGCTGGACCTTCAGCAACTGGTCCGGTGATCTGTCGGGCTCCACCAATCCCCAGTCCATTATCATGGACGGAGATAAGACAGTGACCGCCAGTTTCACTCAGGACATTTACAGCCTCAATATCACCGTAGTGGGTCAGGGGTCGGTGGATCTCAACCCTGCAGGAGGCAGCTACCTGAGCGGAACGGATGTGGAGATGACCCCGGTACCGGATCCAGGGTGGGAATTTTCAGGCTGGTCTGTTGACTTTACAGGAGATGCCGATCCTGCCAGTATTACCATGAACAGTAATAAGAATGTGACGGCTACCTTTACGGAAATCCTCTATCCGCTGACGGTCAACTCCACCGGCCAGGGGACTGTCAGTCTTAATCCTGCAGGAGGCAGCTACACCTCTAATACCACGGTCACCCTGACGGCATCAGCGGATCCGGGATGGAGTTTTTCGGGATGGTCAGGAGATGCCTCGGGCACTTCCAATCCCACTCAGGTGATCATGACCGGACCCAAAACAGTCAATGCCACCTTCACTCAGAACAGTTATTCGCTGACACTCTCCACCTCGGGGCAGGGCTCTGCCACCCAGAATCCCCCGGGACCCTCCCACCTCAGTTTTACCGATGTGGAGATCCAGGCCACCCCCAATGCAGGCTGGACCTTTACCGGTTGGACAGGCGATCTGACCTCCTCCAGTAATCCGGAGACGGTGATCATGGACAACAACAAGCTGATTATCGCCAATTTCAGCCAGAACACCTACCAGTTGACCCTGCAGACTGATGGGACACCGGGGGCAACAGTGAGCCCCTCCGATCCGGTCAATGTGGCACACGGGCAAAACCAGACCATTATCGCTACCGCACCTGCCGGATACGTTTTTACGGAATGGAAAGTTACCTCCGGGACCGGAGCCACCATTGCGAATTCCAATCTGGCCACCACCACTGTTACTCTGACTCAGAGTGATGTGACGGTGGAAGCTTCTTTTGAACTGAAGAAGTACACCCTCAGTGTGATCACGGATGGCACGCCGGGTTCAGCGGTTTCTCCATCCTCCTCAGTACAGGTGGACCATGGGATCCAGACCGGCATTTCGGTGACCAGCGTTCCGGAGGGGTACGAGTTCCTAAATTGGTCCGTAGTCAGTGGAACCGTTGCCACCATTGACGATCCAACCAATCCAACCACGACGGCAACTCTGACCCAGGGGAATGCCACCATACAGGCTACTTTTGTACAGAGTCAGTATCAGCTTACCGTTCAGACAGATGAAACCCCGGGAGCCACCGTCAATCCGGCAAATCCTGTTCAGGTGGTGCATGGTCAGTCGCGTACCATTATTGCCACCGCTCCGGTAGGGTATGCATTCAAAGAATGGGTGATTCGCTCCGGACAGGGAGCTGCAGTGGCCAATTTGGAACTGGCCACTACTACTATCACCCTGACTCTGGAGGATGTGGTAGTGGAAGCTACCTTCGAACGGAAGAAGTATTTCCTGACTGTCATCACAGACGGGACGGCCGGAGCTGCGGTTTCTCCCGTAAATACGGTGCAGGTGGACCACGGTCAGCCACGTGCAATTACTGTAACCTCCACTCCCGCGGGCTACCAGTTCATGCAATGGATGGTTAGCAATGGAGGAGGGGTGAACATAGCCAATGACACCGCACAGTCCACCACGGTGACTCTGACCCAGGAGAATGCCACGGTTCAGGCTCTGTTTGAACAGAAGCAGTACAGCTTGACTCTGGTTACGGACGGTACACCGGGTGCAACAGTAAGTCCGTTCGTACCGGTAACCGTGACCCACGGGCAGGCCGTGGGGATTTCGGCAAACGTGCCCACGGGGTATAAATTCACCCGATGGGTGGTGATCAGCGGCAATGTGACCATCGGTAATGACACCCTGACAGCCACTACCGCTACCCTTACTTCCACTGATGTGGTACTGAGGGCCACCTACGAACTGAAGCAGTATACGCTTTCACTGACTACAGACGGAACCCCGGGGGCAGCGGTGTCCCCTTCAGTTCCGGTCAGAGTCCAGCACGGGATACCGTACCCCATCGAGGTGACCACTGTTCCGGTAGGGTATAAGTTCCGGAACTGGAACCTGATCAACGGGACTGCTGCATTCGGGAATGACACCCTGGAGAGCACTACAGCGACGCTCTCCTTTGGCGATGCCACAGCCAGGGCGAACTTTCAGAAGGTACTTCAGGTACTCAATGTCCAGATAACCAACCAGACCATGAAAATAGGGGATATGGTGACGGTCACCTTTACGGTTTCCAACGATGCAGGAACACCTTACAGTCTGCTTTCCGGAACCATAGGAGGATACCCCCTGAACAATTTCCTTAGACAGAACGCCACCACTTACAGGGCATCCTTCACGATAGTGGAGGGGGGCAACAGTTATCCTGCGCTGGCAGATATACCAGTGGTCAATTTGATCCTGTCCGACGGGACGATTCAAAATCCGCCCTACAACAAACCGATCATTCAGAACAACGATGCCATCGATGCGAAGTACCCTGTAATCAACTCCATGACGGTAGCCGCGACCATGGCCAAGGTGGGTGATGTGGTCAGGCTCAATATCAATGCGGATGGTACTGGGTATACATCACATCCCAATACAACCATCAATGGGATCTCCATAACCGAACCCAATGTGACATTCACCGAGCTCACCAACGGGAACTATCGCCTGAACTACACAGTTCGGGAAGGCGATGATAATGTAGCGGCCGGTGAACTGGCAGCTTCGGTGATACTGGTGAAGCCATCCGGCAATGTTCGGCTGGTGCCCTACACCCTTATTGAACCCAATAACCTGGAAATAGATGCTCAATCGCCTGTTGTGACCCGTCTGGAGGTCTCGCAGGAAGAGGTCGGAGTCGGAGGTACCGTTCAGCTGGTCATATCGGCGGACGGCGAAGGATATACCGGGGCATCCGGCACGGTGATCAATGGTGTGCCGATCAGTTCTTCCCGAGTATCCCTGGTGGAACAGACGCCCGGGCTCTACGTTCTTAATTATATGGTGGGGAAGGATGACAACGAGGTGGCAACGGGCGAATTGAAAGCCAGTGTTGTCATGACAGACGAGGCAGGGAACAACAGCACGGCCTATTCGACCATTGTCGATAATGAGTTGGAGATCTATACCGACCTTCCAGGGGCCACCCTGGCGGGGCCACCCGCGGTTTGTGAAGATGAACCTGCCCAGCTGACTGTATTCCTCTCAGGCAGGGCTCCCTGGGGATTTGACCTGAACGACGGGACCACCGTCACCTCCTATAAGTTCATCAATGAACCTCAGTATAAGATTCCCATCAGCCTGGCACAGACCACCACCTTCAGTGTGGATTCGGTATGGGACAGGAATGCCGTGGTCAATGCCGGCTCCGGTTCCATCCAGGTGCTGGTTAATGAAAAAGCCGATCTGCAGATTATGAATATAGCTCCGGGATACAATGTGGAGGATCCTCCTTTTGAGCTGATGGGGGTACCGTCCGGAGGAACTTTTACCGGACCCGGTGTGGTGCCGGCCACCGGATTCTTTTATCCCGATGTGGCAGGTACGGAGAACTCTCCCCATCAGATCTACTACACCTATGAAAACGAATCGGGCTGCCTCAGCGTTGACAGTGCTCTGGTTTTTGTGCTGGCAGCTGAAGGTGATATTTTCATACCCGATTCTATATTCTGCAACAACAGCGAGCCGGTAACCATTACTGCCTCCAATCTGGCAGGTGCCACGGGTTCTTTTACGCTGGCCGATCTGACGGGTAATGAAGTGGCCGGGATGACCGATAACGGTGATAACACCGCATTGCTTTCTCCGGCTCTGCTCTCGGAAGGTTCCTATGTGGTTGTTTATGAATACAGCGATGGTGTGGCGCTTTTCCTGGAGGATACCTTTGCGGTACGTTCGGTGGAGATCCCTGAGATCATCGATCTTGACACTGTTTTCTGTCAGAACGATCCTCCGGTGGAGTTAACATCTACGGTACCGAACAGCATCTTTTCCGGTCCCGGAGTATCAGGCAGTATTGACGGGGGATTCATGTTCTATCCCGATTCGGTGAAAGCTACCAGGATCACCCTCGTGTGTACCGTCACAGATGCTGGTTGTTCGGCCAGTGCAGAACAGGAGATCACCATCCGTCTGGCTCCCAAGGTCGGGTTCGACCTGAGCCCCACCTGCATATCGGACGATGGGGGAGAGGTCATATTCTCCAATACCACCGGAGATAAACTCCAGGTAGAGAAATGGCTATGGAATTTCGGGGATCCGGGCAGCGGGGAGGAGAATCTGAGCACTGAGATCAATCCCTCGCACTTTTTTGCAAATCCAGGGCCCAGAAGCATTAGTCTCACCGCCACCACATACAACGGATGCGTGGTCACCAATGTGATGGATACGGTGCTGGGGAATCAGCCTGTGGCCGACTTCACATGGGAAAGCAATTGTTACGCGGGGGAGGCAGGAACGACCTTCCTGAACCGTTCTTCCTCGGAGTTTTCACCCCTTGCCGGAACCAAGTTTGTTTTCAGAAGCAGTGATGGACTGGTGCTGGGTGACGTGGTTTCTGAAACTCACCTGGAAACAGCCAATTTTATTTTTGGTCAGGCAGGTGAATACGAAGTGGAATTGAGGGTGGAGAGCGCCTCGGGCTGCATCGATACCGCCGTCCAAACGCTCAGTTTAAGCCCCACTGTGGTGGCAAGCCCCGACGGGTTTACCGAGTCTTTTAACGAGGATATGGGTCAATGGAGCCCCAGACCTGATAAAATGGAATCGAGCTGGACCTGGGACGAACCCGATTGGGATGGATTCTCATCCACATCCGGAGATAAAGCCTGGTATACAGACCTCCAGGATGCCGGGGTGACCTACGAGGAGTACTCATGGCTTCAGAGTCCCTGTTATGACCTGTCCGCCATGGACCGGCCCATGATCAAAATGGAGATTATGAAAAGCTTTGCCTCGGGCAATGGTGCGGTACTTCAGTATATGGACCAGCTGGAGGAGGGCTGGAAGACGGTTGGTTCGGAATCCACCGGCATTGGATGGTATAACAATGACAATGTTTCTCTGCCGGATGGATCCACCGACGGATGGGGCTGGGATGTTTTCAACCCGGATGAGGATTGGGTGACCGCAGCCCATAACCTGGATGATATTGCCGACAGCCCCTATGTCATATTCAGGATTGCACTGACCATGAAGGGGGAAGAAACCAATGGCAACCAAGGCTTTGCCTTTGATAACCTTCTGGTGGCCGAACGATCCAAGCGCGCCGTACTGGAACACTTTACCAATTCATCTGATCCTGCTTCAAAGGCGGCTGATGATGTGATCGATCAATTTGGTTCCGGAAGCTCGGGGGATGTGGTCCATATACAATATCATATGGACTATCCCGGATTTGATCCCATGAACGAGAACAATCCGGTGGCAGCTTCCACCCGATCCTTCAATTATGGCATACCCCAGGTGCCTTATGCGGTCCTGGATGGGGGTATCAGTGAGGAGTACCGTTACGATTTCTCCGGACTGAAGACCACCCCGAGTATGGAGAGTGCCATGTGGCTGACGCTCCAGGAGCCCTTGTTTGATGTAGAACTGGAAGTGAACTGGCTGGAGGGACTTTTGGAAACCACCGCCACGGTTACCTGCAATGTGGACAGTTATGAAGAGAACATTCAGCTTTACGTGGTGATCTTCGAGACCTCGGTAACCGCCTATGCCGGATTGAACGGGGATACCCTGTTCAGGAATGTGGTTCTCGATATGCTTCCCACACCTGCCGGGAAACTGCTGGGCAATAATTGGGTGAAAGGCAACAGCGTGTCACAGACCGAATCCTGGCTTTTCCAGCCGTATGTGGAGGATGAAGAGGACCTGGCCGTTGTGGCCTTTGTCCAGGACCGGACCACCAAACAGATCCTCCAGGCAGATGTGAAATACAAGTCCCCGCAGGTAGGTACTCCTGAGAGGACGGAAGGCCCCGGTGAACTGCATATCTACCCCAATCCAGCCAGATCGCTGGTGAATGTGAATCTGGGAAGAGATCAGGCGGGCGAAGGGCGACTGGAGATCATCGATATGAACGGCCGGCTGGCCCTCCAGCAATATCTGCCCCCGGGATATCAGGTCATCCAGATGGACATTGCACCATTGCAACGTGGTTTCTACGTGATCCGCTGGTACGAGGAGGGTAGCGTGAAAGGGCTGGCAAAACTGATAAAAATCGATTAATCGATCCAGAGGTTACACCCTCAGGGAAGTTTGATCCGATCCAAACATGGAAAAATTGACGTTCCCGTATTTCCGGTGATGGAAAAACAGGGGATGGGACCGGAAGGAAATGGCGGCGGGGTGCTCCAGAATGAATACACCGTCTGGTTCGAGAACGCCGCTGGTGAGCACCAATCCGGGTAGTTCTCCCAGCCTTGGATGGTCATACGGAGGGTCGGCAAATACCAGGTCGAAAGACTGGTAAGGATTTTGCAGGTACCGGAAAGCATCCTCCTGGATAACATGTACCTGTTCCATTTCCATCTCCAGGCAGGTTTGGCGGATATACCTGAAATGGAAAGGATCCTTTTCAACGCTGACCACTTCCCTAACCCCCCGTGAGGCAAACTCATAGGAAATGCTGCCGGTGCCGGCGAACAGATCCAGCACCTGCAGCTCCTCCAGGTCGAGCTGATGAACCAGAATGTTGAATAGGCTTTCCTTTGCCAGATCGGTGGTAGGTCTGGCTCTTAAATTTTTTGGGGGGTGCAGCTTTTTTCCCCTGTATTTCCCGCTGATTATGCGCACTTGCTCCCCTCCGAAAGCAGCATGTACTGGAGAATCATGGGTCGTGAAAGCTCTTCCAGATAATAGGGTGTCGTTTTGACCTGACGGATATATTTTCCCAGTAAACCAAAAAGTTCATGCTCCTCGTGAACAATCCCTGAAAGGTACACGGGTATGGTTTCCCTGTCCATTTCCAGCTGCCGGGCTGTGTTGAGTGTGTGATAAATGAAATCGGATGGATCCTTCAGATCATATCTGTTCAACAGCTGGATCTGATCCTCCCTGATCGCAAGCAAATCCAGCGTCTGATGCTGTACCTCGGCCATCAGGAATCCCCGCTGATGATCACTGGCCTTTACCTGATCCGAAAGGGAGACCAGACACTCTGAGGATGAGATGATCCTGCCAGATGAGCTGAGTTCCTGACTGAATGCGTGAAGGACATCAGAAACTGCATACAGAAGGATCAAATCTCTTCCTCTGATGGTTCTTTGCAGGATCATATCAGAAGGATCGAGCAATGCTGCTTTATCCAGCAATTCCCTTGATTGGGATGCGTCGGTAAACTGTCCCGGCACCAGTGTCAGGGACCCGGTATCCGTAACGAAAACTGTTTCCCCCTCAAATTTTATCAGGTCCATCTCCTCCAGGACTCTTTTACACTCTGCAGGATAAAGATGTCGGGGCACTTCCCTGTCAAGGGAGTACCTTCTCAGAAAGACAGGTCTGTAACCGGCATCGGAAATGAGCAGTGAAAAACCATTCGGGGAAAACCGGATGGAACGATGGCCGTTTTTTCTGATCTCCTCTGAAATAGTATCGGATATAATACTATCTGCCTGCATCCGTAAGCGGGACTATTCCCAGTTGCCGGTGAGGGTCCCCTCCTCCAGGGAACCAAACTTCAGGCCTTCGAATCCGACGATTTTGTTTCGTTCGTCCTTATAGTTAACAACCAGCTGTTTATCGAGGCCATTCAGGAGGTCGTCATATTGAACCGATACTTCGACCACCTGAACCAGCAGATTGGAGGAGGTAAGGAACTCACTGGACTCCATATCGAATACAACATCCTCGGTATAGGGGACATACCGGAGTGAATCCACTGCAAATCCACGCCCGAAAAGTGAATCGATAACAGGGATTTTGGTGGTTTCACGGGTGATGACACCTTCATCGATCGCGCGCTCTCTGGCTGCTTCAAAACCTAGCTCTTCCAGCCACTCTTCCGGGATCTCCCCGATAGCTTTTACCACAGCAAAGGAGTCGGTGTGGAGAAAACTGATCAGCGTGTCAAAACTGCCGGTATATCGTCTGTAAATATCCTTGTAGGCTTTTTGCGCCTCCCGAATATCGATCAGCCTGTCGATGGTGGCTCTTTCTCTTGTTTCTACCCTCTGGTTAAAGCGGATAGGCTCCATGATACTTTCCACAATCAGGTATCCCAAAATGACGATTATGAGAACAAACAGAACCTGGATTACTCTTCTCATGGGGTATGGGTTTAGAGGTTTGCGAACAAATTTAGCAAAAAAAATAAATTATATATTTTTAAGCGCGTTAATTCAATCCGATGTTACAAAATTTCCTGACCTCCAAATTGCTTGAAAATCTTGCTTTTCTGCCCACTCCGGGCCAGGAGAAACTCATCACGGACCTGGCAGCTTTCCTGGCGGATGATGATCCGGGGGAGATCATGCTTGTAAAGGGTTATGCAGGAACAGGAAAAACCACGCTCCTGAACAGCCTGGTAAAAACCCTGGCCAATTCTGGACAGAAGTATCAGTTGCTTGCTCCTACGGGCAGGGCAGCCAAAGTCCTGAGCGCATACACCGGACGTTCGGCCTGGACCGTCCATAAAAAAATATACCGTCAGAAATCGGGCAGGGACGGCCTGGGTGAATTCGTTCTGGACCGTAACCTGCATACAAATACCCTTTTCATCGTCGATGAAGCCTCCATGATCGGAGACCGTTCCCCGGAATCTCTGTTTGGGACCGGCGACCTGCTTCGTGACATGCTCGACTATGTGGAGGCGGGTACCCGCTGCAGGCTTTTGCTGGCAGGAGATACAGCCCAGCTTCCTCCGGTCGGTCTGGATGTCAGCCCGGCGCTAAACAGGGAGCGGCTGGAGGCATTCGGCTACCGGGTCAGGGAGATTGAGCTGACTGACGTGGTCCGGCAGTCCACGCAATCCGGAATTCTCGTCAATGCCACTTCGATCCGGTCGCTGATCACC
Source organism: uncultured Bacteroides sp. (assembly GCA_964604655.1). Lineage (GTDB taxonomy): Bacteria > Bacteroidota > Bacteroidia > Bacteroidales. The sequence goes on along the minus strand of CAZRZY010000004.1, from coordinate 24,311 downwards.
GCGCAGAAGGCCGCCTATCCGGACCTGCGTTTCCATTCATTCGAAGACATCGATGCGATAACAGGGGAGGAAGTCCTGGAACAGATCAGTCGCTCGTATGAACAATATGGGCTGGCGGAGACCATGGTGATAACACGTTCCAATAAGCGGGCCAACCGTTTTAATGCTGCCATCCGCAATCAGATCCTCTGGCGGGAAGACCAGCTTTGTGCCGGTGATCTGTTGATGGTGGTGAAGAATAACTACTTTTGGAAGGATGATGATCACCGGATCGATTTTATCGCCAACGGGGATACAGTGAAGGTGGAAAGAGTCCGCCGCACCGAGGAGATCCACGGACACCGTTTTGCAAATCTGACCATCAGCCTGCCTGATTATCATCTGACAGAACTGGAAGTGAAGGTGCTTCTTGATGTGATCGATTTGGAGGGCCCCTCCATGACCCATGAGCAACAGAGAAATCTCTATACTTCAGTGGAAGAAGACTATCCCGGGGTGACCGGCAGGCGGGAGAAGGCCGGAAAAATAGCGCAGGATCCCTATTACAATGCCCTGCAGGTGAAATTTGCTTACGCTGTTACCTGTCACAAGGCACAGGGGGGCCAGTGGAAATCGGTATTTCTGGACCAGGGTTACTTTACTGACGAGATGCTTACGATAGACTATCTCCGCTGGCTATATACCGCTTTCACCAGGGCCACCGATCGGCTTTGGATGGTGAATCCGGCCAGGCAGTTTATTCCCCGATGATCTTCACCAGCACTCTTTTACGCCGCTTTCCGTCGAATTCGCCGTAGAAGATCTGCTCCCAGGGGCCGAAATCAAGTTTTCCCCCGGTGATAGCCACCACCACCTCCCGGCCCATGATGGTCCTTTTCAGATGGGCATCCGCATTATCCTCGTAGCCATTGTGCTGGTACTGGTCATAGGGTTTTTCCGGGGCCAGCTTTTCCAGCCAGACCTCAAAATCGTGGTGCAGACCCGACTCATCATCATTGATAAATACGGAAGCCGATATATGCATAGCGTTACAAAGTAGAAGGCCTTCCTTGATACCGCTCTCGGCCAGGCACTCCTGTACCTTTGGGGTGATGTTGATCAGCTCGCGCCTTTGCCTGACTTCGAACCAGAGTTCTTTTTTGTAGGATTTCATAGACGTCCTCTTTATAATTTCAAATCCAGTTTCTGTTTTTCGATGCGGTCGGCAAGTAGCCGGCTGACCTGTTTGAACGCTTCCCGCTTTTCCAGTTTTTCTGCCACGCTGAAGTAGAATTTGATCTTCGGTTCTGTGCCCGATGGTCTGATGGAGATCTTGCTACCGTCCTCCAGAAGGAACTGAAGCACATCGGAGCGAGGGAGATCGATCGGTTTACGGGCTCCGGTCCTGCAGTCGAGGCTCGTCTGATCCAGGTAGTCATGGATGGTCACTACCCTCGATTGGTTGACCGCGGCAGGAGGGCTTTTTCTGAAACCGCTCATCATCTGCTGAATCTCCTCCTCACCAGACCTTCCTTTTCTGACGACGTTGATCAATTTTTCCAGGTGAAAAGAGAAATCCAAATAGATCTGCAGAAGCAGCTCATAGACGCTTTTTCCCTGGCTTTTCGCCCAGGCTGCCAGTTCAGCTATCATGGCGCAGGAAGTTACTGCATCTTTATCCCTCACAAAATCGCCAATCATGAAACCATAGCTCTCTTCCCCGCCACCGATAAAGGTCATTTCCCTCTCCTTTTGGCGAATAATACCGGCGATATATTTGAAGCCGGTGAGAACGTCGAAGCAGGGCACCTGATAATGAGCAGCCATTTCGGCCATCAGTTCGGTCGTAACGATGGTTTTGGCAATATACTCGCGACCTCTGAGCTTTCCCCTCGCTTCCCACTGAGAGAGCAGGTAATAGGTGAGCAGGGCCGCTGACTGGTTTCCGTTCAGCAATATCAGTTTTCCATGGTCATCCCGGACGGCGATCCCTACACGGTCGCCGTCAGGATCAGTGGCCATGACCAGGTCGGCTCCCACCTCATCGGCCTTTTTCAGGGCCAGGTCGAGGGCGGCTGTCTCTTCCGGGTTCGGGGAAACCACCGTAGGGAAGTTGCCGTCGACTACTTCCTGCTCCGGAACATTATATATCTGCTTGAATCCGAATCGCTTAAGGGCCATCGGGATCAACCTGACCCCGGTTCCGTGAATGGGGGTATATACGATTTTCAGGTCAGAGTGGTCCCGGATAATCTCCGGATTCAGGGACTGCCTGGCTACTTCATCCAGATAGCGATGGTCCATCTCCTCTCCCAGCCTGCGTATGGCATCTTTGTTCCCGTCAAACTTCACTTCACCAATGGATTTGATCTTCTGGACCTCGGAGATGATGTTGACGTCATGGGGCTGAATGATCTGACCGCCATCCTCCCAGTATACTTTATATCCGTTGTACTCTTTAGGGTTGTGGGATGCAGTGACCATCACGCCGCTCTGGCAATCAAGACTCCGTATGGCAAAACTCAACTCTGGTGTAGGACGCAGTTCGTCGAAGAGATATGCCTGGATACCATTGGCCACGCAGATCTGGGCGGTAATCTCGGCGAACAGCGGGCTATTGTTTCTGCAGTCATGGGCCACCACCACTCCGATCTCCTCCCGGTCGCTGAATTGTTGAAGCAGATAGTTGCAGAGTCCCTGTGTGGCTATCCCCACTGTGTAAATATTCATTCGGTTGGTTCCAACTCCCATGATCCCGCGGAGTCCCCCGGTACCAAACTCCAGATCTTTGTAAAAGCATTCGATCAGCTGATTCTCATCTTCCTCTATCATTCGAGCGATTTCCTCCCGGGAGGTTTCATCTATCGGACTCTTCAGCCAGTTTTCTGCCTTTTGTCTGACAGTCTTCAATAACTCCTTCTTTTCCATTAGTTACCTGATTGTTTTTTATTCAAAGGTTATAGCAGGTTTTTGATGCATCGTTCCAGGCTATCCCGCCAATGAGGGATCTCCAGGTTATATACCTCCTTAATTCTTGATTTGTTGAGGACTGAATAGGCGGGCCGCCTGGCCGGCAGGGGATATTCACGGGTCTCGACAGGACTGATCTGGCTCTTGCAGTTGATCAGTCTGCAGATCTCCATGGCCAGATCGTACCAGCTGCAAACTCCTTCATTGGAATAGTGAAATAACCCCGGAATGAAAGGAGTATGCTGCTCCTCCACCTCGGAGATGATCTGCATGATGGCACTGGCCAGGTCCTCGGCATAGGTGGGAGTGCCTACCTGGTCGTAAACTACTCTCAGGTCTGTTCGCTGGTCCATCCTGTTGACCATGCTCTTTACAAAATTTCTGCCAAAAACACTGTAAAGCCAGGAAGTTCGGATGATCATCACCCGCGGATGCCCTGTCAGGATTTCTTCCCCCTTTAGTTTGGTCTCCCCGTACACCCCCAGGGGCCCTGTGGGATCATCCTCACGCAGGGGCCGGTTCACTTTGCCCTCGAATACGTAATCGGTGGAGAGGTGGATCAGTTTCAGCTGTGGATCCTTCTCAAGGAGTAGATTCAGATTTGCGGGAATGTCGCGGTTCAGTCTCATGGCCTGTTCCGTATCCGATTCGGCCCCATCCACATCGGTGTAGGCTGCACAGTTAATGATATAGCGGACCGGATGTTTTTCCAGATATGGAACCAGTGCTTCCAGTTTGGTCAGGTCAAGCTCTTCCACATCCGTAAATGAATACCGCTGGGAAAACCTGTTTCTGATTTTTTTTATTTCCCGGCCCAGCTGACCATTGGCTCCGGTGACCAGCACATCACTCATAGTTGGTCTGTTTTCAGGTCCTTGAAAGAGTGGAGGTTTCTGTCCTTGTCAGAGATGATCTCCGATTCAGGATCAAGCCTCCAGTCAATATCCAGATCGGGATCATCAAAGCGGATACCCGATTCTGAGGCAGGATGGTAATATGCGTTGCATTTATAGAAAACCGTAGCTTCATCCGATAATACGGAGAATCCATGGGCAAATCCGCCGGGGATCAGGAGCTGGAGGCTGTTTTCTGCGCTCAATTCTATGCCGAACCACTTTCCATAGGTGGAGGAGAGGGGACGGAGATCCACTGCCACATCATAGATGGTTCCGGATACTACCCGGACCAGTTTCGTCTGTTCATAGGGAGGTTTTTGAAAATGGAGTCCCCGAATCACTCCGAATACGGAATGGGACTGATTGTCCTGAACGAAATCCTGCATGAACCCCAGCTCCCTGAACCTCTCCTGGTGGTAACTTTCCTGGAAGGATCCGCGTGAATCGGTAAATACCCTGGGCTCCAGAATATACACTCCTTCGATTCCCGTCTCTTTTACAATCATAAGTGTGCTAAATTTCAGAGGTAATTCGCTTTTCCGAGGCTATTTGAAACAGATATTCACCGTAAGCCGATTTTTTCAGTTCCTCCGCCAATCGTAAAAGCTCCTCCCTGCTGATAAAGCCCATTTTGTAGGCGATCTCTTCAATGCAGGAGATCTTCAGCCCCTGCCTCATTTCGATGGTATGAATATAGTTGGATGCCTGGAGAAGACTTTCGTGTGTGCCCGTGTCCAGCCATGCCATTCCACGACCCATTATCTTTACCCTCAACAGGCCTTTATCCAGGTAGAGCCTGTTCAGATCGGTGATCTCCAGTTCCCCCCTTTTGGAAGGCTTCAGTGATTTGGCCTTTTCAACCACCTGATTATCATAGAAATAAAGCCCGGTGACCGCATAGTTGGAAGAGGGTCTGGCCGGCTTCTCCTCCAGGCTTACCACCTGCCCTTGTTCGTCAAAATCCACCACCCCGTATCGCTCCGGGTCGGTCACGTAATAACCGAAAACGAGGGCTCCTTTATCCAGGGCAGCAGCCTCTTTCAGGGTGTGTGAGAATCCATGGCCGTAGAATATGTTGTCCCCCAGAATCAGGCAGACTGAATCGCTGCCGATGAATTCTTCCCCGATCAGGAATGCCTGAGCCAACCCGTCTGGCGAGGGTTGCATGGCATAGTGGAGCGAGAGTCCAAGCTGACGGCCATCATTGAGCAGGGTCTGATAGAGGGGGAGGTCTTCAGGAGTGGAGATAATCAGAATCTCCCTTAAACCGGCAAGCATTAGAACGGAGAGCGGATAATAGATCATGGGTTTGTCGTAGACCGGGATGATCTGCTTGGAGATGGATCTGGTGATCGGATAAAGTCGGGTGCCGGCGCCTCCGGCCAGGATGATGCCTTTCATCTTACTCTTTTAGCAGTTGGTCGAAATACGCAATAGTCTCATTCAGCCCGGTCTCCAGTTCCACCAGGGGCTCCCAGTCTGAAAGCAGATCTCTGGCTTTGCCAATGACGGGTTGTCGCTGGACCGGGTCATCCTGAGGAAGAGGCAGGTAAACGATTTCCGATGAGGATCCCGTCAGATCCAGGATCTTTTGCGCCAGTTCCAGCATGGTGAATTCCCTTGGATTTCCCAGGTTGACGGGACCGGTCACCTCATCATCGGTGTTCATCATCCGCACCATCCCCTCCAGCAAATCATCCACATACTGGAAGCTTCTGGTCTGTGTACCATCGCCGTAAATGGTAATGTTCTGATTTTTCAGCGCCTGAACGATGAAATTGGAGACCACCCTGCCGTCGTTGGGATGCATTCTGGGGCCATAGGTATTGAAAATCCGCACGATCTTGATCCGGACCCCGTTTTGCTGGTGATAGTCCTTGAAGAGGGTTTCCGCACATCGCTTTCCTTCATCGTAACAAGATCGCGGTCCGATGGGATTTACATTTCCCCAGTAGGATTCCGGCTGGGGGTGGAGGGTGGGATCCCCATACACCTCGCTGGTCGAAGCCTGAAGGATCTTTGCCTTGATGCGCTTGGCCAGCCCCAGCATATTGATGGCACCCATCACCGATGTCTTGACCGTTTTGATGGGATTGTACTGATAGTGGATGGGAGAGGCCGGGCATGCCAGGTTGTAGATCTCATCCACTTCCACGAAGTAGGGGGAGGTTACATCATGCCTGATCAGTTCGAAATAGGGATTATTCAGGAGATGGATAATGTTGCGCTTGGCACCGGTGAAATAGTTATCCAGGCAAAGCACCTCGTTATTCTCCTTCAGCAAACGCTCACAGAGATGTGAGCCAATAAAGCCCGCTCCGCCGGTGATTAGGATCCTTCTCATTTTCAGTTTTTCACGGGTTGCCTTCCAATACTGTAGTAGGTAAATCCTTGCTCACGGAGCTCCTCAGCGTCATAAATGTTCCTGCCGTCGAAAATCACCTTCTCAGTCATCAGTTTTTCAAGTACCTTGAAATTCAGCATCCGGAACTCGGGCCATTCGGTGATCAGCAGCAGTCCGCTGCTGTCCAGCAGCGCCTCGTATTTATCCTCACAGAACTCCACCGAATCGCCCAGAACCTTACGTGCCTCTTTCATAGCTACCGGATCATAGGTCCGGAGTTCCACACCCTCCTTCAGCAGTTCGTCGATGATTCGCAGGGAAGGAGCCTCTCGCATATCGTCGGTTTGAGGTTTGAAAGAAAGGCCCCAGAGGGTCAGCTTTTTTCCTTTCAGCTCATTTCCGTAATGGGCCCGGACCTTGGACGGAAGAACGGCTTTCTGATTCTCATTGACAAGTTCCACTGCTTTCAGAATCTCCAGGGACCGGTTATACTCGTCACCGGTGCGGATCAGAGCCTTTACGTCCTTTGGAAAACAGCTTCCCCCGTAACCCACTCCCGGATAGATGAATTTTTTACCGATCCTGCTGTCGCTGCCGATTCCCTTGCGGACCATATTGATATCCGCTCCCACCGCCTCGCAAAGATTGGCCATATCGTTCATGAAACTGATTTTTGTGGCCAGCATGGAATTGGCCGCATACTTGGTCATCTCTGCCGAGGTGATATCCATGAATATGATCGGATGGCCATTCAATAGAAAAGGCTTGTATAACCGCTGCATGATCTTTTCAGCACGTTCCGAATCGGTGCCGATAACGATCCGGTCGGGCTTCAGAAAATCATTGATGGCATCCCCTTCCTTCAGGAACTCGGGATTGGATGCCACATCAAAATCGATCTCCGCGTTCCGCTTTTTGAGGGACATGGCGATCCGCCCCCTTACTTTTTCGGCCGTCTTGATGGGCACGGTACTCTTGGTGGCCACCACCAGATAATCCTGCATATAATTTCCGATATCTTCGGCCACTGCCAGCACATACTGCAGATCGGCGCTGCCATCTTCTCCCGGAGGAGTCCCCACTGCAATGAAGACCGCTTCGCAGTCGACGATACTCTCCTCCAGGCTGGTATTGAAAGAAAGCAAACCCTTCTCCACGTTATTGCGGACCATGTTCTCCAGTCCGGGTTCATAGATGGGTATAATCCCGTTATTCAGATCATCAATTTTTTTCTGGTCAATATCCACGCAGGTCACGGTGATCCCCGTCTCCGCGAAGCAGGTCCCGGAGACCAGTCCTACGTATCCTGTGCCAATGACAGCAATTTTCATAATTCGGAAGTTTTGGTATTTCGGAAGTGTAAAGGTATATTTTATGTCGTATTAATCTATCCGGCACACCCTATTTTTGATCTCTGATCCTGGTGATATCTGGAAAAACGGCTTGCATATATCCATCACCAGATCAATACTGTTTTACTAACCAGAAAGAACCGGGTTCTCTCTCAATCCCGTTTTCCCTATCTTGTTGCAAAACAGGGCACTTTGCTGAAAGCATATCGGAATGATGATGCATCAAATAGTTTAAAGCTCCAATAACTTTATATCTGTCGTTGTGGGTAAGAAATGCTTCTAACAGGTATTGTTCGTTCCAAAAGGATGCATTATTGATCCATCCAGTCAAATAATCTTTTGGAGTAAAGATATCATGTACATGAACAATCACACCCGGGCTCAAGGATGGAAGTAATGTCAGGTATTCAAACAGTACATCCCCCTGTGGTCTGATCATATGAGACGAATCTATAAAAAGAATATCATTTCTTTCCAGCTGCTGAAAGAATGATACATCGAGGTCCTCCACCCTCTCACGGATGATTTCGATACCAAGCTCTTCCAGCCACAGATTTTCGAATGGTTCAATGCATTTGTGGCTATAAGCATAGTTGCTATCCTCTGTTCTGTTCTTCTCCAGAGCTTTTCTTGCCATTAGGGTCGAATGACCAGATCCAATTTCGATCATCGTGCGGGGTTTGAAAAATCTAATGATATTGTACAAATACTCCGCATCTCCGGATAAAAAGAGGCCCTCCGAGAAACAATACTCGTGCTTCTCTGTCCTGTTTTGGGGAAGCCGGGGAATGGCTTCTAATTCATGATTGTAATTGAATTTCTCCAATAATTCAAGCTGCTCTTTATCATTTAGATCAATACCAGGCAGATATCTGTCAATCCTGGGGGAATGCTTCAGATATTTTGGATTAAATAATGGTTCGTAGTAATGGTCGATGACCGGGTAGACACCGATCCAAAAGAATATTTTTTTGAAAAGAGGAAAATTATGAAACCTGTTCTTTCGAAGGGTTTTAAATAGCACCGCCATGGGAATTGAAACGGGAAACAGGATCAGGTCTGCCATTCTGCAAAGCATTTTTTTTACATCTTTCATGTTTTGCGATTTGAAGTTTTCAAATATCGACTGAGGCTGCTCAAAGATATCATCTAAACGATGACAGCCATAATTTTCAGGTATTTGTTCGTAAATAAAGCTTTTTATGTATGTTTGATTTTTGTATTCAAGCAGGGACTTCATGCAGATTATGGCAAAGATTAGATTTCGAGGAAGAATTATTGTTAAGATCGGAGCCGCACTTATCGTTGGCTTTTTATCGTATCTGACGATTGATTATATCGGCCCTCGTAGAATTCATCTTTATGAAGATCAGGTATTTGGATTTACGTGCTTTCACGCCAAAGACCTCATTGTTCAGGAATATGATGAAAACGGGGATCTTTGGGCCACGAGAGGGATGATTATCTATAAACTGGAAAAAGGGGAGGAGCGTTTCCAAAAGGTGGCCCATATCCCCACCGGACTCAATCCTTACTGGCTGCGCAATTTCACGATCGTGCGAAGGCTGAGCATCAGGCCCGAGTGTGTGGAGATGGTCACCACAGCAAGCGGAGATATATGCGCCCTGTCCGCAGGACAATTCTGGATCAGGCACCAGGGCGAAGGACGATTTCAAAAAACGATGGAGATCGATTTTTACGGGTTTGGTGACCAGGGTGTCAGGAATGCGGGCCTTCTAAGTCTGGGGGATTCAGCCATCTATTTCGGTGAATATTTTCAAAATGCCGATAGAACAGAAGCCGTAAGGATTTGGCGAACCGGTGACGATTTCAGGGACTGGCAGGTGGTGCACCGGTTCGAACCAGGTGCTATCCGTCACATCCATGCGGTTCAGTATGACCCCTACGGTGAGAAGATCTGGGTGCTGACAGGAGATGGTGATGAGGAGAGCAGCGTATTGTGGACCGGCAATGATTTCAGGTCCGTTCAGGGGATCGGTACGGGTTCCCAGGTCTGGAGGGTATGTCAGTTGGTATTTACGGAAGAGGAGGTTATCTGGGGTACCGACAACGGAAGTGAGGAACTGGCAGGGATCTATCGGTGGGAGAGGCAGCAGGATACTCTGGAAAAATTGATTGCAGTGGATGGTGCGGTCTTCTACGGAACAAGACTTTCCAATGGTGCGATCATTTTCAGCACCGACCGGGAGGGATTTGACATTGAAAAGGATGACCGGACCAGACTGCATATTCTTCACGGGGATGAGGTCAGCACGGTAGTTTGCGGAACCTGGAAACATCATAATCCCGGTTTCTGGTTCAAGTTCGCCAAATTGCGTTTTCAAAGAAGTTCTGGTAATGAGTACCTGGCTATCACTGTTTTAAATCAGGAAGAACTGCGAGATGGAGACCTGATCCTGATTCACCAGAATCAATTCACTCCGGAAGCCCTTACCGGTCTGACTGAATAGAGCTCCATCGCTTGTCAGGTAAAAGATGCAGCGGCCCTGGACAGTCCAACATGTTTTGTGTTTTTACTCATATTTAGTAACTTTGCGGCTCGTTTAGTTAATTATAATGTCTAACTTATTAATTGTAAAGTATTTATCTAATGTCTGACGAACCTAGGAAAGCAGAAACGCCTGAAGAACTGAATCAAGCAGACCAGGGCGCAGAGCGCACGGAAGAGCCTGAAGAAAGCCAACAACCTAAAGCTGAAGCTAAAACGGAAGAAGCTGAAGAGAACACATCTTCCGTTGAATCCCCTGCTGCTGAAGCAACTTCCAATGAAAAAGCTGGGGAAGAAACCACGGCTGAGACAACCCCCGAAGAAACTAAAGCCGAGGCAACCGCCGAAGCAGCCGCCGAAGAAACTAAAGCCGAGGCAGCCGCTGGAACAGCCGCCGAAGAAACTAAAGCCGAGGCAGCCGCCGGAGCAGCCTCCGAAGAAACTAAAGCCGAGGCAACTACCGAAACAGCCACCGAAGAAACTAAAGCCGAGGCAACCGCCGGCACAACCGCCGGAACAGCCGCCGAAGAAACCACGGCTGAGACAACCGCCGGAACAGCCACTGAAGCAGCCGCTGAGACAGCCACACCGGGGACTGTCACCGCTGAGACAGCCACAGCCGGGACTGTCACCGCCGCGACAGCCACAGCCGGAGACGATCCTGATACGGGTCTGAAAGATTTCGACTGGGACGAATTCGCTGCCGATGAACTGGACACCGACACCGACCAGTCGGAGTACGAAAAGATGTATGAAGATACCCTTTCCACCGTAGCCGAGAATGAAGTGGTCGACGGTAAGGTGATCTCCATGAATAAAAGAGAAGTGGTGATCAATATCGGGTTCAAGTCGGAAGGAGTGATTTCGCTTTCGGAATTCCGTTATAATCCAGAACTGAAGGCTGGCGACACAGTGGAAGTATACGTGGAGAGCCAGGAGGATAAAAAGGGCCAGCTGGTACTTTCCCATAAAAAAGCACGGGCCCTGCGCTCCTGGGACCGGGTCAATCAGGCCCTGGACCAGGACGAAGTGATCAAGGGATACATCAAGTGCAGGACCAAAGGAGGAATGATCGTCGATGTATTCGGGATCGAGGCCTTCCTGCCGGGATCCCAGATCGATGTGAAACCGATCAGGGATTATGATGCCTATGTGGGAAAAAACATGGAGTTTAAAGTGGTGAAGATTAACCACGAGTTCAAGAACGTGGTCGTTTCCCACAAAGCACTGATCGAAGAGGAGCTCGAACAGCAGAAAAAGGAGATCATCGCCAAGCTCGAGAAAGGCCAGGTACTGGAAGGGACCGTCAAGAATATTACTTCCTATGGTGTCTTTATCGACCTGGGAGGTGTCGACGGCCTGATCCATATCACCGACCTCTCCTGGGGTCGGTTGAACCACCCGGACGAGGTGGTGGAGCTGGACCAGAAGCTCAATGTGGTGATCCTCGATTTCGACGATGACAAGAAGCGTATCGCACTGGGGCTGAAGCAGCTTACTCCGCATCCGTGGGATTCTCTCGACGAGGGTCTCAAGGTGGGCGATCAACTGAAAGGCCGGGTGGTCGTTATGGCCGATTACGGCGCCTTTGTTGAGATTGCTCCCGGAGTGGAAGGACTGATTCACGTCTCCGAGATGTCCTGGTCACAACATCTTAGGAGTGCACAGGAGTTCATGAAAGTGGGTGATGAAGTGGATGCGGTTATCCTGACCCTTGACCGGGAAGAGCGAAAAATGTCGCTGGGCATCAAGCAGCTGAAGACCGATCCGTGGGAGAAAATCGAAGAAAGGTACGGGCTGGGCAGCAGACACACGGCCAAAGTCCGGAATTTTACCAACTTTGGAGTTTTCGTGGAGATTGAAGAAGGAGTTGACGGATTGATCCATATCTCCGATCTTTCATGGACCAAAAAGATCAAGCATCCGGCCGAGTTCACCTCCATTGGTGCAGATATCGAAGTGGTTGTTCTGGAGATTGATAAGGAGAACCGGAGACTCAGCCTTGGGCATAAGCAGCTGGAGGAGAATCCCTGGGATGTTTTCGAAACGGTCTTCGGGGTGGATTCGATCCATGAAGGAACGATCATTGAACTGATGGACAAGGGAGCCGTTATCGCATTGCCCTATGGAGTGGAAGGCTTTGCTACTCCCAAGCACCTGGTCAAAGAAGACGGAGGTTCTGTGAAAGTGGACGAGAAATTAGATTTTAAGGTGATTGAGTTTAATAAGTCCGCAAAAAAGATTATCTTGTCTCATAGTCGGATCCACGAAGACGAGAAGAGATCCTCTGCCCGCTCCACCAGACAGACAGAGGGTGCAGAAGTGAGGAAAGCGACCAGAAAACTGAAGACCAATCTGGAGAAAACCACCCTTGGTGATATTTCCGAGCTGGCTGCCCTAAAGTCTGAAATGGAAGAGAGTGAGAAGAGTGATAGGAAGAAGACTAAGGATTCTGGAGATGACAAGGAAAAATAGTTCATAACCCTTAAAATTTAATTCACTCGGCTATGGAATTCAAGATTGACAAATTTGAAAACCACACTTTGATCAAAGTTTTGGAGGAGAAACTGGACACGCACATTGCCCCTACTCTGAAGTCCGAGCTGGTACTTGTTTCAGGGAATGGTGAAAAGAACATCATTCTTGATCTGAGCAATTGCAGGTACTGTGACTCGTCTGGCCTGAGTGCCATTCTCGTTGCCAACAGGCTCTGTAAAAATGCGAATGGGACTTTCGTGCTGACAGGTTTGAATGATGCGGTGGAACGGCTGATCACTATTTCACAGCTGGACACGGTACTCAATATCTCCAACTCTCTGGATGAGGCAGTTTCGCTGATCAAAGAGGCCGGGTAATTACTCATTTGAGTGTCTTTTGAACTGACAATACTGGGCAGCAGCTCAGCTCTGCCCACTTCCAAAAGATTTCCTGCCGCTCATTTACTTCAAGTAAATGAGCGGTTTTTTTTAATCGATTGCGGAGAGGGGACCCAGATACAGCTCCGGCGGTTCGGATTCAATGTGGCAAGGATTCACCATCTATTTATCTCCCATCTCCACGGGGATCATGTATTCGGACTTTTCGGATTGCTCTCTTCCATGGGTATGACCGGGCGGAAGAATCCTTTAAGACTGATCGGCCCGGAGAGACTGCAGGAGATGGTTGCCAAACATCTCTCCTTTTTCGGATCGCTTCCCTTCGAACTGGAGTTTTCCATACCGGGTCGGGAAGCAGGGGAGGTGTGCTTTGAAGACGACAAACTCACGGTACGATCGATTCCCCTGAAGCACAGGACCATCACTTACGGATACCTGTTCAGGGAGAAGGAACTGTTGTTGAATATCAGGAAAGAGATGATCGGGAAATACCGGCTGGGAATTGCTGATATTGCCCGGATCAAGGAGGGTAACGATCATGTGACCCCGGACGGGGAGCGTGTGCCCAACGAATCCCTGACCCTTCCCCCGTATCACCCACGTTCCTATGCATATCTCTCGGATACACTGCATGATCCGGACCTGATCCCTCATATCAAAGGGGTCGATCTGCTTTTCCATGAGGCCACCTTTGCAGGAAGGGATGAGTCGCTGGCAAAAGAGACCTGCCATTCCACCTCGCTTCAGGCTGCTATGATGGCCCGTGAAGCCGGAGTAAAAAAACTCCTTATCGGCCATTTTTCCACACGCTATCGAGATCCTGCATTCCTTGCCGATGAGGCCAGAGAGCTTTTTGCGGAGACCTGTGCGGTGGAGGATGGGGATTCCTATTCGGTCCCGCAGACGCGGGTATCCAGAGAATAAATGCTACTTTTGCACGACAATTCCCAGAAACATTGGAAGAGAAGATCGTCATCCTGGATTTTGGTTCACAGTACACACAGCTGATCGCAAGAAAAGTGCGGGAACACAATGTCTATTGTGAAATTTACCCTTTCAGCAAATATCCCGTGCCCGATGAGCGTGTAAAGGGATATATCCTCTCCGGCAGCCCGTTCTCGGTGAGGGACGAACAGGCACCTATACCGGATCTGACTCCGGTGAAGGGAAAGTTTCCCATCCTGGGAATATGCTACGGAGCGCAATATCTTTCTCATTACTTCGGGGGAGAGGTAAAAGCATCCGATTCGCGCGAATATGGAAGGGCCCGTCTCAGTTTCATCGACTCCACCCATCCGCTCCTCAGGAACCTGAGGCCGCATACCCAGGTGTGGATGTCGCACGGTGACACTATCAATGCTCTTCCGCCTTCCTGCAGGGTGATTGCCAGCACGGAAGATGTTACGGTAGGGGCATACTCCTGTAAGGACGAGCCAACTTTCGGATTGCAATTTCACCCCGAGGTTTACCATACTTCCGAAGGGAAGACCATCCTGCACAACTTTCTGGTGGATATCTGCGGGTGCAGCACCAACTGGACACCTGAACAATTTGTCGAATCCACGGTGGGGGAATTAAAGAAGAGGCTGGGAGGAGATCATGTGGTGATGGGCCTCTCAGGTGGAGTCGATTCCACGGTGGCTGCCATCCTTCTCCACCAGGCTGTGGGTAAGCGGCTGACATGCATTTTTGTAGATAACGGGCTATTGAGAAAGAATGAATTCGATACCGTTATAGAATCTTACAAAGAGCTGGGATTGAATGTAATAGGAGTCAATGCCAGGGAGAAATTCATGGAGAACCTGAAGGGGGTAACCGATCCCGAGGTGAAGCGGAAACGGATCGGGAAGAATTTTATCGAGGTATTTGAACAAGAGGCAGGGAAGCTGCAAAATGTATCATGGCTGGGTCAGGGAACCATCTATCCCGACGTGATCGAATCGGTATCGGTGAACGGTCCTTCGGTGACCATCAAATCGCATCACAATGTGGGGGGATTACCCGAAAAGATGCATCTGAAGGTGGTGGAACCGCTCCGGCTGCTGTTCAAGGATGAGGTGAGGAAGGTGGGAACCACCCTGGGCATTCCGAAAGGCATCCTGAAAAGGCACCCATTTCCGGGGCCCGGACTCGGGATCCGGGTTCTGGGAGAGGTGACCCCCGAAAAGATCAGACTGGTTCAGGAGGCGGATCACATTTATATCTCTGCTCTGAAGCATTACGGTTTATATGACCGGATCTGGCAGGCGGCGGCTATCCTGCTGCCTGTTCAGTCGGTCGGCGTTATGGGGGATGAACGAACCTATGAATATGTGGTGGCCCTGCGAGCAGTTACCTCCACTGATGGAATGACGGCCGATTGGGGCAATCTTCCCCATGAATTGCTACGCAAAGTATCCAATGACATCATTAACAAGGTCCGCGGGATCAACCGGGTAGTATACGACATCAGTTCCAAGCCCCCGGCCACCATCGAATGGGAATAAGCAAACAACTTGGGCCACGGGGCGTTAAAATAACATGGCAAGAAGTTTTAAGAACCAGGATAAAGGTATGGATATGAAAGCGAACGGAAGAATAAGGCGGGTCCTTCTAACCTGGATAACCTGCATAGTGGTATCATGGCCTGTCTATTCCCAGTGGAACCCAGAGGCACTTAAGCTGGCACAGGTCATGGATAAGGTGAGTCGATTCTATGTGGATTCCATCGATGACACCGAAGTGGTGGAATCAACCATTGAACATATGCTGCATGAGCTGGATCCACATTCATCCTATCTGAGCAAAGAAGAGCTGGAACAACTGAGTGAGCAGCTGGAAGGGGAGTTTGAAGGAATAGGAGTAAGCTTCAATGTGCTCCAGGATACGATCTACATCATAAGGGCCATTTCCGGTGGTCCCTCCGAAAAGGTGGGAATCCAGGCCGGGGACAGGATTGTGATGGTGGAGGGAGAAACAGTAGCGGGTATCGGTATTAACACGCGCGATGTCCAGCAACTGCTGAAAGGGCCGAAGGGAACAGAGGTGGAGGTGTCCATACTTCGAAGGGGACTGCATGAGCTGATTGATTTCAGTATCACCAGGGATAAGATCCCGGTTTTCAGCCTGGATGCTTCCTACATGGTAAGCGACCGGATCGGATATATCAAGCTGGCCAGATTTTCTCATACAACTATTGAAGAATTTGAAAAGGCCGTAAGCGAACTGAAGCAAGAGGGTATGGAGGACCTGATACTGGACCTGTCCGGGAATGGTGGTGGCTGGCTTCCGGTGGCCGTCGATCTGGCCGATCATTTCCTGGAAGGAAGGAAAGAGATTGTACGCACCGAGGGAACCAAGGTGCCTGAAAGAACCTACCGGTCCGGGAATCAGGGTCTGTTTGAGGAGGGGAACCTGGTGATCATGATCGACGGGAGTTCTGCCTCGGCCAGTGAGATTGTCAGTGGTGCCGTGCAGGATTGGGACCGGGGAGTGATCGTCGGAAGGCGTTCCTTTGGGAAGGGGCTTGTTCAGCAGCCCTTTTACCTGAGCGACGGGTCCATGATCAGACTGACGGTGGCGCGTTATTACACTCCTACTGGCAGGTTGATTCAGAAACCCTACGATCAGGGGTTTGAAGAGTATACCCTTGATCTGATCAATCGTTACAACCGGGGGGAGCTTTCCAGTGCCGACAGCATTAAGTTTCCGGAATCGCAACATTACAGAACGCTGCAACTGAACAGGGTCGTCTATGGGGGAGGGGGGATCATGCCCGATTATTTCGTACCGGTCGATACTACCTCATACTCCGATTACTACCGGGAATTGATCAGGCAGGGTATATTTAACCGCTATATTCTTCGGTACGTCGACCAGAACCGGGACGAACTGCTGGAAGAGTTTGAAGATTTTAGTGATTTTCAATCCAGTTATGAACCGACCGAACAGCAGCTGTATGCGTTGATCGAATTTGCCCGGGAGCAGGATCTGGAGTTTAAAGAGGAGGAGTGGGCCATCTCCAGGGACCAAGTTTCCCTCCTGTTCAAAGGGTACCTGGCCAGGGACCTTTACGGGATGAGTTATTTCTTCCAGGTGTTGAATCCCGGAAATGAAGTCTACAGCAAAGCGGTGGAGATATTGAAGAACCCGGCCATGCACCGGCAAAAACTGGCGAAAGTGGACTATTGATGAAACTTTGGCTGGCCGAGAATGCCATAGAGTTGGCCGGCGTATTGTTCAGCCTGCTCTACCTATACTTCAGTATTCGTCAGAAGGTTCTGCTCTGGCCCGTGGGGATGATCAGCGCATTCCTGTATATGGTAGTCTTTTATCAGTCGAAGTTTTATGCAGATATGGGCCTCAACGGGTATTACGTGGTGGTCAGTATTTACGGCTGGATTCTCTGGAGCAGGGGCAGGGAAAAAGGTGCCGCAACGGAGCTGAATGTTACACGGCTGAGTGTTACACGGCTGAAGTGGAAATATGGACTGATCCTCCTGGTGGTTACTGTTATCGCTTTTATTCTGATCGGACTGTTACTCGACCGGTTTACCGATTCACCAATCCCGTACTGGGATGCACTAACCACGGCCATGAGTTTTACGGCCACCTGGATGCTTGCTCGCAAAATATTGGAGCATTGGATATTGTGGATAGTTGTGGATCTGCTGTCCATGGGTTTGTATGCATACAGGGGATTGGTTCCCACCCTGGTTTTGTTTGGCATCTATACCACCATGGCGGTGATTGGATATTTCCATTGGAAGAAGGGTATGAATGAAGAATGATGTCAGCACTTGAAAAATACCATGCCAAAACCCTGAAAGGACTGGAGCCCTATCTGGCCAGGGAGCTTCAGTCGCTGGGTGCCGAACAGACCGAGGTGGTAAACAGAGGGGTGAACTTCTTTGGAGGGAGAGCTCTCATGTATAGGGTAAACGTGGCTTCAAGGCTATGTCTCAGGGTATTGATGCCTGTTTTCCGGTTTCGCGCACGGGATGATTCGACGCTCTATCGCAGGGTGAGGCGATTCCCTTGGCCGGAGTACCTGGACAACAAAATGACTTTTGCCATCGATGGAGTGGTCCACTCCCCTCACTTCCCTCACAGCCACTACGCGGTGCAGAGGGTCAAGGATGGTATTGTCGACAGTTTCAAGGAGATGACCGGGCTAAGGCCTTCGGTAAACAGGATCCAGCCCGACCTGTTGATCAATCTGCATATATCAGGGGAGTGGGTGACGATCTCTCTGGATAGTTCCGGATCGTCCCTTCATAAGAGGGGCTACCGGACGGGGAGTTTTGAAGCACCGCTCAATGAAGTGCTGGCTGCCGGGATGATCGCCATATCCGGATGGAAAGGGGATTCCCCATTTCTGGATCCTATGTGTGGTTCCGGCACCCTGGCCATCGAAGCGGCCCTTATGGCAAGGAACATCCCGCCGGGCATTTTCAGGAAACACTTTGGATTTGAAGGGTGGAAGGATTTCGACCGGGAACTGCTTGAGCATGTCCTGAGACAACTTCCCGGAGAGCAGGAGATACAGGTACCCATCCTTGCCAGAGATATAGATTCGGAGGCGGTTGCGCTTACCCGTCGCCACCTCAGGCAGATGGAGTTATCTGAAATGGTCAAGGTGGAGCAGGCAGGCTTTGCGGATGCTTCCGGATCGGAACCAGGTACCACCTTGATTATCAATCCTCCTTACGGGGAGAGGCTGAAGTCTCATGATTTGGAGGCACTCTATCAAATGATGGGCTCCACCCTCAAACACAGGCACCCCGGAGTGAATGCCTGGATCCTCTCATCCAGCAGGGCCGGTCTGGCAAGAATCGGCCTCCGGCCGGAGAGCAAATGGGTCCTCTTCAACGGTTCCCTGGAATGCACCTATGCCCATTACAAGACCTTCGAAGGTACCTGGAAAGAGCGTAAAAAACGCCAGGGGGATTGTTGAAAAAAAAGGGGCTTTTAAGCTTTTTTATTGCGATGGCCGCTAATTTTTATCTATATTAGTTACTGAAACATTTTTTTTATATTTGCTGTCCAGGTCAGCAAATTTCCGGTCAATTAAAAAATGCCTAAATGAGCTTTGATGTCAATGAGTATTACTCCAAGCTGAATGGCGGGGAAGTATTGATGGCCTTCAAAGGGAATATCTCAAGCGAGCTCATCAGCAATGTATTGGAAGTCGTTGAATCCAGAATGGATGAGTACGACGAAAACTCAAAGATCCGCAAGAAAGTATATAACGTACTCGTAGAAAGCCTTCAGAACCTTTACCATCATATTGAAGTTCTCCCCGAAGAGATGAGGGAGGAATATGACGAGAAATTCGGTATGCTTGTCGTTACCCGAAATGAGAACAGGTACAAAATATCTACCGGGAATTTCATTTCCCAGGACAAGGTGGATGTGTTGAGGAATAAGATTGACAAGATCAATTCCATGGGCAAGGAGGAACTGAAGGATATGTACAAGTTCATCCTCAATCACCAGCGGTTATCGGAAAAAGGCGGCGGAGGGCTCGGATTGGTTGATATTGCCCGGAAGACCGGGAACAAGCTGGAGTACACCTTTGAGAAGTTTGACGACATCTACTATTTTTTTAATCTCGATGTATACATCGACTTTATACAGGGATCATAACAGATAAATAATACAACATGGAAGCTCTTTCTATCGAAGGAACCGCTAAGACGCCAAGTGTCAAGTTTGACGGACAGGAGGGTGTAATTGAGATTAAAGGACGATCCATTCCAGAAAACTCCATTGAGTTTTACAAACCACTGGTGGAATGGTTGGAAGAATACAGTGCCTCACCCCTGGATCTGACCCAGGTCAATGTGCAGCTGGAATACTTCAATACCAGTTCTTCCAAATGCATCCTGGATGTATTCAAGAAGCTGGAAGTGATCCATAAAGGTAAAAATGAGGTCATCATCAACTGGTACTACGAAGAGGATGATGAGGACATGCTGGAGGCGGGTGAGGACTATGAATCGATCATCCGGGTTCCTTTCAAAATGATTGAGATCGTCGAATAGCAGGATGATTAAGATCGTCGAATAGCAGGACGATTGAGATCTTCGAATAGCAGGCCCCCGTTTATATAATGATCGAAAAGGCTGTCTCCCCAGGCAGCCTTTTTAGTTGGGTGGAGACCGGGGTTTCCGCTGATCACTGAATTCCGCTGATCACTGAATTTTAGGGGGTATGGGTATTATCCATTCGTTGCTGAATTGGAAGGTATGGATATTATCCATTCGTTGCTGAATTGGAAGGTATGGGTATGTCTGTTCGTTGCTGAATTGGAAGGTATGGGTATGTCTGTTCGTCTCGAAATTCGCTGGCACGAATTATTAGTTCCTCACAGACATACTCATTGCTTGTTGTTTTGGGTTTGGGGGAGGCCTGTGCAGAGACATACCCATGGCCCCGTTTATAAAAATTTAGGCCTGGCACATTCTGGTCATTTATCGACACTTTTTGAGGATTGGCTACACTGTACAGATGTATAATATCAATCTATTAACTATTTGAATGTTGTTTCAGATTATTTACATCCCTTCAAAAATATTAATTATCCTTAGTTAACCTAATATGTATAATAACCAGATAATTTAGGTTCTTTTTCGTTCCATCCGCAGGCCGTTTCCCCATTTGCGAGGGATATGGCTGAGTGCACCTCCTTCTTATGCGAAGGGATTTGAGAGGCACCGCCTTCTTATGCGAAGGGATATGGCTGAGTGCACCTCCTTCTTATGCGAGGGAGTATGCCCGAGAGCGTCTACAATTCGTGTAAGCAAATTTTTAACACCGGAATAAAACGCTGCCAGAAAACCGGAATAAATCATGTCACCCAAAAGCTTCTTTTTTTCTTTTTTTGGCAACCTCCCTCCCAGTGAATAACAAGGGAGTTGACAAAAAAAGAATTACCATTTTATGAAATGCCCGGTATCAAAAATGTCGGGGAAGTGGGAGTGGTTTACTCCGCCGTAAAAAAAATCTCAGCGCATGAGGGTATACCCCGAGCATTAAGAGAAGTTTCAGTGCCGAATTACATATTCCGAGCAACACGAATTTTAAGTTCCTCACAGACATACTCATTGCTTGTTGTTTTGGGTTTGGGGGAGGCCTGTGCAGAGACATACCCATGGCCCCGTTTATAAAAATTCAGGCCTGGCACATTCTGGTCATTTATCGACACTTTTTGAGGATTGACTACACTGTACAGATGTATAATATCAATCTATTAACTATTTGAATGTCGTTTCAGATTATTTACATCCCTTCAAAAATATTAATTATCCTTAATCTACCTAATTTATATAATAACCGGATAATTTAGGTTCTTTTTCGTTCCATCCGCAGGCCGTTTCTCCATTTGCGAAGGGATTTGAGCGGCACCGCTTTCTTATGCGAAGGGATATGGCTGAGCGGCACCGCCTTCTTATGCGAGGGATGTGAGCGGCGCCACCTTCTTATGCGAGGGATGTGAGCGGCGCCACCTTCTTATGCGAAGGGATGTGAGCGGCACCACCTTCTTATGCGAAGGGATGTGAGCGGCACCGCCTTCTTATGCGAAGGGGTATGCCCGAGGAAGCCTATAATTTCGGAGCGAAGCGAGAAATTTCAGCGACGAGGGCATACCCTGAGCTCTGCAAGAAATACCCCGGGCGCTGCAAGAATTTTCAGAAGCCAAGAGCATATCATGAGCTCTGCAAGAAATATCAGCGCCGAATGTAATACCCCGGGTACTGCAAGAAATTTCAGTAACGAGGGCATATCCCGAGCATCGAGGCAATTTTCAGAAGCCAAGAGCATATCCCGAGCATTGAGGCAATTTTCAGAAGCCAATAGTATATCCCGAGCTCTGCAAGAAATACCCCGGGCGCTGCAAGAATTTTCAGAAGCCAAGAGCATATCATGAGCTCTGCAAGAAATATCAGGCCGAATTAAATACCCCGGGTGCTGCGAGGATTTTCAGCGAAGAGGGCATATTCCGGGCTTACCTGTGTTGGCGGGGCCCCAATCTTTCCGCAAAATCAAGAATTCTTTTTAAGACCCTGTAATATAGCATGATATACAGGATAAGAGTCATCAACCAGATGACCATGATATTAATCCAGATCGTTGGGAAATAGCGACCGAAAAGCATCTTGCGCGGAGCATAGAAATGGGCCTTGATAAAGCGGTTGGCGGGATCGAGATATATGGGATCCCGCTTCTGGATCATATCTCCCTTGTATTCGGTGAAGAAGTCAAAGGTCTTGTTGTTGGTCACGAACTCCTCCAGGCTCTTGTTGGTATACTTTCTCTCCAGTTCCTTGAGCTCCTCCAGGTCATACCCTTGTTTGAGCCTGTTGATCTCTGTCATGGCTACCTTGAAGGTGGCCGAATAGAAGCTTTTCAGGGTGTCCAGATATGTGCGGGCGTAGTCGATTATCTCCTGATCGATGGAGGAGCGGGTGAGTCTTTCGGCATCCTTCATGGAGAAGGTGGGTGTTGAGGGGTAGTAGTCATGGAGGATCAACCGCTCCCTGAATTCATCGTCCACCTCGGTTCGTATGGTTAACAGGTTATATGCAACGTTTTCCTCTTCTTCAACGTTCCCCAGATTCTTCTCCACGTAAGCCAGCTTATTGAGCAACTCCTTGACCTGGAAATTGGCTTTCAGATTGGCAATGCTCTTTACCTTGTCCCACTGATAAAAATTCTCCTGATACCGGTTATGGATGAACTGGTAGGTGGTAAGTCCCTCATAGGCCCATCGGGCCGTGATGATCTCCCCGTAGAAAGGTATCCGTTTTGGTGAGGAGATCTGCGGATTCAGGTTTTCATACTTCACGATGATGCCGCTCAGAATGATCTGAGGTATGACCAGGAAAGGGATGAGGATATAGATGGTCACCACCGTTTTGAAGCTATCAGAGATCAATAGTCCCATCACATTGGCCATGGCCCATGAGGAGAACAGTACGATCCAGTATTCCAGATACATGCCGCGGATCTCCATGATAGTGTTCCCGATAAGTACGAAGGTAAAGGCCTGAATGGCTGAAAGCATAAACTGTACCGCCACCTTGGAAAGCAGATAGCTGGAACGGCTGAGGTCCAAAAAGGCCTCCCTTTTCAGGATTTTACGGTCCTTGATGATCTCCTCCGCACTGACGGTCAGCCCCATGAAGATCGCTACGATCACCGACATGAAAATGTAAACGGGCAGATTGTTGTTCTCGGCAAGCGTATAACCGACCTGGTTAAACTCATCCGGATCGAAATACCGTACGATAAATGACAGTAGAAATGCCAGCAGTGGAGCTTCCAGGAAATTCACTACCAGGTACTGGATGTCGCTCAGTTTCTTCAATACATCTCTTCGGAAAAAGACCCCGAACTGTTTCAGCTTGCCTGGAACCTTGAATGAGATCTCGGGCAGATCCTCCCTTCTGGCACTGGCCTTTCTTGCTTCCCGGTATTGCTGTCTGAAGTGTTCACTCCATTCCCGTGGAGAGATTTTCCGTGTATGGGTCAGTTTCCCAAATTCATCCAGTACACTGGTCTCCACAATATTGAACACCTGCTCCGGGTTCACATTTCCGCAGGTGGGACATTCACTCTCGTTCCAGTCGGCTGCCTGTACCTTCGATTTGAAATACATGATGGAATCGATGGGATTCCCATTGTAGATCAAATAGCCTCCGGTATCGAGGATCAGAAGCCGGTCGAACATTTTGAAAATGGCGGAGGATGGCTGGTGGATCACCACGAATACCAGTTTGCCTTTAAAGGTGAGTTCTTTCAGCAGGTCCAGTATGTTTTCGCTGTCCCTGCTTGAAAGTCCCGAGGTAGGTTCGTCCAGGAAAAGTACGGCAGGCTCCCGAATCAGTTCGAGTGCGATATTCAGCCGTTTTCGCTGTCCGCCGCTGATCTTTTTGTTCAGGGGAGTCCCCACCTGTATATCCCTGATTTCGAACAGACCCAGATTCCTGAGAACCCGGTGGACCGCCTCCACTAACTGCTCCTCCGTATAATTATCAAAACAGAGCCGTGCATTGTAATAGAGGTTCTGGTAGACCGTCAGCTCCTCGATCAACAGGTCATCCTGGGATACAAACCCGATCATCCCTTCGATACTCGGATCTTCGCTATGGATATCTAAACCATTGATCAGTACTTTACCTTCGGAGGGCCTGTTGGCTCCGTTCAGCACATTCAACAAGGTGGATTTACCTGCACCGCTCGCCCCCATAATCCCCACCAGCCGGCCCGCCTGTTCGGTGAAACTCACATCATGCAATCCAACATCGCCGCTTTTAAACCGGTAGCTGATATGACTGGCCTCAAACACGATCTTTGATTTCACCTTGTCCCCTACATAGAGTGAGACCACATCGCTGTAGT
>CAZRZY010000003.1:60389-103779 GCA_964604655.1 uncultured Bacteroides sp. | reverse complement strand
TACAATTACCATTGTATGAGGATCCGTGCATTGTTGCAAGGGTATTTGGTTCCAGTTTAGCTAGCTTTTTAATCATTTCTCCTGTTCGTTTAGTGTATGGAGAATACCCCATAAGAGGACCCTTTTCAAATTCCAGAAGCGATTGCTTGTGGAGAGAAAGGATATCGCTATTAGTAAGTTCAACAACGTTTCCATTTTGGTGAAAAAGGTCTGAACATAGAAGCGTTTTATTGGTTTCCTCGAAAAGTACACCGGCATCCCAGCCATGCGGGAGATGAGGAGTTCTTATAAACCGATATCGATATTTCCCTGTGATTAATAAATCATCACCAGCCATAGCGTGGGCGGGTCTATTGGAATAATCACTCATGTTGACGAGGGCTCCTGCCTCACTGCATACCGGAAGAGCATTTGGAGCGATCTGAAACCATTCATTCAATGCTCCACACTCATCCACTTCAAAATGGCTGAAGCCAATCCATCTTAATTGAGCCGGATCGATTACTTTTTGCACTGCTTCACGCAACAGTGGAAACATCTGTTTCATACCGGCATGATACAGCATGGGCTCTTCATCATTGATCAGGAAATGATTGAACAGAAGGTTCATCGGTTCCACATAAATAGAAAACCGAAACACATCCGGGGCAATTTCAGTTATTTTCATAATTTCTGTATTAGATTGTTTTAACTATTGAAGTCAAAAATATAACAACTCCAATAACAGAAATTGTAAAAAAACGACAATATTAAGATCAACTATTTCGACATAATTGAAAACTTCAAGAATGAACCCCTCATCATTGAGAAAAGATTATATCGGAGCAATGACAAAAGGACATCATTAAATGTGATTTGATTTCCGTCAGCTTTTTTGATGAGGGCACGCCGAATCTCCGCTGAAAATATTTAAGGGGTGAGGCAACTAGTACCAGAAGCATATAAGAAATTTTTAACTGATTATAAATTTATTACTTAATCTAAGATTTAAAGAGATGAAGAATGCAATTAAATATTCGCTGCATCTAACTCAGATCATTGAATTGATAATTTGAATTAAATACTTGCCTATAAAAAGAGACAAGACCACAAATATTTGGCCTTTAATGAATTAAAAGTCGTTTAATAAACCAGTGACGGATCGATATTGATTATCAGAGAGTGTTTGTAGCTCCACCAGGACTCGAACCTGGATCTACGGTTTAGGAAACCGCTATTCTATCCCTTGAACTATGGAGCCGAAATTAGCGGGATCAAATTTAGGTGAATTCTGATTCTCTGCCAAATAAAGGAACGGATGTCTCAGCCTTATTGCAATAGGAGCTTACAACTGTCCGTCGCTCCGGAGTCATTACTGAATTTTGCAATGTATAATCCATCGGGCAGAAAAGACAGTTCTAACTGGTGGCGGAGATGTACTCTACGTGTGAGGACTACACGTCCGACAGGGTCCAATAGTCTGATGTTTACCGGTTGAGAGGATCCGGTATGGAACACCACATACCCGGAGGTTGGATTGGGATATATCTGCACCTTCGGAAGAGAAATATCGGCCTGAGAAAAAGGAGGAGCGATAAACTCAAGGCCGGTGATATCCTGCCTGACAGTGGCGGTGTCCCGGTCAGTGAGATGAATATTGTCGAAGTAAAGATGGGCATCTCCCAGGGCCTTCGCTTCCGGTACGATCTCCAACCGGTCCACTTCGGACCAGTTGAAGCGGTTATCGGGATTGTACCAGGTACCGTCGTACCAGGCTCCCTTTTCCCGGAAATTGGTCAAAGGGAGGTGAAGATGGTGCCATTTCCCATCGAACGAAGTAACCGATCCGTTCACTGTGGCGCCCATCCTCCAGGGAAGATCAGAGGGATCATCCGTCTTGGAGTCAACGAACCGGACGTCGAATGAGATTTCCGGATCGCTGCCCCGGACTATCAGGTCCAGTGCAAACCCGTTGTTCACCAGAACAGAAAGGTCGCGGTTGGGCCTCAGGTCCATGACGATGGCGTGATACTGGCTTGCTCCTGTCCAGTGGATGCAATATTCCCCGTTGTTGGGGAAGGAGGTATGGTAATAATCAAGTTCACCAATGGAGTAGGATGCATCCCGGATGTGCCCGGAGAGATAATCTCCGTAAATCATTAAACCGGTCGAATCAGGAGCGGCCGTGTATTCGGTTTGCTCGGGGATCTCCAGATCAAGTGCCTCCAGAAGCGAGATATTCAGGTCGTGTTCGAACATGCCGTTGCTGCCCCTTTCGAAAAGGCCGAATCCGCCGTGGTAATCCCACATGGTCCATGCGATCCGGTTGGAATCGAGATACTCCTGTACCACATCGTACCAGAAAACCCTTTCTTCTGGGTCGCTGTTGGGCTGATAAACTCCGAATTCCCCGCAAAAGATGGGGACGTTCCGCTGGTCCCGGAAGGCTATTGCTATATCAATCAGTGATTTCACTTTTTCGATGGTCCCTTCGTTCTGATAATTGTTGTAATTGTGTTCGATCCATGTTCCCTGCAATTCAGACGGGAGTGCAGGCATTTCCGTTGTCGCGCAGGGAAACGGGATATCCCGCAGGGGTTCCATGGAGGGATTCGTCCAGCTGGCTCCCTGGTGGGTAAACAGAAACGGATCGTAAAAGTGAAAGGTATAGATCAGTTTCTTATCCGTATAGTGAGGCATCTTTTTCAGGTTGTTGTAACTGTTCCACCCGGCCGGTCCGACCACGATATAATGGGTGGTATCCAGCAGGCGGATCTCCTCTATCACCTCCTGTTGAATGGTGTTCCAGATGGCGTCATCGATTCCGTGAGGTTCATTTAACACTTCGTAGCAGAGATATGCTGATCGATCTTTAAAATGGTCTGCCATCTGGCTCCATACTTTCTTGAGGATAATGCCGACTTCCGGAACTGTGGATTCCGAAGGATCAAACGTATGATTGTCCAGGATCAGATGCATCTCCAGTTCCTCGGCCCAATCCACCGCCTGGTCAAGGAATCCCAGGAATAGGGTATCCAGCATGTAATCAGGCTCCCCACCGGTCATATAATGCAGATTGATGGGAAGCCTGATCACGTCGAAGCCAAGCGACTGTATCTTTGTGAAATCAGATTTAAGGTACTTCATGAATTGTATCTGGCGAGGACCGGAAGCCTGGAACCAGTTGGTAAGGTTCACGCCTCGCCGGAAAGGCACCTGCTGGGACTGGGCTTCTGATGATATTCCATGAAGAGCTGCCAGGAGTATCAAAAGGCAGAGATAGCGTTTCATACCGATAAACTTAGTAAATTGAAGCGAATTTGAAACAGGACACTTCAATGACAAATTTGATAATTATCCATTTGTTTGCTCTCTTTATTGGCGGTTCAGCCAGGTCGGAGTGGGTCTCCCTGTTCAACGGTCAGGATCTTCAGGGATGGACGGTCCATTGTCTGGAAGATGACCGGTACAGGGAGTACTGGACCGTCGACGGCGGATCCATCCTGTGCAATTCCATGGGAGAAGGTGATCATGGCTATGTATGGCTGATGAAAGAAGGCGAGTACAGCGATTTTCATTTGAAGTTGCAGTTCCAGGTATATCGCTCCTCCAACGGGAATAGCGGTGTTCAGTTCAGGAGCCGTTATGATGATTCCGATACTGCCAGGAACGGGGGATGGCTCAACGGACCCCAGGTGGATATTCATCCGCCCGAACCCATGCGGACAGGTTTGATCTATGATGAGACCATGGGGGTTCAGCGCTGGATCTACCCCTCATTGACCGACTGGAGAATCTCCGAAAAACAGGCGCCGGCATCATCTTTACAAACCCGTCTGGTGTATGCAGATGAGAATCCCGAAGCATGGAACCGATTGGAGATTATCTGTGAAGGGATGCTGGTGCGAACGATCGTGAACGGAAAACAGGTAGCCGATTTTGATGCCTCGGGAGTGCTGGATGACGAACTCCACAGGATCCGTCAGGTGGGAACGAAAGGTCATATCGCCCTGCAACTGCATCGGAATGACGAATTGCTGATAAGATTTAAGGAGTTCTATATCAGGGAGTTGTAGCTATGAGCTGTTATTTTATCGCCAATATCCGGATAGACGATCCGGACGAGTACCAGAAGTACCTCTAAAAGGCCGGGGAAGTGTTTGCCAGATTTCGAGGTTCTTACTCTGCAGTGGATAGTGGTCCGGAAATCCTGGAGGGTGAATGGCCGTACACCCGTGCCATTCTTATCCGGTTTGAGAGCAGGGAGGATTTTGAAAACTGGTACCGGTCTGCGGAATATCAGGAGATTCTGAAACATCGGTTAACGGCTGCTCGCTGCGATTCAATCCTGGTCGAAGGTAAGGAATGTATATTCAAGTCAATTCTCAACTAATTAACCTTAAAGTATGCATTGTCAGAAATATATGTTTCAATTACCGGACGACCTTCACTACCTGAATTGTGTATATATGTCCCCTCTGTTAAAATCAGTCGAAGAGGTCGGAATCGAGGGGATGCGGCGTAAAAGAAAACCGGTGACCATTTGGCCGGTGGATTTTTTCACCGGGGTGGAAGAGGTCGGAAAGAGGTTTGGTCTTCTGGTGAATGCCGATCCGGGTCAGGTGGCGGTGATGCCTTCGATCTCCAGAAACAGATCTTCCGTGAGGGTGGAGCCTGCTTTTTCCAGCCCTGGGTTCAACTCATCCGGGATTCGTTGCAGGATTTGTCGTTTTTCCGAAAATGGAATCCAGTAACGCCGGATGAGCCTGCCTGTCCTGATGGGCCGTGAAATGGCCGTGAAGAGCCACCTTCCTTCCGAACTGGCAAGAGAATCTTCCATGGTCTGAAAGGCCTCCCGATAGGGACCCGGTTGCGCATCCACCGGAACCGTGGCTGCTCCTCCGCTTAATGCGTACATGGGATTCAGTACCGATCCGTAGTGGAGTGGCACAGGCAATAGCCACGTATTCAGCTATTTCAACAACATGGCTATGCCAACGACAATCAACGCGGCAGCGACTTTTCGTGTAAGGGTCCATGCGAAGGAGATCCAGAAAAGGGCCAGCCTGGTCAGGATGGCCCCGGATAAAGTCCCGGTGCAACCGGCCAGACCCATGCCGGCCATAAATTCGGTCAGTCCCCAGGCTGCTCCCGGGGCGACCAGCACGGCCAGGTTTGATTGGATAGTATTCATTTTTATGGCAAAGGGAGTTGGATCTAAAAAGGAATAAGTTTCATTGACTTCATGTCAATGGTTTCGTAACTTGTAATCGTCTGAAAAACCATTAAAAAATCACTATGGATAATCATTTTATATGTCCATTTTGCAGGGGTCATTTACGGGTGGGAGAGTACATAGTATTCAGGATCCGCAACAGACGGAGAGAGAAGGGTTTGTTGTTGCTTCATCCCGAGGTGGGTAATTATACAAGCATTAAACATCCAGAATTTCATTTTGAAGATGGAGAAAGAATCGATTTTTTCTGTCCGATTTGTTTGCAGAGCCTTGATGCGGCTATCGACGAAAACCTGGTAAAGGTGATCATGATTGATCAGGAGGGCCAGGAGAATGAGATCTATTTCTCCCGCATAGCAGGGGAGCAGAGTACTTACCAGGTGTCGGAGGAAGGGGTAAAGGCTACCGGCGAGCATTCCTGCCGGTATACCCATTTTAAAATGTCCGACCAGGTAATCCGGTTCCTGAAGAATTAGTATATTTCCCAAAATCCTGCCATGAGAGTAACTCCACTTGGTTTTCCCTGGGAGACCAGAGATCCGTTTTTATTTTGTGTCTATCATGCAGACGCATATCCTAATGGTAATGACGATCTTGGCCCTGCTGTCTCTCTGGAGGGCCGAACGATTGGAAATGATTTCCGGATAAAAGACGGTTGGCGGATGTACCATGGAACCATTGTGCCTGGATTCCCCGCACATCCGCACAGGGGTTTTGAGACGGTGACCGTGGTCAGGAGAGGGGTGGTTGACCACTCCGATTCCCTCGGAGGAGCAGGTCGCTACGGGGATGGCGATGTGCAGTGGATGACGGCAGGGAAGGGGATTCAGCACTCGGAGATGTTCCCTCTCCTTCGGACGGACCAGCCCAATCCGCTGGAATTATTTCAGATCTGGCTGAATCTGCCAAAGTTCAGCAAGATGGTCGATCCCCACTTTTCAATGCTCTGGAGTGAACAGATCCCCAGGGTTAGTTACCGGGATGAAGAAAGCAGAGAAACCAGGCTGGAGTTGATTGCCGGTCCGCTGGATAATCATCAGCCACCTGCTCCTCCACCTGACTCCTGGGCAGCCGACACGGAAAATGAACTGGCCATCTGGTATTTTGAGATGGATAAAGGAGCTACCTGGACCATTCCCCCTGCGAACGGGGAGGTGAACCGGAACCTTTACTTCTTTGAAGGGGACCGTACTACTATCCTGCAGACTCAGATCAGGCCGGGACACCTGGCGGAACTTCCGCCTGCCGGACCGGTAAAGGTACATAATGGTCCTGGCAAAGGCCGCTATCTCTTTCTGCAGGCCAGGCCCATTGCTGAGCCGGTGGCCAATTATGGTCCGTTTGTGATGAATACCAGAAAAGAGATCCAGGAGACCTATATCGATTACCAGCAGACACGATTCGGGGGCTGGCCCTGGTCCAGACCCGACCCGGTACATGGTCGTGATGAGGGAAAGTTCGCCCGGTTCGACGACGGGACCGAAGTACGGCCAACCTAGTTTTCAAGGAATAGGTTTTAGTGCTGTAAGTTTGCTCTGTTTAGTCCGACTAACTCACCGGATACACATTTAAGCTCCCACCACAACCGCTTAGCCCGGAATGGCTTCACATGAACCTGTGAATATTGGGATCATGCGATCAGTGAAGTTTTTATGTGGTTTGGTTTTGTCTGCAGGGATTCTTTTCTCTGATTCCGGAGCCGGACTGAATGCTCAGACCTGCTGCTCGGGAGGAGTGCCTCTTTCCGGGAACATCGGATTTTCCGGCTCGTCCCGCGGAACCTGGCAGTTCGAACTGGGGTATGATCTGAACTATCTTTCTACACTCAAGCAGGAAAGGGAGATTTATGAGGGTGATTCACGAAAGCGGCTTACCCATTCCCTGCTTTTTAAAACCGGATACTCTATTTCAGGCCGTTTTGCTGTAGACGCCCTTTTCACCTTTGTGCAGCAGGACCGGAGAGTTGTTTATGAGGAGACAGCCAACCTGGTACAGACAAGAGGTATCGGCGATGCAGTGATCATCGGCAAGATGGTCTTATCCAGCTTTGCCGAAAAAGGAACGGAGTTTCAGTTGGGTGCGGGACCAAAGATACCTCTGGGGAGATCTGATCTGACTGATGGACGGGGGATCACCCTCAATGCGGACCTTCAACCGGGAAGCAATTCATGGGACCTGATTACCTGGGGCCTGCTGATCAGACAGTTTAAAGAGAGGCCTACTGCCACCTATAGTGCCCGGGTTGTTGGAAGGTTCAATGGAACGAATCCGGATTACCTGGGATCGCAGACCTACAGGTTCGGTCATTCGTTTCAAGTGTATCTGGGAGCGGGGGATCAGTTTCTCGTGAGGAACAGGGTGGTCGCTTCTTCTCTTTCGTTCAGATTCCGATATGCAATGGAGGACCGGGTGAATGGCATGGTACTCGATAATACGGGCGGAGAGTGGATCAATCTCATTCCTGCAGTGAGCTGGCACATCCGGACCAATACGATCCTCCAACTGGTACCGGAGATCCCTCTCTTCAGCAGGGTGGAAGGTATACAACTCACGCCTACCTTCAGGTTTCAGGTGGGACTTTATCATGCATTGGGTAAAAATGAGACTAACACAGAAAACAGATATCAGTTATGAAAGCTAAAAATGGGTGGGCAATAGTCATTGGATCTCTGATGATCCTTGGTTGTGAAGAGAATTTAGGCGGGAACGGCAGCGGGAACGGAGACGGGTCAGGCGGCAGGAATAGCAATGAATGGCTTATTCCGCGCTCTGAGGTATTTGACGGAGGTCCGGGGAAGGACGGGATCCCCGCACTTACCGAACCGGAATTCGTTCAGCCGGGTAAAGCTGATTATCTGAAGGATGATGATCTGGTCCTGGGATATGTGAATGGGGACGATGCCAGGGCGTATCCGCATTCGGTGCTCGACTGGCACGAGATCATTAATGACCGGGTGGGGGATGTGAACATAGCAGTGACCTATTGCCCGTTGACCGGCACCGGAATCGGATGGGGCAGGGATGTGAATGGCAGTACCACGACATTCGGGGTCTCGGGTTTACTCTACAATTCCAACCTGATCCCATATGACCGGAATACCGACAGTAACTGGTCTCAGATCAGGATGGATTGTGTGAACGGTACTCTGGCCGGGACAGAAGTGGAAACGTTTCCGCTGGTGGAAACCACCTGGCAAGATTGGAAGGAGATGTACCCATCCACCAGGGTGGTATCGGAGAATACCGGATACAGAAGGGATTACGGCCGCTATCCCTATGGAAACTACCGGACCAATGATGATTACCTGATCTTTCCGTTGGCCAACGAAGATAGCAGGCTTCCAAACAAGGCGAGAGTGCATGGAGTGGTACTCTCTGGAATTGCAAGAGTTTACCCCCTTTCGGTTTTCGATTTTCAGGTTACCGTGATCGAAGAACGTTTGGGCGATATTGAGATCGTAGTGATCGGGAACCGGTCGGAAGGCTATGCGGTCTCTTTTCTCCGGGATCCTGGTGATGGAACGCCTCTGAACTATTCTCCAGTTCAGGATCAGTTCCCGGTGGTCATGTCCGATCAGGAAGGTAATCGTTGGGACATTTTTGGAAATGCGGTCTCAGGTCCGCGGGAGGGAGCACGGTTGCCTCATGCCAGGTCGTTTATGGGCTACTGGTTCTCCTTCGCGGCCTTTTATCCGGAGGTGACGATCCGTCAGGCTCAAAAAGCAGCCAGCAGTCAGGATCCAGCTTGAGGGAATGGGGCCTGAACGGGAGGGTGAATGCGTACCGTTGCTCCCGCTCACTCACCTGAATGGTTTCCCTGTGGACCCCCCCCTTTTTGTGGTTCCATTCGATCTCCAGGGGGAACTTAAACAGGGGAATGGGAAGTTGCTGTTGCTGACGGATCACCAGCTCCACCGCTTTCCCTCTGGAGCTCCATTGGGCCGAGATAAGCGGGTGCCCCGGTTCGAAAAGCCATTGATAAAAGAACGGATCCAGGTCCCGGCCCGAGACCTCCCTTACCGTTCGGGTAAAATCTTCCGTAAGAGCGTTGCCATGACGGTAATTTCTGTAATAAGAGCGGATGCTCTTCCGAAAAAGAGAATCGCCCAATTCCCGGCGAAGCATGTGGAGTACCCAGGCTCCCTTTTCATAGGAGTTCGGACTTAGCAACTCTCTCGATACTTCAGGTGTGGAATCCACTACCGGGGCCAGTCTTTTGTAAGAATACCTGATCACCTGCGACCTCTCATCCTGCAGCGATTCCAGGAACCTCTCCGTACCGTAGGTGTATTCGAGGTAGAGATCCGTAAAGTAGGTGGCGAACCCTTCACTGAGCCATATATGATTCCAGTTTCCCTCTGTAACCGCGTCCCCGAACCACTGATGAGCAATTTCATGGGCAAAAAGAGATTCATTTTCACGCCTGCCTGTTACCGATCCCTCCCTGTAAAAAATGCAACTGGCATTCTCCATGCCGCCGTAAATCGTTCTCGACTGTACATTGGCCAGCTTGCTGTAGGGAAACGGTGCGATATACCCTTCAAAGAACCTCACCGGCCTCTCGGCAATCCGGTAATCGTAAAAACCATTTTCCCGGTTTTGGGGAAACACCCAGGATGAAAGAGGAACTCCGGATGAGCTTTCAAACCGGTCCACCGCGAATGGACTCACGCCGATGACCATCAATTTTGCAGGGAGCGGCCTGAAGGATCTCCAATGAGAGAAAACCCTCTGGTCCATATGGTAACCGCCTATTCGTAATCCGTTGGATACTATTTGATAATGTAGAGGTGCTTCTACTAAAAATTCAACATAAGCTTTATCGGAGGGATGATCTACCACCGGCAGCCAGTGATGGGCCCTGTTGGGCCAGTTATCGCCAAAAAAGGTGCGGTCGCCGAATTGGTTGGTGGAGATGATCAACCCGTCCGAAGGGATCCCGCGGTAATAGATCTTAAAAATCCCTACAGCTTCGGGCGAAAAGGGTGCTTTGAAAGTACGGATAATCAGCTGATCATTGTCATGCCTGTAGAGGATGGGTCTGTCTTTTTCGGTCACACCGGTCACAGTCATTCCTTTCCCGTTCTCCCGGTGACTTGCAAGATCCAGCCGAAAACTGTCTAGCGGCTGTTTAAAATGAACAATGAGGGTCGCCGCTGCCCGGATCATATCGGAGCTGTCATTCAGGTCGAGTTCAAACCTGTAGCTGAGAACATCAAGGCTGTTATATCGATCATACTGATGCTGACTATGTGACGGATAAAAAACACCACTTAAGGTGATGATAGAGATAAGAAGCCAATGAGTATTCCGATTGGATAAATTCCGTTCCATTCCTATGCAATGTAAAAATATTTTCCGCTCGATAATTGTTCGGAAGAGAAACCCCTTGATTTTTCGCAGAATGTGTATTTTTGCTTTGCGAATATGTAGGCATGAATGTACTTGTTACAGGCGGCGGCGGTTTTATGGGGATGGCCCTTATCAAACGGCTGATCGCTGACGGCCATAAGGTGATGAGTTATTCCCGCAGAGAGTATCCGCTTCACTGGGCTCTCGGCATCAACAGCATACAGGCTGACATCCGTGATTACGACGCCCTCGAAGCCGCTGTCAGGAACATGGATATGGTATTTCATCTGGCTGCGAAAGTGGGTATCTGGGGGGACTATGATGACTATTATTCAGTAAACGTAGCAGGTACCGAGAACGTGATTAAAGCCTGTCAGCGTCAGGGAGTCAGGGGGATTGTGTTTACCAGCTCATCCGGGGTCGTATTCGACGGATCGGACCTGGAAGGGATCGATGAATCCTATTCCTATCCGGAAAGCCATGGATCTCATTATTCAGCGACAAAAGCCCTGGCAGAGCAGCTAATCAACGAGGCGAATTCGGATCAGCTTAAAACCATCTCTCTGAGACCGCACCTGGTATGGGGTCCATATGATTCCCACCTGGTCCCGGGTGTCCTGAAACGGGCAGCCACCGGAAGGTTGCGAAGAATAGGAGACCGGGAGCACTTTATTGATACCACCTACATCGATAACATGATCGATGCGCTCATGCTGGCTGCAGAAGCCCTGGAGTCTAAACCGGAAGCCGCGGGAAGGAATTTTTTCATCACCAATGGTGAACCTGCCAGAGTATGGGATTTCGTTAACTCGATCATTCAGATTGCCGGTCATGAGCCGGTGCAGAAGAAGATCCCCGAGAGGGCCGCACTTTTTGCTGCGGGCATGTCTGAATGTTTTCACCGGAAACTGAATCTGAAAACGGAGCCCTTTATGACACGTTTCTCCATCAAAGAACTTTGCACCAATCACTGGTTCGATATTTCCAACGCCAGGGAAATCCTGGGATATCAGCCAAGGATCAGCTATGCCGAAGGATTTAAGCACCTGAAGGAGTACCTGAAGATCGGCAGGCGTTGATCTGATCCAGCAGGGTAACTGCCACAGCAATGGAACCGAAAAAGCACCACAACCAACCCCATCTCACAGGAGAACACCGGTGGGGAGATACCGGGCAGCTGATTCTTTTTTTTATTTTCATGGCCATCTGGATCGCCGATTCCTTCATTTTCAAATACTCCACAGCGCTTACCGAAGTCATCCCTAATGCTGTCCGCATGCCGGTTGCACTGGTGGTTTTTGCAGCCGGGGGATGGCTGGCATCCAGAGGAATGAAAGCCGTATTCGGTGTCCAAAGAAGTGCACCGGGAGTTATCACATCGGGAGTCTTTCGCCATGTAAGGCATCCCATTTACACAGGGGCTCTTTTATTCTACCTGGGAGCCATCCTTTCCACCCTTTCCATATTCTCAGCACTCTTATGGTTCGTGATCCTGGGTTTCTACTATACCATTTCCAGATACGAAGAACGTATTCTTATAAAAGAGTTTGGACAGGATTACCTTCACTATAGGAAGAATACCGGAATGCTCTTCCCAAAGGTTTTTCGCTAGCTTTTGAAGGCGTATTTAAACAGGTTCTGAAGGGTCGGTTTCTGACCCTGGATAAGAATAGCGGTCCGGAAGACCCGGGCCCCGATCCAGATGGTGAAAAGGGTGAAAAGGATCACCAGGATCAACCCCGCCACAGGCTGCCAGAACGGAATGGTAACCGGGGACGCCATCCGGATCACCATCATGGTAGGTGTGAAGGGAGGGATCAGTGCCAGAGTGGTAGCCAGCGGTCCGGTCGGGTCTTGCAGCACGGGTGCGATCAGGAACATGGGGATGATAGCCGGCAGGATCCCCGGGAAAGTAAGGGACTGTGCATCCTTGCTGTCATTGCAGGTGGCTCCGAGTGCAGCCATCCCGGAACCGACCATGAGTATGAAAAGAACCGTATAAACGAAGAACCAGGGAAGGACTTCATAGGGGATCACAGAGTCCACCCCCAGGTAGGTGAGGGTCAGGACACCGGCAACCACATAAATGGTGGCGGTGGTCAGGGAGACACCAATACCGCCAAGGACTTTCCCCATCATGAACTGAAACGGGGTGATGGTGCCGAGCAGTACTTCTGCAATTTTCTCGTTTTTCTCTTCCATAACGGTGGTTAACTGGGGAATGGCGCCCATCATCACCAGCATAAACATCAGTATCAGTAGGACATAGGGAACCAGAAATGTCTGCAATTCGTTGGTCCGTTCCGCCTCCTGCTGCTCCCCGGTCTTTTTATCGACCGTTACCAGGCCCATACCTTCCACATCGATCCACCACAAGAGATTTTCGGCCTGTTCCTCTTCCAGTTTCAGATCCCGTGCACGCATGGTCCGAAGGGTGTTGTTGACCACATTCTGAAACCAGTAACGGTTTTGATCATTGAAAGCGTGCTCCGAATAATATCTTAAATAGGCTTCGTTACCCTCTCCGGCAGGGTAAAGAATATCGGGACCGATCTCTATGAAAGCATGAAGTTCTCCCGATTTCACCCGGTTGGAAAGCTCCAGTTGTTGGTTGGGCAACTCCCGGGGTTCGGGTTCAACGAATTCCACCAGGTAGGCCGGTTCGGTTTGCTCGCCGGTGTAGGAATGAAAGATCTCTCTGGTATTCCTTTGATCGACCGCTTCCTCCAAGGCCTCTTTCATCAGTCCCGAGTGGTCCATCACCACAAATTGCTTATCAACGGTGTCCTGGCGGTTTTCCATGATAATCACGGCGACAAATCCGCCTCCCATCAGGATGGGTACCAGAATCAGGCTGATAATAAAGCTCTTGGTCCGGACGGCTGCCCGGTATTCTCTTTTAAAGAGTGTCCAGATCTTACGCATCGCTGACCTCCTTTCTTTCGGGTGCTGCAATCCTGATGAATATATCGTTCAGGGACGGTTTGGTGATCTCGAATTGAGAGATCCGTGTAATTTTCAGTAGTTCAGCAAGGATTTTCTGCGGATCTGCTTCTGATTCCAGTCGAAGCTCCTGCATTTTCCCGAAATCATTGACTTTTTCGATACCCTTCATTCCCTGAAGAGCAGCAGAACCCATTTCGGTCTGGACACGGATGGTGTCGTTTCCATACTGGTCCTGGATGTTTCCCAGTGTTCCGTCCAGAACCTTCTCACCCTTGTAGATCATAAAGATGTAGTCGCACATCTTTTCAGCCATGGCCATATCGTGTGTACTGAAAATGATGGTGGCCCCGTGCTGCTGAAGGTCCAGGATGACATTCCTCATGATATCCGCGTTCACCGGATCGAGTCCGCTGAACGGCTCATCGAGGATGATCAGTTCCGGCTGGTGGAGTACGGTGGTGATGAACTGAAGCTTCTGGCGCATACCTTTACTCAGGGTTTCTACTTTCTTCTGCTTGTAATCCATCAGGTCCAGCTTTTTCAGCCAGTAATCGATCCGGTTGGGGAGATCGGAACCATCATTGAGCTCGCCGTGGAACTGAAGAAGTTCACCCAATTTCATTTTTTTGTAGAGACCCCGGTCCTCGGGGAGGTAACCGACATTGCTGAGCCTGCGCGAATCATGTTCACGGCCGTTAATAAGAAGCTGGCCATGGTCGGGGTACATGATCTTCATGATCATTCGGATGGTGGTGGTCTTCCCGGATCCGTTGGGGCCGATAAATCCATAGATGCTGCCCCTGGGCACTATTAGTGACAGGTCATCTACGGCTACCACCGAACCAAACGTTTTGGTGACTCCCGATAATTCGATGATATGCATATGGGATGATTGGAATTAGGATCCTCTAAGGTATAAAATTCATCGCACAGAGCTCCCTCATCAGCCGATAAATGAAAGTCCCTATTCCTCAGGATGGATGGGTTCTCCCACCGAGCCAAGCAGGCGGAGTGAACTGAGGTCGTACTTGTCGGCCCAGGAGGCGCCCTATCGCATCAATCCCCGGTTGGCAGCACACTGCCACCGGTCCTCCATCCGTTCAGGGAGCCGGCTGTTTTTTGAAAACCTTGCTTTTTTTGAATCCGTCCATCTGAAGCTCCAGGTCATAGTTGGGATTGTACTCGGCGTTGTCGGTGTAGATCACATTACCCAGATCATCCACCCAGCGGTGATCCCACTGATTAGTGCCCCGCTCCACTTTACCGGTGTGGGGATTCAGATACTCCTCCTGGTCTGTCAGGGTCAGGTAGGCCTGGTGGTTGATCTGCGCATTGGTCTCTGCATGCCCTTTCTGCATCTGCTCGCCGATGCGGTGAATATCTTCCATGGTCCGGATCATCGTACTGCCTCTTTGCATCTGACCTTTGAGTTCCCCTTCGATCCATTTCGGATGGAGTACTACCGATTCACCAATTTCCCTGAACAGCGGCTCCCAACGGGTGAACGAACTCTCAGGGGCCCTGACCACTACCGTGCTCCGGTTCTTCCACATACCGGCAGTATAGGGGCCCATATCCTGAATAATTGTAAAGGCGCGTTCCCGGAAAGTGGTTCCATTCTCCCTGTAGCGATAATCGATCACGGTGGCCGAATACTGGCTGCCCATCTCCTTTACAGGATCGAGTTTCCGGCAGAGTTGAACAATCTCCGGCAGGTCCCGCGAATCCAACTGGGTCAGTTCGGTGCACTGATGAAGGGTGGGGGAAAGGTACTGGCTGAGATAGATATTGGCCGTCAGTTTGCGCAGCACGGGCATTCCATTGTAGGTGCTGCCTTCAGGAAACATCCCCGCCACGTATGATCCGGCCAGATCCACAAAATAGATATCGGGCAGCCAGTGGATCATCACTCGTCCTTCCCGGTCGCTTTTCAGGGTGAAATCGATCTTGGCCTCAATGGCATTGGCCGCTCCCCCGGAGGAGACCGGATCCCATCGGGTGATGCCTCCCTCGGCGATCCATCCCCTGGGCTTCAGGATCGTGAAAGCATTTTCGACCGGTTCCAGGATCTTTTCCAGGACCAGTTTGCCGGGGGTTTGTCCGCTCAACCCTGAATGCTCACAGAGGAGCGGTAAAATGCATGCAGAAACTGCTATGATCATTGATTTCATTGGTGAGGTGTTTTTTCGAATTCTATAAGTTAAGAAAATTCGGGTTACCGTTCCAGTGAAGAAGGGTTTGGACGGATCAGCGATCCAGCCACTGGCGGAAGCTGTGGGTGCGTGCGGTGCTTACCAGCAGGGGCTCGCTGGTGGCCGGACGGGTATGTATGGCAACCCTGCTCCTGGAAAGGATTCTGATCTTTTCAATGGACCTGAAGCTGACCATGTATTGTCTGCTGATCCTGAAGAACTCCGAAGGGTCCAGCAACTCCTCCAGACGGTCGAGGGAAAGATCCACCGGATAATGGCGATCCTGTCCGGTGCAGAGGAAGGTATTTTTCTCCAGCGTGTAAAAATAGGCAATCTGGCCTGCCTCTACCGATTTGATACGGGACCCCATATTGATCACGAATCGCTCCTTGTAAGTTTTTCTGCCCCGGTCCATGGCTTCCACAATCGCACCGATATCAATTCCGTGATGATTTCCCCGTATTTTTTTTAGTTTTTCCACAGACCGTTTCAGTTTTTCACGGTCCACCGGTTTCAGGAGATAATCCACACTGTTCAGTTCGAACGCCTTGATGGCGTATTCATCATAGGCCGTGGTGAAGATGACAAAGGAGTCGACCGTGATCTCCCGGAAAATATCGAAGCTCAATCCATCGGCCAGCTGGATATCCAGCATCAGTAAATCGGGCTGAGGGTGTTCGGAAAACCAGCGGAGTGAGGCTGTAACACTCTCCAGGGAAGCCTCCACCCTGATCTCAGGTTCCACCTCCTCCAGTAACTTCTGAAGGCGCATGGCGGCAGGGATTTCATCTTCAATGATCAGCGTGCGAATCATGATTCACAGGATCAGCGTCCGTTTCATCATTTTTTTGCTCAAAGCTCCATGATTAGTAAGGGGATCGAAACGGTGTATTCACGGTCTGTTTCATGAATGTGGACCTCTTTTGATGTAAAGTAGCGATACCTTTCCACCAGGTTGCGCAAGCCCTGACCGGTAGAATCGACCCTGGTTTTTCGCTGGAGATTATTCTTCACCATCAGCTGTTCATCGGTTGCATCAATGGTAATAGTGAGGGGTTTTTCACTGGAGATTACATTGTGTTTGATACAGTTCTCCACCAGCATCTGCAGCGCAAGCGGGGGAAGCGTGTACAGGTGGTATTTATCCGGTACCATCCAGTCCACCCGGAGGTTATCCAGAAACCTGGACTGCTGTAATTCCAGGTAGTGGCGGAGTACCTTCAATTCATCTTTCAGGTAAACCAGGTCTTTGTTCCTGCTGCTCAGCATGTAGCGCAGAAATTCCGAGAGGTTCCGGATATACTCCACCGCCCCGGGATGATCGTCCACCATATGCGTAAGGCTGTTCAGGGTGTTGAAAAGGAAATGGGGATTCACCTGGGTTTTCAGGGTTTCATATTTTGCCTCGATACTGTCTTTTTCCAGCCTGACCGACTTGGAGAAATGGTAGATCCACTGGTTGTAAAAAAATACCATCTCGTGTATGCCGGTGATCAGGTATGTGATCAGCAGGGTGATCATAGCCTGTATCCAGATTCCTTCCACCGGGTCGAAGACCCCGATCCTGATCTCCACCAGATAAAGCAGGCTGCCGTAAATGGTGGTGAGTACCCCGATCCCGGTCACCTCCAGAATGATATGGATTTGCGGGTAACTCTCCCAGGGGTATTTTCGCCAGAGGAATTTCACATAGGTGCGGCAGATCAGCCAGAGGCCGCCGGTAATGATGATCGTATGGCCTGCGGAAAAAAGAAATCGGATATCAAGCCTTTCACC
Organism: uncultured Bacteroides sp.; assembly: GCA_964604655.1. Lineage (GTDB taxonomy): Bacteria > Bacteroidota > Bacteroidia > Bacteroidales. The sequence continues at coordinate 86,298 of CAZRZY010000003.1, read as the reverse complement.
CAGCCAGATGATTCCTGATCCCAACGTCAGAAAAACAACGATCAGGATCAGGAGTACATGAATAGGATCTTTCTTGGTCAACAGTTGCACCTGCATAATAATGTTCAATGGTTAAAACTGGATCCTGTAGAGGAACATGGGATAAAATCCCTGCTGGTATACCTCATAAACCTCCCCTGTCCCAAGATCAATTCCTTCCATAAAGAGACTCCGGTACCCGGTCAGGTTCTGGAAATCGATGGCCCATTCCTGGCTGAACCGGCGGTAGTTGATTTTCAGTCCCAGCCGGAGATCAGTCCTGAAATAGTCATCATACCGGTCCTCAAAAGCCATGCTCCAGTCTCTCACCTCCACTCCCTGCTCCATGGAGGCTTCCACATCGATGGGGACATACCGCCGGCCCCCTGCCAGTACCCCCTTAAAATCTACGGTAAGGTAGGTCTTTTTCCCTATTTTCCTTTCGTATCCTGCCAGGAGATTGAATACATAATTGCCATTGAATGCCGTATTCCTGGTGATCCCGTCTCCTCCTTTGTATTTCGAGTCGAACAGGGAGGTGGTGAGCAGGAAGTAGTAACCTTTGCTGAGGAATTTCTCCACTGTCAGTTCAATTCCGTAGTTCCGGCCGGTTCCTTCATTTATTAAGCTATCCACGTTATTGATCGCGAAGAAATCTCCTGCATTTACCAGGGAAAACTCCCCGAAAGACTCGCTGACCGGAACGTTGAACAGATGTTGGTAATAGGTTTCCGTTTTGATCCGGAAATTTCGGCCCAGGGCATGGTCATACCCCAGCACCAGGTGATGCGACCTGGTCAATCCCAGATCTTCGTTGGTGTTGTGGTAACTATCGTTTTCTTCATCATAGGTTTTATAGAAGTAAACCGACTTTGGCTGGATCTGGCTGTGAAGTCCATACCCAAGGCTGAGGGTTCCCCTGGTACCCGGCTTCCATGTCGCGGCCAGACGCGGTTCATAGGCAATCTCCCCGTTCAGGTCGAAGTACTGAAGATGGATCCCCGCGTAGCCGCTGAGTTGGTTGCTGAATGAGTGGTGCCATTGGCCGTATGCCCTGATCATACCCAGCTGACCTTCTGCATCGTTGGTGGTGATAAATCCTTCGTACTCGGGAAGGTTGATGCTGTCGGCGTACCGGATATCGAACCGGTCGACGATCACCCCCAGATTGTAATTATCCCTGGAACTGAGCTTATGGCGGAGCTGGGTGGAGAAAGAGAATTTATTCTCCAGGCCGTTGTTCCGGACAAAGGGTTTCACTACCTCCCCGTTGTTTCTGGTGGAATCGAGTACGGTGACGGCCCCTGTCCGCTGATAGGAAAGGGTACTCCTGAGTCTCACCTTCGGATGGAAGAAATAGGTATTGGAAAGTCCGATTACCGTCAGATCCGAGCCGAAATCGGTGGCTGTACCTTTCGGATTGTACGAATTGGCAGCGGTGTCGCCCGGTATCCTTCCCAGTTCGATTTGACTGGTGCCCCAGATTCCGAATGCCTTCCATCTGCCCAGTCCGGTCCCCGGAATGTCCATCAGGAAGGTCAGATCCTGATACTGCGGTACCGCGTCGCCGGTGCCTACACTGAACCCGATCTTGTTCAGGAGACCCAGTGTGGAGTAGCGATAGTTAGCCAGGTAGGTGGCTTTCTGAGTACCCCCCGAAGTGAAAAGGGGGCCCTCCGCACCGGCTTCGAATCCGTTGAATCCGACCTGGCCAAGGAATTCGTGGTGATTCGAATTCCCGGACCGCATATTCAGGTCAAACACGCCTGAAGTGGCATTTCCAAACTCGGCGGGAAACGCACCGGTAAGGAAATCGGAATTCCTCAGCAGGTTGTTGTTGACCATGCTGACCGGTCCTCCGGTGGTCCCCAGTGCCCCGAAATGGTTGGGATTGGGAATCTCCACCCCTTCCAGTCTCCAGAGTACGCCGATGGGGGAATTCCCGCGGATGATGATGTCATTCCTGGAGTCATTGTGGGTCATCACTCCGGCATAGTTGGCCACCATACGGGCCGGATCACCAAGGCTTCCGGCGAAACGCTCGGTTTCCTCTACCGAGAAGGTGCGCGAGCTGACCAGGGCCATCTCATTCTGTGCCCTGTCTTTTCGTTTCTCGTACCGTATCACCACCTCTTCCATGTCGAGGGCATTCTCCTCCAGATGTACCTCCACCTGGGTCTCCTTTCCGGAAGAAATGAACAGATTGGGAATGACCCTGGTGGAGTATCCGATGTACCGGATCTCTATGCTCTGCCTGCCCAGAGGTACCTCATCCAGGACGAATATGCCGTTCCCGTCTGTTATGGTCCCCATGACGGGATCGGAATCAAGCAGTATCACATTGGCTCCCAGAAGCGGATATCCGGTTACCGCATCCACCACCCTGCCGCGGATGGTCTGGTTATAATTTGCCTGTCCCGAGAGAATGGCCAGGGAAGCGGTGCATATGATCAACGTGGAAATGAATGTTTTCATGACAATTTTGATATGGGTTCTGCAAGCAAATCTACGGAGTACACTATTTCCACGGAAAAAGAAATAGCTGAATAGGAAAATTGACGGGATGAAAGGGAAAATTGACGGGATGAACGGGAATTTGAATGGCCGGCGGCCAACAATGGCGATACTGTTACCGGTCATTCACCAGGACCGGCCACTCTTTTCTACGGGCAATTTTCAGCAGTTTACGGTCGGGGGAGACTGCCACGGGAAAGCCTACGGCATCCATCACATACTGGTCTGCGATGGAATCCCCGTAATAATATGCTTCCCGGGGATCATGACCATATTGGGCGCAGTATGACAGCATACGGTTCTTTTTTTCCGGGCCGAATACCAGGGTTCCATCGATCCTGCCGGTAAACTTCCCATCCTCTGTCTCCAGGTAGGTGCAGATCATATCATCCAGGTGAAGGTGCTCTGAGATAGGACCGCAGACGGGGGAGGTGGCCGAAGAGAGCAATACGTTGGCACCTTTACCTTTACGGTGCATTTCCAGGGAATCGAGAATCTCGGGCCGAATGATCTTCTCCAGGTCCTCCTGAAAGACTTCCTGACATAGTTGATGAACCATGGGTTCGGACAGCCCCCGGAGCCAGGACAACATCCGGATGATCATACGGGATGGATCTCCGACCCCCAGTTTGTAGAGAATCGAGAGATAGAGGGCATGACGGTATTGTTTTGGGCTCATGACTCCCCTGTTCCTGGCCTCCTCTGCCAGGTGAGTGGCGCTGTTGCCGGACAGTATGGTATGATCGAGATCATAAAAAGCGATATACTCATATTTGGTGTAGGGGCTCACGGACATACTATTCCATTCATTTGATATTATTCCATCCACTCTTCTTCTGGGATCCGGGATTCCAGCCATGTGATCACCTCCTGGTTTGGTGCACGGGCGAAAAAATCGTACCCCGTGACGCGCTCCAGGGAATCCACGGTTATCGCAAACTCCATCAGATCCGAGGAGGATCCCTCATGGGGGAGCAGAAAGGCGATGAATGAATGGGAGGGAGGGGAGAGATCGGCCAGGACTTTGAAATAGGCGCCGGGAACCCCCACTTCATTCTCCCCAATGACCGATTCCACCAGGTTGAATACAGGTCCCGTGATCACGTACAGGCTGTCTTTTTCTACTGCCCAGTCCCTTACCTGTTCTTCCAGACGCCTCCACACCCCTCTGTTAAAGGTTGGGAGCTGCGGACTCATATTGGAAAGGAGGAATGATTCACTCATAGCTATCTGACTCCACTTCATATCCCCGGCCGGTGCCAGGTGTCCCCGGTCGAATCCGGAACCGCGGTAATCATCCAGCGAGGCTGATCCGGTGATCAGGGAAGTATCACTGCGGAAATCATCCGTTCGGGACACCCATCCCTCTTCCACTTCTTCCCTTGTGAGCACATAAACTACCCAGGAGGCCTGTTCATATACTTCACTGTATCCCATATCAAAACCCTCCAGGACACGTATCGTGTCGGTATGGGAGGAGACCGGATAACCCTCCGGAAGGGTTTCCCATTTCAGTAGAATATTCAGGGGCGGGGATTCAGGTATTGCAATGGTCCGCATGTCCCGGTTACTTTTCCAGGGTTCCCAGGTCACAAGGATGGAAGCGATGAGCAAAAAAACAAAAGTGATCAGGCCGAACCGTTGTCTTCCGGAAAGATGCATAGCGTAAAAATAGAATTTTTATATCTTATGGGCCCATGAGAAAATGATGATGAAGAATTACTGGATAATCGGGGATATTCACGGAGAGGTGAGGTTGTTGGACCGGTTGCTCGATCATGTTCTGCCCAAAGAGCCGGAAGCACTGGTATTTCTGGGGGATTATATCGACCGGGGGCCCGCTTCCCGGGAGGTGGTCGACCGGATCAGGGAACTGAAGACCCCTGTCCATTGCCTGATGGGTAACCATGAGATGATGATGTTGAACGCCCTGGATGATATGGGATATGGGCATGGTCCGGTTGAACTCTGGTATTACAACGGCGGGGAGGCCACCCTGCAGTCATTTGGCGCCAGCAGTTTCTTCAGTCTTCAGTCGGACCTGGATCCGGTTTACCTGGACTTTTTCAGAAACCTCAAAATGAACCATGTGATCCATTTCGACGGGCAACGGAAGATTCTCTGTACCCATGCCGGGGTGTCGCCCGCCATACCTTTAACGGAGCAGCTTTCCATCCGGGATCACAGGGAACTCAGTCAATATATCCTGGATCGTCATATCGATCCCGGCGACTCCTTTCTCTGGGTCAGGGAAGCCTTCTTTCAGCAAGATCCGGTCCGGTGGGATGGGTACCTGGTAGTCCATGGACATACTCCCGTGGCAAAACTGAAACGATTTGTACAGGCAGGTGATGAGCGGAACTTCTCTTTTCTGGATAATGATCTTTGCCTGAGGAGGGCTGCCACCAACCGAGAGGTCGTTTCGCTGGATATCGATTCCGGATCGGCGATCAGCGGCCGTCTGACCGGTCTGGGATTGTATGAGAAGGAAACAACCGGGAATGGTCCCGCCGTTGCCATGCAAAGCCTGACGGTTTCACTGGAGGAGATCTTTCCAAGGGACCTGGGTTTTTTGGGAGTTTGACTACCTTTGGCCCAAATACATGCCGGTGATACCAGAAACCATTAAAGTGATCGGTTTCGATGCTGACGACACCCTCTGGGTGAATGAACCATACTACCGCGACGCCGAACAACGGTTCATGGCTCTCCTGGAACCCTATAACCTGGACCAGGATCCGGCTGCACGGCTATTCCAGACCGAAATCACCAATTTGCCATTGTATGGATACGGGATAAAGTCTTTTACCCTCTCGATGGTAGAATCTGCTATCCAGCTGACCTCCGGGACGGTCACCACCCGCACCCTTCAGGAGTTATTAAAGATCGGCAAGGAGATGTTGCAACGTCCCATTGAACTGCTGGAGGATGTCAAGCCCGTTCTGGAACAGCTGGCCCCGCACTACAGACTGATCGTGGCTACCAAAGGGGATCTGCTGGACCAGGAAAGAAAGATGAAACGCTCCAGCATCTCCTCCTATTTTCATCATATAGAAGTGATGAGCGATAAAGAGGAGCAAAACTACATTCAGTTGCTCAGTCACCTGGATATTCAGCCATGCGACTTCCTGATGATCGGTAATTCCCTCAGGTCGGACATCATTCCTCCCCTGAACCTGGGATCGTGGGCTGTCTATATTCCGTTTCATACCACCTGGGCACACGAGGAGGTGGAATCGGAGCCACTGGCCGACCGCTATTTCAGGGTGAACCGTCTGAACGAGATTCCTGATCTGCTGCTTTCCTGATCTGCTGCTTTCCTGATCCGGCGAGCGCCCGGATGACCGCCGTTATCCGCAGTTACTTAAAGGCAGTTGGGAACTACTGGGGAAGGGTGAACCTATCCATTGAAGGTGCGTACCCGTTCGGTACGCATGGCGAAGGGGACATTGCCATGAGAAAACTCGTATTCCACTGCATGGCTTCCTTCCGACCTGCTGAGAGCCTCGAGACGGGTCCGCTGGAGGATGGCATCCAGTTTCAAACTGAATTTTTTCTCCACCACCATACGGATAGTCCCATAATAGAGCTCGGTGATCATGAAAACACGCCTGATGCGGCCGTCGTATTCTTTCCAGCGGGTGGCCCGCATCTGTTCCAGGAACTGGTCGATCTTGATCCGCATCAGATCATTCATGGCCCGCATCTGTATATCACTGAAAGTGAACTTACTCAGCTGTTCCACCAGGAAATCACCGGTGATCAGCCCGATCTGCGGATGCTGGAGTTCATTGACGAACTCCACGTTGACATCCACGGTACGGGAGGCCAGTAATGCATCGGTCACAGGGGTTTCCCTGATCTCCTTCCTGAACTGTTCCCACAACTTCTGGTTGATCAGTCCTGCATCGAGAAATGCGGTATAAATGGTATTCGGCATCCCTTTTCGGGAGAATTCGGGAGGACCGAAGACAGGGTCCCACACCAGGTCACCCAGCGCGATCCCTTCATGAGATGCCGGAATAAGTTCCAGATCGTAGGTGGATCTGAATTTTCTGATTTCCATTGCTATTAAATATCTGCTTTTTTTTCCAAAGTTTTGCGTTAATTTGTGGCATTTTATGCCATTGGGATGAATTTCCTCGATCTGATATTTATCATTCCTCTGCTGTTTGCCCTTTACCGGGGATTCAAAAAGGGATTGATCCATATGATCGCCTCCCTTGCAGCTCTGCTGCTGGGGATTCTCGGTGCCATGCAGTTCAGGCCGCTGGTCGCCTCCATGCTCGACTCGCTGTTTGATATTGCCCCGGAGTATCTGAATGTGATCGCATTTACGGTGGCATTTGTACTGATCGTTCTGGTGGTTCACCTGGTGGCTTATCTGGTGGAAAGGCTGATTAACGCGGTGGCGCTCAGTTTTGTGAACCGGCTTCTGGGAATGGCCTTCGGAGTACTGGTCACTGCCTTTGTGATCAGTATCATCCTCTGGCCTGTCAACGAGGTAAATGCAGAGCGTCAGATCATCAAGCCGGAGCATATAGAAGGATCGCTTCTTTATAAACCACTTTCCGCGCTGGCTCCTGCGGTTTTCCCTTATCTGAAGCGGGAGGAGTGGAAACAGTATGTGCCCAGGAAGAAAAGGAGGGATGATACGCTGGAGGTAAATATGTGATTGCAGCATGCAGATGAATTTTGTCGAAGAACTCAGGTGGAGGGGAATGATCCACGATATGATGCCGGGAACTGAAGAGTTGCTGGAGAAGCAGATGGTTTCTGCCTACGTGGGGATCGATCCGACGGCTGACTCGCTCCATATCGGCCACCTGGTGGGTGTGATGATGCTCAGGCATCTGCAAAATGCAGGCCACCGTCCCATTGCCCTGGTAGGGGGTGCCACCGGGATGATCGGAGATCCCAGCGGAAAATCTCAGGAGCGTAACCTGTTGGACGAATCCACGTTGAGGAGCAACCAGGAGGCCCTAAAGCGTCAGATTGCCAGGTTCCTCGATTTTGATACCGATCAGCCCAACCGGGCGATGATGGTCAACAATTACGACTGGATGAAGGAATACTCCTTTTTGGGGTTTATCCGTGATATCGGCAAGCATATTACGGTGAACTACATGATGGGCAAGGACTCAGTGAAGAAACGGCTCGGTGCGGAGAGCAAATCGGGCATGTCCTTTACGGAATTTACCTATCAGCTGGTCCAGGGGTATGATTTCCTGGTGTTGTACCGGAAGTATGGCTGCAGGCTCCAAATGGGAGGATCGGACCAGTGGGGCAACATTGTAACCGGAACAGAGCTGATCAGAAGGATCGAGGGAGGGGAGGCATTCGCCCTCACCTGTCCGCTGATTACCAAATCGGACGGGGGAAAGTTTGGAAAAACCGAAGATGGAAATGTGTGGCTCGATCCGGAGCGGACCTCTCCATATAAGTTCTATCAGTTCTGGCTGAATGTATCCGACGAAGATGCTGAAAAGTACCTGAAGATTTTCACTATGCTTTCGAGGGAAGAGATTGAGTCTCTTTCCGGGAAACACGCCGAAGCGCCCCACCAGCGGATCATGCAAAAACGTTTGGCCGGGGAGGTGACCGTGATGGTCCATTCGAAAGAAGATTTGGAAATCGCATTGGAAGCTTCTGGCATCCTGTTCGGAAAGGGCACCACGGAATCACTGAAAAGGTTGCCCGAATCGGTTTTCCTCTCCGTTTTTGAAGGAGTACCGCAGTTCGAAATCGCATCGTCGGAGATAGAGAGGGATATTCTTGAGCTTCTGGCAGAAGACACCCGGGTGTTCTCCTCCAGGGGGGAGGCCCGCAGGATGGTCAGCGGGGGTGGTCTGAGTATCAATAAACAGAAAATATCAGATCCGGGATACCGGATCACCAGGGATGATTTCATTCATAAAAAATATCTGCTGGTTCAGAAAGGAAAGAAGAATTACTTTCTGATCAGGGTGAACGCTTTATAAACAACAAACAACAACATGGCAACAAATCAGAAATCCGGGTACAATTTCAATTCAGTTGATCTGCTGATATACATCTGGAACAAGCGGGTAGTGCTGCTTTTGGTTGGATTTCTTACCGGAATTGCCTCCATTGCGGTATCACTTTTGATCACTCCGATGTACGAGGCCAATGTGATCATGTTCCCTGCAACAAACACCAATGTATCGAAGGAATTGCTGGTAAACCGCTGGTCGGGCGACAATGTCTATGGCTTCGGCGAGGAGGAGGAGGCGGAGCAGTTGCTGCAGGTGCTGAATTCCGAACCGGTCCGGACCAGGATCATCGAAAAGTATAACCTGATGGAGCATTATGAGATCGACCCCGGTGGCAGATATCCCAGGACGGAGCTGTACGAACAGTACCGCTCCAATATCAATTTCAGGCTGACCGAATTCATGTCGGTGGAAATCTCCGTGATGGACAAGGATCCGGAGATGGCGGCTCAAATCGCCAACAATATCTCGGATCTGGTCGATACGGTTTACAATCGCATGAAAAAGGTCAGGACCTTAGAGGCCATGGGATTGGTAGAGAAGGAGTTATGGGATTCCGAGGCAAGGCTGAAAGAGTTAAAGGATTCCCTTAATATGGTCAGCAATCAGCTTACCGGGATGATTCAGGGCCGGACAGGTGAAGAGGTGCTGGTGGATATGGTTAAGGCCCTGGCCGATGACTGGGCTACCTATGTTTCCCTGTATACCCTGGTGAGAAATGAGGCCTCGCTGGTGACAAACCTGCGGCTTCGCTACAAGGAGGCAAGGCTGGAATATGAACAGGCCCTGCCACATAAGTTTGTGGTGGAAGAGGCGTACCCGCCTGAGAAGAAAGCCTATCCCAAAAAATCACTGATCGTGATTGTTTCCACGTTCTCTGCCTTATTGCTGGCCCTGATCGTGCTCATTGTGATCGACAACATTCGCAACCGTATGGCATTTTTGAAGGAGGAAGAATGATCGCAGGTATCCGGGAACGATATCCGAAAGTAATCCTGTGGGGGATACTGGGGTCATTTGTGGCACTGAATGCCATTATGGTCTACTTTGAGATTTTCTATCTCCCCCTGGTGCCGGTCGTGATTCTGTTCATCGCTCTGGCCATCGTTTCGGTCGATAAATTCCTGCTGGCCATCGTTTTCTTTGTTCCCATATCGATCCCTTTAAGCGAGCTGGTGGAGGGTCTTTCCATTGATATGTTTCTGCCCACCGAACCTCTGCTGGCAGGGCTGTTGCTATTGTATTTGCTGAAGTATCTGATGGGCGACCGGATCGATATCCGGGTGCTTCGCCACCCGGTGACCCTGGCCGTCTACTTCTATCTGGCATGGATGTTCATCGCCAGTATGACCAGTACCGATCCACAGGTCTCTTTTAAACTGTTTGCCTCCAGGCTCTGGTTCGTTGTGGGGTTCTATCTGCTGGGAACCCAGCTATTCCGCAGGGAACGGAACATGCACACCTATGTCTGGCTCATCGTGATCGCTTTTACGGGGGTCATTATTTATACCATCGTTAAACATGCGCAGTATGGGTTGAACAACCAGATGATGGCACACAGCGTTTCCAGGCCATTTTATAGCGACCATACGTCTTACGGGGCCATTTTGTCCTTTCTCCTCCCGGTCCTGGTGGCCTTCCTGCTTTTGATCAGGAGAGTGGAGATCAATACCAGGTTCCTGATGACCCTTCTGATTCTCCTGTTTATTTTCGCCCTGGTGGTCTCCTATACCAGGGCAGCATGGCTAAGCCTGCTGGCTGCACTTGGTGTTTGGGTGATCATCAAGCTCAGAATCCGTTTCGAGCTGGTCCTGGCAGGTATGGTGATTGTCATTGCGTTCATTCTTTCCGTTCGGACCGATATGATGGTGCAGCTGGAGCAGAACCGGGTGGAATCTTCCGGTGACTTCAATGAGCACATCCAGTCCATCTCCAATATTTCAACCGACCAGTCCAACCTGGAGCGAATCAATCGCTGGAGCTGTGCCTGGAGGATGTGGAAGGATAAACCCCTCTTTGGATTCGGTCCTGGCACCTACCAGTTCGAATATGCCCGTTTCCAAAGGTCCTCTGAAAGGACCCGGATCAGTACCAATTTCGGGAATATGGGGAATGCGCACAGCGAATACCTGGGTCCGCTTTCTGAGCAGGGATTCTTCGGATTAATTGGTATTCTGCTGGTGATCGGTACCACCATCTACACCGGTCTCAGGGTGCATTTTGCTTCCAGGCGACGCTCCATTAAGATACTTTCGCTGGCTGTGCTGGTAGGTCTGCTTTCCTACTATTTTCACGGATTTCTCAATAATTTCCTCGATACCGATAAGTTGTCGGTCCTGTTCTGGGGATACACCGCCATGCTGGTGGCTATGGATGTGTATCATCGCAAAGAGGAGGAGGAACAGCAACCGGAATACACCAAACTGGTTTAAAAACCGTCTTTACCGGGGAATTCGGCTCCGATGATAGAGATATCATCAAAAATAGCTGCCGAACCTTCCAGGATCTGCTGTTGGTTGATTATGGAATAGATATTCTCCTCCAGCGGCTTTTCGTTGGACAGTTCCCTTTCCAGCTCCCCGGTTCCAAAGGATACCCCCGAATCGAGGATGACTTCCACCAGGCCGTCCGTATAGCAGAATAGTTTGGACGGTTCCTCCATTTTCACGGTGGCTTCATTGACGAAAGGCAGTTTATCCAGCATACCCATTCCCACGCATCCGCTGGAAAGTGTAGACAGTTTTTTAGAATTCAGTTCATAAAGGAAGGGAGGATTGTGGCCTGCATTCACGTAGGTCAGCTCCCGGGAGGTGTAGTGATATTTGGCGATGAAGAGCGTAATGAATTTTTCACCCTTGGCACTGTTCATAACCCGTTCATTGAGCCTTACGAGGGTATCGGCCAGGGGCTGGTCGGCGGTATAGAGTGCCCGAAGATTCGCCTGGAAATTGGACATCAGAATAGCTGCAGAGATTCCTTTACCGGAAACATCGGCGATACAGAAGCCTACCTCGTTGGGACTCAGCTGAATCACATCGTAATAGTCTCCGCCCACATCAAAATGAGGATGATAGAAGGCTTTCAGGCGGATGAAATCGTTGGAGGGTAGCTTTTCCGTCTCCGGGATCAACATGGTCTGCATCCGGCTTGCCAGTTCCATCTCCCTTTTCATGGCTTCCTGTCGAAGCGTCTCCTGAAAGAGGCGCTTATTTTCGATCGCCACTGTGATGATGTTGGAAAGAGTCTGGATAAAACGAAGATGCTTGATAATCGGACTGACTCCCTCGCCCTCCTCCTCAATATCTCCGATAAGCACATAGGCAATGGCCTGGTCCTTGTGAGAGACCGGGATCACAATATCGACCAGTTCGGGAAAATGCTGTGGTTCGGATGTAATGAAGGAGATCTCCTCGTAGGGCAGCAGGTCACGTTCCATGTCCACCTGATTGAAAAAGTCATTGCCGTAACCTGAATTGAGCAGGCATTCCCATTTGTCCGAGTATTTCAGCACGATGACCTTCCCGATATCCAGGTCATCGGTGAGCATCTTCTCGTAGCGGCGTATCAACTCGGTGGTGGATACATTATCGTTGATAGCCAGTGTGATATCCAGCAGTGCATTGAGCTTGAATGTGGACAGCTTCAACCGGTTCTCAGAGAATTTACCCATAGTATCGCTATTTTTTCACCCTTTCCGAATAGGAACGGTCACGGGTATCCACCTTGATCAGTTCGCCTGTGTCGATAAAAAGGGGCACCATGATGGAGGCCCCGGTTTCCAGTTCGGCCGGTTTCTGTGCGGAAGTGGAAGCTGTGTTGCCCTTTTCGCCCGGCTCGGTATAGGTAATTTTCAGCTCCACGAATGGGGGCAGGTCTACGGAAAGGGGGGTTTCGGTATCGTCATGCACCACAATCTCCACGTATTGTCCCTCCTTCATCAGGTCTGCATTTTCGATCATCTCCGTCTGAAGGGAGATCTGCTCGAAGGTCTCCAGGTGCATGAAATGAGCCCCCAGATCATCGGTGTAGAGGTACTGGTGAGGTCTTCTTTCCACCCTGGCAGTATTCACCTTGACACCTGATGAAAAGGTATTCTCCACGACCTTGCCCGAAGTAAGACTCTTAAGCTTGGTTCGGACGAATGCCGGTCCTTTGCCGGGCTTGACATGCTGGAACTGTACGATGGTCCATAAATCATCGTTATACTCGATACATAATCCGTTCCTGAAATCTGCTGTTGTGGCCATATTCTCGATTTAACTATATAAATATATCAATATATTGGGGAATCCTGCACACACCCTGTCTTATTCTGGTAGCATTCATAGAACCTTGTTCCTGGGTTTGGTGGCGATAAAATCCTTCAGGTAAAAAGGCTCAAAATATGCCACATCCTCAAAGCGCTCCCCTCCATAGCGCTCCACTGCCGGTTTGATCATCTGTTTGGCAGAAGGATCGATCCCCCCGATGAAAAAAGCCTGCGGATGTGTTATGGTTTCCCGGCACTTTACCGAGCCGTTTCCAAAAAAACAGACCGGATGGGAATCGAGGATCTCACGGTAACTTCCCTGCTCAATGATATCGGCCGAGATCGAACGGTGTTCCCTCAGATCGAAGGAGTAAAACACCGCATAGACCTCCATGCGTCGGGCGTCCAGCATGGGACACAGGAGCAGCCCGGGGCCATGGATCTCCCTGAGCTCCCTGATCTCCTCGTTTTCCAAGGCACCATAGGCCATATTCTCGAGTGTTCCGACTGCTACCAGTGGTTTGCCAAGGGCATAGGCGATTCCTTTGGCTGTGGAGACCCCTATCCTTAAGCCGGTATAAGATCCGGGCCCCCTGCTTACCGCCACTGCATCGATCACAGAAAGCTTTTTTCCTGCCCCGGAGATCGTTTCACGGATGTACCTGTTCAGGAATTTTGCATGCGATCTTTCGGGTGTGCTTTCCATCTGAGCCAGCAGTTCTTCCCCGTCAGAAAGAGCCACAGAACAACGGTCGGTGGCGGTCTCCAAATGAAGGATAAGGGGTTCACTCATAGTGGCTTCGACTCTGCTAATCCTCTTTGAACAACTCTTCTTCAGACACTACCTCCAGATCCATCCCGTCTTTCAACTGCCTGGAAATGGCAGAGTAGGGAGCAATCACTATCTCATCTTCCGGATCGAGCCCGCTGGTGATCTGGATATAGCTGTTGTCCTGTATCCCTGTTTCCACCGGCTTCATTTGAGCTTTACCTTCCGATACGGTGAAGACAACCACCAGCGGTTCGTCCGAGGGTGCTTTTCCTCCTCCCCGAGATTCCGCAGAAGATACAGAGCCATTCGAATTTACTTGTGCCGTGCCTCCCTTGTCAATTTCCGACTTGTCGGAGGTTCCGGAAGTATCCACCCGGGTGGTCACCGATTGGATAGGAATGGTATAGATACCGCTTCTCCTTTCAGTGATAATATCAGTAGTGGCCGACATCCCGGGCCTCAGCGGGTAGGGATTGGCTGAGGAGACCTTATCGGCATAGGATTCCGGCAGTATGAAGATCTTGACCATGAAGTTGGTTACCTGGTCGGTGGTGACTCCGGTAGTATTGGCCGATACGGGGATCTCCGAGACCGCTCCTGTGAACCTGGTGTCGGGATAGGCATCTACTTCAATCAGGGTTGTGTCATTCAGCGAGACCCTCACAATATCATTTTCATTCACCTCTACTTCCACCTCCATGCGGTTCAGATTGGCAATACGCAGCAACTCTGTTCCTGCCATCATGGAGGTCCCCACTACCCGTTCACCCAGCTCCACGTTCAGCCTGGAGATGGTTCCCGGCATGGGCGCATAGATCGAAGTCTTGATCAGACTCTCTTCCGCTTCATTCAGGGTGGCTCTGGCACTTTCGACGGAGAACTGGGCTGCCTCTTTCTCGGCGAGTGCTGTGTTATAGGTGGTCTGGGACTGCTGGAATTCAGCTTCCGAGATAGCCTCTTCTTCGAAAAGCTTACTGTTTCGCTCGTAGTCCAGGCTGGCCAGTTCCAGTTGCGATTCGGCCTGCTTCTGACGGGCTTTGGCATTATTCAGTGTCGCTTCGGACCTGTTCCTGGCCATAATATAGGCTTCCGGCTTGATTTTGAGCAGGAATTGACCCCTTACTACCTCATCCCCCTCCTTGATTTGCAGTTCGACGATCTCGCCCGATACATCGGGTGAAATGGCTACCTCCGTCTCTGGTTGAATCTTTCCGTTGGCTGTGATCATTTCGACGATCTCCCTCTCCTCACCCTTCTCAACAGCTACTTTGATTATTCCCGAGTCGCCGAACCACTCCAGTTTTTTACCGATGGCCAAAACTGCCACCAATACCACGGCGGTGATGGCAATAAAAATGATAAACTTCCTTGATTTCATGTCTGTTTTTTTAAAAGGGAATATTAAAGGCTGATGGGTTCACCCCGGTAGAAGTTGAGAATCTCCACTTTGAAGATAAAATCGTATTTCGCCTGAAGCAGGTCCGACTGGGTCGCGGTCAGCTGGTTTTTGGAAATGTTATAGTCCACGGTATTGACCAGGCCCACTTCATATCGTTTTTCCACGTACTTGAAGGATTCTTCCATGGAGACCAGTGCCTTACGGGAGGCGTTGAACCGTTCCAGAGCAGCAACCGCATCGGCATAGGCCTGCTGGATGGAGGCATAGAGCATAAGCCTGGCCTGTTGCAGCTCCAGTCGGGAGTTCTCCAGGTTAATTCTGGCATTGGCGATACCGGTGTTTACCTGCCACCCGTTGAAAATGGGGATGGATAAGCCGGCACCCACCCCGACGGAGGTGTTGTCCCTGATCTGTTCAAACATGGGATAAGCCCCGTAAATGGGGACCTGCTGAGGGTAGGAGAGGACCGGTTCGCCGCTGACCGTCTCCCCGATCGGGATTTGCTGCTCTTCTCCCAGTTCCACCACCTGCTCCCGGATATCAGAATATCCGGTATTGTAGTTACCGGAAAGGAAGATGGAGGGATAACGCCCGCCTTTGGCGACCTCCAGCCCTTTTTCAGACGATTCCATAGAGAGTTTTGCACTTTTGATCTCCGGCATGTTCTGTTCAGCAATCCGGTATACTTCCATGGCATTGATGAGCAAGGGGTCCTCATCCGGATCGGGCAGATCGGGGATCACCACATCGAACGCAGTGTCGATGGGCAGATCAAGGATCTGCTGCAGGTTGAGCAGGGAAATGTAGAGCTGGTTTTCCGCATTGACCAGGTTCAGTTCTTCACCGGCGTATTGTGCTTCGATCTCCAGAAGGTTTCCCCGGGCCAGTTTCCCTGCCTCCACCATTGTTTGGGTGCGTTTTACCTGCTGGCCGGTGGTTTCCAGCTGACTCAGAGTGACGCTCAATAGTTCATTGTTAAAAAGGATCGATAGATAGGCGGCAGCAATATTCAATGAAATGTCGTTTTTTATCTTCTCCACATCTTCGTAACTGGCCATCAGGTTCAGTTCGTTCTGAGCAATGGTATTTCGTATGCGAAACCCATTGAACAGGGTAACGGATGAGCTGACGCCCAGACTCACGGAGTTGATCTGCTGGTTGTCTGTGAACTGGTAGGTGGTCTGGTCCAATGCCCGACCCCATGAATAGGTGTAGTTCCCGTTGGCGTTCAGGTTGGGGATCTGGCCAAGCCTCGCTTGTTTCAGAAGGTTTTCGTTATATTCGGTGTTCAGAACCGACTGCTTGATCTGGATGTTATTCTCCATGGCGTGCTGAACACAGTCTTCAAGGCTCCAGGCCTTTTGGGCGGGTCCTGAAACAACGGCTCCCAGAAACACCAGGGAGGTGAAAAATGCTCGTTTGAACATAAAGAGTTTTTTTATGTGGCCTAAGTTATGTATAAGTGATTAAAATAGTATGGATTCCCCGGAAAATATAGCCTTTTACGAGGATATCGGGAGGGTCAAATTCGTGCGACACAAAAGGGCCAGGAATATGACCATTCGGATCAACCAGAACGGGGAGGTCCGGGTGACCTTTCCCAGGCATGTGAGCAGGCGCAGAGCGGAAGCATTTTTGATCTCGCGGAAACCATGGATCGCGAAAAAGCTGTCCGAGATTGATTCCATGGGCATCCCGGTGAACCGTCTGAAGGAAGGATACCGTCTGAAAGTGGACGGAAAGGAGATCCCTCTTATCCAGGAATCGAGGGATCAGAGCATGGAGGATGTGGTCTGGCGGATCCTGCGGAAGGAGGCAAAAAGTATCCTGCCCGACCGGGTGGAAGAACTGGCAACCAGGCATGGATTTCAATACAACGGATTGAAAATTAGAAAGATGAGAACAAGATGGGGAAGCTGCACGGCCAGAAACAGCCTGAATCTGAACAGCTGGCTGGTCATGTTGCCGCAGCACCTGTCCGATTACGTCATTCTTCATGAGCTGGTCCACACCGTTCACAAGGACCACAGCCGGAGGTTCTGGAGCACCCTGGATCGCGTCACCGGGTACCGGTCAATGGTTTTACGCCGCGAACTGAGAGGACAACGGATCATGTATTTTCCCGGGACAGTTACGGCTAGTAGACACCAAAAATCAGTTCCACATTCAGGGTGACGGAGTTGAAGGCTCTGTCTGCGCGGATATCGGTGTTGAAGGATGGATATATGTTCAGGTAGGTGTGCTGCTCGAGCTGACGCTGGTATCCGACACCTATCCCCACATTGGTTTTGGTTCGTTTCTTCACATCGTTCCCTTTCAGAACTAGCTCCCCCAGCTCTTCTGCACTCTCTTTCAGCCGGGACACAAAGATAGTTTCCAGAGTGCCGGTGATTAACAGGCTGTTTCCTCCGGATTCCACCGGCCGGAAATAAACTGCCAGGGGCACTCCCAGGGTCTGTTCCGAATAGCTGATCTGCAGTTTATCATCGGGATCGTCGATCTCCACCTCGAAATCTTCCGGATAGTCGAGCCGTGAGGAGGATTTGAAATTGTAATCCAGCCCGGCTTTGATGAACCAGTACTCGTATTCCCAGTATACGAAGCTGAATCCGCCGCCGAATCCGGGTTCGTAGGTTGGATTGTCACCGCGCATCCAGGAGAGATTCCCCTGCAGGTTCCCTCCCAGGAAGATATTGATCTGAGCAACCGCAGTAAAGGAAAGAACAGATAGTGCGGCCAGGCCTAATGTACGTCTCAACCACATAGAATCGACCTTTACGCAAATCTAATACAATAATCCATTGATCATGCAGGAAGTTTTCAAACCCTCAGAAGTCACTTTTCTCCCGGTTCTTCAGAAGGATTCCACGAAAAAAAAGCTGACTCGGGATGAGACAGCTTTCTCTGTGTGTCTGGTTGACCCGCCAGGGCTCGAACCTGGACTCTTCTGAACCAAAATCAGACGTGTTGCCAATTACACCACGGGTCAAGGGCGGTTACGAAAACCGGGATGCAAATATACAAAATAATCATATTACTCTGCAATTCTTTCCAGGCCTTCCTCGGTCATTTTCCAGGTTTTGCCAGCCATATTCCAATCAGAAAGGCGATCGGTATTCCTGACACCTTCCAGAATATCCCTGGTACTTCGATCGAGCACAACCACCTTTCCCTCGGGCACGCGGAGGATCACTTCCACCCGCGGGAACCTCCATTTCCGCTTCAGGTCCACCGAATAATAGGGATCGAGTTCAAGCCGGTTTCTCCTGGTATTGAAGTTATAATCGATGTTGGCGGCGTTCTCCTCTGCCTGTTCCCAGGTCCTTCCCTTGGACTCCTTCGCGATTTCCAGAAGAAATTGAACCCCACTGGTCTTCTCGATATCCAGGGAGATCTGGCCATAAAACGCATCAGCGCCTTCCATCAGAAACCAGCGGTCATCGATTTCAAAAATCGATTCATCTTCCAGGTAGTCCTCCTGGTCCTCATCCACGTCAATATACAGCGTATCAGAATTTATACGCAGCTCCTGTGAAAAGGAGTCACTCCCAAAATCGGAATAATTTCCGCTCTCGAAAGCCATGATCCCGATGATCAGCAGAAGACTTACCACCCAGAGGGTAATGGCTCCGACACTAAGTCCGCGATTACTTGTTTTTATGTTGAAGATGAGCTTTACTATACCATAGATCATGGCCGCAATCGGAATAAGGATCAGCAGGGTTACGGCAATGACAAGGAGCGTTACAGAAACGGGGTCGGTAAACGGAAGTAAAATATCACCCAGGGAAAAACTATACGATTCAAAAGGAAATATGTGTATTCCCACAAAGGGAAGGGTGATTAATCCTATAAGAATCCCAATGCCTGCAATAACCAGGATGGTTCCGATGATGATCAGGATAACCTTAACGAACACCAGAAGTATTTTTCCCAACACCTCAAAAAAATCGGAGGTGGCCCTTTCTGTATTTTTATAAGTCTCTGAATTTCTGGCTTTTGATACGTTGTCCTTTACGTTTTCGTATTCTTCACGAATTTTTTTTTCCAGGTTGGAAACGTTTACCTTCTCTCCGCGCATCTCCAGTTTCTGCGCGGCAGTGGTCGCTCTGGGAAGGACAATCCACAGAATCACATAGACCAGGATGGAGGCTCCTCCGGCAAAGAAGAAGATTACAAAAAGCAGCCTGAAGATAATCGGATCGACCGCGAAATAGGCTGACAGTCCGCCACAAACCCCGCCGATCACCGAATTCTCGGGATCCCGGTAGAGCCTTCGGCTGGTCCTGTAATTTTCATTAAAGCTTCCGGTGTTTTCGGCTTCCTCGGCGGTATCGGCTATATCCTCCGGATTTCCCATGATATCGATTACCTCATCCACGATTTCCAGCGTAATAACGTGCGACTCGCCTTTGATCCGCTCCTGGAACAATTCAGCTATTCTGGCTTCAATATCATCGATGATCTCTTTGCTCTCTTTCTTGTTGGAAAAATAGCGGCTGATGGTATCCAGATAGGCCTTCAGCTTCTCGTATGCATCGTCATCTATGTGGAAGATGATCCCGCTAAGATTGATTTTAATGGTTTTCTTCATGGTATATGGCTTTAGAATGGCTTTAAAATATGGCTTTAAAATATGGCTTTGAGTGTGGTTTCAGTATTTGATTTCACTGGAGATCTTTAATGGCATTCACCGATTTGACCAGCGAATTCCAGGTTTCATCAAGCTCCTTCAGATAAGATCTTCCTATTTCCGTTAGTGTATAGTATTTCCGGGGGGGGCCCTGCGTGCTCTCCTCCCACCGGTATTTTAAAAGTCCGGCGTTTTTTTGCCTGGTCAGCAGCGGATAAAGTGTGCCTTCCACCACAATCAGATTGTACTCCTTCAATGCATTGATGATATCTGTGGTATAGAGGTCTTTTTTCGCGAGTATGGATAAGATACAATACTCCAGAATACCCTTCCGCATCTGTGCTTTTGCATTTTCTATATTCATAGGTCATCTATTTAATCATTTGGTGGTTAAAATCTCCGATGTTCGGCATCGGAAGAGAGGCTACAGGGTTCTACCCCGGGGTTTCATACCATGTATTGCGGCGATCGTATAAAGAGAAAAATCGGTTTCATGACCAGTAAGGTGATCGTATAAAGAGAAAATCGGTTTCATGAACAGTAAGTTACAGAAAACTGCCGGTTCTCCGGCATCATCTGTTTTCCTGGCCTTCTTCTGTTTGCGGGGCTTTTCTTGTTTGCGGGGCTTTTCTTGTTTGCGGGGCTTTTCTTCATCCTTCGTCATTTTCTTCAGTATCGTTAACTGATGATCCGGGATCCCGGAACTGGTTACTGATTTCAGGAACAGGGAGTCTGACCGTGTCTCATGGGGCGATTGGGAATTGGCCATTGGGATGATTTCAATGGCCGGTTTCTGAGCCTTTGTATCGCTGAAGCTAAGGAAAACAGCCAGAAAAATCGAATTATATATTACTATGTTTGTCATAATATATGCCAATACAAGCAAATATCTTATACAAAGATATGATAAAAGAATAATACCATGCAATACATAGTAGTAAAAAAATTTAAATTTCTTTCAAATTTGTATATTTCAGTCATGGAATATCAGGGGAATATCCGAAAAATGAGTGCTCGGCTAAGTGGCGTGATAGAATATCAACTACCAGTAGGAAAGCATATTATTGATATGAATGCTTTCATTGGAAAGGAGATCACCCTGGAGTATCAGGGGGAAATCAATTGTATCCGTTGCGGAAGGAAGACCAGCAAATCATTTGCTCAGGGGTATTGTTACCCCTGTTTCACTACCGCACCGGAGACCGAAGAGTGTGTGCTGAGACCAGAACTATGTCGGGCGCATGAAGGGATATCCAGAGATATGGAGTATGCCAGAGGCCATTGTCTGATCGAGCACATCGTCTATATTTCTCATACCAGCGGTTTGAAGGTAGGAGTGACCCGTAATACCCAGATTCCCACCCGCTGGATCGACCAGGGAGCGACAATGGCTGTGGAGGTGGCCCGCACACCAAACCGGTATACGGCCGGATTACTGGAGGTAGCCCTGAAAGCACACATGAACGACAAAACCAACTGGAGAAAAATGCTCTCCGGAGATTTTCAATCCGGGTATGACCTTTTGGAAGAGAGGAGGATGTTGCGTGAATGGGTTCCAGACGAACTCTCCTCCTACTTATCGGACAGCGAGGTGATCACGAAGCTTTTCTATCCGGTTTCACACTATCCCGATAAGATTAAAAGTCTGAACTTTGATAAAGATCCCCTGGTAAGGGGAATACTCAAGGGAATCAAAGGACAGTACCTCATGTTCGATGGTGGACAGGTGATCAACATCCGGAAATTCGGAGGATACCTGTTAAAAGTCTTGGCTTAAGGTAATTCTTTCAGCTGGTTGATCTCCCGGCGGAGGTTCTCCCAGTTGGACTCATCCATTTTTGCCCCGGTCAGTTCGATGATCCTTCCAGCCAGGACGGCCCCCATCTTGCCACATGTTTCGGGCGACTTTCCGTTTATATGACCGTAGATGAATCCGGATGAATAGAGGTCCCCGGCACCTGTGGCATCGATGGGTTTGGAGGGTCTGACCCCTATCCTTGTCAACTGACCTTCATGCATGCAAATAGAACCTTCCGCTCCCAGTTTCACGATCACATACTCTGCCAGAGGTTGTAACTGCCTGGCACCCTCTTCCGGTCCGCTTCCGGTGATGGCCCGGGCCTCCTCTTCATTGGCGAAGAGCAGATCCACGTATTTGGTAATCAGGGAAACGAAGAAATTCTTGTTCGTCTCTACAATATTGAAACTGGCCAGGTCCAGGCACACTTTCAATCCCGCAATGGAAGCTAGCCTGAGGGACTTTTCCAACATTTCCCGGTTCTGTACCAGGTACCCTTCCGCGTAAAAATAGTCGTAGGATCCGAAAATTTCCTTGGTGATATCATCGGCCGTCAGATCTACCGCAGCACCCAGGTATGTGGCGAACGTTCTTTCCGAGTCGGCAGAAACAAGCGCCATGGCCCTGCCGGTTTCGTGAAGCGTCCGAAACAGGATAGCCTTGATATTGTTCACCTGCATATCTTTCCGGAAGAATCTTCCCATCTCGTCATTGCCTACCGATCCGACAAAACCGGTTTCCACCCCCAGATGTGCCAGCCCGTGGATCGTATTGGCAGCAGACCCACCCGAAGCTTTTGATTTTGGAAGCCCTGCGGTCTCCGCATGGATATAATTGGAGGTATCGAGATCCACCAAAGTCATGCTGCCCTTGGGCAATCCGAAGTCATTGAGAACTGAATCATCTTCGATACGGGTGATGATATCCACCAGGGCGTTTCCCATACCCAGTACTTTAGCCATATGAGGAGATTTAGGTACGTTTGTTCCGATCAGATGCAAAGATAGAACTATTGAGAAAGTATGGAATGATGGGAAGATTAAGGATTAGGTTTTTTCGAATTGTATTGTTTTTCTGGCGAAAAGCGCTTATTTTTGCGTCCGTAAAAATTCCTCAGTAGCTCAGTTGGTTAGAGCGGCGGACTGTTAATCCGTAGGTCGTAGGTTCAAGTCCTACCTGGGGAGCAAAAAAGGGTGTCTCGAACTAGGCGCTCTTTTTTTCATTCAAGGATTGTTCAAGATACTTTTTATTCGGCGAGGGTGTTTTATTCGGCGAGGGTGATCTCCCTTCCCGCATAGATCATACCCAGCCAGATCCTTCCGTCAGTACGGTGCAGCTGAATTGCTTCCACATGCGATAAGCCTGGAAACCGGAAGGAGGCCCGGTAGGTTCCAGGAGGAACCGGATCAAAACTTTCATAGGTGATCTGGTAGTTCCTGGAGGTATGGCTCTCCAGCAGCTCTAGCCAGCTGATGTCCCAGCTGTTCCAGGGTTCCGGTGATTCGGAGGTGATCCGGTGTTGCAGGTATCCGGTCTCTTCGCTGTACAGGTACAGTCCGTTGGTATAGTAGTGGAAGAGGCCGGTCCCCATTCTATCAGGGCTCAGGATATAGTAGTTGTAGCGGTCATTATTGGTCACTTTAAAAGAAAAGGAGACCTGTTGATTGTGATCAATGGAAAGGTTTTTAAGGGTGCAGGTAAGCCCCTGGTGAAGCTGATCATATTTCTCCAGGGCTGCTAGAACCCGGGCATCCACACGGGGATCCTCCAGGGAGTCTGACTCGGAATAGGACCAGTAAGGCCACAGGTAGTTGATCTGGAAGACATTGGGAGGAAAGAAGGTGGGCCAATCGATATAGACTCCATTGGGGATGCTGGAGGAATATCCGGGCCATAATACCCCCTGGTAAACGGAATCTCCGGAGGCAAAAACGGAGAACGGGAGGTATGCCAGTTCCAGGTTGTAGCGGTCTTCCAGCAATGGATGGGATTCTCTTAGGTATACCATATGGGTGGAAAGATCATAATAGTCGATCTCCTTATGGTTGATCAGGGTGGAATCCCCGAAAACAATGCAGTAACCGTCGGTCAGACTATCCAGGACAGATCCATGTTCCGCTAAAGGCGGTTCAATCCCCTCCTTCTGGCACCCGGATGCGGCCATGATCCATATGGCCAGAAGTAATACAGCCCCTGTAAATGTATTCTTTATCACTGGTAATATATTAATGATGTGATGGTTAAATTCCTCGACTCTGCATCGGCAAAGAGGGTCCAGGGTTCTACCAAAGAGGATCCAGGGCTCTACCAAAGAGGGTCCAGGGTTCTACCCTGGGGGATATTACCATTTATTTAACAGGATGCCAAAGTAGTGAGATAGGTTGCTTTGATATGAGGTGTTTTGATATGAGGTGTTTTGATCAGGAATTCAGCAATCCCTTCATCATCTCACAGGCCAGGCCGGCGCTATCCTCTACGAAATCAATACCCACCTTTATTCCCTCGACAACGGGTAGGGGATGACAAAGCTCATAGCTGTACCAGCCCTCGTAACCGATGCCTCTCATGGCACTTACGAAATCGGGCAGGTACTCTTCTACTTTTTTGATATCGTAATCTATATCGCTGCTATCGTAATCGCGGGTGTCGATGATCCGGCCCTCCGAATCCCTGCCGAATTCCCCGCCGAAATGGGTCAGCATCTGAATCCCTTCCACTGCTTTGGCCGCTTTCATCATATTCTCCGGACTCTTGTCGTCCAGGATGGGCGCATCCAGGCAGGCTTTCAGATGAGGAGAGTCCACCTCCCCGATCATCCTGATCATATCCAGCCAGTCATTGATCACAGGTTTGTGGTTCTGCAGTGCCAGGGTTATGCCGTGATCGCCGGCATACTTCGCGCTTTCGATCAGTCCTTCCCTGCACCAGTCCCATACCTGTTCCGGTTCATACTCCCTGTGAGCATACTCCCAGATGCCTTTGGCAATATCGTACCTGCCACCGGTAGGGCGGAGGGTCACCCCCGGCCAGCCCAGAAAAACCCGAAGAGGTTTCACACCCAGATCGGAGCTCATGCGCATTAGTTCGCGCAGATATACGATCTGGCATTCCCGGTACTCCGGCACCGGACTGCTGAAATCGTTATTGGCCGATACTGCATAGATTTCGAGCCCCATATCCTTGGCCATCGATTTCAGATCCCTGCATCTGGAGGTGGGCATATCCAGGGGATTTCCATGGGGACGTTTTCCGTCGATTTCGATGCCGTCATATCCCAGTTTTTTGGCCGTGTTGAGCACCTCTTCGAGAGGAAGGGCCTCCCCCTTGTACCAGACACCAAGGAAGGTAATGCTGTATAGTCCGACTTTTCCTTTTGCAGGAGGGTCGCTCAAATTTGACATGGCTTTCAAAGCAGGGTTGGAGAGACTCAAAGCAGCGGCGGCCGCTGCAGAGTTGTACAGGAATTCACGTCTGTTGAGGTGTGTAGTTTGTTGCATAGCTAAAAATGGTTTGATGTGGAAAGCGCCATCCCAGCAGTTAAATTTACTTACAAAATAGAAGGAAGTCAACGACCATCGAATATTGAACATCCCCTAAAATTTTAGTAACCTGCAAATTCGTTTGCGTTGGAACCATGCCTATTCCTCTCATCGGGGATTTTTATGGCGTCTTTTATATCGTATGGCCCATTAAATTTTCCGGCCCGTGTTTTGGTGAATCAGATCCGCGTTTCAGCGTATCAGATCCGTGTTTCGGTGAATCAGGTCTTATAATGGAAGATCAGGTTCTTCTTTCGGAAGATATTGACCCCTGCTTTCTGTCAGCCCCTGCTTTCTCTGTCAGCCCCGGCATATCCTATGTGTTCAGTGCAGCCTGGTTGAATTAGAATAGTTCCTCGCAACTCGCAGCTTGATGCGGGGACCATTCAAGAACAGCGATTCCGCTTCGCTTCGTTTTCTGATATTTCAAGAATCATTTGAGATACAATTTATCAAGTTATTAACCTTATAGATGTTTTTATTGCTAAAATATATCTATTGAAAAATGTTTATTATCATTAATTAACCGAAAAAGTATAATAAACAGATAATAAAGGTCTCCTGACCTCCCTATGAAGACTATCAGATCCCTTTCGAGCAGTAATATACAGGAGTTTAACACCCGGGTTTAAAGAGAATTCCCGGTTTTCAGGCAGAAGATCGGTCCCGATGAGCATCCCAAGCCCCTGCACCATGATTCCTCAGAGATTCCCCGAAACCATGATTTTTAGAGACCACGATTCCCCTGTCCCATGATTCCTCTAATCTATTGTTTCTTTGATCCTTGGTTCCTGTGGCCTTTGTTTCTTGAGCGCTGTGGTTCAGCAGGACCAGCTAACAGAGGAAACGCATCGCCGTTTTCTCCGGATCCTACGAAATGATCTGCATATTCTTACGAAATGATCTGCGCATTTCTACGAAATGATCTGCATATTCTTACGAAATGATCTGCTCATTCTACGAAATGATCTGC
>CAZRZY010000003.1:35967-60289 GCA_964604655.1 uncultured Bacteroides sp. | reverse complement strand
GAAATGATCTGCATATTCTTACGAAATGATCTGCTCATTCTACGAAATGATCTGCGCATTTCTACGAAATGATCTGCATATTCCTGCGATTTTGAATCCCCGAAAATCTTGAAATTTTGCCCTGGAGCTTATTAGCTTAGCTTAATAGCTAAAGTTCATAAGGCATCTTCCTGTTTTTTTGTGTGGTGAATAAAATGATAAGGAGGATACTCTTTTCCCGGCCAAAAGATTCTCCTTATTTTTTGGGCGTATCACTCACCAATCTGCTGAAAAAAAGGCCCTGCCTATTATCCAAAACAAGTAAAACGGAATGATTGGGATCGAACCATCGAATACAGATTCCCGGGTCTATGTTTACCGGTGCCCTCCCTTTTTTCGCACCATTTTCTGTGAACGTGGAAGGTAGCCTCCGTTGCTGACAAACCGCATATCTTCGATGGTATAGAAGGCTTTCGGGTTGAATTTCTTAATGATCCCGGTCACCTCGTTCAGCGCTTTTCTTCTCAGGATGATGAACAGGATGCCTACCTCTCCGTCTCTTCCCCTGCCGGAAGCCAATGTGACTGGATAACCTTTTTCCCGGAGGGAAAGAACCAGATCACTGGCATCTGCCCGGGTGATGACCCTGATCAGTTCATGTCCCATTGCCAGTTTTTCCTCAATAAGCATTCCAACATATGTGCCCATTCCGAAGCCGGCTGCATACCCCAGGTAAGCGGTCCAGTTTTCCAGATTCACCATTACCCTGGAGATGGTAATCACCCAGACCAGAGCCTGGAAGAATCCCACATAAGGAGCGTACTTCCGGTACCCTTTGGCCACCATGATTACCCGGATGGTATCCATCGAAACATCCACGATCCTGGCCATAAGGATCAACAGGGGGAGGACTACATAATCAAAAACAAAATCCATTTCAGTTATTCAAATAGTTTAGCCCATCTCCTGGGTTTTCGTCCTTTCCAGTCCTCCCGGTGATACACATAACTTATGATCATAGGAAGGACGGAAGAGGCTTCTGCATAAACCATCTGCTCAAAGGTGGTGTCGACTTTCCCCCAGGAAGAGGCTTCCTTCAGGGTACTGCTGGAGCAGGCTCCATCACGAACATCGGCCACGGTGATCTGTACGGCATAGGTATGCATGGGAACCTCCTTGCCAAGGATTTCTGCGCAGACCACGGTGTCCTGGGCGAAGTTCTTGGGTACACCCCCGCCGATCATGAAAAGCCCGCTTACCGGGGCTTCCAACTTGATCATGGTCAACTCGCGGAAGTCCTTTACCGAATCGATGGAGACATGGTTGTCTGGCTTTTCCCACTGATGTTTCACAAGTCCGAACCCGGCGCTGCTGTCGCTGAAGGCAGGACAGAAGACTGGTATGTCCATCTCATAAGCAGCTAGGACCAGGGAATCCTTCAATCTTGGCCTTCCCGAAAGATAGCGTCCCATCTCCCGTATAAATTCTCTGGAGGAGTATACCCCCGGTTGCATCCCACCGGCAATCTCGTAGATGGCATGATCGCATTGCTGCAACTGCTCTTCATCGATATATGTATCATAGATGCGGTCGATATAGAGTTCGCGCAACAGGTGATCGTCTGCCATTGGATTCCCGCGATAATGATTGAATCCGAGTGCCTCAAAGAAATCCATATCTACTATGGAAGCTCCGGTGGCCACCACCACATCGATCATTCCGCTCCGTAACATCTCCGTGTACACCCGGAGACACCCCGCGGCACCCGTGCTCCCTGCCAGGGTGAGGATGTTAGTGGATTCATCGTCCTTTACCATCCGGTGAAGGATCTCCGCTGCACGTGCTGTATCCCCGGAGGTAAATGACATCTTCTTCATGCCTTTGATTATCGGTGTGGCATCGAAGGATGTGGGATCGATGTGGACGATCGTTTCCTTTAAAAGATCTTCTTTTTTCATGGATTTCTATGATTGGTAACAGTAACTTAATATTTTATAGATCAGCTTGGCAGCCAGGAAATCCGGCGCTTTGTCGGCCGGATTGGGACAGAGTTCCACGATGTCGAAGCCAACGATCTCTCGTTCGGATGCTACCCTCCGAAGAAGTGCAAGTAGTTCGTACCAGCCCATTCCTCCCGGTTCCGGGGTGCCGGTGGAAGGCATGATGGAGGGATCGAGCACATCCAGGTCCAGGGTCAGGTAGACCCGGTCATTCAGGGTTGCGATAACGCGATCCATCCAGTCTTTTTTCTGTCTGATGGTTTCCTGGAAAAAGACCCTGCCCGGTTTCAGGTACTTCTTTTCCGTACGATCCATCGAACGGATTCCCACCTGGGTCACCGGGCAGATTTCACTAGCCCTCGCCATCACGCAGGCATGATTATATAGGCTTCCTTCGTACTCGGGCCGCAGATCGGTGTGTGCATCCAGCTGCAGGACCGACATTCCCGTAATTTCTGCGTGATGTGCACGGATAGAACCGATGGAGACGCTGTGTTCTCCACCAATGACGACGACAAATTTACCCTGGCTGGCCCAATATCTGACTCTTTTCTCAACCGATTGGACCATGGCTTCTGGATTGGCACAGTCCTCCACCGATTGGACCAAGGCTTCTGGATTGGCACAGTCCTCCACCGATTGGACCAAGGCTTCTGGATTGGCACAGTCCTCCACCGATTGGACCATGGCTTCTGGATTGGCAAAGTCCTCCAGCGAATGGTCGGTGTGGATCCCTTTCAGATAAACTTCGGTGTCCGTTTCGATGTCATATAACTCCAGCTGGGCGGAGGCCTCCAGAATGGCCCTTGGTCCCTGGTCGGCCCCTTTGATCCAGGTACTGGTGCCATCATATGGGACAGGGATGATTACTGTGGAAGCATTTTTCCTGTCACAATAGGGTCGGGGAAGGTCTCCAAATTGTTGCATAGTAGATCAGGCTTTAATCTCTTCAGGCTTTAATTATTTGATGGTTACATTTCCAGATGCTCTGCATCGGCAAAGAGGGTCCGGGGTTCTATCCTGGTGTTCTATCCTGAGGTTCTACCCTGGGGTTTAATACCAATTATTACCATTTGCTACCATTTATTGACCGGATGATAATAAGAAGTAAAACAGATCGCGGTCAAAGCGGTCCCATAGGTCTTCCGCGGGATGAATGATTCCGAAAGGATATGTGGATCTCCCAGTCGGAAATGTTCGGCGTATCCATTCTGGTACAGCTCTTCCAGGCTGGCCTTCAGCCTCCTTTCCAGCTCCATCAGGTCATAATTACCTTCGTGTTCACACACTAGCCCGCCGTAACGGTTTCCGCCGTACTGGTTTCCGCCGTACTGGTTTCCGCCGTACCGGTTTCCGCCGTACTGGTTTCCGCCATTCCGGTCATCCAGCCAGGCATAGATGATTCCGGCTGTGGCCTGCTGCCCCTTTCCGGCATTGCAAACCGACATGATCGATTCCATCACTGCACCGTGTGTGATTCGCTCCGGACGCTCTACCCTTTGAGCGATCCCGGGAAGTATCGATGAATAGGTCATGATGTTACACATCTCAATGCTGGCGGATTTCAATGCCAGATGATACGATCCTGCATGAATGGCAATATCGCTTTCCCCTGTCCCGGATGTTTCAAAGTATCGGGCGGGGATTCGGTTTCCTGTAAAGAAACCACTTGTCTGAAAGGACTCTTTAAGTCCCTGTACAACAGGTTGATGCATTTTCATTGTTTTCCAATTCTTTAAATATGAATGAATTAAAGACAACAGAATCTAATCCGTCGAACGACGAAGACCCGGCTTGGAAAACAATATCAGACTCTAATTTTAATAAGAAGATAGTTATCGGAGGAGATAAGGCGGAGCTCAAACAGGCTCAGCCAGTACCTGAGAAAGCCTCCTGAATTTGCAGGAGGCAGCTTCACATAAATGCGATCATACATCTAAGTAAATAACTAATAATCATATACAAAAAATTATCAGCTTTGAAAGCGAAGTAAAATTAAATAAAAATTTTAATCAGGCAAGCATATCGAGAACACCCCTGACATACCCTACCGATTCAGCCAGACCGGGCAGCGGATCTTTCCCATCTTTTTCGAATTCGAAACTGACCACCTGGCTGTAGTTTTGCCTGATCAGCATTCTCAGGAACCCGGTTATGTCGATCACTCCATGACCGATTTCACAGGTCTTTCCCGATGCCTCCGCCTTATCTTCATCCTTGATATGAATATCATGTACGCGGTACATGAATCGCTGGACTTCCCGCACAGGATCCAGCCCTAGCCGCACAGCGTGACCGATATCTACGCAAAGTCCCATTCCGGGGTCCATCTGGCTGATTCTTTTATAGACACTCTCCGGAGTCGGGTAACGCTCGTCACCCGGACCGTGGTTGTGGATGGCTAGTTTGATCCCGGTAGCCCGGACTTTCTGATTACAGTATTCGAGCAGATCATGTTCGGGTACTCCGACAATCACCTTCATGCCCGTGGTCTTTGCATATTGAAATGCGTTATCCACTTCCCCGCGGTCCTTCATGTAAACCACACCGGCACCGTAAAGCTCGATCCCTGCATCCCTCACTTTCGCCGCACTAGTTTGAAGTTCTTCCGGGCTGGCATCAAGTGGCAGATGCATGCTTTTCAGACACAGTTTTGGAACCTTCAGCCTGCCGGTCATCGCAATGGTATCCTCCAGGCTGAACTCCCGGAAGGTGTAGGAGGCGATTCCGAGCTGAAAGGGTATATTGGTTGCTGATTCACCATATTCGCGGCCGGGAGCGGCAAAGAGTCCGGGAGTCTGGGATGCCGCCAGACCTGCTCCGGACAGACGGAGAAAATTTCTGCGTGAGAAGTGCATGTTTCTGTAAATATTGGTAGAAGTGATTTTGATTCGGAATTTATGGAAAAAGTACCAGAATTCATGAAATTCCAGGTAAAATCGTGATCATTCATGCTCCAACGTTGTTGTATTTTTCACTAACTTCAGTTTTTCTGATTTTGACAGTCTGAAATTATATGATATAGAGATGAAAAAGCATATCACACTTTTTGTACTGGCCGTTTTCTTCACTCTGACCGGTTCACTACTTGCCCAGCAGATCGATCCCATGCAGCCGTTGCCCAACGACGAAACGGTCCGCTTCGGTATTCTTGAAAACGGGATGACCTATTACATCAAATCCAACCAGGAGCCCAGGAACAGGGCGTCCTTTTATATCATCCAGAATGTGGGTGCGCTGCTGGAAGAAGACCACCAGAACGGACTGGCGCACTTCCTGGAACATATGGCTTTTAACGGTACCAGACATTTCCCGGACAAGGGGATCATCGATTTCCTGGAGCGTCACGGGGTGGCTTTCGGTGAGAACATCAATGCGTTCACAAGCCAGAGTGAAACAGTCTATACCCTGATGGATGTCCCTGTCAATAAGCCCGGGGTGATCGACACCAGCCTGCTGGTCCTGCACGACTGGTCCAACTACCTGCTTCTTACCGAAGAGGAGATCGATGCCGAACGGGGTGTGATCAAGGAGGAGTGGCGGACTACGAACACAGCACAGCGGAGGATCTCCAAAGCTTCACTTCCTTATTTCTTCCCCAATTCGAAGTATGCAGAACGGGATATCATAGGAGATATGGATATTGTGGAGAATTTTGAGTATGATGTATTGAGAGACTTTTACCGGACCTGGTACCGGACTGACCTGCAGGCCATTGCCATAGCAGGAGATTTTGATGCCGGTGAAATGGAACAGAAGGTGATCGACCGGTTTTCGGGAATTACGGCTTTGGAGAATGCGCCTGAGCGGCCCTTCTTTGAGATCCCCGAAAATGAGGACCTGCTCTTTGGAGTGGTCACCGACAAGGAGGCATCCCGCACCGATATCTATTACATCATCCGGCACAAGAAGCAGGATACGGGACACGAGAACCTGATGGATCACCGGGAGGATTATATCCACCAGCTGTTCAACCGGATGATGGGACAGCGAATCAATGAGCTGTTGCAAAAAGGGGATCCTCCATTCGTTGTCGGAGGAGTAAGTTATGGAGATTTCGTACGGGGATATGAGGTACTTTTTGCTTCCGTTACTCCCAATCCGGGTGAGGAGATCTCCGGTCTTTCTGCCCTGTTGACCGAAATGGAACGAGCAAGAAGACATGGCTTTACGCAGGGTGAGCTGGATCGGGCCAGGGCAGAGATCCTGTCACAGTGGGAGAAGCGGTACAATGAAAGAGACAAGATCCACAACAACGAATTTGTGACCGATTATCAGAATCACTTCCTGGAAGGGGAGGCCTACCTGTCAGCTGAAACAGGCTATCAGCTGGTCCAGGCACTTTTGCCCACTATCACCCTGAAAGATTTCGACAGGCTTATGGAGCAGGGAATTACCGATAAGAACCGGGTGCTTCTGATTCAGGGGCCGGAGGGGCAGAGCCTGGAATTGTTGGCCCGCCAGGACGCTGAAGGAGTTTTGGACCAGGTGGCCATCGCGAAGATTGATCCATACGAAGATGCTGCACTGGCCGAATCGCTCATTACGGAAGAGCTGGCGTTATCAGCCATCGCTAACCAGAAAAATCTGAAGATCCTGGATGCGGTGGAATGGACCCTGGAGAATGGTACCAGGGTCATATTCCGCAAAGCAGATTATGATAAGGACCAGGTGCAGATCCGCGGGTACAGCCGGGGTGGCAGCTCCTTATATGAGGAAGCGTATATTCCCTCGGCCGATATGCTGACCTCGCTGGTCAGTACTTATGGAGTGGGAGAATTCGATGCCACCGGGTTGCAAAAGATGCTGGCCGGAAAGAACGTATCCCTGCAGCTGAGCCTTGGAAGCCTCACCGAGGGTCTCAGCGGTACTGCCACTCCCAAAGATATGGAGACTTTAATGCAATTGATCTATCTCCATTTCAATTATCCCAGGTTTGACGAGGAGGCCCACGAGGCGATCGTGGCCAGGTACCAGGCGTTCTGGGAGAATCTGAATAAGAATCCTCAAAAGATCATGAGCGATTCTCTGAGTCTCATCCTGACCGACTATCATCCCCGTACCAGGATTATGGATCTGGAATTCCTGGACGATATCGAGCTGTCGATGATCGAGGAGATCTATACCGACCGGTTCGCTGATGCCAGCGACTTCTTTTTCATCATTGTCGGGAATATGGAAGAAGAACAAGTGAAGACCCTGGCGCAGAAATACCTGGGATCCATCAAGGATATGGAACGGGAAGAGAACTGGATCGATCGCAAGGTTTATGAGCCCGAAGGAGTGGTACGGAAGACCATCCCGGTCACCCTGGAAACTCCCAAGGCGGATATAAATATCTTTATCACGAATGAGATGGATTACACCCCTTACAACCGGATGGTGATGAGGGTGATCGAGAATGTCTTAGATCTTCGTTATATGGAGACTATCCGGGAAGAAGAGAGCGGCACCTACGGGGTAGGCATCGGAACACAACTGAGCCGCTGGCCGGTGGAAAAGGCTTCCATGCAGATTACCTTCGACAGTGATCCGGGAAGGGCGCAAGAGCTTAAGGAAAAGGTTTACAAGGAACT
Source organism: uncultured Bacteroides sp. (assembly GCA_964604655.1). Taxonomy (GTDB): domain Bacteria; phylum Bacteroidota; class Bacteroidia; order Bacteroidales. Next base: position 52,734 of record CAZRZY010000003.1, on the reverse strand, counting down.
GGAAAAACTGGCTGCGGAAGGTCCCTCCGCCACCGATCTCTCCAAAACGGTGGAGAATATCCTGAAGGACCGGGAGGAAAGCAAGGAACACAATGCCTATTATCTCAATACCCTGTATTCGTACTATGTGCACGGGATCGACTATAACGATCCGGCGAACTATGAAGACATTGTTCAGAGGCTGACTCCGGAAGATGTCCGAAAAGTCATGAAGGAGTTCTACACCGATCCCAATATCGTGGATGTGGTCTTCGTTCCGAAAGAGGAGGAAGCGACCTCCACTGCGTCTTCAGAATAGCCCGTGGATCTCCGCATTGATCCGGTCGATCACTGTGCTGAGGTCTTCCGGTTTATCCCGGAAATTGAAATTGTCCACATCAATGATCAGCATTTTCCCGAGGTTGTAGGTCTCCACCCACGCTTCGTACCTTTCATTCAGGTGTTTTAGGTAATCGAGCCGGATGTTATTCTCGTATTTTCTTCCCCTTTGCTGTATTTGCTCCACCAGGGTGGGGATCGATGCCCGCAGGTAGATCAGAAGATCAGGTGGATCGATCAGGGAGCTCATCAGGTTGAAAAGGGCGAAATAGTTCTCAAAATCCCGGGTACTCATCAGCCCCATACTGTGAAGATTGGGAGCAAAGATATAGGCGTCCTCGTAAATAGTACGATCCTGAATGATTTTCTTCCCCGATTGCCGGATACGGACGATATGGCTGAATCGGCTGTTCAGGAAGTATATCTGGAGATTGAAGGACCAGCGCTGCATATCCTGATAGAAGTCGTTGAGGTAGGGATTGTCGTCCACATCCTCGTACTGTGCCCCCCAGGCATAATGTTTTGCCAGCAGGCTGGTTAGTGTGGTCTTGCCGGAGCCGATATTTCCCGCGACGGCAACATGCATACGCTTTGGTTTAAAAAAGAATGAGAATAAAGATAATAACTTTATCGTGTTAAAAGTTCTGTCAGTTCATCTAAATACTTGCGCTCGTTGGATAGCCTCGGAATCTTATTCTGACCGCCCAGTTTGCCTCTCTTCTGCATCCACCTGTAAAAAGTACCGGGTTCCAGTACGACGATCTTCGGCGACTGGAGAGTGATATCCTTGTATCTCTTTGCCTCGTAATCGGAATTGACTTCCCGCAGTTTCCGGTCCAGTTCCTCACTGAAACGTTCCAGGTTATCGGGCGGACTCTCAAACTCGATCATCCATTCATGGCCTCCCCTGGTTTTTTCACTCATGTACATGGGTCCGGCTGTATACTCTTTGACGATGGCACTGGTGATCCTGCAGGCACTCAACAGGGCTGTCTCCGCATTATCCAGGATCACCTCCTCTCCAAAGGCATTGATATAGTATTTCGTTCGTCCAGAGATTTTTATTCGATGCGGGAAGAGAGAAGTGAAGACCACAGTGTCCCCGATCAAATAGCGCCAAAGGCCTCCGTTGGTCGAAATGATCATGGCATAGTTGACCCCTTTCTCTACCTCACCCACAGTGATCGCCTGTGGTTCCGGATCTTCCAGGTGGTTTACGGGAATGAACTCATAGAAGACGCCCAGATCGAGCATCAGTAACATATCATCCCGGGTGAGGTCGTCCTGTATCCCGAAAAACCCTTCGGAGGCATTGTAGGTCTCCAGGTAATTCATCCCTTCAGAAGGGATTAACTTTTTATACTGCTCCCTGTAAGGTTTGAAACTGACTCCCCCGTGTGTGAAAAGCTCCAGGTTGGGCCAGATCTCCAGGATGTTATTTTTTCCTGTATGTTCCAGGATCTTTCTGAGCAATACCAGGTTCCAGGAGGGAACCCCGGCTATACTGGTGACATTCTCATGAATGGTATGTCGGATAATCTTTTCCAGCTTTTCCTCAAAATCAGGTAGAAGGGCGATCTCTGCAACCGGTGTACGGATAAAATGTGCCCAAAATGGCAGGTTTTCTATGATGACCGCTGAAAGATCTCCGTAAAAAGACTGGTTGCTGAAATTATTCACCTCGGTGCTGCCACCCAGGGTGAGCCCTTTTCCCTTCAGTATTCCGTTTTCGGGCTTCTGCCTGGTGTACAAGGCGATAATATCCTTACCTCCCCTGAAATGGCAATCTTCCAACGCTTCATTACTTACAGGGATAAACTTGCTTTTATCGGCAGTGGTCCCGGAGGATTTGGCAAACCATCTGATTTCTGTGGGCCAGAGCAGATTCTGTTCTCCCTGCCTCAGGCGTTCTATGTAGGGTTTATAATCCTCATAGGTACTGATGGGGACTCCCTGCTGAAAGTCCCGGATAGAGTCAATGGAATCATAGCCGTACTGAACTCCCCAGGTGGTTCTTGCAGCCTGTTCGATCAGCCGGAAGAACACCTCCTGCTGAACATCGAAAGGGTATTGCTTAAATAATTCAATCTGGTGAAGACGCTTGACATTCACCCAAGAAATAATGGAATTCAGAATGGGCATAGAGAATAAACTTACAGGATCAGCATGGCATCACCGTAGGTGCCGAATTTATAGGACTCCTTGATGGCCACCTTATAGGCATGCGTCAGGAAGTTATATCCGGCAAATGCAGAGACCATCATCAACAACGTGGAATAAGGAAGGTGGAAATTGGAGACCATCCTGTTGGGGACACTGAATTCGTAGGGAGGGAAAATGAATTTATTGGTCCATCCATCGAATTCCTTTAACATGCCGTCTGTGGAGACGGAGCTTTCCAGGGTTCGCATCACCGTGGTTCCGACTGCACAGATATTTTGTTTACTCTCTTTAGCCTCGTTCACAATCCTGGCTGCCTCCAGTTCGATCCTGATTCGCTCCGAGTCCATTTTATGCTTGGTCAGATCCTCCACATCCACGGTTCGGAAATTGCCAAGTCCCACGTGCAGCGTGATATATGCGAAATGGATTCCCTTGATTTCCAGTCGTTTCAGTAGCTCCCTGCTAAAATGCATCCCAGCAGTAGGGGCTGCCACAGCTCCTTCATGCCTGGCATAGACGGTCTGGTAACGCTCCCGGTCCTCCGGTTCGACTTTCCTTTCGATAAATTTGGGAAGAGGAGTTTCACCGAGTTCGAAGAGGGTCTTTTTAAACTCATCATAGTCACCGTCGTAAAGGAAACGAAGAGTTCGTCCCCTGGAGGTGGTGTTGTCGATCACTTCTGCGACCAGCACATCATCCTCTCCAAAATAGAGCTTGTTTCCGATCCGTATTTTCCGTGCAGGATCGACCAGTACATCCCACAGACGCTGTTCGCGATTCAGCTCCCTCAGCAGGAACACTTCAATTTCGGCCCCGGTTTTCTCTTTATTCCCGAATAAGCGGGCAGGAAAGACTTTTGTATCGTTAAACACCATGACATCCTGATCACTGAAATAGTCGATAATCTCCTTAAATGTGCGGTGCTCGATCTTCTCAGTTTCGCGATGCAACACCATTAACCTGGACTCATCCCGGTTCTTGGCCGGAAATTTAGCAATTAGCTCCTGTGGTAATTCAAATTTATACTGGGATAATTTCATAAAGATTGTTAGGATTGGATGCGTGGTGCAAGGTTCGTTATACGTAAAAAACGCATTTTTGTTACAAAGGTTTAAGATTTTCCACAAACTTCTCTATGGAAATCGCCTGATCGACCTGATACATACCTATACGGGTTCGTCTGAGGCCTGTCAGATGTCCTCCCGAACCCAGGTATGACCCGAGGTCACGTGCCAGTGACCTGATATAGGTCCCTTTGCTGCAATGGACCCTGATGTGGATGTCAGGAGGAGTGAATTGAAGTAGCTCAAGTGAATGGACCACCACGGGATGGGGCTTTAGTTCGATCTCTTTTCCCTTTCTGGCCATGGCATAAGCCCTCTTACCTGCTACGCTTTTTGCCGAAAAGACCGGCGGCAACTGTTCCTGTTCGCCCGTGAAATGTTCCAGAGCAGCCAGGATCTGTTTTTTGGTGATGTGTTCCCAGGAAAAGTGCTGATCAATTTCGGTTTCCTGATCGAAGGAGGGGGTGGTGGCTCCAAAACTGATCATCGCTTCATATTCTTTGTCCAGGTTCTGAAACTGAAGGATCTGCTTGGTCGCCTTTCCGGTACAAATAATAACCAGACCAGTGGCCAGAGGGTCGAGTGTACCTGTATGGCCTACCTTGATTTTCTTGATTCCCAGGTGATGTCGCATTGACTGGCGGACCTTGTTCACCACGTCAAAGGAAGTCCACTCCAGGGGTTTGTCCAGGTAGAGGATGGTCCCGTTCAGGTATGTTTCGGGATTGGTAAGGTTCATGTACTAGGAAAACACAAGGGATATGGTACCTACAACAGCACAGTAAAGGGCAAACCAGTAAAGATTTCCTTTTTTCACCAGATTGATCATCCAGCGACACGCCAGGTACCCGGAAAAATAGGCTGCCAGAAAACCGGCAACAAGGGGTCCGGCCGAAATTCCTCCCTCTCCGCCGGATGAAACCAGGGAGGCAAGGTCGAGCAATGCTGCACCGATAATGGGCAGGAGAACCATCAGAAAAGAGAAACGGGCGACCTCTTCCCGGTCATTCCTCATCAGCAGGCCGGTGGAGATGGTGGCTCCAGACCTGGAGATACCCGGGATCACGGCAGCTGCCTGGGCAATACCCATGATCAGCGCATCTAAAAAGGGAATCTTTTTATTTCCGGATTTTACCACCTGTGTGGAAATCAGCAGAAATGCAGTGACCAGAAGAGCTCCTCCAACAAGCACCAGATTCCCTGAAAAGAGAGATTCAACCTCTTCACGATAGAAGATCCCGACCACCAGGACAGGCAGCATTGACAGGAGGATCTTGAATATGTACCGGGTTTCTTCGTTCCAGCGGAATGCAAAGAGCCCTGAAAATAGCCCCTGAAGGTCCCGGTAGAATACAGTAATGGTACTGAGGACGGTGGCAAAATGTACCAGTACGGTGAAAGTCAGATCTTCCTTTACCTCTACATTCAGCAATATTTTTCCGATCTCCAGGTGCCCGCTGCTGCTTACGGGAAGGAACTCGGTGAGTCCCTGGACCAGTCCAAGGATCAGCGCTTCGATCCAGGTCATTCTTCAGGCTTGCGGTTGCGTGGTTTTTTCATGATGGCCCATATCTCGAAGATAAATCCGGCAAGGACTACCATCGGTGCCAGGGTGATCCGTCTGAAACTAAAAATTTCCTCCTCGTTGAAAACAGTCGGATCTTCCGACTTTCCCCCGATCATAAGGATAAAACCCAGCAGGATGATCACAAAACCTACTATCAGCCATTTGTAATTCTCCTTGCTAAGTGCGAAATTCTCTTTACCCGTACTTTTCTTACTCATAGCTTCTGATTAGTAGAGCTTATCGGTTTTAATATTCAGGTATTTGTTGACTGCAAAAAAGGTAGAGATCCAGTTGATCACCACTCCTGCAAATATGACCCCGAGCGCCAGCATTGCCAGAAGCTCATAATCCCGAATCGAGATGACCCCTTCGAACTCTTCCTGCAGCATGTATATCAGTCCGAACAGCAGTCCCAGTGCCACCAGGCTTCCTGTGAAACCTGAGGCTGCACCCCGGTAAAGGAAAGGTCGCCTGATAAACCCCCTTGTGGCACCCACCAGCTGCATGGTATTGATGATGAACCGCTTCGAGTAGATGGACAACCTGATCGTGTTGTTGATCAGGGTAACCGAGATCAGTGTCAGAAGCAGGGAGAAGCCTAGAATGATCATCGATATCTGCCGGATATTTTCATGTACAGCGTACAGGAGGGTTTTCTTATAATATACCTCTTCGATGGAATCATACTGCATAAGGTCTTGCTCTATCATCATGACCGAATCGGGGTGGGTCCATTCCTGATACAGCCTTACCCTGATGGATGGCGGCAGGGGATTGTATCCCAGGAAACTGATAAAATCTTCTCCGAGCATTTGTTCGGTTTCCAGGGCGGCTTCCTCTTTCGTAATGTACTCCGTGGACAGCACATACTCTCTGGCATCGAGGACCTTCTGCAACTGGTAAATATCTGCTTCTTTTACGTTTTCCTTCAGGATCACGTTGAAACCTATACTCTCCATTACCTGCCTTTTGATGCTTCTTCCGTTGATCAGCAGAAGTCCCACCATGCCGAGTAAAAGGAGAACCAGGGAAATACTGATAATAGAGGTGAGGTAGGCACTTCGTATCCTGCGCTGGTATGTCCTGCTTTCCTTCTTTGACATTGCCCCAGAAATGGCTGAGGCAAAGATAGAAATTTAATCCAGAATTTTGATCCAGCTGTAGGGGTCGTCCAGATCTCCGTTCTGGATCCCTGTGAGGGTCTCATAGAGCCTGGTGGAGAGGGGCCCCGGCTGCTGGGGATCTCCAATAGAATAGGTGATGTCGTTCTCCACGTCCACCACCTTCCGGATGGGGGTGATTACAGCGGCAGTGCCGCAGGCTCCGGCTTCTTCGAATTCTCCGAGTTCTTCCAGGGGTACCTGGCGTATCTCCACCTTCATGCCCATGTCCTTTGCCAGGGTCTGCAAACTCTTGTTGGTGATGGAGGGAAGAATGGAGTGTGAACCGGGGGTGATAAAGGTATTATTCTTGATACCAAAGAAGTTAGCGGGTCCGCACTCATCAATATACTTTTTCTCCTTGGCATCCAGGTACATGGCTGTGGCAAATCCTTTCCGGTGTGCTTCTGCAACCGAACTCATGCTGGCCGCATAGTTCCCGCCCACTTTCAAATGACCCGTACCCAGCGGGGCTGCGCGGTCGTGATCACGGCAGATCATCATATCCACCGGTTTGAATCCCTCTTTGAAATACGGACCCACCGGCATCACAAATATCAGGAAGGTATATTCCTTTGCCGGCCGGACCCCCACTTCGGGGCCGGTGCCGATCAGTAAGGGGCGAATATACAGGGAAGCACCCGTACCGTGAGGAGGAACCCATTTCCTGTTCAGATCCACCACCTTCTCCACCGCCTGCATGAAAAGTTGTTCCGGGACCTCCGCCAGGAGGATGCCCTCGGCAGATCTCTTCATTCTTTTGGCATTCTCATTGTGCCTGAATAGCCTGATCTTGTCGTCGGCCCCCCTGAATGCCTTCAAACCCTCGAAAGATTCCTGGCCATAGTGCAGACAGGTGGCTCCGATATGGATAGGAATGGTCTGTTCGGTGGAGACTTCCAGATCACCCCACTTTCCGTCGCGAAATACGCACCTGACATTGTAATCTGTTTTTCTGATGCTGAAGCCGAGGTTTTTCCAGTCAAGATCCATGTGCAATGAGATTATCGGTGGACGATGTGCTCAAAAGTACACATTCCCAATCGCAGCCACAATAAGGATCGGATGTTTTACAAAGATGTTTTAAATCCATCTTTCCTGTTCCAGACTGGCCATCTGCTCGGCACCCGGGATCTCCCTGAGGCGTTTTCCTCCTACGGTGAAATACTCAAAATCATAAAGGATCTCCAGCTGCTGTTTTTTAAACTGTTGTCCGTTAATTTTTAAACCATTAGCCTTAATTTCCTGGTATAGTAGTTTGATCTGGTCCAGGTAATCGGAACGTCCGATGTAATCCATTTTGGCATCGATCAAAATCATTTCAAGCCGGTTATTGGGCTGGAAGGGGACCTTGGTGGCCAGGATCAGGTTGCAGATCTGGTCGATCTGAGCATCGGAATATTTGAACCCGGGAAGAATATCCCGGGCGATCACCGCTGACCGGTTTTCGAAATTGCTAAAAGTCTGAGTAAGGCCGGTGAAGAGGAGCAGAGCGGCAGTCCTCACCATGAGGCGATCTTCCTGCTCCGTTTCTTCGGCCCGGCAGAGGAGGTAAGACTGGTTGTAAACTTTCCTGGCATGAGAGACGGTATGAAATTGAAGGGTCTCCGGCAACTCTTTCAACACTTCTTCGAAGATCCTCTCCTCCAGGTCGCCCAGCCGCAGAAGTTGCAGCTTAATGAAAAATCTTTTGTTAGGAAGTTCCTTGAGGTCTACAGAGAGCTCCGGGCGAAGCCCGTTCACGAAATACATATCGATATTCCCTTTGTACTTCACCGGCAATTTGCCCCTGTATTCGCAGATGAAGTACTCTTTGACCATTCCATAGGTCACCCCCGAAATATTGACCTTGCCGGGCATTCCTGAGGATTCCATCCGGGAGGCGGTATTCACCGTATCGCCCCAGAGATCGTACGTCACTTTTTTATGCCCCACTACCCCTGCGATCACAGGACCGGTATGGATCCCGATCCTGAGGTCCCAGATCTTCGCTTTGGAACTCTTCAATTGTTGCATATAGGATTGCATTTCAAGAGCGGCGAGCACCACCTCCACCGGGTTGGTGCTGTTCTTTTCCGGAATCCCACCTGCAGCCATATATGCATCTCCGATGGTCTTGATCTTTTCTATATTGTACTTTTCCACCACCGAATCGAAGTGGAAGAAGAATTTATCCAGTTCATCGATCAGTACCTCCGGGTTCATCTCCTCCGCGATCCTGGTAAATCCTTGGATATCTGAAAACAGAACAGTAGCCCGTTCATATTTATCCCACTTAGCCTTTCCATGGGCCCTGAGCTGGGTAGCGGTCTTTCCGGGGAGCACCTCTTCCACCAGTTTATCGGATCGTTCTTTCTGAACCGTCAGGTCATCCAGCTTGCGTTGCATCAATTTTGAAATCCTCGATTCAGCACGCTGATAACTCAGCAATCGCCACTTACGAAGGAGAAACAGAAGAATTAATCCGAGGATGGAATATATCACATAGGCATACCATGAGAAATAGACAGGCGGATTCACCGTAAAGGATAATCCGGTGGGCTCGGAGATTCTGCCATAGAGGTCTTTTGCCTGGACTTCGATTTTATACGCTCCATGTTTCAGGTCGCGGAGTTTCACCTCCCTGGAAGTATTCCATGCTGACCAGTCCTCTTCAACCGGATGAAGCAGGTATCGGAAAAGCGGCTCGGGAACGCTTTGGAACTCCAGTCCGCCGAGGAAGCAGCTGACTTCATCTCCAATGACCTGAAAATCTTCCATTCTGACCGACGAGTGTGTAAAGTATCCCTCCAGGTGCTTCAGGTCGAAAACGGATATTTCTTGTTTTCCGGTGATGAACAGTATGCTGTCGATCACTTCCAACCGGATAATCTCGCCCAGGTGCTGAAGGACCGGAAAAAGAATGTGATCGCTGTCGGGCTGTTTCAGCGCTTTCGCGTGAATAACGCGCGATCGGTATTTGCCTTCCTGTTCCACCATCCAGTAAGATCCGGAATTTCCCTCTTCGACGATCATGCTTCGCTCCAGCACTTCGGCCATTCTGTCAGTCGGAAGGGGAATAAATGTTTCCTCGCTGACTTCATACCGGTATACACGGTTACCACCCGCCAGATACAGGTGACCGTCCAGGTTCATCAACCTGAATAACTGATCTTCCATATGAAAGGAAATGGTCATGGCCCTTTCCAGGTCACTGGATAGCCTGTACATGGCGTTTTGAGACAGAAAAAAGATCTGATTTTCGAAGGCTGTAAAGGAGTGAGAGAATGGAAGGTCCGCAGCGATCTGGAACGCATTCCAGCCTTGCTCCGTTTCATGGTACAGGAAGAGGCCTTTATCATTGGAGGCGATCACCGTGGAGGCATCCACAGCGTGCAATCCCGTGAAACTGCCGGTGTCGATCCGTATGGTTTGACTTTCCCCGGACATGAGCAGACTCCCGGTTCCGGCAGAAAAAACACGCTTTCCTGAGGAGGTGAGAAGGTGAACCGGTTCCCTGAATGCAGGCTCCGGCCCCGATATTTTCCAAAGATCCTTTGTCTCCAGTTCTTTCGCCATCTGAAATAGTCCGTGACTTGTCCCAATGACTACCCGTTCGTCGATAACCAGCGAATTCAATATTCTGCCGATCTGAAGTGAATGCAGGTCCAGCACATTCAGGGAAGAAGGATAGTACACTTTATGCAGGGAGTGAGAGGACAGGATCCAGATCTCCTGACCATCTCTGGAGATGATCTGACGGATCTGACGGTCGGGTAAACCTTCCTTCGATCCCAGTATATTGATAATTTTTCCCTGCTGGTTGATGATAATGAGACCTTTATCTTTCAGAACTGCCAGCAACCGGTCTTCGTAAATATAATCAATGAATTCGATCTGTTCCGGATAGGCGAAGGTCCCGGCCAGGACCGGTTCGTTCTCTGAGCCGGCCTCTATCAGGTAGAATTTTCCGCTGGATGTCAGCACCAGCCACTGTTTCAGTTCCTTTCCGTTTTCCTTGACCAATATCTGCAGTGGATCACCATCGGTACGGTCAGCGGAGAGCCACGAGTGAAAACTATCTCCATCCCATTTCAGGATGCCCAGATCTTTGACCATTAAAAACACCTGGTCGCCGACTTTCATCAGCCGGTTGCTCTTTCCCATAGATGGGTACCGTTGGATGTGGTTTCCTTGTAAGGTGTAAACTCCTGCGTCGGAATTCATCAGCAGAGTGGACCCGTGACTGATCAGGCAGGAGGGAATGAACATGCGCTGGGAAGATGGGATGAGGTAGCCTCTGGATGCCGGAGCGAAGAGACCCTCACTGTTCCGGACCAGGTATCCCACATCATTTCTTGCCGCGTAGAATAGGGTGTCTTCCGGTCCGCCGGTCACATAGACCGGCCCCTTCATAGGTATGTGCCTGAACTTTTTACCGTCAAAAATGGTGAGTCCGTTCTCCTTCCCGATAAATAGATGTCCCAGGTCGTCCAGGTAAAAGGAACTGTTGGGTATGTCCTGGTAATGGGATGGGATTTCAATTTCCTGAATCCAGGGAGTGGAATAAATTGTTCTCTCCTGAGCTATCCCGCGCTGCAAGCCGGATAGACAAGTTATGAACAGAAAAAAATTAGAAGCTCTGCGATATGATATGACGAATAAATTCATAACTTGTAGACGGAGCCAGGGCTGTAAGAATCGTTATTACCAAAAATATAAAAATATATTTACCCATCATTTGCTAACCAAACAAGCGGAGATTTATGGAAAAGTTAGAAAGGCCAATAATCGTACCGTGGGATTTCACTCATGTGGTGGAGAACGCTTTTCAGCACGCTGTAAATTTTTCCAGGATCCTTAACCGGGAGGTCCTTTTACTTCATATTGTCGACGATGATAAGAAGATCGAAGAGATGAAGAAGAAGCTGGAAGAGTCAACCGAGACGCTTGGGAAGGAGACCGGTATTAAACCTCATGCCATGGTTTTGGAAGGAAGCATTTTCCATGCGATAGGGGAAACGGCCAAGGAGCTGAAAGCTGAGATGATCATTATGGGAACCCACGGGATGAAGGGTGCCCAGAAACTATTCGGCAGCAAGGCGCTCAAAGTAGTGGTATCATCCCGGATACCGTTCCTTGTGGTACAGGGCAAACCGGTGAAAGAGACTATTGATACGATCCTGTTGCCTATTGATTTCAGGCAGGAAAATAAGGAGAAGGCCAACTGGATTTATTACCTGGCAAGGAATTTCGAGGCCAAGTTCATCATTTTTAAATCCAAAACGAAAGACAAAGGGTTTAGACGCAAGATCCTTTCCAATATCAAATACATTGAGACCTTTCTCAAGGGTCATGATGTGGATTACGAGATTTTGACATCCACCGGGAAGGAGAGTTTCAAAAAGGAGATCGTCAGTTTTGCCCGTGAACATTCGGCCGACCTGATCCTGGTGATGGCCACGCGTGATATCCGGTGGGTCGATTATTTGCTGGGCGCTCCTGAACAGTACATCCTCGCCAACCCCGAAAACCTTCCGGTCATGTGCATGAATCCCAAACCGGCGAAGGTTGCCGGCGGATTCAGGGCCACAGGAAGCGTTTAGGATTTTCTTTTTAATATTTTTGTGAATGTCCCTGGTGCAATTGAAATGAAATTGCAGCTGGGACACCTTATTCTGCAGGTATATGGAATTGATCTTTGCCACCAATAATCCGCACAAACTTCGTGAGATCGATGAGATACTGGGTCCGCCCTTCGTCCTAAAAGGATTACATGAGGCAGGGTTTACCGGGGAGATACCTGAAGACCATGAAACACTGGAGGAGAATGCCGCACAGAAAGCATGGCATATTTATCATGCATTCGGCAGAAGTTGCTTCGCCGATGACACCGGCCTGGAGGTAAAGGCGCTGGATGGTGCACCCGGAGTATATTCCGCACGCTATGCCAGGATCGGCGAACTCACTTTCCCGGATATGGAATCTGCGGCAGGAAACATCAGAAAACTGCTTTTCCAGATGAATGGGATGGAGGATCGGCGTGCGCAATTCAGAACGGTAATCGCCCTTGTACTGGAGGGAAAACAACATCTGTTCGAAGGAGTGGTCAAAGGGATGATTACACATCAGCCCTCGGGCAGGGAAGGGTTTGGTTACGATCCGGTTTTTCTGCCGGAGGGGTATTCCCTGACCTTTGCCGAGATGGATCTGGCATCGAAGAATACCATCAGTCACCGTGCACGGGCGGTCAGAGCCCTGGTCGATTTTTTAAGAACGGGGTAATATGTGGCATTAATCTGCGTATAATAATAAATCAGATTCTATGAAATACAGGCTCTTCTCCATCCTTTTCCTTTGGAGCCTATTTTACCCCCGGCTGCAGGGTCAGATCACACTTGGACAGTGGAGGACCCACCTTCCTTATAAATTCTGCAACCTGGTAGAAGCAACCGATGAACGCATCTACTGTTCGGCCACGGGCGGCTTGTTTTACTACAATCTGGCTGATAATTCGGTGGAGAAGATCTCCAAGATCGATGGGTTATCGGATAACGGAGTAGTCGCCATGCGCTGGAGCGATAATCAGAAAACCCTGATCCTGGCCTACCAGAATTCAAATCTGGATATCATCCGGGAGGGTTCGATTCTGAATGTGCCCGACATTTTAAAGAAACAGATCCCGGGTGACAAGTCCATCAATGATATCTACTTTTTGGGAAGCCAGGTATATCTCTCCACCGGATTCGGCATCATTTTGCTCAACCTGGAAAAGGAGGAGATCAGCGAGACCTATTACATTGGAGACAACGGGGAAGCATTAAAAGTGAACCAGGTCACCTCCGACGGGACCTATTTATTCGCTGCCACCGAACAGGGAATCAGGCGTGGGTTACTGTCCGATCCCTTCCTGGTCGATTTCAATTCCTGGGAACTGATCTCCGGAATACCCAACCCGAACGGTGCGTTCAACGCCATATCTTATTTCAATGGTGCCATATTTGCATCCTATAATGATCCTTCCGGACAACAGGATCAGGTCTATTATCAGACAGGAAGTGGCTGGAACCCGTATCCCTATTTTACCGGCACCCAATGTATGGAGATTGTCAATCAGGGTACTTTTCTCACCCTGGTGGACAATGAAGCAGTGCATCTGATTAACGACAGCTGGCTGGTGATTCAGCAGGTAACCAGCAGCAATCCGGTATCTGCTTCGCTGGATGACCTGGGAGATCTTTGGCTGGCAGACAATGGCGGTGGTCTGATCACGAATCAGGGCGGGACCAAATGGGCCATCATTCCCAACGGTCCAAGCACTTCCACCGTATATGATATGGCCGCTTCCGGAAATATTCTTTATGCGGTACAGGGAGGTGTTTCCGGATCCTGGAACAATCTGTTCAATCCAGCGGCGGTGGAGACTTTCAGGGAGGAAGCGTGGAATTCGAATACCAGCTGGGATGTTCGCGATCTCGTATCCCTCGCCATCGATCCCTCCGATCCGGAGCACTTTTTTGCCGGTTCCTGGGGGTATGGATTGATGGAGTACAGACCCGGGGAGGAGAAGGTCAGGTTTACAGAGGCAAACAGTTCCCTTCAAACAATCATTCCAGGTGGAGATTTCGTACGGATAGGCGGAATCACCTATGATCCGCAGGGCAATCTCTGGATGACCAACACCGGGGTATCCGAACCGATTTCAGTGAGGAAGGCAGACGGCACCTGGAAAAGCTTCAGGGCAGACAACCTGATCACGGAGTACAGTGCTCTGGGAAATATTCTGGTAACGCAGAGCGGACATAAGTGGGTGATCGTGCCACGGGGCAACGGGCTGTTTGCCATGGATGACAATTTTACCCTCGACAATGAATCCGACGATACTTATAAGAAAGTAAGTGTACTGGACCGTTTTGGCAAGGTCATTACCAACGATGTCCGGTCTTTTGCGGAAGACAGGAACGGCAATCTGTGGCTGGGGACCAACCAGGGCATCCTGATCATGTACAGTCCATTCCGGCTATTCACCGATGATTTCATTTATGCCCAGGAGGTACTCATTGCCAGAGATGACGACAGCGGTCTGGCTGATCCCCTGCTGGGGACTCAGATCGTGACCGCCATCGAAGTGGATGGCGCCAACCGGAAATGGCTGGGCACGGCCGGCGGCGGAGCATTCCTGGTGTCGGAAGACGGACAGGAGGAGATCAGGCACTTCACTGCAGCCAACAGCCCCCTGCTTTCCAACTCGATCACCGATATCTGTGTGGACGGGGAGACCGGGGAAGTCTTTTTTGGCACCGATAAGGGGATCATCTCCTTCAAAGGGGAAGCCCTGGAGGGAAACCCCACTTACAGCGATGTGCTGGTCTATCCCAATCCGGTCCGGGAAACTTACAACGGACCTGTGGCCATCAAGGGATTGGTAGAGAAGACCAATGTGAAGATCGTCGATATGGGCGGAAATCTGGTCTATGAAACCGAATCGCTGGGGGGGCAGGCTCTCTGGGACGGAACCAACTTCCGGGGTGACAGGGTGGCTACGGGGGTCTATATGATCTACCTTTCCGATGCGAACGGGACCCTTTCCCATGTGACAAAATTGCTGTTTATTCACTAAGCGCAGCTGCCTTTAGATTTTTTGATCCTTAGGAAGTCTCTATGATAAGGAAGACGCGAAATGATAAGGAAGACGCGAGGCATTGTCCTTCACACCACCAAGTATGGTGAGTCGAGCCTGGTAGTTCACTGTTATACGGAACAATCTGGCCGTCAGTCCTATATGGTCAAGGGGGTCCGGAAATCCAGAAAGCAAAACCGCTCCAATCTTTTCCAACCTCTTTTTATTCTCGACTTCGAGGTCTATCACAAGGAGTCCCGGGAACTCCAGATGGTCAGCGAAGTGAGTCGTGCCTTTCCCCTCCATTCCATTCCTTACGATCTGACGAAGAGCACCCAGGCCATCTTCATGGCTGAGATCATCTACCGGGTGGTCAGGGAGGAGGAGCCCTATCCGATGCTGGCTCATTTTCTGATCAGCACGATCCGGTATATGGATGCACTTTCTGAGCCACTGGCCGACTACCACATCATTTTTATGTTCCAACTTTCACGTTATCTGGGATTTTATCCACAAAAGTCACCCGGGGAGGAGTTCCGTTACTTTGATCTGGCGAACGGCCGTTTTGAATCCTACCCGGGCGATCCCGATGTTCAGCTGGACAGGATGACAAGTCTCCTGTGGAATCGCTATATGAGTACAGATTATCAGCATGTTGTCGAACTGGAATTCAACAGCGGCCAACGAAAGTTAATCCTGGATCAGCTGCTCAGGTTTTACAAATACCATGTCGAGGGGATGGGGGAGATCCGCTCGCTGGAGATCCTTCACGACTTTTTCCACAGTTAACAGGGATTTACTTCATTGGTTCTGTGGAATTTAACAGGTATACAATTGCCATTTCTACGGAGCTTGTATGGCAATTACAGACATCACAGGTCATTGGCTTTTCACCGTTAAATCAACTTTGGTTAAAAATATGTACCACAAATACCCCGTTTATTTTTCTATATTCGGGTAACGCGTGCATTTATATTGCGTATAAGCAACGAAATCGCCTTCTTGCAAGTCCTGTATAAGGTTTTTATGAACAGGAGAGACTTGCTATGAAAGGAGAGAATCCGGGCTCCCATAGCCGATTTCCGATAGCCGACAGGGGTCCGGATATAATTATCTAACTAACTGAGGTGGCTTCCGACCAAAAAGGAAACGGACGTACGAATCAACCACCGCTGCTGTCCCAAAAGGGGAGGGGTATTGGTGTGGGGGTATTCCGGCGATCCTTTTTGGCTACTCAGATTGCAAGCTTCTTCCTTCTTCTTCTTTTTTCAGGGAACATAGAACTTTTTGGACAGTGTGAATCTCCGGATGAAGATCCCCCTGATGCACAATGTCAAAATATTAATGTTTTTCTTGATGGCACAGGTAGTGTTTCCATTGTAGCTTCCGATGTGGATGATGGATCTTCAGACAATTGTGATTCAATTACTCTTTCAATAGACATCGCCTCATTCACATGTGCTGATTTAGGTCCCAATACTGTAACCCTTACTGTTGAAGATTCAGCAGGGAATACGAATACCTGTGAATCAAATGTTACCGTGATTGACAATATTGATCCGACGATCAGCTGTCCGGCGCCGGTGAGTGTGAACAACGATGTGGATGACTGTTCGGCGGCGGTCAATGGGTTGGCCCCGACCACCGGGGACAACTGCGGCGTGGTGCTTCAGACCTGGACGATGACCGGAGCCACGACGTTAAGTTCCCCCGGCACGGGGATCAATGATGTATCGGGTCAGACGTTCAATGTTGGAGTCACCACGGTGACCTACTATATCGAGGATGCAGCGGGCAACTCTGCCCAGTGCGACTTTAATGTGACGGTGTTAGATAACCAGGATCCGACGATCAGCTGTCCGGCGCCGGTGAGTGTGAACAACGATGTGGATGACT
>CAZRZY010000003.1:0-35867 GCA_964604655.1 uncultured Bacteroides sp. | reverse complement strand
GCAACTCTGCCCAGTGCGACTTTAATGTGACGGTGTTAGATAACCAGGATCCGACCTTTACCGTCCCACCATCCGATACAGTTTGCAGGGCTATTGATTGCTCATATAATATTGATCCAGCTATTACCGGTAAAGTAACCGATGAATCAGATAACTGTGCTACAGAAATTGTGGCAACCCATACTGAGAACTTCTCCAATTTAGTAAGCTGTGAACTGGCTGGTTATGTAATTCGGACATGGAGATTGGAGGATGGAAATGGTAATGATACCGAACAGGATCAGATTATCTGGGTAGAACCGGTTCCAGTGGTTATTCCTGTGGTGACAGATACGATTATCTGCGATAGTTCATTCACTGAAATCGAGCTGACGAGTCCAAATATCTTCACGGCAGATGCAGTAAACTTCGATTATACAGTGGTAGCAACTGGTGGAATCACTGGTTATGCAACTCCGGTTACTGGACTTCCGGTGGATCATATAATCAACGATCAGCTTTTCAATCCAACCCTGGACACACAAAGTATTACTTATACCATTACTCCGGTCAGTCCGGGCGGATGTGGGATTGGGGAACAAAAATCGGTCACCATCACGATCAATCCCACTCCTCGCCTGACGGTAGACATTGCAGAGCAAACCTACTGCGATAGTTCTGAAGCAGTATTCACTTTGACTGACGGGGTGCTCAGTTCCACCGGACCGAGGGTGTACAGTGTATTCCGGGACTACAGCACCGATAGTGTGAAGATAGAGGGGGAGATTCCGGGACTTGATGATAACCAGCCCTATGGAGTGAGCCTGACCGATCAGATCCGGAACCTGACCAATCAAACTCAGACAGTGCGCTATAATTTCAGGGCACTGATCAAGGATCCGCGTGGAGACGGATCCCTGGCGGAATGCAACGAGGGTGTGGATACGACCATCATCCTTACGATCAATCCCACTCCGCGGTTAAGCATAGACCTTCCCGAGACGACCTATTGCGACAGCTCAGATGTGGTATTTGATGTAATAGACGGCTTGATCAATTCCACGGGTGCGAAGGCTTATTACCTGACCAGAGCCTACGATGACAGTCAGGTAATGATCGAGGGGGAGAGCCCGGGAACAGAAAACGGACAGGTATACGGTCAGTTTACCGATCAGGTAAGGAACCTGACCCTGGAAGAGCAGACGATCACCTACACCTTTAAACCGGTGATTCTGGATCCCAGGGGAGACGGTTCCATCCCCGAATGTAATGAGGGAGGGGATACGACCATCACTATCACGGTGAATCCCACGCCCAGATTGAGTGTCACACTGGATCAGAATATCTACTGCGACAGCTCGACGGTGGCCTTTGCGGTAACGGATGGATTGGTGAGTTCGACCGGTAGCAGGGTCTACAGTGTAGTAAGGGAATATGATGAATCAGATATCAGGATCGAGGGAGAAGTTCCCGGGTTGGATGACAACCAGCCCTATGGAGTGAACCTGACGGATGAGATCCGGAACCTGACAAGCCAGGTACAGACGGTGCGCTATACCTTCAAGGCACTGATCAAGGATCCAAGGGGAGATGGATCTCTCGTGGAATGTAATGAGGGAGGAGATACGTCATTCATTTTGACAATTAATCCAACACCTCAGTTATCTGTACAGCTGGATGAGCTGATATATTGTGATAGTTCAGATGTGAACATTAATGTTACTGACGAGCTGATCGGAGCCACAAATACTACTGCATACCACCTGACTCGTGAATTCGACAATAACAAGGTGATCATTGAGGGACAAAGTCCGGGAAAACTGGATAATCTTGGATATGGTCCTTTTACCGATGAAGTACGTAACCTGACGAACGAAGTTCAGACGATAGCTTATACTTTCAAGCCGGTTATTGTGGATCCGGTCGGTGATGGATCCATCCTGGAATGCAACGAGGGAGGAGATACGACCATTATCATCAGTATCAATCCAACACCGGACTTACGTGTCAGCATCACAGAGGATGTCTATTGCGACAGTTCGACCGTACAGTTTGATGTGGCAGACGAATTAGTCAGTTCGACAGGCATAAGAGTATTCAGTGTCAACCGCCAGTATAATCCCCTTACTGTAGAGGTGGAAGGCAAGTTGCCCGGACTGGATGATAGTCAATCATTTGGTCAGCTGGAAGACCAGATCAGGAACCTGACCCTACAGGAGCAGACTATTTCCTATACCTTCAAGGCGCTTATCAAGGACCCCAGAGAGGATGGTTCATTGATGGAGTGCAATGAAGGTGGCGACACCACCATTACGCTAACGATCAATCCCACCCCTCGCCTGACTGTAGACATTGCAGAGCAAACATACTGCGACAGTTCTGAAGCAGTATTCACGGTAACCGACGGGTTGGTCAGTTCCACCGGACCGAGGGTGTATAGTGTATTCCGGGACTACAGCACCGATAGTGTGAAGATAGAGGGGGAGATTCCGGGACTTGATGATAACCAGCCCTATGGAGTGAGCCTGACCGATCAGATCCGGAACCTGACCAATCAAACTCAGACAGTGCGCTATAATTTCAGGGCACTGATCAAGGATCCGCGTGGAGACGGATCCCTGGCGGAATGCAACGAGGGTGTGGATACGACCATCATCCTTACGATCAATCCCACTCCGCGGTTAAGCATAGACCTTCCCGAGACGACCTATTGCGACAGCTCAGATGTGGTATTTGATGTAATAGACGGCTTGATCAATTCCACGGGTGCGAAGGCTTATTACCTGACCAGAGCCTACGATGACAGTCAGGTAATGATCGAGGGGGAGAGCCCGGGAACAGAAAACGGACAGGTATACGGTCAGTTTACCGATCAGGTAAGGAACCTGACCCTGGAAGAGCAGACGATCACCTACACCTTTAAACCGGTGATTCTGGATCCCAGGGGAGACGGTTCCATCCCCGAATGTAATGAGGGAGGGGATACGACCATCACTATCACGGTGAATCCCACGCCCAGATTGAGTGTCACACTGGATCAGAATATCTACTGCGACAGCTCGACGGTGGCCTTTGCGGTAACGGATGGATTGGTGAGTTCGACCGGTAGCAGGGTCTACAGTGTAGTAAGGGAATATGATGAATCAGATATCAGGATCGAGGGAGAAGTTCCCGGGTTGGATGACAACCAGCCCTATGGAGTGAACCTGACGGATGAGATCCGGAACCTGACAAGCCAGGTACAGACGGTGCGCTATACCTTCAAGGCACTGATCAAGGATCCAAGGGGAGATGGATCTCTCGTGGAATGTAATGAGGGAGGGGATACGTCATTTGTAGTCTATGTAAATCCTTCTCCTACATTGTCAGTGGAGATCCCTGAGGAGGTCTATTGTGATAGCTCCACCATCAATATTTTAGTCTCCAACGGATTATTGACGGTCCAGGGAGCTGCCGTATATCAAATAACAAGGAATTATAATCCTGACAGCCTGGTGGTGGAGGGACAGGTTCCCGGGTTTGTGGATAACAGACCCTTTGGCTTGCTCCAGGAGGAAGTACGCAACTTGACGAACCAGGTTCAGTCGATCAGCTATACCTTTAAACCGGTCATAAAAGATCCCAGGGGTGACGGATCGATCCCCGAATGTGATCAGGGAAGCGACACTACGATTACCCTCAAAATCAATCCTACACCAAAGCTTGCTGTTAGTATACCCGAAGCAATATTCTGCGACAGTTCTGAGGTGGTGTTTGATGTTCAGGACCTTTTGGTTAATTCTGAAGGAGAGAGGGTATACCATCTGAATAGGACCTACGATACGGATTCCCTTGAAATTGTGGGCGAAAACTCAGGATTGGATCCTGCTGATTTATCTTACGGAGCCATCCTATCGGATGAGGTAAGGAATCTTACCACCAATCTACAGACCGTTGTTTATACGTTCAGACCGTTAATCAAGAATCCTCGCGGGGATGACCCCATGTTCTATTGTGATCAGGGAAGAGATACATCCATTACAGTCTACATCCATCCCACCCCCGATATTCTGGTCGATGTTTTAAGTGATACAGTCTGTGATGAAGATGGTATTGTCCTGAATGTGACCAATCCGAATGGATCCTTACTGGGTAACTGGAAATATAAACTTGAGATAGACTACGGGGATAGTATCAGCGGAATCCTTGCATTGGAAGATGTATATGATGAAACGGACTTTCTCATTCGGGATACACTGAAGAACCTCGGGAATTTCTGGCATGTGGTGAGTTATACCTTCACTCCATGGATCGAATCGACCTGGGGCGGGGATAGTTGTATCAATGGACAGGATACCACCATTCTCATTTATGTCAACCCGACGCCTGCTATCCGCGTTTTCACGGAGGATTCGGTTATCTGCAATGGAGAGTCGACCGCTATTGAAGTATATAATCCAAACAAATTCGTTTTTGGGGATTGGGAGTATGACCTGATAATCGATGCCGATCCCGAAATTAACGGAGTAAGAGATACGATCATATCAGGAATCGCTGACGAATTAATCCCGGTATCCATTTACAACACTGATAGTGTGGTACATAAAGTGGAGTATACGTTCCTCCCGCTGAAGACCATTGAAGATAGTCTCATTTGTGCAGGCGGAACCGATACTACGATCGTGATCTGGGTGAATCCGACTCCCGAGATCCGGGTTAATGCGGATGACCTGTTCCTGTGTGACGGGGATACCGTCAACTTTGATGTGAGGAATCCAAACGATGTACGGGGCTTCTGGAACTATGATCTGATCATGTCCTATGATGAATCAATCGGTGGCATCCCATCTGATTCAGTAACCGGAGACCTTGCTTTCGATGGGAGGGTAATGATCGATTACATCCTCACAAACAGCGATACGGTGGCCCATGAGGTGGAATTCAGATTTGTCCCGCGCATAGAGCCGGATGACGGCGGGGAGGATTGCAGACTAGGAGTGGAATCCACATTTCTCGTAACCGTTTATCCTACCCCGGAAATCAGGGTATCGGTCAATCCCGATACCATCCGCTGCAACGATCAGTTTGTAAGCTTTAATGTAAGGAATCCAAATAATGATCTGAAAGGGGGCGAATGGTATTATCAGCTGGAGGTTACAGATGTATCCGGATTCATAGAAGGAGAGAATGCGGACTCCATTTTCTTACCAGGCGGGGATTTCAGTTTCGATGATCAGCTCCTGAATACCGATACAGCTGTTCATGAGGTGATCTATAAATTCATTCCGGTAGTCAATCCTGAAGACGGAGAGGGTGCCTGTGGAAACGGCAGGGATACTGCCATAACGGTCTGGGTCAATCCTACTCCAAGGATTTTTATAAGCTATGAGGATTCGATTCTCTGCAACAACGAGGTCCTGGAGTTTCAGGTGACCGATGGATTGGGCCAGGTATTTGGCAGCAAAAATTATCAAATAACTGCATTGTATGATCCTACCAGATTACAGATCATTTCCCGGGGATCCAATGAAAAGGATACCCTCTCAGTGGGTGAATTTGTTCAGGATTCCATGATCAACCTGGATAATGAAGCAGTAAAGGTGGTGTACCAGTTTAAACCTCTGATACTTGACACCAGGCCGGGCGGGTCTGTTAATTGTAAGACAGAGCCACCCATCGAGATTGAAATCTGGATCAATCCAACGCCGTTGTTATCAGTCAGTATTGAAGATACTATTGTTTGTGACAGTGCATGGATTAATATCGAGGTAACCGACGAGCTGGATTTTGTGAAGAATGCCGAAAAGATCTATCGGCTCTACCTTGAATATGATGATGGGTCAGTCTCAGGTTTGATATCTGACACCATCGAATATGGAGCAGGAGCAGATATTTCAGATTATCTGGAAAACAGTTCCAATGTAGTTCAATTGGTCAGTTACAGGTTTGTGGCAAGACTTAAAGACACCAGACCGGGCAAGGAGGGCGAGTATTGCGACAATGGGACCGATACGACCATAACGATCTACCTGAATCCCACTCCAAAACTTGATTATCTGCTTAATGAAGACGACACGCTTTGTCATGCGGAAGGATTCAACCTGGTTACGAATTCGCTGGTGACGGCCACTCACCCGCTCTATTATGATCTGGGAGTGATCAACAATGACGGGATGGGGGGAGTGATCTTTCCGCCGGACAGCCTGGCAGCAGATGATCCGTTGGATCAGGCCGGCCTTTTCAATCCGGGTGACTCCATTGGAACGGTGATCTACACTATCAGTCCGTTTATTTCCACCAAAGGATGCCCGGGTAAGGATACGACGGTGACGATAAAAATCAACCCTGAGCCAAAAATGCAGATAACCGATGAGATCCCGTGGGCGGTTTGTTACGATCAGGGCTTTGTGATCCCCATGTCCACCCCGACTAAGGGAACAACGGGTGACCTCAGGTATAATCTGTTCACAGACGGATTTAATCCGGGCAATGTGGATAATGTTCAGGGACCTGGAGACTATCTGATTGAAAATGTGGATCAAACAGATGTGATTAACAACGGGGATTCCATTGAAGAGGTGGCATACTTCTTCACACCGGTCATCCGGAACGCAAGGGCCTCGGGCAGTTGTGTGGGTACACCTCTGGATTCAATCCTGGTGGAGGTGGCTCCTGTACTGCTGGGGAATTTAGTAGCTGACACGGTAGAGTTTGGAGGTTGGGAAATCAGGTGCAATGGTGAACTTTCTGAGCCGGTTCATTCCAATGTCAGGGGAGGTTATTACCTGAATTCATATACATTTGACTGGGGTTCCATTGGCGGTGCAAATCTGTCTCCTGCAGACTCTGTTCAGGTTTCTCTTGATACGGGATTTTACTGGTTCACTGTGGAGGATACTATTGGATGTTTTTACTTATCCGACACAGTTCAAATTGAGGAGCCACTGGCCATAGAGGTGGATACAACTATCGTGATTGCTACCTGTGCTGCAGAAAACAGGCAGGATGGAGAGATCGACATTTCTCCCTCCGGAGGTACCACGGAGTATAACTATTATTGGGTAGGCCCGTTTGGTTATACCAGAACTACTGAGGATGTCAACAACGCTGTGTCGGGAACATGGTACCTTACTATGAATGATGCGAACGGTTGTCCTTATTTCGAAGACTATTATGTGGGGTATGCCACGGATATTGTGATCACCGCCTCTTCAAGGAGTTATGGCAATTTTGAGATTAAATGCAACAGCGATAGTTCAGGGTTCATCGAAGTGGGCAATATCAGTGGAGGTTTCCCGGGTTATGACCTGAAGATCTTTGATTGGCAAACAATGGATACCATAGACGTTGGAGCAGTACCACTGCAGGGAGTTCAATATCAGATAGATATTGGTAACCTTCCTGCAGGTGAGTACGACCTGTATGCTTTCGATGCCGAAGAATGTTACAACGGACGACCCTACACCATCATTCTGGAAGAACCCGATCCTTTAGCTATCACCTGGGAAAATCCGCGAGCAGTGGGCGGAGTGGTGGATATCAGTTGTTATGGAGAGGATGACGGGAATATTGACCTTTCTGTTTCCGGCGGACATACCTATTTCCCGGTTGATTATCTGTGGACTGGTCCTGATCCCGATCTGAAGCCGACCCAGGATGACCAGATGGATTCCTCCCTGGGTCCGGGTACGTATCAGGTGACGGTTACAGATTCTTTTGAATGCCAGCAGACTGCCGAATTCACTCTGATCGAACCCAGTGAGGTCCAACTCATTTTTGATTCAATCAGCACGTACAATGGATGGAATATCAGCTGTTACGGATTGAACGACGGGTTTATCGATATATCCTCCAACGGTGGGATTTATCCTCATAATTACGCCTGGACTGCCGAAGAGATGACCCTGGCTGATACGACGTTACAGGACCAGTATAATCTGGTGGCAGGTACTTACACATTGAGAATCGTCGATAGTATTAACTGTTCCAGGGATACCTCCGTTACCCTTATTGAACCCAATCCACTCTCGGTAGCGGATGAAATACCGCGACCCTTTACCGGCCTCTTTGAGATTGCCTGTGCAGGGGATTCTTCCGGGCAGATCTTCCTGACTCCGTATGGAGGGGCCGATTCTACCCGGAACGAATATCTTTGGACCACACAGGACGGATATGTGGAGTATGATACAGCGATGGATCAGTCCGCACTGCCTGAAGGCTCCTATTCGGTGCTTGTGACCGACATCAATGGTTGTGAGTTTGACACCAGTTACCAGCTCTTCGATCCCGATCCTATATTAATAGATGAGTTGAGCTCCGACAGTGCTTATTGCGCCGATACCAATTCCGGCAGTATCGACCTGGAGGCGTCGGGAGGTGTAGGTGGCTTCACCTATCTCTGGAGCAACGGGAGCACGGAAGAGGATCCGGAGGAACTTTATGCCGGGGTCTACTCCGTAGCGATCACCGATGATAATATGTGCCAGGTGATCGATAGTGTGGAGGTGTTTGAATCGGATCAATTCAGTGTGGAGCTGTTTGTCACCAGCGATTATAACGGAGTGCCCATCTCCTGTGCCGATTCATCGGATGGATTCATTACATTGGTGGCGGAAGGTGGAAGAGAACCCTATTATTACGAATGGAACAACGGGGCAACCACAGAAAACCTGGAAGAAATACCTGAAGGTTACTATAAAGTAATTATCACCGATTTCTATGGGTGCATCGACAGTGCAGAGGTGGAGATTGCCGAGCCGGAACGGCTGGAGTATGACCTGCAGTATGATGATCCGTTGTGCTACAACGATTCCACCGGCCGCATCGAGCTGCTGATTTCCGGCGGTACGGTAAATACGATTGATGATTACCAGGTGTGGGTCAATGGATTGCTGGAACAGCCCTCCATCAGGAATCTCCCGCAGGGCACTTATGCCGTAAGGGTGGAGGACCTGAACGATTGTTTCGCCGAGACCGTCACTGAACTGGTCCATCCCGACTCCCTGGAACTCAGTTTTGATACGGAACCAGCCTTCTGCAAGGATAAGTCCGACGGAGAACTCCGGCTGAGTGTGAACGGAGGCATCTATCCCTATTTGATCAGCTGGGATCAGGGATTGCCTGCCAATGAGGATTATTTCGACAACATCTTCTGGGGACAGTATGTGGCGACGGTCACCGATGCGAATAATTGTGTGACCATCGATTCGGTCATGGTCGATTACACCTACACTTCGTGCCTGGTGATCCCCAACGCTTTCTCTCCCAACGGGGACGGATTCAATGATCTCTGGATCATCGAAGGGCTGGAGCTTTATCAGAAGGCAGAGATACGGATATTTGACCGATGGGGTACCAGAGTTCATTATTCAGGTAATGCGGCCAATGACCCCTGGGACGGTTATTTTGACGGAAGGGAGCTGCCCATCGATTCTTATCACTATATTATCGACCTGAAAAATGACGAGCCGCCGGTGACCGGCAATGTAACCATCGTCAGGTAAAAGCGTAAGAGAGAGCAGTGAAAAGGAGCCTGACATATCTTATATTGGTGACAGGGCTTTGCGGAACCGGCAGTTTGAATGCGCAGCAGCTGCCCATTTACTCCCAGTACATTCAAAATGGTTTCATAATCAATCCTGCCATGGCGGGCCACGACGGCTATACCTCCTTTTCCACCACGGCCAGGCAGCAGTGGCTGGGATTCAAAGAGGCTCCGCAGACCTATTCGGCGTCCTGGCAGACCCGGCTGTTGAAGCGTTCCTATAAGATCGTCAACCATCCTGTTCGAAGAAGTAATATGTTAATTCCCAGCACCAAGGGACGGGTAGGCCTGGGTGCATTCGTCATCAATGATGTCAATGCCAACGTGGCCCGTACGGGGATCTCTTTTACCTACGCCTATCATATTATTCTGAATAACCAGCAATTATCATTCGGGTTGGCAGCCAAAGCGTTTCAATACAGGATTTACAGCGAGGCCCTCACCTTCGGGGTGGCAGGAGATCCGGTGTTGGATGGGGATTTCAGAAGTGTGGCTTACAGTCCCGATTTCGATTTTGGAATGCAGTTCCGGGGACTGGACTATTTTGCGGGTTTTTCGGTCAGTAACCTGTTGCAGACCTCCGTGCTGATCGGCGGAAATGAGGTTCCTAACTTCAAGACCTTCCGGCACTACTGGATCATGGGAGGATACCAGTTTCCCATTGCAGGCGGCCCGTTCAGACTGGAACCCAGCACCCTGCTGAAGACCACCGAAAACTGGAATCCGCAGGGAGACTTTACACTGAAATTGTTCTATTCCGACCTATACTGGGGTGGCTTTTCCTACCGGACCAATAAAAGTCTGATCGCCCTGGTGGGGATCAGAATTGAAGGGCTCTATATCGGGTACTCTTTCGATTGGGCCCTGTCGGAGATAGGTCATTTTAACTATGGTTCCCACGAGATCAACCTTTCGGTCAAACTGGGCAGCAATGCCCGCCGCTACAAGTGGCTGAACAGGTATTAGATTTTCAACATCGCACTGGAGGGTTCCTGATTCTCCCTGTTCTCTCCGCTTTCTTTTTTGATATAGAGGTATATGGCCCCTGCAAGGAGCAGTATCAGCAAAATGGAGCTGATCAGTGATACCTTACTGCCGGTAAAATAGGAACCTGGATGGAATTCGAATACGATTTCATGGGATCCTTCCGGCAATACCATCCCCCTCAGGGTATAGTTCATCCGGAGATGATCTGCCCTTTCGCCGTCAATGGTGACCCGCCAGCCCTTCTCATAAAAGATCTCGGAGAAAACGGCTACCAGTTCGGTTCCGGACTGGCTGTTGTATACCATCCGGTTGGGCTGATAATCTACCAATTCAATAGTGGCTGAAGGGTCGTCCCGGAATGTGTTAGCCTTGATCCGATCAGCGTACCGGGCATCCAGAGTAGCCTCCTTTTCCAGATCAATGGAGGTTAGTGCAGCCACTTCACTGTCTGCATCTTCCACCACCCTGATCCGGTGGACAAACCATGCATTCCCTTTGGCATGTCTGTTCAATATGGGCTGGGTTTCAGGGTTGATGATAATATACTTTGTGTTGAGCATATTCAGTGCATTGGTTTTCGACAGGGCGCTGTCCACTTTTTGGATATCCTGGGTCTGAAGGGCGGTGTAGAGGGTATTGATATCATCCATGATTCTGGTTTCGATCATGTCCTGGTACCTCCTCATCTTAGCTCCGTGGTATCCGCCAATCGATTCGTGGAAAAAGGAGGTGGAGGCATCCTGGAACATGGATACCGTGAGGTTCAATACCCGGTCGTTCGGTCCTGCGGCATTCATAATAAACTGGTCAGCAGCTGTGGGGGTGAAGGGCTGGGTGGCCCGGCGCTTGTTTTCAAAATGACTGCTGTTCAGGTAGCGCTTGTTGACCGGCCACATGTCGACAAGGAAAAGCAGGGCCATAACAGCAATAGCTGCATTCACCCGGATCTTTCCCATCTGATAAAGTAAAATAAGTCCGGCAGCAAGCCCCGCGAAAACCAGAGAACGCAGGGCATCCATCCGGAGCAGTCGCCGACGGTCCTCCTGCAGTGCCTCGGCCAGCTGTTGTTGATAGCTGGAGTCTGCGGGTGATACGAAGTTCCCGGCCAGCCCGGGCAGAAGGAAGAACAACAGGGAGAGTCCCCCGGTGATCCCGGCAGCCCATTTCATGGCATATTGGATCTTTTTCTTCTCAACCTTTCCGAAAAAGATTTTCTGCAAAGCCAGGACTCCCAGTAAAGGCATGGCAATACCGGGTATGACCAGGGTCATGCTTACGGTTCGGAACTTGTTATATCCGGGGATATACTCCATGAAGAAATCGGTAAGCCACATGAAATTCTTTCCCCAGGCCAGCAGGATCCCCAGCAGAGAGACTGCGAAGAGCCACCACTTAATTCGCGGGTCCACCAGGAACATGCCCATGATGAAAAGAAAGATCACGATCGCCCCTACGTAAACGTTTCCCATGGTGGAAGCCTGGCCACCCCAGTAGAGCGGGAGCCGCTTGATCACCTCCCTGGCCTGTGCCGGATTGCTCCTGGCAAACAGTTCGTAGGTGGCCGAATTTTCTGACAGTGATCCGCTACTGCTTCCGCCTTTAAATCCGGGTATGAGCAGCGAGAAGGTCTCGTCGATGCCGTAGCTCCATCTGGTGGCATAGCTTTTGGTCAGTCCGGAGGTTTTATCTTCCTCATCGATGGAAAGCTCGGAAGGATTCCGCATGGAGTATTTTCCATATTCGGAGGTGGTCCAAAGCCTGGCAGCATTGCTTGCGAGGCTCATCCCAACAGCCACTATCAGCACTCCCACGGTGATCAGAAGCCTGGAGAGGTATTTCTCCCGAATGGAAAAATAGAGTTGTACGATACCGAAGATCAGCACCATGATCATGGTATAGTAGGTGATCTGAGGGTGCCCGGCAAGGAGCTGAAGCGAGAGGGCAACAGCTGTAAAGGAGGCCCCCAGCAACAATTTCCCCCGGAAAGAAAGAACAACTCCGGCAAGAACGGGTGCCATATATCCGATGGCAATGGCCTTTGAGTTATGGCCTGCTGCAAGTATCACGAAATTATAGGAACTGAAGGCAAATGCGATCGCCCCTGCAATGGCCAGCCAGGGATTAACCCGCATAGCCAGGAGCAATATGTAGAAACCGAGCAGATAGAGGAATACGAAGCTGACGGGCCGGGGTCCCGGTTGAAGGATCCGGTTCAGAAATCGAAGGGTGTTTCCGTTGTATCTGGTGCTGATCAGGTAGGCGGGCATTCCGCCGAACATATTGTTTGTCCATAACGGTTCCTTGCCGGTTTCCTCACGAAAATCCCTGATCTCTCTGGACATACCCATGAAGTTGGCATTATCATGCCCCGCCAGGCGTTTGCCTTCCAATATTTCAGGGAAATAGGCAAGGGTGATGATGAAGAAAAGCACAATGGCAGCCAGATGGGGAATGTAGCGCTTGAAGTCGATCTTTCTCAGCATAACAAGGATAGATATGATATTTCCGGCGCCTCGAATATACTGCAAATTATGGGATTTGCTGTTGGAGGTCTATATGAAAATAAGTTAAGTTTGTAGATTGAACTTTTGACGACTGTCAAATGAATCTCGAACAACTTTACTGGTATTTCAGATTGGGAAAGCCGAAGCATCGGGCTTCGATTTACGACCTTCGCACCAATCCGGGCAACTACATTCAACAACCTGTTTTTTTTCTATCCACGGGCAGGTGTGGCACGAAATGGTTTTCTGAGTTACTTTCCAAGGATTCCTCTTTTTCCATTTTTCACCAGCCTGAACCCTCTCTGGCCATGCAGAGTAAAATGGCATACAAGCTATTCAAGGAAAGGGACGGAAACCCCACAGCCACCGAGATTTCATTGGTCAGGGAGTTATTATGGTCTGCGCGTGAGAATCATTTACGGTATACTTACAAAACGGGGAAACGTTATGTGGAGACCAACAATTACATTACTTTTTTTGCGCCATTTCTTCTGGAGATGTTTCCGGATGCCCTCTTCATCCATTTGATCCGGCATCCAGGTGATTTTGTCCGATCAGGGGTGAACAGGAGGTACTATACCGGGGAAGATTCGGACGATATGAAGAGGATAGAACCACTTTCGGGATCGTTTCATAAGGAGTGGCCTTTATTCGGTCAGGTTGCAAAAACCGCATGGCTCTGGAGGGAGACCAATGACTTTATCCTTCAATTTTTAGAAAGAATTCCTGAGAATCAGTACCGCAGTTTCAACTTCAACCATCTGGACTCCCTTTTTATTCAGGACCTGTTAAGCTTCATAGGATCCAGCATCTCCTTACGTAAGGTCAAGCGGCTCATTCCAAAAAAGATCAACGCCCAGGGAAGCACTCTGTCGAAAGAATTCAAAGATTGGAGCAAGGAGGATAAAAAGGTCGTTTCAGATATTACGGGTGAAATTGCCGGGAAGTTAGGGTATTCTTTACAGATCTAGGATGAAACACCGGAAAGAGGATTATATCGCACACTTCCATAAGCTTTTTCAATGGATCAGTGACCATGAGTTTAAAAGCCACGATATATGCGACGTGACGGCCACCCCTTTCTATATTTGGTTACAACAGGTTAAACAGAATCATGGACCGGGTAAATATCTCTATTATCCTTTCTACCGGATAGCCAGGGATAGCCCGGGAATCATAAGGTCATCACTGCGCATTCCACCCAGAGAGTACGCACAATCCAATGCATTGATCACCAATGCATTGATTGATTTCCAGGAGAAAACCGGGGAATCTGTATTCAATGACACCCTTATTCCTTTATTGAACGGCTTTAGCGCCAGTAGTAGTGCGGAAGATCCACATATGGCCTGGGGCCAGCCATATGACTGGTTTTCCAGAAAGAGGATACCGGCCCATACCCCCAGAACCACCGTAACTACCCAGGTAGCTCATGCACTGCTTGATGCCTTTCAGCATTATGGAGAGGAGCAATACCTGGACTGGGCCTGGAAAGCGGGTAAGTTTCTGGTGGAAAAGATGCCATGGGACCGGGACAGTCATGGAAATATCTGTTTTCCCTATACCTCTATCGACCGGTTTCATATTCATAATGCCAACGTACTGGCTGCAGCGCTGCTGATGAGACTGGCTTCCTATCGGAAGAACGAGCAATTTATGGATTTTGCAAACCGGTCGTTCGCATTTACAGCGAGTCACCAGAATGAAGACGGTTCCTGGTTCTACTGGGCTCCTCCAGATCGCATCGCAGGTAAAATAGACCATTATCATACTGGATTTGTCCTGGAATCCTATCAGGTTGGAGCTGATTTGTGGGAGGGAAGTTTCCCATTCCGCGACGCACTCGAAAGAGGATTTTCTTTCTATATGAAGCATCTGTTCACTGAGGAGCTGGTTCCGAAAATAACCCCCGAATCCGTCTATCCGATCGATATTCAGAGCTGTGCGCAGGCGATGATCACACTGGGAAAGTGCCTGGAGGACGACCGGCTCAGAGAGACACACCTTCAAAAAGTGTACTCATGGGTGTACGACCATATGTATGACAGGAGTGAGGGCTATTTTTACTACCGAATATACAGGAACAGAATCGACAGGACTCCTTATCTTCGATGGGCTGAATCGTGGATGTTGAGGGCTATTACATTTCTTCTTTAAAGCATTCGGAAAAATGGGTAAGTTGAACGTTGCATATGGGATACTTCAGAAGATACGCGTCACATGGCGGTTAAGGAAACTGGATATTTCCTCCACCGGTTTTGAGAAAGATATCCCCTTTGTGGAGCTCGCCGATGGCCTTCGGTTTTATGGTCTGCGAACGGGGAAAAAGGATAGAAAATACCACGCCTTGCTTTCGGGTCCAATCCGAAAGAGAATACCTTTCACCCACTATAAAGTGGCCATGGATATCGTGATTCGTTACATAGAAGGAGGATTGATGCTGGGCGGACCCAAAAAAGAGATGTTTTATCAGGTGAAAGCTGGTGATGTGGCAGTCGAGATGGGTGCATATATGGGGTACTACACGCTCTATCTTGCTCAAAAGGTAGGCAAGGAAGGACGCGTGATCGCCATCGAACCCATGGAGGACAATTTGAAATTGTTGAAGCGAAACATTGATTATAACGGTTTTGCCCAGGTTGAAATAGTGGAAAGGGGCGTTTGGAAATCAAACGATACGCTGGCTTTTTTCCGAAACAAGAGTGACACTCAGTCAGCCAGTCTCAAGCTGGAGACCGGAGAGAAAGAAGAGTTATCTGTGGAAGTCAGGACCCTGGACCATATTCTCTCTCAATGCAAGGTTGAACAGGCGGATTTTATGGTTATTCAGATGAACGGAGTGGAACCGGAAGCCCTGGAGGGATTAAACATTGTCGTGCCCTCCAACCTGGCCATTGCGGCCAGGTACCGGGTGGATGGAAGAGATCCGGTGAGGATTATAAAGGAACGTCTGATAGAAAGGGGATACCGGGTAATGGTCAGATCCCGGAAGTTTATATATGGACAGTATGCTGCACGATAGGATGCCGGGCAAGTTGTATGTAGCGGTCGTCGGGAATTCCGTTGCCATGCGGGTTAGGCCTCCTCTGGAGGCTCCAGATAACTGTAATTATTCGGTACATATCAGATCAGCATCCGTGGATGATGATATCCGCAAAAATTCATTTCAGGTGGTCAATTGGTCTTCAGGCGGAGCCACTATCAGGGACATTCACAAAGAACTGGATCAGATTGTCCGTTTGTTCCCCGATTATTATGTACTTAATCTGGGAGTGGTAGATGCATCTACCAGGGATATTCCCAGGTGGTTCTTCCGTATTGTCAATAGCACCAATCAGTCCCGGTTCCACAGCATGGTAAGCGTTTTGTATGGGGGGGTGATCAGGAGAGCCAGAAGAACATTGGTCTTTATCCGGGGTAAAAGAAGCTGGATATCCTCAAGAGAGTTTAAGAAGTTATACGGATTGCTGGTTGATAAGCTACTGAAGGAGACCAATGCCGAAATAATCGGGCTCTCGATCAATATAGCCAGTGAAAGGGTGGAAAGAGCGTTACCGGGAAGCGGGAAAAATCACCTGCGGTTTAATCAGATCATTGAAAACTGCCTGGAACATCCCAGGTGCCAATACCTGGATCTAACCGATCTGGACCAGAGGAAACACTACCCCGACGGAGTGCATTTCTCCGCCGAGGGGCACCAATTGGTGGCTGATCGTATCATACATTATATTACCCTGCATGCCAAGCAGCATTCAAAAGGATGAGAACTATTGCTGAATGATCTGAGACATACGGCCCGGCATGTAATTATTTACAGCATTGGTAATCTGAGTGCCAAGCTGATCGGATTTATTTTACTGCCATTGTATACCGACTTTCTCACGACGGAGGAATACGGAATGCTGGCCATTCTGGAACTGACTGGATTTTTAATAGTCTCATTAGCCGGTTTGAAACTCTCCACGGCCATGATGAGGTGGTGTTCCGCTGATCCGGCAAGTGAGAAAACCCGGGTGATTGCATTCACAACTCTGATCTCTCTGCTTGTTATGGTCGTGCTGACTAATCTGATCTTTCAGCCCGTTGCCGGATCCTTCAGCCGGATTCTCTTCGATAGTGCGGACTATAAACAATATTTTCAGATATTGTTCCTTTCCGTTTCGTTCGATATTCTGAATTTATGGGTGCTGGACCTGATCCGTCTGAAGGAAAGGCCTCTTTTTTATATTCTTCTTTCCCTTGTCAAATTTACTATCATTCTCATTCTCAACATCTACTTCATAAAATTCCGGGGATTTGGTGTTCTGGGGATTTTCCTGAGCCAGCTGATCGGAGGAGCATCATTGTTCCTTCTGTCCCTGAATTTCATCCGAAAGAATACTACACTCAAGATCGATTTCAA
The DNA here is from genome assembly GCA_964604655.1 of uncultured Bacteroides sp. Classification (GTDB taxonomy): domain Bacteria; phylum Bacteroidota; class Bacteroidia; order Bacteroidales. The sequence goes on along the minus strand of CAZRZY010000003.1, from coordinate 18,472 downwards.
GCAGATAGGATCCATGGCCAGTTACGGGTTTCCACTGGTCTTTTCCTCTCTATCCATGTATTTACTCACCCTCGGGGACCGGTACATTATGAAATATATCCTTGACCTGGGTGATGTGGGTGTCTATGCCCTCGGATATAAGATTGCCACGGTATCAAACCTATTGATCATCCAGTCCTTTCAAACCGGTTTTCTGCCCATCGCCTACAAGAAATTTGATGAAAAGAGGAATGAACGTTTCTTCAGCAAGACCTTGACCTATTACACATTCGTTCTGGTTGTCTTCAGTCTGACGCTGACACTTTTTGCAAAAGAGATCATTCTTTTACTCTCGCGCAGCAGCGATTATTACATGGCCTATACCGTTGTTCCCTTCATTGCCCTCTCTTTTATTTTCCGGGGGATCCAGTACGTGCTTTCACTGAGCCTTCATTTCGTGAAACGGACTCGTTACAATGCGTTTATCGTCGTGGGCATGGTGGTCCTCAATGTGGGACTCAATATTGTTCTTCAGCCTTTGCTGGGCATCTATGGAGCCGCACTGTCAGGAGTCATCTCTTATTTTCTGATGTTGAACATATTTCGCTACTATTCCCGAAAATTTTACGATCCGGGCTACGAAACCCGAAAGATCTCACTGATGATTCTCGTGGGGATTGGCCTCTATCTTCTCTCACTCCTGTTCCAGCAAATGGCGCTTGGTTGGGTGATTCTGCTCAAATTTTTACTGATTATTGTATTCCCGCTTCTATTGTATCTGTTTGGTTTCTTCGAACAGATCGAGTTGAAAGGGATCAGGGGAGCGATCAGAAAATGGCGCCATCCGGGGCATTGGATTGAAAATACAAGAGATTTCTTCAAACCATAGAAGAGCCATGAAGGGATTTCTGAATACCGATCAGATCGATTATGTATTGTTTCACCTGCGGCTTGTCCTGGAGCTGTCCGAAGAAGTGAAATCGCATTTCGTTTTTCAGCATGGTTTGTCCGGTCCGGTCCCTGAAAATACGTTGGTTTTCCAGCTATCGGAAGAGCCATTTAAGCAGGAGCGCATAGCCTATGAAGAAGGGATTCCTATTTTATTTCCTGGTCCTGTGAATTCTCCGGTATTTGATGAAGAGAATGGCAGTGTGGTCATCCGGCATGATCTCCTCAAGTCATCCTTCTACCTGCTCTCCGGTTATCAGGAGCTTGATCCGGAATACCTGGATACAATGGGTCGTTTCCCACATGAGCTTTCCGTACAGTCCGCACTGAATTTCACTCATTTACCGCTGGTCAATTATTACTTTGAAATGCTTTCGCAAGGAATTTTCGCCTTTTGCGCAAGTAAAAAACTTCCTCTCAAACAGCGTGTTCTTTTCCGGGAGGGTTGCACATTCGTGACCCACGATGTGGATATGGTCGATACGTACGCCTTTCCGGAGGTAATTTATAGGATAAAACAGGCGACAGGTCTGGCAAAATCCCCCAGGTCACGCGGCGGTTCTGCGGGTGTGGCATGGCATTACCTGCTTCAATATCTGAATGTGTTCAAACGAAAGAATCCCCATTGGGATTTTCAGTTCATCAGGGGCACTGAAAGGAATCATGGAATACGGTCGACCTTCTTTTTTCTTCCCAGGGATCAAAAGCACACGGACGCCTACTACGAATTCAGTGAACCCAGGATGCAGGAGCTATTTCATTTTTTGGATAGTGATGATTGTGAACTGGCATTACATGGCACCGTTCGGTCAGCAGGTTCCCTGGAAGCCATGCGGGGACTCATTCGGCTTATCAGGCAATTCATACCACAGCGCGTATTTGGAGTAAGACAGCACCGGCTTATCTATCGAATGGAGTCAACTCCTGTCATACAGGAGAAAGCCGGTTTACACTATGACACATCTCTGGGTTTTGCCGAGCATGAAGGATTCAGGAACTCATTCTGTTTACCCTTTCGATTATTTGATCATCAGGAGAATCGTATGTTGAACATCTGGGAAATACCGCTGAATGTGATGGATGTGACACTGTTTCATTACAGGGAATTAACAGGGGAAGAAGCCATTAAGCGGATCAAACATTTATTGAAGGAGATTCGGAAATTCAATGGAGTATGTACATTGTTATGGCACAACGGAATCTCCCATGAAAAGGAGCATCCGGGAATGATGGATTTCTACAGGAACCTTATGGAGGAGATCAGGGAGAGTAACATGGAGAATTTGCTGGGTCATGAGATCCTGAATAGGGTGAATGAAGTTCAAGATTAGACAGGCTATGAAGATTCTGATGGTTTTGGAGAAGGAGTTTCCGCAGGATGAGCGAGTGGAGAAGGAGATCCGGTCTCTGCTGAATGAGGGCCATGAGGTGCGGATCGCTACCTACAGCCTGGGTGCGCTTCCATCCCGGGAGGAGTACGAGGGATACCTGATCTACCGGAAAAGACTCGGTAAACTTATGTATAAGCTGGGAGCAGCTATCCTGGTCATGCCCTTATATTTCCGGTGGTGGAGGACCTACCTGCGATCCATTTACAGGGAATGGATCTTCGAAGCGATCCATATTCACGACCTTCCACTTGCAAAGCTGGGAGCCGAGTACAAATCCAGGCACGGAGTCCGGTTCGTGGCCGACCAGCACGAATATTACAGCAACTGGATCGTGCAGACAGCCCACTACAATACCCTTCCGGGCAAAGTGGTGAAAGCACTCAGCAACTGGGTAGCTTATGAAAAAAAGTATCTCCGGCAAGCCGATCTGGTCTGCACAGTGGAACGGCCGTTGAAAGAGCTATACGTGAATGAAAGGGGATTGCAGCCTGGAAAGGTGATCACCGTTCCCAATACCCCAATGAAAAGTATTTACAGCGTACCGGTAAGGGAACGAAAAGACACCCATTTTTCGCTGTATTACTGCGGTGGACTGGATGTTCTCAGGGGTCTGGATACGGCTATACGGGCATTGCCTATCCTGAAGGGGCAGGTGCCGGGGATCAGGCTTATCCTGACTGGCAGAAGGAACAAACATTTTGATCCTGGCAGACTAGCGGCAGAACTCGGGGTGGAGGAGCTGGTGGTGTTCCGGCAGTGGGTCGATTTCAGGGAGCTTCCCCATGAGATTGACCTGGGGGACGTCTGTTTTTTCACTCCGCCGGTGAACCGTGACGAGATTCATAACACCATCGCCACTAAAATCTACCAGTACATGGCACGGGCTAAACCGGTGATCGTCGGATCGGCCAGGTACATGAAAGAATTCGTTGAGCGTCTCGAGATTGGAATAGCGATCGATGAAAAGGATCCGGCCGATTTTGCACAGGCAGTGATCAGGTTGTACTCCGACCATCAGTGGAGAGAAAGGCTTTCTGCCAATGCAATCCGGCAGATGGAGTTGTTTTACTGGGAAAACACCGTTAGGAATCTGCTGGATTTTTATGCTGCTCCACCATCTCATCCATGATTTCCGCCAGTCTGGTGGTAAGGTGTTCTCGGGAATAGATATGAGGTGAGAACCCCTGACCGGACTCCTTCTCCTTCCCCTTCTCCTTCCCCTTCTCCTTCTCCCTCGCCTTTTCTTTCAGCGAAGGATCCAGGTAGGATTGGAAGTGTGATTGCAGTTCCTCCCTGATCCCCGCTGTATCCTCAAAATCTTTCATGATTCCCCGGCCGCTTTCCCGGAGGATGGCTGAAGAATCTCCATCGACAGGTCCCGTACCCAGGATGGGGGTACCGGAGGCCAGATACTCGAAGATCTTGCCGGTGACGATAAAATCCGGTTTGGGGGTCCGGTTGATGGGAAGATAGAGCAGGTGCGCTGATTGGAGGATCCCGGCGATCTGTTCATGCTCGATGTATTCCGTCCGTACGACCTGGTCCCCGAGTCCCAGTTTTTGAATGGTCGACAGCACCGAGATATCGGTCTTGCCGATCAACCGCACCTCCGCCGCACCGGCAAAATCATCCCGCTCTCTGACCAGGGCAGCGATGGCATTCCAGAAAGCTTCATGGTTTCTGTCCCTGTTCATGGCACCCACATGAATAATGGAGAATTTCTGATCGGGGGGGGCCTCCTTACTGTCGAAATCGGCTGCATCGTACCCGTTGGTGATTACCTTCACCTTGCGGCCACTGATATGTTCCAGGTTGCCGGCGAGGACATTACCCACGGTGATCACCCGGTCGGCTCCAAGAAGTACCTGCCGCTCGAGGCGTTGATGTTTCCGGTCGGCCCGGGCCGACAGACGAAGCTGATCATAAAAATCGATCTGTGTCCAGGGATCACGGAAATCGGCCAACCACGGGATCTCTGACTGGCGGGAAAGTGCAAGCCCTATCAGGTGCATGCTGTGGGGAGGGCCGGTGGTGATAAGCAGGTCCACCGGGTTTTCGGCGAGATACCCCTTCAGGAAACGGATGGAGGGACGCACCCAGAACTTCCTGGCATCCGGGATGAACATGTTTCCACGAATCCATACCGACACTCTCTCCTTCCGTGCAGGTTTCTCTGTTTCCGAGATAAAGCCGGCATTGATCTTTTCCGAACTGCTGATGCCGAGGAAGCGCTTGTACCAACTGTAAGGCTCCCAGATAGGCCGCTTTACCACTTCCGCTTCCGGGGCAATGTCTTTCAGCAGCGTGGGATCTTCCACCGGTGCCTCCGGGTTTTCCGGGGTATATACGATGGGCTTCCATCCCAGGCCGGGCAGGTATTTGGTAAATTTCAGCCAGCGCTGAACCCCAGCTCCTCCGCTGGGAGGCCAATAATACGTGATGATCAGAACCCTTTTCACTTCAGGGCTATAACTGTTTCAGCAGGTTAGCCATGTCCACTTTCTCCTTGATCTCCTGTTTCAATTCACCAACTTTCAACCGTTCCTGCTCCATGGAGTCGCGGTAGCGGATGGTTACCGAGTCATCCTCCAGGGTCTGGTGATCCACGGTAATGCAATAGGGGGTTCCGATGGCATCCTGCCGGCGGTACCTGCGTCCGATGGAATCCTTCTCTTCGTACCGGCAGTTGAAATCGAATTTCAGCTCATTGACGATGGCGGAGGCCTTCTCAGGAAGTCCGTCTTTTTTGGTCAGCGGAAAAACGGCCAGTTTCACAGGTGCAAGTACCGGGGGAAGCTTCATGACCACCCTGGAATCGGTCGATCCGTCCTCCCTGGTGAGGGTCTCTTCGGTATAGGCAGCAGAGATCACCTGCAGGAACATGCGGTCCAGCCCGATAGAAGTCTCCACCACATAAGGAACATAGCTTTTACTGGTTTCCGGATCGAAATACTGCATTTTCCGGCCCGAGTACTCCTGGTGACGCCCCAGGTCGTAATCGGTGCGTGAATGGATTCCTTCCACCTCCTTGAACCCGAACGGGAATTCAAATTCGATATCGGTGGCCGCATTGGCATAGTGGGCGAGTTTTTCATGGTCATGGAACCGGTATTTTCCCGGATCGAATCCCAGGGCCCTGTGCCATTTCATCCGGAGTTCCTTCCAGTATTCGAACCACTCCATTTCGGACCCCGGCTGGACAAAGTATTGCATCTCCATCTGTTCAAATTCCCGCATGCGGAAGATGAACTGACGGGCTACGATCTCGTTCCTGAAAGCTTTTCCTGTCTGGGCGATGCCAAACGGAATCTTCATCCGGCCCGATTTCTGCACATTCAGGAAATTGACAAAGATCCCCTGGGCGGTTTCGGGTCTCAGGTAGATCTTGCTGGCACTTTCGGCAGTGGAACCCATCTCGGTGGAGAACATCAGATTGAACTGCCTGACATCGGTCCAGTTCCTGGAGCCCGAGAGCGGGCATGCGATTTCCTCGTCGGCAATGATTTGCCGCAGTTCTGCCAGGTCCATGTCGTTCATGGCCTTCACAAACCGGTCGTGAAGGGTATCCAGTTTCTCCTGGTTGGCCAGCACCCTTGGATGGGTGGAGCGGAACTGTACTTCGTCGAAGGCATCCCCGAACCGCTTGCGCGCCTTATCCACCTCCTTTTGGATTTTCGCTTCATATTTGGCCATCTGATCTTCGATCAGTACATCCGCCCTGTACCGTTTTTTAGAATCCTTGTTGTCGAGCAATGGATCGTTGAAGGCATCCACGTGGCCGGATGCTTTCCAGGTGGTGGGATGCATGAAGATCGCCGAGTCGAGCCCCACCACATTTTCGTGGAGCAGGACCTGCGAATCCCACCAGTATTTCTTGATGTTATTCTTCAGCTCCACGCCGTACTGTCCATAGTCATAGACAGCAGCCAGTCCGTCATAGATCTCACTGGAGGGAAAGATATACCCGTACTCTTTGCAGTGTGCCACCAGTTTCTTAAACAGTTCTTCCTGGGCCATAAGAGGGTGAATTTACTGATGTAGGTAATTTAAAGACACAAAAGTACATCAAACCTCCGAATATGAAAGCAAAGGTCTCAGTATTTCCAGGGGAAAGAGGTCATAATCCTGAGGATCTCCCTGGCTGCATTTCCGTCCCCGAACAGGGGGGGAAACTCCGCCGGAGGATGGTCGAGATACTGTGTTGTGGCCTTATGGATCCTTCCGGTATCAGGTCCGGCAAGAATTCCGTTGCCCGATTCGATGATCTCCACCCATTCGGTCTCCTCGCGCAACACCACCACCGGTTTTTGCATGAACCACGCTTCTTTCTGAACGCCGCCCGAATCGGTAAGGATCACACTGGCACCTGACTCCAGGCTGATCATATCGAAAAATGAAACAGCAGGGATGAACCGCACTTTCTGCTCGATTTCGTCAAGGCCCGGGGTACCTAGGGCACGCAATTTCTTCAAAATACCCATGGTCCGCGGATGCAGGGGCACAATGACCGGAATATTTCTTTCGGAACCGATCATCCTTAATCCTCTCAGGATGTTTAACAGGTTGCCGGCCTGGTCGGTATTGGATGGACGGTGAATGGTGGCCAGTATGTATGGATGTTCCTGCAGACCCAGTTCCCGGGCGATGGTCGATTTCCGCTGAGCGATCTCTTTAAAATAGAGCGTGTTGTCATACATCAGGTCGCCGCAGTGAAACACCCCCGGCCGGTCTGCTGTAAATGGGGGATCGGAGCTGTGTACGATTCCTTCTCTTTGGAGATTGTTCACTCCGGTCCGGGTGGGGGAGAACAGCAGGGTGCTTACATGGTCGCAGACGATCCGGTTGATCTCTTCCGGCATTTTCTTGTTGAAGGAGCGGAGCCCGGCCTCCACATGGATCACGGGCACGTGCAGTTTGGAAGCGGCTATGGCTCCTGCGAGCGTCGAATTGGTATCGCCATAAAGGATCAATCCGTGAGGACGTTCGGTCTGTATGGACTCCTCGATCCCTTTGAGCATCAGGCCGGTCTGAACGCCGTGACTTTCCGAACCGATATGCAACTGATGGCTCGGGGCAGGGATTTGCATTTCATTAAAGAAGATATCTGACATGGAAGGATCGTAGTGCTGGCCGGTGTGCAGAATCACCTCATGGACCTGCCCGCCAAAGTTTTCCCTGATGGCCCTGCTCAGGGCAGCGGCTTTAATGAACTGGGGGCGTGCCCCCACTACCGTCAGAAGCTTGATCATAGGCTTAAAAATAGGGGATTTCAGCCATTTGCAGGAGGTTTTTCTATCTTTGTTTATAAGTTCACGGATAGGATGCAGAAAGTGTATGATTTCCTGGTCATCGGGACCGGACTCGGAGGATTGAGTTTCGCCCTTAAAGCAGCAGATCATGGAGAGGTCTGCCTGATCACCAAATCGAAGCTGGAGGAGACTAATACCCGTTATGCCCAGGGAGGGATCGCTGCAGTTACCTATGAACCGGATAGTTATGAAAAACATGTGAGGGATACCCTGGTGGCCGGGGATCATCTTTGCGACGAGGAGGTGGTACGCATGGTGGTGAAGGAGGCGCCGGAGCAGATCAGGGAGTTGATCCATTGGGGGACGAAATTCGACAAACTATCCAACGGAGCGTATGACCTGGCCCGCGAAGGGGGTCATTCCGAACACCGGATCCTGCATCACAAGGATAATACAGGAGAGGAGATTCAACGGGCGCTCTCCAACCGGGTACGCCACCATCCGCGGATCCAACTGTATGAACGCCATTTTGCCGTGGACCTGATCACCCAGCATCACCTGGGAAAACTGGTCAAGCGGCACATGAACGATATCGAATGCTACGGGGCCTATGTTCTCGACCCGGAAACCCATAAGGTGCGGAAGGTTCTCTCCCGCACGACACTGCTGGCAACAGGCGGCGCGGGACATCTGTATTCTACCACTACCAATCCGTCCATTGCCACCGGCGATGGTATGTCCATGGTCTACCGGGCCAAGGGGATCATTGAGAATATGGAGTTCGTGCAGTTCCATCCAACCTCCCTGTACAATCCCGGGGAGACACCCTCCTTTCTGATCACCGAAGCCATGCGGGGCTATGGCGGGATCCTGAAGAATCAGAAGGGAGAGGAGTTTATGGAGAAATACGATGAACGGGGCAGCCTGGCCCCCAGGGATATCGTTGCACGTGCCATCGACAACGAGATCAAAATCCACGGACATGAGTTCGTTTATCTCGACACCACCCACCTGGAAGAGAAGGCCCTCAAAGAGCATTTTCCGAATATCACGGACAAATGCAGCTCACTGGGCATCGATATCGCCAGGGACATGATTCCGGTAGTGCCGGCCGCCCACTACCTGTGCGGAGGGATCAAGGTGGACATGAACGGGCAAAGCTGGATCAGAAGGCTTTATGCGGTAGGAGAGGTCTCTTCGACCGGGCTCCACGGGGCCAACCGCCTGGCATCCAACTCTCTGATCGAAGCGATCGTTTTTGCCAACCGGGCCTTCAAACATGCAATAAAGCATGTCTCCGACTACCAGGTTCCTGATCAGATCCCGGAATGGGACGATTCCGGCACCACCCATCCGGAGGAGATGGTGCTGATCACCCAGAACCTGAAGGAGGTCCAACAGATCATGACCAACTATGTGGGTATTGTACGTTCAGACCTCCGGCTTGAAAGGGCAACTGTCAGGCTGGAGATCATCTACCGGGAAACGGAAGAGCTCTACAAGAAATCCAAGCTTTCGCTCCGCATCTGCCAGCTGAGGAACCTGATCAATGTGGGCTATCTGGTGATCAAGATGGCCCAGGCCAGGAAAGAGAGCAGGGGCCTGCATTACAATCTGGATTACCCGAAAAGGGCCGGCAATGGCCGGTAGTTACTGGTCCCAGAATCCTCCCCGTACCTCCGGTCGGAAATCCCCATGCTGATCACTGATCTGGTCCAGCAGACGGCAGATCTCTTCCGCCTCCAGGGAGGTGAGCAGCTGCAGCCTGGTCTCTCTGAAATGGGGGATCCCTTTGAAATAGTTGGAAAAATGGCGGCGCATTTCGTAGATTCCCACGGGTACCGATTTGATCTCCAAAGATTTGGTGAACTGGAGTCGGGCCATCTCCACCTTCTCGGCGATAGTGGGTTCCGGAAGCAGTTCACCGGTTTGCAGGTAATGCTTGATATGACCGAAGATCCAGGGTTTGCCCACAGCGGCCCTTCCGATCATGATCCCGTCCACCCCGTACATCTTGAAGGCATTGGCAGCCTCCAGCGGATCAGTAATGTCCCCGTTCCCGATGACGGGGATCGTTATCCGCGGATTCTTCCGTACCTCCCCGATCAGGTACCAGTCGGCTTTTCCCTTGTACATCTGCGACCTGGTGCGTCCGTGGATGGTCAGTGCACTGATGCCCTGGTCCTGGAGCGGCTCGGCAATTTCGGTGATGATCTTCTGATGTTCGTCCCATCCCAAACGGGTCTTCACCGTCACGGGTACGGTGGAAGCTTCCACAATGGCGCGGGTCATCTGCAGCATCAGCGGAATATTGGCCAGCATGCCCGCACCGGCTCCCCGGTGAGCGATCTTCCTCACCGGGCATCCAAAATTAATATCGATCACCTCAGGATTTGATTCAAGGGCCCTGTGGGTCGCTTCCACCATGGAAGGGACCAGGTGTCCGTATAACTGGATCCCTATGGGCCGCTCTTCGTCCAGGATCTCCAGTTTCTTCACGCTCTTGGCCCCCTCACGGATAAGTCCGTCCGATGAAATGAACTCGGTATACATCATGTCCGCTCCGTGTTGCTTGCACAGGTGCCGAAAGGAAGGATCGGTAATATCCTCCATGGGTGCCAGGAGAAGCGGTTTCGGGCCCAGATCGAGGTTTCCTATGCGCATAAGTCAGGCGAATTTGTTTTCTTTGTGCGAGCTATACCCCTGAAGTGTGACAAAATTACAAAATTAGTGTCTGAAAAAGCCCTGCTGGCCGGATTGAGTCCGTTGGAGAAATTTCTGTTTTCGATCGTTATCCTCTTCATTCTGGGGTTGGCATTTCAGTTCCTGGGAGCCTTCCTGGCTGCCTGGATTTATGGATTCGGGGTCACCGAAGTGCTCAATCTGACCACTTTCGAAGATCAGGAATATGTGGCGGCAACCAAGTTGATCCAGCTGGTGGGTGCCATCGGGACTTTTATTGTTCCGGCGTTCCTCTTCTCCTATCTTTTTGCGGGGGATCTTTTCTCATACTACCGGTTTGGGGAATCCGTACAAGGAATATCCATTCTGCTGACCATCCTGATGATCTTCTCCATCATTCCCTTTATTAATTACCTGGCAGAAGTAAACCTGAGGATGGAATTCCCGCTAAGCGGAGTAGACCGGATACTGAGAGACCTGGAGGGACAGGCCGAAGAGTTGTTGAATGCCTTTACCTCCACCAGGAATATGACAGACCTTCTGGTCAATTTATTGATCATTGGCGTGATTGCCGCAGTGGGAGAGGAGCTGATATTCAGGGGGCTGATCCAGAGACTCATCCAGGAGATGCTCCGGAATGCCCACATGGCGATCCTGATCACTGCGGTTTTTTTCAGCGCCTTCCATTTTCAATTCTTCTCCTTTCTGCCCAGGTTTCTGCTGGGATTGATCCTGGGGTACCTGATGTATTACGGACGATCGATCTGGTATCCCATCACGGCTCATTTTGTGAATAATGCCATGGGGGTGATCTATTTCCACTTCAACGAGGGGGAGCGCGGTGACATGCTGGAAGATATCGGTACCAGCGCCATGATGCCTCTGGCTGCGGTATTAAGCCTTCTGGGGTTTCTGATCCTGTTCGGGCTCTGGTTGTATTATACGGCCGGTCCGGGGGTCAGCCGGTCCCGCCCATTCGGGCGTGCTCGAAGAGAGTGATGTTTGAGAGCTCACTTTTCCTGAACACGTAAACCAGTCCGTACTCCGTGGCTTTTTCGCGTTTGATCTCTTCGGGTAGATCCTGAAAGGTATCCTCCACCTCGTTCCAGATCTGCTGGATTATTCCATCCACCCTGGAGCGTTTCTCGTTCAGCTGATCCTGGGCATACTGACTTCGTTTCTTGAGGCTATGCTGGTGGTTATGGAACTCCAAGAATTTATCGAAATGGACCTTGACCACCGCAATGGTGGGGTTGGTGACGGGATTCAGGCCCTTATACCTCCGCTTCTTTTCTCCTTCGATCAACTTGTTACCCCACTCGATCACCTCCTCATCGGTATTGAGGGAGGGAAGCTTTTTCTCCTCCTCCAGCCCGAAGTATCCGCGGGTATCGGTGGGAAGCTCCCCGCGTGTTATAGCCATGTTAACCACCTGGATGAAATGAGAGATGTAGAGACGCGCTTTCCTGATCCGCTTCTGGTATTCTTTATTTTTTTCTGCCTGAAGATTGAGGGAGTTCTTATGCTCATGGATGGCGTTTTCGAACAGTGGAAGAACCGATTGCACATTCAGGTAGGAGCGGGGGCTGAATGCCAGCTTGAACGGGGGCAGGTCCTTTCCTTTTTCAAATGCTGAACGAAGCGATTTGAGCCGTGCAGAGTCGGTATTGGGCAGGCGGCGATACGGCATGTTAGTAAAAATGTTAAAAACGAGTTAAAAAGCGGATTCAGATTTGCGAATATAATAGTTTAGAGGAATCTGACAACTCTATTCGCACTTTTTTACGCTTTGTTAATGAAAACGTTACAGAATAATGTGAAAACTACACTTTTTACGAAGTTTTAACCGGATAATGGTACAGAACATGGGATGGCTACCCCAAACTTTATCAGCAGGTTGAACCAGTTTATCAAAAAATGCCACTACATTTACGGGAGGCATAGAGCTAAATCATTCATAACTAAACAATCAGGTAAATGTTTCAGAAAGAAGTATACTGGCAGAGAAGAAAATTGTTACGCGAACTGGTTGGAGACGGAGTGCTCCTGATACCGGGAAACGAGGAGAGCGCCATGAACTACAAGGGGAATACTTATCATTACCGCCAGGACAGCAGTTTTCTCTATTTTTTCGGGATCAACCGGCCCGGGTTTTTTGGAATTTGCGACACCGGGAACGGGAAGGATACCCTCTACGGAAATGATTTTACCATCGACGATATCATGTGGATGGGGGAACAGCCCAGAGTAAAGGATCTGGCGGTAGCGGTGGGTGTGGAACAGACCGGTACTCTGGAGGAACTGGCCGGGGATCTCCAGGAGTTCAGGGATTCAGGAAGAAAGGTCCATATCCTTCCGCCCTACAGGGGAGACCAGGTGCTCACTCTTGCCTCTCTTTTCCGTGCGGGTTGTCAGGAAGTGGAACAGATGGTTTCGGAGCCGTTTATTGAAGCAGTCGTGAAGCTGCGTTCGGTGAAAGATGAAGGGGAGATTGCTGAAATTGAAAAGGCAGTCGATGTGGCAGCCATTATGCATACCACCGCCATGAAAATGGCCTATCCCGGGAATTTTGAGCGTGATCTATCAGGGGCTATTGAGGGCATTGCCCTGTCGCACGGCGGTCCGGTCTCCTTTCCCATCATCCTGAGTATGGACGGGCAGACCCTTCACAATCATTACCATGGGAATGAACTGGTGGAAGGCCGGATGGTGGTATGCGACGCCGGCGCTGAAACAGCCCTGTCCTACGCCAGTGATATCACCCGCACGTTCCCCGTGGGAGGGAAATTCTCCACCCGTCAGAAGTAGATTTACGATATCGTTTGGAAAGCCAATACCGTTTCCATCGAGGCTTCTAAACCCGGGACCACCTACCGGGAGGTGCATTTAGTGGCTGCACGGATCATTGCCGAAGGGTTGAAAGGACTGGGGATCATGAAAGGGGATGTGGATGAAGCCGTGGCAGCCGGTGCACATGCGCTATTCTTCCCGCACGGGCTGGGTCATATGATGGGTCTCGATGTGCACGACATGGAGGGGCTGGGTGAGAACTATGTGGGCTACACGAAAGAGTTCAGGAGAAGCGGGCAATTCGGACTGGCAGCCCTTCGGATGGGGAGGGAGCTGGAACCTGGTTTTGTGGTGACCAACGAGCCAGGATGCTATTTCATTCCGGCACTCATGCAGCAGTGGAAGAGTGAGAAGAAATTCGAAGAATTCATCAACTACGGCAAAGCAGAGGAGTATCTCAACTTCGGAGGGGTTCGGATCGAGGATGATGTATTGATCACGCCATCGGGGAGCCGTATACTGGGGACACCGATCCCCAAAACCACGGAGGAGGTGGAGGATACCATGAGGAGTTGATCCGGCATCCTGCCCTTTACGCATCTGCCCACCATAGTTGGCAGGCAGGACCAGTTCTGAACTCCCTGCGAAAGTATCGTCTTAGAAACTGGCTTTGTAATACTCCCGGTTGAGACGGGCGATATTGGTCAGCGTGATCCCCTTGGGGCATTCTGCTTCACAGGCTCCCGTATTGGTGCAATTGCCGAATCCCAGTTCATCCATTTTGGCAACCAGGGCCATGACCCGTTTTTTTGCTTCCACTTTTCCCTGCGGAAGCAGGGCCAGGTGAGAGATCTTGGCTCCTACGAAGAGCATGGCCGAGGCATTCTTACAGGCGGCTACGCATGCGCCGCAGCCGATGCAGGCGGCTGCATCCATAGCCAGGTCGGCATGTTCCTTCTTGACGGGGATGTTGTTGGCATCCGGGGCGCTTCCTGTGTTGACCGAAACAAAGCCCCCTTCCTGGATCAACTGGTCGAATGCAGTCCGGTCCACCATCAGGTCTTTGATAACCGGAAATGCCCTGGCCCTCCAGGGTTCGATAACGATGGTGTCACCATCCTTGAATTTACGCATATGGAGCTGGCAGGCAGAGATCAATGAATCGGGTCCGTGGGGGCGGCCATTGATGTACATGCCGCATGATCCGCAGATTCCCTCCCTGCAGTCGTGGTCGAAAACCACCGGCTCTTCGCTTTTATCGATCAACTGTTCGTTTAACACGTCGAGCATTTCCAGGAAGGAACTGTCGGGTGAAATATCATTCAGGGTATAATCCACAAAGCTCCCCCGGCTTTGGGTATCCTTTTGTCGCCATATTTTCAATTTCAGGTTCATGGCTGCATCTTATTTATAGTTCCTTTGTTTGACTTCGATAAATTCAAATTCCAGTGGCTCCCTGTGCAGTACCGGGTCCTTGTCCGGTCCCCCGTATTCCCAGGCTGCCACATAGTTGAATTCGGTATCGTTCCGCATAGCTTCCCCTTCCTCCGTCTGATACTCTTCACGAAAGTGGCCCCCGCATGACTCCTCCCGGTTCAGGGCGTCCATGGTCATCAGTTCGCCCAGCTCCAGAAAATCGGCCAGGCGAGATGCCTTCTGCAATTCAGGATTGAGATCATCCAGTTCGCCCGGGATTTTCACATCGCTCCAGAATTCTTTCCGCAACTGGCGGATCTCCTTTATTGCCCTGGAAAGCCCCTCTTTGTTACGGGCCATTCCAACATTATCCCACATGATATGCCCCAGTTTCTTATGGAAAGTATCGACCGAACGGTTCCCTTTTACAGCCATGAGTTTCTCGAGCTGCTCCTTCGTTTCGGTTTCTGCAGCCTTAAATTCCGGCGTGTCGGTCTGGAACCGGGGAGTGTTGATCTCATCCGCCAGGAAGCTCTGGATGGTATAGGGAAGCACAAAATATCCATCGGCCAGACCCTGCATGAGGGCGGAGGCACCCAGGCGGTTGGCACCGTGATCGGAGAAGTTGGCCTCACCGGTGGCAAACAGTCCTGGAATGGTGGTCTGAAGTTCATAGTCGACCCAGATCCCTCCCATGGCATAATGGATAGCCGGAAAGATCATCATCGGTTCCTTGTAGGGATTCTCGTCTTCGATCTTTTCGTACATCTGGAACAGGTTTCCGTACTTGGCCTTAATGGCCTCTATACCCAGCCGCTTGATGGCATCCTTGAAATCCAGAAAGACTGCCAGACCGGTGGAGTTTACCCCGAATCCGGCATCGCATCGCTCTTTGGCGGCTCTGGAGGCCACGTCCCTGGGGACCAGATTTCCGAATGCCGGATACCTGCGCTCCAGATAATAGTCACGGTCCTCCTCGGAGATCTGGGATCCTTTCATCTCACCCCGCTGGAGTTTTTCCGCATCCTCTTTTTTCTTCGGCACCCATATCCGCCCATCGTTCCGAAGGCTTTCACTCATCAGGGTCAGCTTGGACTGGTACTCGCCATGTACCGGAATGCAGGTGGGGTGGATCTGTACAAAACTCGGATTTCCGAAGTAAGCACCCTTCTTGTAGGATTGCCAGGCTGCACTCACATTGGCTCCCATGGCCATGGTCGACAGGTAAAACACATTCCCGTATCCACCGGTGGCCAGCACCACGGCGTGCGCACCGAACCGTTCCAGCTTACCGGTAATGACATCCCTGGCAATGATTCCGCGCGCTTTACCGTCGATCAGTACCAGGTTCATCATCTCCATGCGGGGATAGATGGAAACCTTTCCCATTTTGATCTGCCTGCTGAGTGCCTGATAGGCCCCCAGCAGAAGCTGCTGCCCGGTCTGCCCTTTGGCATAAAAAGTCCGGCTGACAAGGGCCCCTCCAAAAGAGCGGTTATCCAGGGTCCCTCCGTATTCCCTTGCAAATGGAACTCCCTGAGCCACACACTGGTCGATGATACCGTTACTCACCTCCGCCAGCCGGTAGACGTTGGCCTCGCGCGACCGGTAATCTCCCCCCTTGATGGTGTCATAAAAGAGCCGGTAGATACTGTCACCGTCGTTCTGATAGTTTTTTGCGGCATTGATCCCTCCCTGGGCGGCAATACTGTGTGCCCTCCTCGGGCTGTCCTGGTAGCAGAAGGATTTTACCCTGAATCCCATCTCCGCCAGAGAGGCAGCGGCCCCTGCTCCGGCCAGTCCGGTTCCCACAACGATCACATCCAGCTTCCGCTTATTGGCAGGATTCACCAGGTTCTGGGTTGATTTGTAGGTAGACCACTTTTCTGCAAGGGGTCCTTCGGGTATCTTCGATTGAAACTTTAGCATGGTTGAATGAAAATTATTACATGAAATAGATCACCAGCGGTATCAGAGAAAAACCGGCCACGATAATAGTGGTATAGATAATGGCCAGCACCTGTATCGTATGGGTATAGCTGCGGTTATCGAGCCCCAGAGTCTTGAAGGCGGATTGGAAACCGTGGATCAGGTGAAACCCCAGGAACAGGAAAGCAGCAATGTAAAAGATGACGAAAGGAAGCATCTTGAACTTGTCGAACACCAGGGTGGCCAGATCGTGCATCATTTTTTCTCCCACCATAATCTCCTCCGCACCTCCGAATTTCGCTTTGAAATAGAAATCGACAAAGTGGATCGCCAGGAAAGCAAGAACGATCAGTGCGGTGTGGATCATAAATTTGGAAAAGAACGAGGTATTGGAGAAGTTCGGCTTATTGTACCGTTTGGGCCGCGCCAGCCAGTTCTGTACCTGAAGGATCAGCGCATAGATCACATGCAGCAGGATAGATGCGATCAGCACCACCTCAAATACCTTGATCACTATGTTGGTACCCATGAAATGTGCGGCCTTGTTGAAGACCGCGGGATCCTCAAAAATGATCACCAGCAAGTTGATCCCCATATGAACCAGCAGGAAAAGAATCAGAAAGATTCCTGCCAGTGACATCAGGAATTTCTTGCCTATGGAGGAGGTGAAAATACTGGACATAGGTTTACAATTAAAATAAGTTACTTAATTTGCGTTGAGGCTATGGACAAATATAGTATTTTCCCTTCCTGCACCTTATGCTCAAAATATATCCTGCAACAGAACAGGAAGCGGAGCAACAATTCAAAACCAGTCCAAATAGAACGTTCATGAAACCCGGGCCACTTCCTGCCAGATTGTTTAAGGAGAACCGTGCCAGGCTGGCCGGAATGATGCGGGAGGGATCCCTTGCTGTGGCTGGTTCCAACAGGCCTCAGATGCGAAGCGGAGACCAGTACTACCCCTTCCGCCAGAACTCCGGATGCTATTATCTGACAGGGATCAATCAACCCGATACCACCCTCCTTCTGAAGAGGGACTTTCCGGGTGTTCATCACGACGAGATACTGTTCATCCGAAGACCCTCCGAGCGTTCAAAAGTGTGGGAAGGCCCCGGTCTTACGCCGGAAGAGGCGTCGGAACTTTCCGCAGTTTCAACGGTCAGGTGGAGTGATGAGCTGTCCGGGGTGATCAGGAACCTGATCAAGGACACCTCCTGTATCTACCGTTCCGGGCATACACCCGGATCCTCTCCGGAACAGCTCCTGCCCCGAAACTCCCCGGAACTGAATGCAGGCGAACCGGAGTATATGGACCTGACACCCCTGGTGAACAGCCTGAGGATGGTTAAGGCCCACGAAGAAATCGGGGCCATCAAAGCAGCTTCGGAGATCACCCGGGCTGCTTTCAGGAAGGTACTTCCGATGGTTCGTCCCGGAATCTGGGAATTCGAAATTGAGGGCGAGATTACCGGAGAATTCATCCGGCAAGGGGCCATGGGACATGCATTTGAACCGATCGTAGCAAGCGGGCGTAACGCACTGGTCCTTCATTATTTGGAGAACAGCCAGCGATGCAGGGACGGTGAGCTGATATTGATGGACTTTGGTGCGGAGGTAAATAACTATGCATCCGACTGTACCCGGACCATCCCGGTAAACGGAAAGTTTTCCGTCAGACAGCGGGAGATCTATGATGCGGTACACCGGATATTCTGCCAGGCACGGGAATGGCTGGTACCCGGAACCCTGATAAATGATTTCCACGAAAGGGTGGGACTCCTGAGCCAGGAGGAACATCTGCGTCTGGGACTATACGGACCCGGGGATTTGAAGGAGGAGCCGGGAAGTGAACCTGCGTGGAAACGTTTTTTCATGCACAGCACCTCCCATTCTCTGGGACTCGACGTCCATGATCCCTTCGACAGGCAGGAGATCATGCGTTCCGGCATGGTGTTTACCTGCGAACCTGCCATCTATATCCCGGAGGAAGGAATTGGGATCAGGCTTGAGAACACCCTGCTGGTCACCGATTTTCTTTAAAGCGCCTTGTATGATCGCTTCTGCTCGTTCGGGTTTGACCTGCTG
>CAZRZY010000002.1:73752-114566 GCA_964604655.1 uncultured Bacteroides sp. | reverse complement strand
TATGATGCATGGACCAGGTTTCATGGCTGGTCGATGACCAAGAGTGTGACCGGAGCTCTGGCCGGCACTTTAGTTTCGGACGGAACGCTGAATTTGAACGCGCCCGTCCATATCCCGGAATGGGCTGGGGATGAGCGAGGGGCCATCACTCTTGAGCATGTTTTGCACATGAGTACCGGACTCGATTGGGTGGAGAATTATTTCACCATATCGGACGCCACCATCATGCTGATGCAGAGTGACGATATGTTTGCCTCTGTGGTTGGTTGCGAGCTGGCTCATGAACCGGGGATCCACTGGAACTACTCCTCGGGTGATGCCAACCTGCTTTCAGGATTGATCCGGATGGCCCTGGGGAATGATGAACTTTATCACGCCTATCCTTACACGAACCTTTTCCACCGGATCGGCATGTTGAATACCCGTGTGGAGACCGATGCATCCGGACTCTTCGTGGCTTCTTCCTACAGTTACGGCTCGACGCGCGACTGGGCCCGTTTCGGGATGCTCTTCCTGAATAATGGCATATTTGAAGGGGATACCTTACTGACACCCGGGTGGGTGGAGTATATGAAAACAGAGGCACCTGCCTCGGATGGCAACTACACCGCCACATTCTGGCTGAAGGAACCCAATCCTCTCAACCGGCTGAAGGATGTGCCTGAGGATATCTTTTTTGCAGATGGTTTCCTGGGACAGAGGATTTATGTGATTCCTTCCGAAAAGCTGGTGGTGGTCAGGATGGGCTACAGCCTATCCGGCTTCAGCGTGAATGATTTCCTCAGGGATATCATCGCCACCCTCCCTGAATGATTCAGAGCCTCTCAGGGGACTCGAACCCCCGACCTGCTCATTACGAATGAGCTGCTCTACCGGCTGAGCTAAAGAGGCGTACCAGTCAAAAGTGTAAATTCCAAAGTCGACCTGTGCAAATTTAGGAATTTTTTGTGTTCATTCGCTTCAGTATGCCTTCGGCACTATTCCGGCAAAATTTTCCACCTTTACATTGAGTTCCTCATATCCTTTGCCCATGAAACCGACCGGACCGATCCTTTTTCACCTGCTGTTCCTGCTCCAGGCTGTTCTGCTGAACGGTCAGGCCGGTCAGGATTCATACGTCAAACAACACTATTCCAGGGCGGAATACCGTATCGAAATGCGTGACGGAGTGAAACTCTATACCATTGTCTATACACCAAAGGACCAGTCGAGGAAATACCCCATCCTTCTTAACAGAACCTGTTACAACGCTTCCGGTTTCGGTGACTACCGGGTTTACGGCTCTCCCTCGGATTTTCTCGTCAGAGATGGATATATCCTTGTTTACCAGGATGTGAGGGGGCGATACATGTCGGAAGGAACCTTTGACAATATGCGGCCCAATATACCGGGGAATGACCCTTCGGATCCGACCGCCATCGATGAGAGTTCCGACACCTGGGATAGCGTAGAGTGGCTGATCCGGCATACGGAATGCCACAACGGCAGGGTGGGTATCTATGGTATTTCTTATCCGGGGTTTTACAGTTCGGCAGCATTGCCGGATGCCCATCCCGCCATCAGGGCCGTTTCTCCCCAGGCACCCATCGCCGATTTCTTTTTCGACGATTTCCATCACCACGGTGCCTTTATTCAGGCATACGTTCCCGCCTTTCCCATTTTCGGGATCCAGAAGGATAGCCTGACCAGCCGGGCCTGGTACTATGATGATATTCGCCGGTTTTATTTACAGCATGTGGCCGATGCATACGACTATTACCTGGATCTGGGACCTCTTTCCAGCATTACCGAAAAGTTCCACCGCAACAACTTTTTCTGGAACCAGATCATCGAGCATCCCAATTATGACGAATTCTGGCAGGCAAGATCCATTCTTCCCCATTTGAGGGGGATCACTCCGGCTGTAATGACAGTCGGGGGCTGGTTCGATGCAGAAGATCTGTACGGTCCGCTAAACACTTACAAGACCCTGGAGAGGAATAATCCGGGGATCCACAACATGATCGTCATGGGCCCCTGGTCCCATGGTGCCTGGGCGTTTGAACCGGGCCGGCAGACGGTAAATCACATCTATTACGGGGATAGCATCTCCACCTTCTACCAGGAACAGATAGAACGGGAATTCTTCCGGTTCCACCTGAAGCAGGAGGGATCGCTGGAACTGCCGGAGGCCTATATGTTCGATACCGGTTCGAAAAAGTGGAAGCGGTATGACAGCTGGCCTCCCGGTCAGGCGGAGACGGTGACCTTTCATTTCGGGGAGGGGCAGGGGTTATTAATGGATGAGCCTGTCGATAATGATCTTACCTTCCGGTACCTCAGCGATCCTAAAAAGCCGGTTCCCTACCGTTCGGTCACCGAAGGGTTCATCATCACTCCCGGCAGGTTTATGACTGATGACCAGCGGCATGCTTCCCGAAGGACCGATGTGCTGACTTTCAGGACCCCGGTGCTGGAGGAATCTGTTACTCTGGAGGGAGAGATCATGGCAAACCTGCTGGTATCCATGACCGGGACCGATGCCGATTTCGTGGTCAAGCTGATCGATGTGTACCCCCAGGATCACTCCGACTATGACCATAATCCTGAGAATATTAAGATGGGCAGCTATCAGCAGCTGGTTCGAAGCGAGGTATTCCGGGGCCGGTTCAGGAACAGTTATACCCATCCCGAACCGTTTGAACCCGGCATCCCTGCCAGGGTCTCCTTCCCGCTGCAGGATGTGCTTCATACCTTTAAAAAGGGGCATCGGATCATGATCCAGATCCACAGTACCTGGTTTCCCTATATGGACAGGAATCCGCAGAATTACGTAGAGAATATTTACAAGGCGGATGCGGAAGATTTCATTACCTCGGAGATCACTCTCCACGGAGCATCCTTCATTCAGGCCGGGGGAATTCTTCAGGAGCCATGATCGGCACTGCTGCCCTTTCCCCGCAGCTCTGCTGCGAGGGTTAGCGAGCACAAATAAAAAAAATACTGGATCGAAGATTCGAAGCTCTGCTTCGAGGTTCTTCCATAAGAAATGATCCTTGGGAGGCTAGTGGGGCGTACTGGATTCGAACCAGTGACCTCATGCGTGTGAAGCATGCGCTCTGAACCGACTGAGCTAACGCCCCGGGCGGACAAAAATACGATAAATTCTCTAAAAATCCTTACCGATCGTAGTGCTCCAGCAGTTCGATGAGGGCGCCCATAACCGACACGGCATCCATGTAGGCATATTCACCTGTTCCCCAACCTCCGCATTGCACCATTGGAATACCCTGTTCCCTGCACGCCGTCACCGAGGTGCTCATGTCCTCCACATCAAAGGCGATGTGATGGATCCCCTCTCCCTTCTCATCCAGGAACTCCTGCCAGGTACTTTCACCTCCCAGTGGTTCGATCAGCTCGATGGTGATATTGTCGAGGGTGAAAAAGGCCAGTCTGGCTTTGGCATCGGAAGGTTCTCCTTTGTATTCAGTGGGTTTTGAGGGGTGCCCGAATGCCACCATGATCTCAGGAACCTCCTTTATGCCCAGGAAAGCAGCCCAGGCTCGGCACGATTTCTCCATGTCCTCCACAATGATGCCCACCTGCATCAATCTTTTCTCTTTGACCGGAACCTCAGGTTTACTGCGATCCAAAGTGAGGCCCATGATTAAGAAACCCAGTGCGGGCATAACGAACCAGATGGTCCTTGAAGTTGTTTTCATAATTCAGATGTTTTATAGGTTTGTCAGGATATAAATATATACCACAATACATTAAAAAAAAGCAGCATATGGATATACATGTTACCCTTGAAAAAGGAAAGGAGGTCCATGCACGGGTGGGAAAGCACCTCATAAGAACGGACCAGAAAGAGTATGCCGGGGGCGAGGACAGTGCGCCAGCACCCTTCGATTATTTCCTGGCCTCTCTGGTCACCTGCGCCGGAATCTTTGTGAAAGTTTTCTGCGATCAGAGAGGCATCGATTCTTCCGGGATAAAGCTGTTTCAAAGTCATCAGAACGATCGACAGACCCGCAAACTGTCAGCCATCGAAATTGAGATACACCTTCCGGATGATTTCCCGGAGAAATACCGGGAAGCGGTGATCAAAGCGGCCGAACAGTGCTCGGTCAAACGGGTGATCAAGGATCCGCCTGACATCCGTGTTTCCGCGCTGTCTGCCTGAGTATTGCCTGGTGCTGGTTCTGATGGGATCCTCCAGATCCTGATGTAAAATCGGTTTTAGTGGATTAAGATCTTCAGGGTTCTCCGATTTATCCTCAGCAGGTACAGTCCATTGCTCAGGTGACCGGTAGGGATCACGCCTTCTGAATCGTCCTCCATGGTTTTCCACCCTTCCATGGAAAACAGGGTGAAGTTTCCGGTCTGGTTCAGGTGGATGGTCCGGCTGTTGGGATTAAACCAGATGACCGTCGCCGTCTCACGGACAGGAGAAGGGTACGGATTAGCGGTAGCGTTACAGGTATTCATGTCATCAAGAATACCTCTGGCCAGATTTCTGAGCCGGGCAATACTGTTATCCGGATTATTTCCGACTGTAGAAGTGATAAAGGTTTGAAGGATAACCATATTCAGCCCCGGAGAACAGTGATCAGTTCCGGTGTTGTTTCCAGTTCAGTCAGGTTATCCAGGATTCGGATGGATATTCTGGAGGCTCCGATACCCAGGTTTTACAGCTGGAATCCCAGGGAATCAGCCACATGAAAAGGATAGATGAGATGGGTTCCAAAATCCTGTCCCACCCCATCCTTGATTAGATTCCATCGCGGCAGACAGCAAAATTTCTTTGCCTGTTGTCTGCTCCTTAAAGGATGTCAGAGAAGAGATTGATCCACTTCGACACCTCTTCCAGAGTTACCGTTCCGATCTCCAGCTTGTTTTTTTTCCGGTAGCCCATCATCTGCTGGTGGAGCTTCCCGGGCTTTTCCACCGCCTTCAGCTTCTCCACAGTGTCGTAGCCCAGCGCCATCAGCGGTCCCACCCACTCCTCAGGTACCCCCAGTTCCATCAACTCCTTTTCACTTTTCACTTTTTCCTTTTTACTGCCGGAGGCTTCCGGTTTCATCTGCGGGAAGAAAAGCACCTCCTGGATGCTGCTCTGGTTGGTCATCAGCATGGTCAGGCGGTCCATCCCCACTCCCATTCCCGAGGCAGGAGGCATGCCGTATTCCAATGCGCGTACGAAATCCATATCGATGAACATGGCTTCATCATCCCCTTTTTCGGAGAGTTTCAGCTGCTCCTGGAAACGTTCCAGCTGGTCGATGGGATCATTCAGCTCCGTGTAGGCGTTGCAGATCTCCTTTCCGTTTATGATCAGTTCGAACCGTTCGGTCAGTTCCGGATTCTCCCGGTGTTTCTTGCAGAGTGGGGACATCTCTACCGGGTAATCTTTCACGAAGGTGGGCTGGATCAATTGGGGCTCGGCCGTTTCTCCGAAAATTTCATCGATGATCTTGCCCTTACCCATGGAGGGATCCAGTTCGATATTCAATTTCCCGGCTACATCTCTCAGTTCCTCCTCCTCCATTCCGGTAATGTCGAAACCTGTGGCTTCGCTGATCGATTCAGTCATGGTGATTCTTTTGAACGGCCTTTTGAAATCGATCACCCGGTCGCCCACCGGCACCGTTGTAGTTCCATGCAGGTCCATGGCCACTTTCTCCAGCATCTCTTCGGTGAAATCCATCATCCAGCGGTAATCCTTATAAGCCACGTAGATCTCCATGACAGTGAACTCGGGGTTGTGGGTCCGGTCCATTCCCTCATTCCTGAAGTCTTTGGAAAACTCGTAGACACCCTCGTATCCGCCCACGATGAGCCGTTTCAGGTAGAGTTCATTTGCAATTCGCAGGTAGAGCGGTATATCGAGGGTATGGTGATGGGTGATAAAGGGCCTGGCGGCTGCACCGCCCGGTATGGGCTGAAGGATGGGGGTCTCCACCTCCAGGTAACCCCTGGAATTGAACAGCCCCCTGAGGGAGTTGTAGATCTGGGTCCTTTTCCGGAACAGCTCGCTGGACTCGGGATTGACGATCAGATCCACGTAGCGCTGCCGGTAGCGGTATTCCGGGTCGGTCACTGCATCGAATACTTTGCCCCCCGCTTCCTTGACAATGGGAAGGGGCCTGATGGACTTGCTGAGGATCACCAGCTCCTGTACATGGACCGAGATCTCCCCCATCTGGGTACGGAAGGCGAATCCCCGGATCCCGATGATATCGCCTATATCGAGCAGTTTTTTAAAGACAGTGTTGTACAGGGTTTTGTCCTCTCCGGGACAGAGATCATCCCTTCGAAGGTAGATCTGGATCCGTCCCGAGGAGTCCTGCAGCTCTGCAAAAGAGGCACTTCCCATAATCCGGCGGCTCATGATCCTTCCGGCAATCCGGATATCTTTCAGGGAATCCTGCTCCAGTTCGAAACATTCTTTTATCCCGGCGGCCCGGTGACTGATCTCAAACGATTCGGGCGGATAGGGATCATAACCCAATTGCCGGATCTCTTCAAGCGATTTTCTTCGGATCTGTTCCTGTTCGGTACGCTCGGAATGGTGCATGGGGGAATTTCTTTTCTGCGCACAAAGGTATAAAAAAGATTATGTTAATTTTGCAGTGAGAGAGGGGGGGGTCCTGCCCAATTGGCCGATATATCATGGAAAAAAACTGGGTTATAAAAGCTCCGGGTGATGATGATGAAGTGTCTTCATTGGCCGGGCAGCTGGGCATTGAAAAGCCAATAACCCGGTTGCTGGTGCAGCGAGGGATCCGTACATATGATCAGGCAGAGATGTTTTTCCGGCCGAGCCTGGACCACCTTCACGATCCCTTTCTGATGAAAGACATGGAGCTGGCCGTGGATCGCATCCATAAGGCCATCGAAGCTGGGGAAAAGGTACTGGTCTACGGGGATTATGATGTGGATGGCACCACGGCCGTAGCACTGGTCTATTCGTTTTTCAAAGACTATTTCAGGGAGATCGATTACTACATTCCGGATCGCTATAAGGAAGGTTACGGGATCTCTTTAAAAGGGATCGATTACGCAGCCGGGAACGGGTATACCCTGATCATTGCCCTGGATTGCGGTATCAAAGCGGTCGACAAGGTGGAGTATGCCAGGGAAAAGGGGGTGGACTTCATCATATGCGATCACCACAATCCCGGGGAGAATATTCCGGATGCCGCAGCGGTCCTGGATCCCAAACAGGTGGGGTGTCCGTATCCCTACAAAGAACTGTCGGGTTGCGGTGTGGGACTGAAACTGGTACAGGCTTTCTCTGTCAGGAGGGGAATATCGACCGGAAGGATCAACGACTACCTGGACCTGGTGGTGGTGGCCATTGCCTCTGACATTGTTCCTATCACCGGGGAGAACCGGGTGATGGCCTATTACGGTCTTAAGAAACTGAATGAAGATCCTTCCATGGGTCTGAAGGCGATCCTGGAGGTGGCGGGGATCGATAAAAAGCGGATCGATATTGAGGATATTGTCTTCAAGATCGGACCCCGGATCAATGCGGCCGGCCGGATGGAGTCCGGGAAGAAATCGGTGGATCTCCTGGTATGCGATAAGACCAGTGATGCAGATATCATCAGTAAAAAGATCAACCACTTCAATCTGGATCGGCGCAATATTGATACAGAGATCACCCGGCAGGCCATCGAGATGATCCGTTGCAACATCCAGCTCCAGGAACGGAATTCCACGGTGCTGTACAATCCGGAATGGCATAAAGGGGTGATCGGGATTGTGGCATCGCGACTGCTGGATCACTACTACAAGCCGACCGTCATCCTTACCCGGTCCAACGGCCTGGCGTCAGGATCGGCCCGTTCGGTGAACGGATTTGACCTATACCAGGCTATCGAGGCGTGCAGTGATCTCCTGGAGAATTTCGGCGGGCATAAGTATGCGGCCGGTCTTACCATGAAAGTGCAGAATGTGCAGCCTTTCATCGACCGTTTTGAGAAGATCGTCAGTGAGACCATCGATCCCGAACAACTGATTCCGGTGGTTGAGATCGATATTGAATTGAAATTAAAGGATATCGATGAAAAATTCTTTCGGATACTGAAGCAGTTTCAGCCTTTTGGTCCGCAGAACACCAGCCCTGCGTTCCTTTCCGAAAATGTGGTGGATAACGGATATGGCCGTGCGGTGGGTCCGAACGGTGAGCACCTGAAGCTCACCCTGATCCAGGAAGAGAATCCTTTTAAGGTTTTTCCGGCCATTGCCTTTCATCAGGGGCATCACTTCGAGAAGGTCAACAGGGGAATCCCGTTTGACATTTGCTACCAGTTGACAGAAAACGAATTCAGAGGTAAGGTCAGTCTTCAGATCCAGGTCCTGGATCTGAAGTTCGACTAGCGTGTATACCGTAACTGAACTTCAGCCCGGGTACCGTTCCCGTTTCTTTCCTTCCGCAGGGTGCTTGTTATGGAGGCTGACACTGTCAGTCGATTTACAGGTTTCCAATTGAATATCAGTGAAGTACGGTGGCCAGTGCCGTTATATACCGGGAAATTAAAACTGTAATAAAGCCCCGGCTGGTAGAGATAGATCCGGTTCTCCCAGCTTCCGACCCTAAAGACCACGGTCTGCATTCTAAACTGAATCTGTTTTCCAGCACGCACTCCGGCTTCCATGGAGGCAGCCAGACCTGAGTTTGAAACCTGTTCCTGGTGAAGAAAAGTGCCGATCAGGCGATATCGGCACCGGAGATATTCCAGGTGTTTAAAGTGCCAGAGCAGTTCTACTCTGTCGATACCAGCAGCGGATACGGGCCTGATTCCGGTCCCTCCCGGGACGGCGGGCATGGAGTGGCTGATTTTCCGCTTCCAACGGATGCGCCATCCGGAGTCAGAAGTGGCAGGATTGCCCAGGGAGAAACAGAATTTATAGACTGACCCCGGCAAAAGGAGTTGGTGACGGGGCGATGTGAAATGAAACAGTTCGATGGTGAAGGATGCCTCCAGATGATTCCCCGGTTCCGCCCATATATGCAGGGCCAGACCCTGTTCCCCGGCCATCCGGCTGCCTGCCGAATAGGCGGCGGGATAGGCGCCCCTGAAATGGTTGCCATACCGGTGAATGAGGAGCTGCCCCCTGAGGAAGTCTGTGAAACGGATATTTGCCCCGGCCAGCAGTGCGGCAGCTCCATTCCCGGAGAGTGCCAGTTCGCCCAAAAGGCTCCAGCCGGTTCCCCTCCACTGGCTGTATATACTCAGAGTTGGATGATGCTGAATGAGACCTTCAGGAGGAAGCATTCCCTGCAGACTATCGATCCCGGGCTGTGTGAGCCCCGTCATTTCCCATCCGGTAAGAAGCCCGCCGGTAAATCGGTCCAGCCGCAGGATGCACTGGAGTCCTGAATGGATGCGGTAAAGCAGATCACGTCCGCCGATCTCGGATCCGGTTCGATGAAAACCGCTCTCCCTCACATGCTCCATCCAGTCGGTTTGATTATTCAGATGGGCGACAGAGAGATCCAGGCATCGGTGGGAGACCCAGCAGGTCACTTCCGTCCTTCCGGCCGCAAACCGGCTGGCAATTCCACGTTCATAGGCTGATTCGGTAACAGATCGGTAGGGTTGGAGCCTGGAAGGCATGGGCGGGTTCTCCAGGTAGAGATCCGGAGTATGCATCAATCCCGTACCGTTTACCAGCCCGGTTCCGTGGTGTATCTTGAAGGTTCCGGCCACCAGTTGCCTGCAGATGCCATTCCCGCTGTAGCTGAGATATCCGGAAAGGAATTCCGGCCTGCCTTTCGGGAAGTACAGTTCACCGGCATCCTTCTGGTAGGTGGCTGCCAGGGAGAGGCCCGGTTTCTGTTCGGTCCGGATTCTGAGGCAGGTTTTCAGGGGCGTTCCGGAATGAGCAGGGTTCCCTTTACAGATGTCCCCCCCGGTCTGGATCAGCAGCCACCACTTTCTTTTGCGGGGCAGATGATGTTGCCTCCCTGTCAGGAGCTGAGTTTGCGGGGCGATCTTCCGGATCAGAGAAGGATGGAAGCCAGGAACAACAGCCAGCTCGTGGATGGAGAATATTGGGCCGTAGATATCCCGGTAGTTGATCAGCTGGCGGATCTGATAGTCGGTGAAAAGTCCGGAGGTTTCCAGGACCTCTCTGGAGGCACTATTCAGATCAGGGGGGTCGGAGCTCAGCTCCATGGCCGATTCCAGAACTTCGGCAGGAAGGACCGGGGCCTCCTCCATATACAGCAACTCCTCAGCTGATTCAGGGGTTTCCAGCGGTATCTGAGTACATACGGAGTATGGCAGCAGGGCAACAACAGCTGTTGCAATCCGGTATTGCTTACCAGACATGGGTAAGGTTTGCCGCTGGCAGAATACCCTGGTCGAATTGATATTCAAAGGCCAACAGAAGATTCCATCTGGGCAGGGCCAGTTCCGAGGCCCAGGATATGGTGAGGGGACGGGTTTGCATACCCAGCAGAAGGTTCCACCTGTTTACAGGGTTCATTTCCAGGCCCTGGGAGAACTGCAATCTTCCTGCCCCGTCCATGATAAGATCTGCATAATAAGTCACCGTGGCAGGGATTTGAGCGGCCAGGCCGGCGGAAACCCTGGCAGGATCGCGTCTTATTTCCGACCGGCCGGACTGCCAGGAAAAGGGATGATAGAGATGTCCTCCGATGGTGAGCAGGGTGTTGATCCTGACCTGAATTCCCAACGCGCATCCAATCCCGGGATGATGCAGCAACTCTCCCGGTACCGAACCGAACCAGCTATGAAGACCAAGACCGGCTGTCACGGCTGAATGGAGTTTCAGGCCACAGGACCACCACCAGGAGGTAAAACGATAGCCGGGGATCCCGCAGGTGGTGAATGCGACTCCGATCCCACCCCCCTGTCCCGGTGCTTTTTTATGGGAAATTGGAGTCCGGGATAGCGGGAATTGGATTTCCATGCCGGAGATCCCCAGGTCACCCGGCAGCCCGGCACGGCAGTGCCGGATGGACAGGGTGCGATGTTCCATCCAGCCGAGCCCTGCCTGATTGCTCCATGCAAAGCAGCTGGAGGTCCGGGATACATAGGCTCCCCGGGCCCTTGCTCCAGGCTCCTCCGGTTGGATCATCTGGCCTTCTGTCGCCATAAAGGACAAAAAAAAGACCGGGAGTAAAACTCCCGGTCCCATACGAACACTGATTAAACAGCGGATCATATCATCATCAGTTGGTTTTAAAGGTATACTTTACCTCTTTCAGGGCTTCATTGGCATCCACGATCTTCCTGGCCAGTGTTTTCTTGAAACTGATCATTTTCTCCATCAATAAGGGATCGGCAACGGAGAGTATCTGAACAGCAAGGATGCCTGCATTCCTGGCACCGTTCAGCCCAACGGTGGCTACCGGGATACCCGGAGGCATCTGGGCTATGCTGAGCAAAGAATCCCAACCATCCATGGATATGGAAGCCTTGATGGGAACTCCGATGACAGGTAACGGTGTCAGAGCGGCCACCACCCCGGGTAAATGAGCTGCTCCACCTGCCCCTGCTATAATCACCCGGATGCCCCTTGGGGAGGCATTCCTGGCAAATTCACTGGCCTGTTCCGGGGTCCGGTGTGCAGAAAGGGCGTTGATCTCAAACGGAATTTCCATTTCGTCCAGGAATTTGGCTGCCTGTTCCATGATCGGAAGATCGGAAGTACTTCCCATGATAATACTGACTTTCGGGTCCATAGGTTGATGTGTTTTAACCGGGTGAATCAGCCAATGAAATTACAAAATTTTTATTCTTGGCCACCTTTCCCTATTTTAGGGGAAAAGGGGTCCATGACCGGCGAGACCATTGAATTACACCGAAAACGATTCAGAAAATTCATTTCGGAACAAGCTATTCAGAGGGAAATACACCGGATAGCGGAAGAGATGAACCGTGACCTGGCAGGAAGCGATCCCATATTTCTGGGAATACTCAACGGAGCCTTCATGTTTGCCAGCGATCTTTATAAACAGCTTACGTTTCCATGCCAGATCACGTTCCTGAAGCTGGCTTCTTACAGCGGTACCCATACTACCGGAACGGTGAGGCAACTGATGGGTATCAACCTGGATCTGAGGGACCGGATGGTCGTTGTGCTGGAGGATATCGTAGATACGGGAATAACCCTGGAGACCATCATCCGTCAGCTTTCCGGTTATGAGCCCGCAGAGGTGCGGGTGGCCACCCTTCTCCATAAACCGGGGGCCACACTCCGGAAGATCGATCTCGATTATGTGGGGATGGAGATCCCCAATGACTTTGTTTTGGGATACGGTCTGGATTATGATGGGTATGGTAGAAATTTGAAGGAGATATATCAGCTGATCGATTAAAACTTTATTAATTTTGGGATCGTCAAAAAAACAGGATGAACATGTTGAATATTGTATTATTTGGTCCTCCCGGATCCGGGAAGGGCACCCAATCGGAAAGAATCATTGAAAAATATGGCCTTGTCCATATATCCACGGGCGACCTGCTCAGGGAAGAGGTGAAAAACCAGACGGAACTTGGATTGAAGGCCAAGGCAATCATGGATCAAGGGGAACTCGTATCGGACGATATCGTGATCGGGATGATCCGCAAGAGGCTGGAGGAGCATCAGGACGGTACGGGCTTCATTTTCGACGGATTCCCCAGGACCGTGGAACAGGCACGCGAGCTCCGCAAAGCGCTCACCGATTATGACGAGCGGGTCAGTGTAATGATTTCCCTGGATGTCCCACGTGAGGAGCTGGTGGACAGGTTGCTGAAAAGGGGCAAGGAGACCGGAAGGACCGATGACAATCTGGAAACGATCAATAACCGGATCGATGTGTACAACCGCCAGACCATCCCGGTAACCTATTACTACGACAAGATGCATAAGCATGCATCGGTCGACGGTACGGGCAGTATCGATAAGATCTTCGAGCGGATTCAGGAGGTTATAGGGAAGGTAAAGTAGCCAGCCCCATGTCCAATCCGAACTTTGTCGATTATGTGAAGATCTTCTGCCGTTCGGGTAAGGGTGGAAGCGGTTCAGCCCATCTGCATCGTGACAAGTTCACACGCAAGGGAGGTCCGGACGGAGGAGACGGGGGAAGGGGAGGACATATAATGGTCAGGGGAAATGAACAGCTCTGGACGCTGCTTCACCTGAAATATCAGAAACATGTTTTTGCCACCAGCGGGGAGAGCGGTGGAGCTTCACTGAGAACCGGTGGTTCGGGCAAGAATGAGGTCATCGAGGTACCGTTGGGTACAGTGGCAAAGGACGGCGAAACCGAAAAGGTCCTTTTTGAGATCACCGGTCACGGGGAGGAGAAGATCCTGGTGCCCGGAGGAAGGGGAGGACTTGGGAATGATCATTTTAAATCTTCCACCAACCAGACTCCCAGGTATGCACAACCTGGTGAAGAGGGAAGTGAAGGGTGGTTTATACTGGAGCTGAAACTTCTGGCCGATGTGGGACTGGTGGGATTTCCCAATGCAGGGAAGTCGACGCTGCTTTCAGCTCTTTCGGCCGCCAGGCCCAAGATAGCCGATTATCCATTCACCACCCTGGTTCCCAATCTTGGTATCGTCAAGTACAGGGACCACCGCTCTTTCGTAATGGCCGATATTCCCGGAATCATCGAAGGGGCCAGCGAGGGAAGGGGACTGGGCCACCGGTTTCTGAGACACATCGAAAGGAATTCCATGTTGCTCTTCAT
Source organism: uncultured Bacteroides sp. (assembly GCA_964604655.1). Taxonomy (GTDB): domain Bacteria; phylum Bacteroidota; class Bacteroidia; order Bacteroidales. Next base: position 100,861 of record CAZRZY010000002.1, on the reverse strand, counting down.
GATCCCTGCCGACAGCAGGGACATCCAGCAGGATTACCGGATATTGCGGAAGGAACTGGAAGAGTACAACCCTGAATTGCTCGATAAGCGAAGGTTGCTGGTGATTACCAAGTCCGACCTGCTCGATGAAGAGCTTAAAGAGGAGATCATTCAGGACCTTCCCGAGATCCGTTATCACTTCATATCGGCAGTGGCCAATGATGGGCTGGTTATCCTGCGTGACATCATCTGGAATATTTTAAATTCCTGATGCGCTGATGGAATGGATCCTTCAGCTTGATACCAGACTCTTTCTGCTCATCAATGGGTGGCATAATGAGACCTGGGACACTGTGATGTGGTGGATCAGCGGCAAGACCACCTGGTGGCCGTTCTATCTGGCGCTGCTGCTCTATCTGGGCTGGGTGCGGAGGTGGCAGGTGGGGCTCATGATCCTCTTTATCATCGTGACAGTTGCGCTGACCGATCAGACCTCCGTTCACTTTTTCAAGGAGGTTTTTCAGCGATTGCGACCCTGTCACGAGCCGGCACTGCAGGAACTGGTCCACCGGGTGAATAACAAGTGCGGAGGGCAGTTCGGATTCATCTCATCGCATGCGGCGAATACCTTTGGGGTGGCAGCGCTGATTTCATGGTGGATCCGCAAAGGATGGCTCACTGCTGTCCTGGTGCTGTGGGCAGCTCTGGTCTCATACAGCCGGGTATATCTGGGGGTCCATTATCCGGGTGATGTGATAGCTGGGGCCCTCTGGGGAGCGACCTGCGGATGGTTCGTATACTGGCTGGTTCAACGGGTGAACAGTTGGATACCCGAACGTTGGTGGATCAAGGAAGGTATCTGACCATGTATTGTATTATCAGCCCATCCACAGATCCCTATTTCAACCTTGCCTCGGAGGAATACCTGCTGAAAAGTTTCAGCAAGGATCTGTTCCTGCTCTACAGAAATGTTCCCTCCATAGTGGTAGGCAAGCATCAGAACACTCTGGCAGAGTTCAACCTGGATTATGTCAGGAAGAAAGGGATCATTGTTGCACGCAGGATCTCCGGTGGAGGGACGGTATTTCATGATCTGGGGAATCTCAATTTTGCGTTCATCACCCGGGGAGAAGAGGGTTCACTGGTGGACTACCCGAGGTACACCCGGCCTGTTATAGAGGCCATGGCCGGGATGGGACTGGAAGTCACTCTGGGGTCAAGGAACGAACTGCTCCTGGGAAAAAAGAAGATTTCCGGAACAGCCAGTCATGTCTATAAAAAGAGGGCCATGCACCACGGAACCCTCCTTTTCTCCTCCGTCATGGAAGACCTGGCATCCGCCCTGAAAGCGGAATCATCGGGATTTATCGACAAAGCCGTGAAATCGGTGCCTGCAAAGGTGACCAATATCCGTGACCATCTGCCCGAACCGATGGAAGTGGAGGAGTTCCGCGACCGAATCCTTCAACACGTCCTTCGTACTTTCGGAGAGGCCAGTGAATATGATTTCAGTAAGACGGATCTGGATTCCATACAGGATTTAAGGACACAGAAGTATTCCACCTGGGAATGGAATTTTGGGTATTCTCCCCGATACCGGTTTTCCAGAGCATTGACTTTCCACCATGGAAGGATAACCCTCCATATGAACGTGGAAAGAGGGGTCATTGAAGAGGTCCGTGTAGAGGGGGTTTTTCAGGGCACCTCTGATATCCGTCAGCTGGAGAACAGGCTGACCGGGATCATCCATGATCCGGAAACACTCCGTTCCCGGCTTGATGGATGGAACGTATCAGACTATATCGGTGGTCTGGAAAATGAGGAGTTACTGTCTGCCATGTTCTAGGCCCCGAGTTTTCAGGGGCAGGAGGAGCCGATCCGGTCCACCAGACGGTCCATATCCAGGTCCGCTCCGTTCACCTGGATCTTCGCCTGCTCATAGCAGACTGCCCGTTCCGCCAAAAGGTCTTTTATGAACTGCAGCAGTTCTTTTTCCGATTTATCCCTGATCAGGGGGCGGTCGGTGGAGGAATGGATCAATCGGTCTTTCAGGGCGGCGGGTGTCATTTTCAGATATACCGTACAACCATGGGAATTCATGATGCCGATCTGATCGCCGTGGCATGGAGCCCCTCCTCCGGTGGAAACCACCACCTGATCCTGACTGCAAAGTTCCAGCAGGATATCGTGTTCCCATTTTCTGAACATGGGCTCTCCGAATTCCTGAAAAATCCCCGGAATCCGCATGCCGGAGGTCTCTTCGATCAGATGATCCATATCGACGTACCTGTATCCGATCCTGCGTGCCAGTTTTTCTCCGGCGGTTGACTTCCCGGAGCCCATGAAACCTATCAGAAAAATACGGGAGTCCATGTTACCACTCCAGGGTGAATTGACCGTTTGATCCGGAATGATTATCCGGTTTCTTTTGGGGCTTCTCCTCCCCTTCCGGCTGATTTACTTCCAGGGGAACCTGGTCGGGATCGATCTTCTGATCGCTTTTCCGACCTTCTTTTCCGGTTTTCTTTTTCACCTTCGGTTTTCCGGGTTGATCCTGTTTCCTCTTTCCGGCATTTTCCTCTCTGTCGCCGGTGGCAGTTTCTTTCTCAGGAGGCTGGTCTTCGGACTCCCCGGGGTCTTCTCTGTTCTCCACTGCTGATTCCAGGGGTTCCAGCTCTTCGATCACCTTCACCTCGTAGTTGGAGAGGCGTTTTCCTTTCGCCCGGCAGCTTTTTATCCCGATAAAATCGGCTACTTCGATGATTTCCGGATCCCGGTCCTTATTCTTTCCCCCGAATTTCAGCTCCAGTCGTGGATACTCCACTTCTGTAATCCTGATCAGGCGTGATTCGGGGTGGTCACCGATAAACCGGGCAGGTTTCGAGGAGGGCTCCATGTGGAAACGCTTGAGATAGTAGTAGCTCAGGTCGGCATCATAATATACTGCCGACCAGATCTTTTGTTCCCTGAATTTCTCGATGATCAGCAGGTCATCCTCGAAATGATTGCTGAGGTCAAAACTGGTGGTGCGGAAATGCCCCGACCTGGTGACGATCAGCAGTTGATCCTCACCGGAGAATTCTCCCAGAAAATCTCCGCGGGCATCCACATTGAGACGGAGCACATCACGGTCAAACCAGATTTTTCTGCCGCCCAGGGTGGAGACCCCTTTCTCTTTGATCACGATCTTCTGAACTGCATATCTGGTCAGTATATTTCCCCGTGCACCCCTCCCCTTAATGGCCAGTTCCGCAAAATCGAATTCGAAAACGGGGTTTTTCAGCCTGGGACGGGGCTTCAGGTTGACCCTGATCACCTCGGCTTCCCCATTGGGATTGGCTGTGAAGTAGAGAATCCTGGTACGGGGGTGCTCCCTCCCGATATGGTATTTTTTGTCGCGGGTGATCCCTGTGACAGGGGCCCTCTTCACCATGACATTGCCGGAGTTTCCGTCAAAATACGCAATGTTGTAGATGGTTCGCCTGTCGTTCTTTTTGAAAACCGCTGCGTGGATAATGTCTTTCCCCACGAATTGCTTTTCGACTACCCGGGTAATGGTGTAGTTCCCGTCTTTCAGAAAAACGATGATGTCGTCGATGTCGGAACAGTCGCACACGTACTGGTCCTTTTTCAGCCCCGTCCCGATGAATCCGTCGGATGCATTCATGTACAGCTTCTGATTGGCCACCACTACCTTGGTCGCCTCGATGCTGGCAAAGTTCCTCAGTTCGGTCTTCCGGTCCAGTCCCTTTCCGTGCTTCTTCCGGATCTGCCGGAAGTATTCGATGGTATAGGCGATCAGGTGGGCCAGGTGGTTCTTTACCTCTTCCATCTCTTCCTCCAGGGCTTTGATATGTTCATCGGCCCTTTTCACATCGTATCTGGAGATCCGTTTGATCTTGATCTCGGTGAGTTTAACAATATCCTCCCTGGTAACTTCCCTGATCAGCAGTTTTTTATAGGGATCCAGACCCTTGTCAATGGTTTCGATCACACTTTCCCATGTCTCGCACTCTTCTATATCCCGGTAGATCCGTTTTTCAATGAAGATTTTCTCCAGGGAGGAGAGATGCCAATCTTCCTGCAGCTCCGACAGCCGGATCTCCAGCTCATGCTTCAGCAGCTCCCTGGTATGATCCACGTTGACCCGGAGAATATCACTCACCCCGATAAACCGGGGCTTGTCGTCCTCGATCACGCAGGCATTGGGCGAGATGGAGATTTCGCAATCGGTAAAGGCGTAAAGCGCATCGATGGTCTTATCGGAAGAGACGTTGGCTCCAAGGTGGACCAGGATCTCCACCTGTTCGGCGGTATTGTCATCGATTCGCTTGATCTTGATCTTCCCTTTCTCCGTTGCTTTGATAATAGATTCTATCAGGCTCACGGTGGTTTTCCCGAATGGCAGGTCTCTGATAACAAGGGTCTTATTATCCAGTTTCTCGATTCTGGCACGGACCCTGACCGCTCCGCCCCGAAGACCATCGTTATAACGGGTTATTTCGGCCAGTCCCCCGGTGGGGAAATCCGGATAGAGTTCGAACTCCTTTCCCTGCAGATACTTGATGGAAGCGTCGATCACTTCGTTGAAATTGTGCGGAAGGATCTTCGAGGAGAGACCCACTGCGATCCCTTCGGCCCCGAGGGCCAGCAGAAGTGGGAATTTGACCGGCAAGGTCACCGGTTCTTTGTTTCGGCCGTCGTAGGAGAGTTTCCACTCGGTGGTCTTGGGATTGAAGAGCACCTCGTTGGCAATGGGAGATAATCTCGCCTCGATGTAGCGGGAAGCAGCCGACCCGTCGCCCGTATAAATGTTTCCCCAGTTCCCCTGGGTATCCACCAGGAGTTCTTTCTGTCCCAACTGGACCAGGGCGTCTCCGATGGATGCATCTCCGTGGGGATGGTACTGCATGGTACTGCCAATGATGTTGGCAACCTTGTTGTACCTTCCGTCATCCATCCGTTTCATGGCGTGAAGGATCCTTCGCTGAACCGGTTTCAGACCGTCGATGATGTGGGGTACCGCTCGCTCCAGGATCACGTAGGAGGCATAATCGATGAAATAGTCCTCATACATCCCGGTGAGATGGGTGATCTTCACCTGCTCACCAGACGACCCCTCCTGTCCAGCTCCTTCCATTGGTCTGTCTTCGAATTCTGCCATTTTCTGTGCTAATCAATCAGGCAACCTCCACAGGGTCCTCTTCCACCCGCAGTCTGTTGATGATGAAATCCTGACGTTCGGGAGTATTTTTACCCATGTAAAAGGTTAGGATATCATGCAGGTCATCATCCTTTTTCATACGGACCGGTTGAAGCCGTATATCAGGACCGATGAAATGTTTGAATTCATCGGGAGAGATTTCTCCCAATCCTTTGAAACGGGTGATTTCATGTCCCTTTCCCAGTGCCTTGATGGCCTCTTCCTTCTCCTCATTTGAGTAGCAGTACCGGGTCTCCTTCTTGTTCCGCACCCTGAACAGGGGAGTCTGGAGGATATGGAGATGGCCGTTTTTCACCAGATTGGGAAAGAACTGGAGAAAAAAGGTAAGTAACAGGAGCCTGATATGCATCCCGTCCACGTCGGCATCGGTGGCGATAACCACATTCTTATAACGCAGACCGTCGAGTCCGTCCTCAATGTTCAGCGCTGCCTGGAGAAGGTTGAACTCCTCATTTTCATAGACCACTTTTTTCGTAAGACCGAACGAGTTCAACGGTTTTCCTCGAAGGCTGAATACCGCCTGCGTATTGACATTTCTTGACTTGGTAATGGAACCTGAGGCTGAATCTCCCTCAGTAATGAAGAGGGTGGATTCGTTCTTCAGGTCGTCTTTGCCATTGTAATGGATCCTGCAGTCGCGCAGTTTCTTGTTATGCAGATTGGCTTTCTTTGCCCTCTCCCTGGCCAGTTTCTTAATGCCTGAAATCGCCTTGCGCTCCTTTTCCGATTCCTGTATTTTTTTCAGGAGGATCTGCGCGGTATCCCCGTGCTTGTGAAGGTAGTCATCCAGCTTGGAGGTAAGGAAACTCATAATAAAATTCCGTACGGAGGGACCGGCCGGTCCGATATCCTTGGAGCCCAGTTTGGTCTTGGTCTGTGATTCAAAAACCGGCTCCTCCACCTTGATGCTGATAGCGGCGATGATCGAAGTACGGATATCGGAAGCATCGAAGTCCTTTTTATAGAAATCCCGGATAGTTTTTACAAGTGCTTCTTTGTAGGCCAGCTGGTGGGTTCCTCCCTGGGTGGTATGCTGGCCGTTCACAAAACTGAAGTACTCTTCACCATACTGGTTCCCGTGGGTGATGGCTACTTCGATCTCCCCGTTTTTCAGATGGATGATGGGGTAAAGCCCCTCACCGGTCATGTTCTCTTCCAGCAGGTCGCGTAATCCGTTTTTGGAAATAAACTTCTGACCGTTAAAGAGGATGGTTAATCCGGTGTTCAGGTAAGTATAGTTGCGGAGCATGGCTTCCACATACTCATCCATAAAACGGAACTTGCCGAACATGACCGGATCCGGTTCGAATACGATCCGGGTTCCGTTCTTTTCCGGGGAATTCTTTTGAGCGTGATTCTTCAGAAGCTCCCCCCCACTGAAATCGGCCGCCTTGACCTTGCCCTCACGATAGGATTGGATGGAGAAATGTCCCGAAAGGGCATTGACCGCTTTAATCCCCACACCATTAAGACCCACTGACTTCTTGAATACCTTGGAGTCATATTTGGCCCCGGTATTCATCCTGGATGCCACATCAACCACTTTTCCCAGGGGAACTCCCCGACCGTAGTCCCTGATGGATACTATGTGCTCGTTGATCTCCACCTCGATGGTTTTTCCGAACCCCATCATATATTCATCGATGGAGTTATCGATCACCTCCTTCAGAAGAATGTAAATCCCGTCGTCCGGTGAGGAGCCGTCTCCCAGCTTCCCGATGTACATGCCGGGCCGCTTTCGGATGTGCTCTTTCCAGTCGAGGGTCCGGATGGTGTCTTCAGAATAATTCGCCGTCATAATTGATCTCCCCTAAGCAGCACAAATATAACCAAAACTGCGGCGTCGGCGCCGGGCATTTTTCAACACAGCACTCTTAAAAAGCGGTTAAAAACAGGACGGGAGCTACTCCCATTCGACGGCTTCCACCTCCATTCTGGTAAGCGATCCAGGCCGGTAGGCCCCATGAGTGTCAAACTCCCAATCCCATTGCTCGTTCCGGATACCGGCAGGTAACCGGGTGTAGAGCAATGGTTTGACGGCTACCGTATCCCCCTTTGAATCAAGGGTCCTTTCCCGTGAGTCGGTAATAAGGCAACCTGGTGTACGGGTGATCCACTCCACATGAAAGGACTGGATCCGTTCTCTGAGAGGATCCAGGGAGGTTTGTTGATATTGCCGGTGTTTTCCCAGAAAATCGAAAGGAATGATATCCAATTGATTAAGCATGTTCACTGAAATAACAGCATCGACGGGCAGGTGATCCACCGGAGGGGTCAGTACCAGACGTTCGTGGGCCAGGAGATCTTCATGCCTGTACTTCCCGTTTACCAGCTGCCAGAGGTGATTGATTGCTCCGCCGGTCAGATCCGATTCGACCAGATTCACGTTTTTCAGAGGGCTGACCTTTTTCCGGATCTGCGCGGGATGGCAAATGTCCACCAGGTAGATTTTTGAGAATCGTTCCATCAATTCATCCAGGGGTACATCCAGCAGCCATCCGCTTCCCAGGATGGCCAGACTCGATGGCGAACGGCCGGAAAAGGATTCGCAGATAAACTTCCGGGTTCTTACCAGGTGGGATTCCCACATGGATTTCTCCCGGAGATACCTGTTCATGATACCCTGCTGGTCGCGAAGATATCCCATGCGGCGCAATATCCGTCGGGAAGGAAGGTTATGCGGGGAGCGATCACTCATACATCCGCTTTTTCCATCTGATGGAGCGCCTCTTCCATCCGGGTTCTTACCAGGGAGATCAGCTCCCGGATCTGCAGTCCGGTTACCTGCTCCGCGGGAATCTCATCCAGAATCCTGATCCGGATATCTGCCCTTCCTTTCAGCACCCAGGATTTCCGGTGGAAGGTCTTCTCGGTGCCTGTGTGAACTACAGGAACGATCCCGGCACCGGCACGTCTGGCCAGCAGGAAGGCCCCCTCCTTAAATCTCCTCATGCCGCCTGAGGGAGAACGGGTCCCTTCCGGGAACAGCAGGACCGGTGAGCCGTTTCTGATCTCCGCTTCGGCCCTGTCCAGGAAGCTGGCCGCCGAACGGAGCGATTCCCGTTTTATGGGTATGGCACCTGTCAGGGAGAGTACCATTCCCACAAAGGGGAGCCTGAAGTTTTCGGATTTGGAGGTCCATTTGAACGGCCTGCGAATTTTATAAAGTGCCAGGATATCTACCAGGGAGCGGTGGTTTGACACCAGAACCACCGGCCTGTTCCGCGGGATTTTGTCCCTGCCCTCCAGCCGCAGTTTCCAGAAGGGAATAATCGACTGGTAGTGCCAGGCCCAGAACGTGCCCATATAATGCACGGCAATCTTTCGCCTGTCCCACCAGAATGTGAGCAGCCATACCAACAGGAAAAAGGGCGTGATCAGCAGGGATGTGAGGATCATGGTGATCCATGCCAGGATGGAGTAGGCTTTCAGTAACCGGCGATTCATATTCAGGTAAATATTTTCGAAAATACCTATTTTTAGGATTCTTCGTCCAATCAAGTGTTCATAAACAATAATCTACCGGAACGAACACTCTTTGAGCCGGAGGAGGATCATTAATATCAGATTTAGCTACATTTGGTGGATTTAAAAATTCAGTGACTCTGCGAAAATTCCCATTGGTTCTGCTGTCTCTGCTTCTGCTTGCCGGTTGCATTGAACGATATTATCCGGAAGAGGAGGATCTACGGGCAGGGACACTGGTAATTTCTGCACATCTGAATGATATCCCAGGGATCCAGAAGATCCAGATCTCCCGGTCTGTCGCGCTGAACAGAACCGTGTTCAAACCCGTTTCAGGATGTTATGTGGAGGTGATGCGCGAGGACGGGGAAGCCTGTGAATTTCTGGAAGCTACAGCGGGGCTGTACGATTCGGAACTGGACCAGACGTTTCTGCAGGCCGGGTCGAGCTACCGGCTGGCGGTCATCACTCCCGAGGGGCATTCCTATGAGTCTTCGTTCGAAACGCTCCATGCATCCCCTCCCATTTCATCGGTCTACTACAAAAAAGAGGATCATCCCACGGCCGATCCGCAGGAGGAGGAGGAGGGGGTCCGGTTCTATATGGATTTCGAAATCGAAAAGGAGCAGGCCAGATACCTTCGTTGGGAGGTGGTTGAAACTTACGAACTGCATAATCCCAATTACCCCACCCGGGTATACGGCCTGGACCGGAGAATGAGGGACCTTCCGGATTCCAGCAAGTCGCTGACCTGCTGGATCACCAGGCAAATCCCTCTGATTTACACACTGGACCTGCTTCAGGTGGAAGGATCCGTCTACCGGGAGTTTCCCCTTCATTTCGTCACCGGGACCACACAGAGGCTTCATCACCGTTACAGTCTTCTGGTCCGGCAACTTTCACTGAGCCAGGAGGCCTTCTTCTACTGGAATGAACTGGCCAAGAACCTGCAGTCCAAAGGCGGCCTTTTCGATACACAACCCTCCCTGACCCCCAGCAACATCTGCAACGTGGATGATGCAGAGGAGCAGGTGATCGGGTTTTTCAGCATTTCCGGGGCTTCGGAGAAACGCATATTTGTACAGGCGGTACCTGACCTGGAATTGTACCAGGATCCCTATTATTGTGCTCCGGGGGTCTACCCCATGTTTCTGTGGAGGTATCCCAGGGAGAAACTGCCACTTTATCTGGCCGAGGCCGCCCTTTACGGCATAGTTGAATCAGGAGAGGTCAGGGATGAATGTGTCGATTGCTCGCTGATCAAAGGGGCATCTGCAACAAAACCTGAATTCTGGTAGGATGAAAGATCGGCTATTTACCTTTGGCGTGTTGATTCTGGCCCTCTCCGGTCAGGGGATCCTGAATGGTCAGGATGTTACCGGGGAGTACAGGAGAATCCTTGAAAAAGCTGACCAGAGGTATGGGCCCAGCGGAGAATTGCTCAACGGGGAAAAGTATTTCTATCCCTATCATCAGGTACAGGGTGATCCCTTCCTGAATGCAGGTGGCTCGCCGGACGGTTCGATTCAGATGGACGGCACGCTTTATGAGGATCAGAAAATCCGTTATGATATATACAGCCAGATGGTGGTGCTTGATTATACGGCTGCTTCAGGTGCCCCGGGAAGTGTGGTCCTGAGGGATGAATGGGTGGATTTTTTCACCATTGGGGGAAAGCTGTTCAGGAAATTTCCCGATCCGGACGGAAGAGAACAGTTCGCCCAGGTAATCTTTGAAGGGGAGGTCAGCTGCATTTTTTTTTGGAGCAAAAGCATCTCCCGCAATATTTACGACAGCAGTGAGCAATCGTTTTCCGATCCCGACCGCACCATGGTACTGCTGAAGGAGACGGGTCCGTGTACCTTCAAGGGAAGAAGTAGTCTGCTCCGTTGTTTCGGCAAAGAGTGGCGCTCCTCTTTGAAAAAACTCCTGAAGGAGCAACATATCCGGGTCAGGAAAGCTGGGGACTGGCAGATGCGGAACCTGATGCAGGAGATTAACCAGTTAATTGATTCATGATTTTCAGAGTTCATATGGCCCTCTTGCTGGGTTTCATCTCCCTTCTCTCCTTCGGACAGGAGGATTCCCTGGTTTCAGAGAGCATTCCCCTTCCACAGCTGGAAGAGCCGACAGTTCAGCTGGTTCTCCAGGGAGCTGATTTTAATGAACTGGTACAATCCCTGGAGAGACAGACCGGATGGAAGGTGTACTACCGGGAAGAGTGGACCGGAAATGTAGAGGTGGAGGTCCGTGCCGACCATGAGCCGGTCACCTCCGTACTGGATGAAGTGTTGGCCAGGTATGGATTTTATGCGCATATTCTGCCACCCGGCAGGGTGTTGATACTGCCGGTGAGGCAGTTACCGGATGACTTCTCTTACCTCTTCGATCCGCAGGTGCAGGAGGGGAGGCTCTCCGCAAAGGAGGAGGCAAACGGAAATGATCCGGATTATCTGGAGGGTTCCAGGCCGGAGCAGATGGTCCCAACGATCGTGGTGGGCAGCAGTGAAAACGGCTCCACCCGGACCGCAGCCAGGATTCGCGGCCGGATTCGGGATATGGAGAGCGGTGAACCGGTCATTGGTGCCACCATGTTCGTCAGTGAGACCGGCAAGGGAAGCGTTTCGGATGAACACGGGATCGTCGTCATGAGTCTCACCCCCGGGCGCTACCATGTACAGTTCAGCTTTATCGGGATGGAGACCTTCAGCTGCCGTCTGGATGTCAGGTCGGATGGGGAATTCCATATCGAGATGCAACCGGCGGTGATCGCGTTGAATGAAGTGCAGATTGTGGGAAACCACTACAGGGATATCAACAGTACCGATGTAGGGGTGGAACGGCTATCCATGAATTCGGTCAAGCAGATGCCGCTTTTCATGGGCGAGAACGATGTCATCAAGATTTCCAGGCTGCTGCCCGGGATCACCAGTGCCGGCGAAGCTTCTGTAGGGGTGAATGTCAGGGGGGGCAACGCCGATCAGAATATTTTCTATATCAATCGCGTGCCTGTCTATAACACTTCTCACATGTTCGGTTTCCTGTCGGCATTCAACAGCGACATTGTTCAGGATTTCAGTGTCTACAAGGGGAATGTTCCGGTCAACTACGGAGGCAGGCTTTCCTCGGTATTCAATATTGTTACCCGCAGGGGGAACATGAAGAGCTTTGGCGCTCATGCGGGGATCAGCCCGGTATCGGCTCACGCAACGGTAGACGGACCGATCCTGAAAGATAAAGCCTCCTTTCTGCTAAGCGGCCGCACCTCCTATTCCGACTGGATGCTGAAAAGGCTGGATGATCCGCTTCTCAGGAACAGCAATGCCTCTTTCTATGATCTCACCGGATCGCTGAACCTGATTCCCAACCAGAAAAACGATCTGAATCTTTTCTATTATCAGAGTTCCGACCATTTCACATACGGGGATATCAGTCAGTACGAGTATGCCAACCGCGGTGGTTCGATGGTGTGGAAGCACCATTACTCCCCTGCATTCAGCTCAACTCTCACGGGAGCCCTCTCCGATTACACCTTTGCTAATACCGAAACCTATGAGATATCCAGTGCCTACCGGCACCGTTACAACCTGAAGCACAATGAGGTGCTGGCCGAGTTTAACTGGGTGCCGGCCATGAACCATACGCTGCAGTTCGGTGGCGGCCTGATCTACTACTCCCTCAACCGCGGAAAGGTCCAGCCCCACGGGGAGGCTTCCCTGAGAGTTCCGGTCGATCTGGGGGGGGAGCAGGGGATAGAGGGGAGCCTATTTGCCAGTGACAACATCACGATCTTCCCCTGGCTCTCACTCTATGCCGGTATCCGGTACAGCTTTTACAGCGCACTGGGACCCCGAACGGTCAGGCTCTACGCAGAGGGTCAGCCCCTGACAGATCCGTACGTGGTCGATTCGGTCCGCTACGGGAAATGGGAGGAGGTCCGTTTCGATTCCGGACCGGAGGTCAGGGCCGCGCTGAACATGAAAGCGGGCAGGAATACCAGCTTCAAGCTCTCTTTCAGCCAGATGAGGCAGTACCTGTTTATGCTAAGCAATACCATTACGATCTCTCCCACTGACCAGTGGAAACTGGCGGACAACCATTTAGTTCCGCCGACCGGTCAGCAGTATACAGCCGGATTTTACCACATCCGGCCTTCATGGGGACTGTCTGCGTCGGCGGAACTCTATTACAAGGAGGCCAATAACCTGGTGGAGTACCGTGACGGAGCCAATTTCATCGGGACCCCCTTCACCGAAGTATCGGTCTTGCAGGGTAATCAGGAAGCCTACGGCGCGGAGTTCATGCTGCAAAAAAGTACCGGCCGGCTCGATGGATGGATCAGTTACGCTTATTCCCGGTCACTGGTCCAGGTGAAAGGTCCATCCGAAGCCGAGTCCATCAACCGGGGAGATCCATATCCCTCCAACTTTGACCGTCCCCACGTATTGAACTTTATCTGGAGCTATCATTTGAACAGGCGGTTCACCATCTCGTCCAATATGGTGTATATGTCGGGTCGCCCGGTAACCTTTCCCACCTCTCTCTATTTTCAGGACGATCTGGTTTATATCGACTATTATCAGAAGAATCAGGTAAGGGTTCCCGATTATTTCAGGATCGATGCCTCCATCGCCATCGAAGGGAACCTGAAAGCCGATAAGCTTTTCCACAGCTCCTGGAGCCTCAATGTTTACAATGCTCTGGGAAGGAAGAATCCCCAGTCCATATTTTTCGAGCCTCGTGAGAATTATCTGCAGAGCTACTCTTTTTCAGTGATAGGGGTACCTATTATTACCGTTTCATGGAACATTAAAATGGGGAATTATGAGACCAGGTGAACGGATCCGCATCGATCTTCTTTTTGGGTGTATGTTCCTTCTTGGGCTCATGTGCACAGCGATTCAGCTCAGCGCACAGCCGGCATTGACCCCGGAGAGGTTCCGTCTTGCCACTGACAGAACTTTGTATGTGGCTGGAGAGACGGTCCGGTTCGATGCGGTCAACAGGAGTCCGGTTCCTATAAGGGGCACCTCATGGAGCAGGCTGTTCTATATGGAGCTGATCTCTCCCGAAGGGGTTTCCCTCTGGCAGTCCAAATTTCCCGCCGATTCCACCGGGGCTTCCGGAGCACTGCAGATCCCGTTGGATCTGCCCTCCGGTTCCTATTACCTGAAAGGCTATACCAGATGGATGAGAAATTTCGGTCCCTCCTGTTATGCCTATCTTTCCATATGGGTGGTGAACCCATACCGCAAGGAGATGTTGCCGGCAGACAGCAGTAACCGCAAGAATCCTGCCGGGGAGTGGGAGACCCGGGGATCGGTCAACCCGGTTGCGCTTACCGGAATGTTGGAGACCTATCCTCCCCGGTCGGGTATCTGTATCATGCCGGAGATAGGCCCGGGTACCGGAACGGTCTCAGGCAGCGTGTCCGTTAGCAAACCGGGGATCTCGGAAGAACAGTACGAACCCCTGCCGCAGGCTGTTCCCCGGACCATGAATCGTTTCGGTCATATTCCCGAAACCCGTGGTGCATCCCTCAGTGGGAGGGTGGTAACAGCAGGATCTTCGAAACCTGTCCCTTATGCAGTGGTATATGTGACCATCATGGACGGCCAACGGCAATTCTACTGCAACTACGCCGATTCATCCGGACGGTTCTTTTTTGCCTTTCCTTCCATTTCCGGAACAAAAGAGCTTTTTATCTCAGCCAGTCATCCCGATAATACCCCACTGGAGATCAACGTGGATCACGATTTTTGCATGATGCCTTTATCGCTGCCCTCGCTACCCATGCCGCTGGATGAGCGCTCCCTGCCGCTGCTTCGGGAACTGGCCGTCAATGCGCAGGTTCTCGGTCAGTTTGAATCCACGCCGGACGGTTCCGGTGGGTCGTTGGTCCAAACCGGATCTGATTCATCCCGTCCGGAATACTTTTACGGCGAGCCGTTATCGGTAGTCCGTTTCGCCGACTTCATCAAGCTTCCCACCATGCAGGAGTATTTTACGGAGCTTGTTCCGCAGGTAGCGATTCGAAGGACCGGCCGGATCAGGACTTTTCGTATTCTGGGTTCACATCCGGATCTCAATTTTCATGATCCTCTGGTGATGGTCGATGGAGTGGCGGTTTTCGACCATGAAGCCGTACTGGGCATATCCCCCCGGCTGGTGGATCGGGTCGAGATTGTCCATGTGCCCTACATTAAGGGAGCGCTGACCTTCGGAGGGATCCTGCATGTGATCACCAGGGAGAGGAATCTGGGGTATATGGATTTGCCCGATTCCGGTCTCCTGATCGATTATCAGATGGCCGCAGGCGGGAAAGAAGGGGTGGATATCACGCCCCTGGGCAGTCCCAGGGAGTACGATGCCCGGAACACTCTCTACTGGGACCCGGACTTCTTCCTGAAAGAGGGTTCTGAAGGAAGCATTGCGTTTTTCACCGGTGATACCAGGGGAAGTTACCGGGTTCTTTTCAGAGGTTATACAGAGAATGGGAACTACTTCAGGCAGGAGTGGAAATTCGAGGTCCGTTGATTAAATCAGTGACGACTATTTCCGGATTTCCATATCTTTAGCAGTGTATGACCATCGAAAAGCGTATAGGTCCGGGCAGAAAGCTTGATCGCGGGGGCTTCGAAACGCTCTTCAGGGAATATTTCCCTCCCCTGATCTCGTTTGCCATGAAATTTCTGCCGGATGAAGATGATGCACGGGAGGTGGTCCATCAGGTCTTCATCAACCTGTGGGAGCGGAGGGAGGAGATTGATCTTTCTGTTCCCCTCAAATCCTACCTGTTTACTTCTGTCCACAACCGCAGCCTGAATGTGATCCGCAGCCGGAAGAAATTTTCAGACAGTGAAATTCCCGATGTGGCAGGGGAGTGGGATGTGGAGAAGGAGATCGAGACCATGGAGCTGGAAGCCCGGATCAAAGAGGCCATTGGTACTCTGCCTGATAAATGCCGGGAGATCTTCCTGCTGAACCGCTACGAAGGGTTCAAATATCAGGAGATTGCTGATCAGCTCGGTATTTCGGTCAAAACCGTGGAAAACCAGATGTCCAAAGCTTTGAAGGTCCTGCGCGAGAAGCTTTCACGGTATCTGACGATGCTCATATGGCTGTTGTTGAATTCATTGAATTAGAGAATGCGAAAATGAACATTTTTCACAGTTTTTTCATAGGGGGATCGGTCAACTGATGTGTGTATCATGTGAAGATGGAACGGAACGATCGACATATAGAATTTAATGCCCTGTTGACCAGGTACCTGTCGGGTGAGCTCTCCGGCGCGGAGATAGCCCGGCTGGAGGTGTTGCTCATGGAAGATCCGGTCAGGCGGAAAGAGCTGGAGGAGTACCGCAAGATCTGGGACCGGGCCGGAGACCTGAAATCTCAGGATCCCGCCAGCAGATATGACATGGATGCCGAATGGGAGGTGATGAAAGACCGGCTCCCCGGATTCAGGGACTCCGCGGAAGTGCCGGATTCCACCGGCCGTCCGAAAGGAACAATCCGTTCGATCCTCTTCTATACCTACCGCATGGCAGCCGCCGTTCTGGTTGGTGGTATCTTTGTGTTCGTATGGCTTTATGCCACCCGATGGTCGGGCACGGGCACGGTGATGGCCGAAAATGAACCGGTGGAAGTGGTCCTGCCGGACGGAACGGAGGTGGTCATCAACAGGAATTCGAGGTTGCGGTATCCCAGGGAGATGGAGGGGCAGGAGCGCAGGGTGCGTCTGAGGGGGGAGGCCTGGTTCGATGTCACCCCGGACCCTGATACCCCTTTCAGGATCGAAGCAGGAGATGCCCTGGTGGAGGTGCTGGGAACCAGTTTCAATGTGAATGCCTATCGTAAAAACAACCAGGTGGAGATCACCGTCAGCAGCGGTGTGGTGGCATTTTCGGACAGGCATGAACGACAGGAACAGATCGTTCTGCAGGCCGGAAACAGCGGGATCTATGACCGGGTAAGCAGGGAAATCCAGTTGATTCCCTCAGCCGATCCCAACAACCTGGCCTGGAAAACCAGGGAATTCTATTTCCGCGGGACCCCGCTCAGTGAAGTGGTTTCTCAACTCAATAAGGTTTACCGCATTCGGATGGTGATCGTGAATCCACAGCTTGACCACTGCCCGATAACGGTGACATTTATGGATCAGTCCCTGGAAGCGGTGCTTATGGTCCTGGAGGCTACTCTGGACCTGAAGATTTCCCGCAGGGGTGATGAAATCCTGTTGGACGGAGAGGGATGCGAGGAATAGGCCGGCCCATAACAGAACGTATCGGGCGATATGCCATTACCATGATGCTCCTGTTTCCAGGAAGTCCAATCATACTGGCACAGGTGGGGAGTTCGGCGCCCGTCACACTCCATGCGGAAGAGGAATCCCTGGGAGTGGTCATGGAAGAGGTGGAAGCTCAGACCGGGCTCCGGTTCTCCTACAACAGCCGTTTGATAGATGCAGGGGACACTCTCACGATCCACCTGGAGCGTGTTTCATTGGACAGTGCGCTGTTCAGGCTTTTCGAAGGCCGCCAGGTCACATTCCGGGTGGTGGAGAAACAGATCGTGTTAAACCGTGCCCGAAAGGCAGAGCCGGGTCTCGGCGCTACTGTTCAGGTCGCGCTGGAAGAGGAGCCTTTCCGGATCACCATCAGCGGCTACGTGAAAGACGCCGCCACAGGGGAGATATTGATCGGGGCCACCATCTCGGTCCGCGGCGGTGCGGAAGGGACCATTTCCAACAACTATGGTTTTTACTCGCTCACCCTGCGTCATCGGGAGGGGAGCCTGCTTTGCTCCTATGTGGGATATCAGCTGATTGAAATCCCCCTGAAGATCGACGGAGATGAAAGCCATACCGTGCATTTCGTCATGCAAAAGAAACCGTCCGCGCTGAGGGAGGTGAAGATTTACTCCGATGAACAGCTCCCCCTGGTACGGACGGCCAGGAGTTCCGAGGAACGGATCAGGCCCGAATCGGTCCGGAAGATGCCTGCACTGTTCGGTGAAAAAGATGTGATCAAATCTCTGGCAGCCATTCCCGGGGTGAAATTCTTTGGGGATGGATCCACCATCTTTTATGTGAGGGGAGGGGCCAGGGACCAGAATATGATCACCATGGATGAAGCACCCATATACAATCCCACCCACCTGCTCGGATTTTTCAGCACGGTGGTCCCCGATGCCATCAAGGAGGTAACCGTCTACAAAGGAGATTTCCCGGCGAATTACGGAGGGAGGCTCTCCTCCCACATTGACATCCGGACCAAGGACGGGAACATGAACCGGTTCGGAGTGGACGGAAGCGTGGGGCTTCTCTCCTCCCGCCTGTCGGTGGAGGGACCCATCCGGAAGGATCGTATCTCCTTCTTTGCTTCCGGGAGGCGCTCCTATATCACCCGGCCCCTGCAGCTGCTCAACGACCGGATCAGTGATCTTCACTTCTATGATCTTCACCTGAAACTAAACTACCGGATCAATGCGAAAAGCAGGCTGTTTTTTTCCCTCTACCGGGGAGCGGACAATTTTGAACAGGAGGCTTCCAGGGATGTCTCTTCCGGTATCCGCTGGAACAACAGCACCACCACACTCCGCTGGAACCATCTCTTTTCGGACAGGCTCTTCTCCAACCTGACCCTGCTGGGTTCCAAATACGATTACTATCTGAACACCCATATCGAAAACAACGATTACTGGTATTCCCATATCGGTAACCTGACCCTGAAATACGATTTCACCTGGTATATCCATCCCCGCAACACCTTCCGGTTCGGGTTACTGACGGCCGGACACTTTCATGATCCGGGGAATATTTACCGCGGGGGTGTGGAGTTCGATCCCGGGCTGGACCTGTCGACTAAAAGAACAAGGGAAATTGCCTTCTATGGCTCCGAACAGTTCATCCTCGGCCCGAAGGTATCCTTTCGCGCAGGGATCCGTTTCACCATCTGGAGCAATGTGGGACCCGCTACCGAATACAGCATTGTCCCCGCTACCGGTGGAAACTTCGAAAGGGACAGTCTGGCCGTCAAATCGCATGCCGATGGAAGAGTGTACCATTCTATCGCTACGGCCGATCCGAGACTGAGTCTGATATATCAGCCGGCCCATCATCACATACTGAAATTCAGCTACAGCCGCACCAGCCAGTTCCAGTTTCTGATCACCAACTCCATCAGTCCGTTTACTTCCATGGAGGTGTGGCTTCCGTCCGGTCCCAATGTCCCTCCCCAGTCGGCCCACCAGTTCACCCTGGGATATTCACACCATTTTGGACAGGGGGGAGTGCGGCTGGACCTGGAGGGGTATTATAAGCGGACCAACCACCTGATCGATTATCGCGATCATGCAAGGATGCTGATGAATCCGCTGGTGGAATATGAACTGCTGTTCGGAACGGGCGAAGGGTACGGCATCGAAACCATTTTGCAGCGCAGCGCAGGACGTTTCTCCGGATGGATCTCCTACACCTGGTCCAGGTCCCTTTCCACGGTGGCAGAGGTCAACCAGGGAAAACCTTACCCGGCCTATTCCGACCGTCCCCACGATTTTTCCCTCTACCTGACCTGGGCCCTTGGCCGGAGGATCAACCTGACAGCTAATTTCATCTATATGACCGGTGCCCCCTTTACCACTCCCACCGGTTTCTACTTTTACGATCATCATCAGGTTCCTGTTTACTCCCTGCGGAATAATGACCGGCTGCCCGATTACCACCGGCTCGATCTGGCGCTTAACTGGCAACTTAACAGGCCGGAACACAGGTTCCGTCATGAACTGATCTTTTCGGTCTACAATCTCTACAACCGGAAGAATCCGGTAGCCCTTCATTTCAATAAAACAGAGGAGGAAGGGGGCAACTACGTGGTTCCGGCAGACTTCTACCAGCCGCAGCAGCTGGAATCCACCATGTACTATATTTACGGGCTGATCCCGTCCGTCAGTTACCATTTCAGTTTCTAACGCCAGCAGCCAAAGAGGATGAAACGAAGTGATATGAAAAATATCCGCCCAATTAAAGAGACCCTTTCCCCGGTCCTGCTGACCCTGTTGCTCCTGGCTGCCTGCACAGAACCGATCGACTGGGACCTGCATTATCAGGAGGAGGAGATCGTGGTCGTGGAGGCGAAATTGACCAACGAACCGGGTCCCCATCAGGTAAAGCTTTCCCTTCCGGTGTATGAAATGAACGGAATACCCGAACCGGTGACGGGAGCCAGGGTCGATTTTTTCGACGGCCGGAATCTCTTTCCGCTCCGTGAGGACCCCACCCGCCCGGGCACCTACCTGAGCGAACCGGGATTTTCAGGAGTGCCTGGTAAAGGTTATCAGCTCAGGATCGGACGGGGTGGCCGCCGCATCACCGCCATCTCCTTCATGGAACCGGTGACCCCTTTCCAGTTCATGAGGCCGGTTCAGGTCCAGGAGGATCCGCCACTCTATACGGTGGTTATCGGTAAAAGTGATCAGCCCGCCATCGTCAGGCTGGAGCTCGACTGGAGCCATCTTCCGGGATACGATACCCTGCCGGATGATCAGAATCACGCAGTGATCTATCACTACAGTCTCAACAGTGTGGATCTGAATGAGATCTTCAAGCCGGACCGGGAGCAGGTAAGGTTTCCGCCGGGGACCATTGTCTGCAGGGAGAAAGAATCGGTCAGCCCCCGCTACGAAGAGTACCTCCGCGGGATGCTTTCCGAAACCGACTGGCGGGGCGGGATATTCGATGTGCTGCCCGGCAACGCCCGTACCAACCTGAATGAGGGTGCCATCGGCTATTTTACCGCTGCCGAGGTGATTCGCGACACCCTTGTGGTTGAATAGGTTACTCCCTTTCTTATGTGAAAACACCTTCGAAGGGCCCGAAACGGAGGAGCGTATTCTTCCCGATCAGCTGACCGTGGAAATCCCTCAGACACTTTCGCAGGATGCCTCGGCCACGAAAGCCGCGTATGTGGATCCCATCAGGGGTGGAGAGATCTACCACCACCTGACCTTCTTCATCCACACCGGCGATCATGCCGCAAAATTGGTAAGGCATGTGATCCGGGGTATCAGAAGATACAATATCGACCAGGTAAAGACGGTCACTTATGAAAGCGAGGACGATGGCCGGATTAAGAACCTGGTGGTGGAAGAGGGACCCGAATTGGACGGCAGGATCTGGGAGTATGGCCTGACCATTACCGATGCCGAATCGGAAGGGAACGAGAACGGGGGTATGACCATCACATGACCGTTTCCATTGCCGACCTTCCGGCCATTGATCCCCTGCTGGAACCCTTTGCCATGGATGGCATGAAGATGTTTGCGGGAGTCAGTGGAGAGGTGGTGGATGTGTTTGGAAACTCCAGTCATCCCAATGCCAAGTTCCTTACCGGGAAGGTGGGCTATAACTGGGCTTTTGCAGCGGCCGGATCCGACACTGAGCATATCGGCGTGGCCGAAGTGGGACTGCCGCTCAGCAGCGTGGATTCTTATGACCGGGAAGTATTGCTGGTGGAGAACTCGGTCTGTAATGTGCTCTACAATGAGGTGAAGACCGTCTGGCCCCATGCCAGCGATGAGATCCTGGAAGAGTGGCTCACCAATACAGAGGCTCCGGGTTACTTCGGTGAAGATGGATTCATTCAGGGAGGGGAGGTCCCCGGTGAGGAGTTCCGGCCATTGCCCCACCGGATCGCCGGCCTGACCCCCTACAATCCGAAGGGGATTGCCGGCCTGGAGATCGGATTTAAATAAGAAGATGGAGTGTAATAATCCTCAGGTATTCAACTTCTTAAAGCTCCGTTCGCTACTGCGGGCGGAGCTTTTCTGATTTTTACCAAAAGTATGCTGCAGAATCTGGTAGCAGGTGGAATAGGATTCGGACCAGTCACTCTGGCGGGGCCCCGAAAAGTTGACTACTTTCGGATGATACCTGCCCAGAAATTTCAGAAGGCGCATGGAGGCACTTTCGGGATCGAGTACCGACATATCGAGAAGCAAGAACGGCTTCTCCTCCTTTCTGACAAATTCAAAGGATTTGAGTGTGCCGCCGATCATCTCCCTGCAGAAAATGATCACTGTGGCATCGCTGTCTTTTACATTGGCGGCAGTTCTCTTCCTGTAGGAGGCCCCGGGCAGTTCCCTGACGGGATATTTCAAAGGTATAGTGCCGTCTTCCGCCTTCCGCGATTCAGGGCACCAGCCTCCACAACGCATCTGGTGATCCAGGCCATAATCGAGTGCAGCCCTGTCCACGCCGGTCTGTCCCCCGCTGACCAGCGTCAGGTTATCCAGATAAGATCCTGCTTCCATCTGTTTTCCAATGTTTCTCTGGAGCTTTGAGGAGTGATCCCAAGCATGAATCCACCCCCTGAGCCGTTCAGTTTCAGGTAGTATTCATTGGTGACCTGTCCCTCAATCCAGAGATCAACCGTATGGTCCGGGATCATTTTGCGGAAATGCTTGAACTGATAATCGGATAGCGCCCGCACCAGCAGGCCGGCATCCGCATCCCTGATCCCCAGCAATACCTCGATCAGTTTTTGGTTGACAGTCAGATATTCATTTCTGACAAATGAAGCAAACTGCGGTTCCATCATCCTTTCGAGGAAGTGACTGACCAGCGGACCGGTTTCAAACTGTTTCCCTGAATCGAGCAGGAAAAAAAGGTATTGGCCGGGAAGATCCGAAGGGTTCAGATGTACCCGCTCGATGGATCCGTCGGCCCTGAAATAGAGAGGATGGCCGGCGAAGCAGGTGAGCGCATCCACCCCGGAGCTTTTCCCGTGGAAATAGGATTCGATCCTCGCCAGGTCCTCTTTCTGTTTTTCAAGCGGAAGCTCATATCCGCCCTGAAAGAACCTGGAATAGACCGCGGCGCTGACAGCCCCGGAACTGCCGAGTCCGTAGCCGGTGGGTATCTGCATTTCCAGCCAGTACCGGTGGAGCTCGGAATCGAATCGTACCAGGTCGGGTTTCGCATGAAAGTCCCCGGAGGGAACCCCTGCAATGAAACGGTAGAGTGCATCCAGGTATTTCATGGAACTGGCGGCTTCCTGCTCCTTCCCTTCCGGTATCCGGTCGGCCGACCGGACTCTTGCCTCGAACCGGTGAAAAGGGATCGTCAGGGCGCTTCCACCTACCACCACACCGTATTCCCCCACCAGCATGACTTTGGAGGGAAATCTATCCGTATGTTGGATGGAATTGAAAGGGGTCATGTTCCACCGGATTCATTGGGGCCATTCCATGCAACCGGTCCGTCTCCCATTCTGTCGTGGATCACCCGGGAATCTTCACAATACGGGGTCAGGAAGTCCTGAATAAAATCTTCGGCTTTCGTTGCATCGGTATCGGCATAGAGCAGGTGCACATTGGCTCCTGCATCAAGGGTAAAGCCGATGCGGCAACCGGTTTGTTTTCTGAATTCTCTGGTTCTCTGAATAATGGAAAGGGTTGCGGGTTGCATCAGGAGATATCCCGGACGCCCCGTCATCATCATGGCGTGGAGTGTCAGCGCCTCCTCCTCCATGATATCGATGAAGTGTTCCCAATCGCCTGTTTGCAGAACCCTCCCAAGAGATTCAAGGTTTTCCCGGGCCTGAAGGAACCGGGTGTCTGAAAAGGGATTGGTATCCATCAGTGAATGGCCGGCGCTGCTGGAAACTCGTTTCTGCCCCGATTCCACCACCAGGATGGCATCTTTCATACCATTGAATTCCCGGTGAAAGGACCCCACGGGTATCGCATACTCATCGCTTGAACCCTCCCAGTTCTTATCGGCACCCCAGAGGGCAAATCCCGGGTATACCGAGCGGGAGGCGCTGCCCGATCCGAGGCGTGCCATAAACGATGCTTTCATGAGCAGATTCTCGTTATCGGTGATCCCTTTCGACTGTTGTTCCATATGAAGAAGGCACAAGGCCAGTGCAGACATGGCGGATGCACTGGAAGCAATCCCGGAGGAGTGGGGGAACGTGTTTTCCGATTCGATATCCAGAGCAGTATGTTTGAGCATCGGAAGGTATGGGAAAAGCCGTTCCACAAAACTGCGGATCCGCCATTCGAAAGCAGTAGATTCTTTGCCCTCAAACCTGAATCTCAGCTCAGGGGTGCTTCTTGATGGATCATAATCGAATTGCATGCGGGTGTTGGAAACCGCTTCCCTCAGGGTAAGGCTCAGGGATGGATTCATGGGTAGCTGAACCTCTCTTTTTCCCCAATATTTGATAATGGCAATATTGGAAGGGCTGGACCAACCTGTTTTTCCATTTACCGGCTTATAATTCTGCGGATTGAATGTTAACCCCTCACTCCGCAGGCTTTTCTCCAGACTCCGTTCCATAGTATACAAGATCTTCAAAATTAAACAGTTGATGTATATTGCGGCTGGAGAGAAAAGCTTCCAGTTCCTTCCGCGGGGCATCCGATGCAACCAGTACATAGTCTCCCCCCCATGCGCCCAGTGATTTCACGCTCCCCGGAAGATCTCTGAGAAGGGTGGCAGAGACAGGCTCCATATGAAGAATTTCAGCCAGTGCCTCCTCGTGGATCCTCATCAGATCCTGGAAGGTGGCCAGGTCCTTTGCCCGGATCATCTGCTCGGTGAGGTCCGAAAACTGGTGGATGGACTGGAAATCGGGCCGGAGTTTACCGGATATCTCCTGAAGGTGCGGAGCGGTGGGTTGCTTCACACCCAGCCATGCGAAATAGAGATCCCCTGAAAAAAGAGGCCGGAACGGGATATGCTGATACCTTGGTGAACCGTCCCGAAGCCGGTAAACCAGAGGCCCCTCGGCAATGGCGCATGCCACATCATAGCCTGAACCGGAGGAGACCGAGAAGTGGAGGTCCAGCGGGTTGATCTCCGCCCATTCGGCCATAAGGGCGATGAGTGTGGAACTGCTTCCAAAACCCCATTCGGGAGAAAAATCCAGGTAGGTCTCCACGTCCCAGCTGAACAGGTCCTCCTGAAAGGCGGGCATCATTTCAATACAGGAACTGATCAGTTTTTGAAGGTGTGTGGCTTTTTCATGGTCGGAGCTTTCCAGGATCCTGAGTGTTGCCGGGTCGAGCATGGCGTGGAACCAGGTTTGTTCCCCGAAAAAGGCCTTCCATGAAAAAATTCGGGGATTATCGGAGCGAAATTTCCGGAGGGTCTGGCCCTTCCGTAAAGGCAGGGCAAGCGCTTTCGATCCGTGCATGACCATATACTCCGCACTGATCATCAGCTTGCCGTGTGCACGGATCTGGTCCATCATGAGCTTCCCTTTCCCCTTAATTTTTCGATATACGCGGAGACCTCTGAATAGGAGACGGTCCGGTTGCTGAACATCTGTGTGGCCGACCTGATCTCTTTCGGAGTAGCGTTTAATTGCCTCAGAATGTTTCCCAGGTGCATTTTCATATGGCCTTTCTGTATCCCCGTGGTTACCAGCGATCGCACAGCACTGAAGTTGTTGGCTAATCCGGCTGCAGCGACCACCTTCATCAGATCGGTGGCCCCGGGATGTCCCAGTATCTCCAGAGCCACACCGGCCATGGGATGGGTGGAAGTAAGCCCGCCAACGGTTCCCAGTGCCAGCGGCACCTCCAGGGTCAGCCGGAAGAGATCTCCGCTCAATTCCGCACAGGAGAGGCTTCCGTAACGAGCTTTTCTGGCAGCAAAAGCATGGCCGCATGCTTCCACCGCCCTGAAATCGTTGCCGGTAGCCATGATCACTGCATCCATCCCGTTGAAAATACCTTTGTTGTGGGTCACCGCCCGGTAAGGATCGTGACAGGCGATGTCCACCGCCTGTTTAAAGCGGACGGCGAATTCCTGTCCGCTCAATCGATGGTGGAAATGATCGAACGCCCGGGTATGGGTTTCCACATGGCAACGGACCAGGCATTCAGGGGTGTAGTTGGAGAGAATAGCCATGACCACCTCCAGTCTGCCCCTGTTCCCGGAGACCGTTTCCATGGATTTCAACCCGCTCCCCAGTTCCTCCAGCACCGTGTTGATGAAGTTGGCTCCCATGGCGTCGGCAGTCTGGAAGGTGACAAATAACTGATAGTGGTCGGGCAGATGCGGCCCGGTGGCCCGGATCTCCATGGATTCCAGACCTCCACCCCTTTCCTCCATCCGGCTGGTCAGGGAATGGACTGAACGGAACAGCTGATCCTTCATGGATAGGAAGAGTTGTTGCAACAACTCTTCTCCGCCG
The DNA here is from genome assembly GCA_964604655.1 of uncultured Bacteroides sp. GTDB lineage: Bacteria > Bacteroidota > Bacteroidia > Bacteroidales. The sequence goes on along the minus strand of CAZRZY010000002.1, from coordinate 74,986 downwards.
TCCCAGGTGAAATGCACCTGTCCGTTCTTCCTGGTACCAGCTATCTCTGCATGGAATCCACCGTTCAATGCCCAGAATTTGGCTGCATGCGATGCAGCTGCTACCACCGAACTCTCCTCGATCACCATCGGCAGGGTCATCAGGGAATCGTTGATCAGAAAATTGGGAGCCAGGCTGAAAGGGAGGTAATAGGAGGAGATAGTATTCTCACTGATATCCCCGTACAGATCCCGGAGGGAGGGATCGCTGTGCAGATGGCTTTCCAGATGGGTGAGGGCCTGCCCGGAAATTCCATTCTGGCGCTGAAGCCATTCTATTTGCTCATCCCGGGAGAGTTTTGAAAATCCGTGAACGATCTGGGACTGCATATCAACTCCGGATGGTAAGGTATGCATAGGCCATTTCCAGCCCCTGCAGCTGAGTTCGGACAAATTCCTGCAGTTGTTCGTAATCCTCCCTTGCATATTTTAAAAAGGTGGAGGCCATCCCGTAAACTGCGGGCAGTTTCGATTTCTTTATAAGGTAGTATCCATCCAGGAAGTTCTTCACCCCGCCCGAAAGGATCAGCTCCCGGCAACGGGGTTCTTCTGTTTCCACCAGCTCGTTGACCTTATCCAGCATGGTATAGACGTCCTCGCCGATCATGGAAAGAGGTTCAAAGAGGCTCTGATTGGCCCGTTCGTCCCTGAGCAGCTCGACCCGGGCAAAGTTGGTACCTCCGAAAGCAGCGAACTCAATGGCCTGGAGGGGCAATTGCAGCAGTTCTCTGAGGCTTTCGGGTCCGATACCCTGTCCCACCTCCTTAACGATCAGAGGAAATGGGAAATCATCCATCACCCTGCGGATGGTGTCCAGTGGCGAATGGTTCAGGATGTCGCCCTCGGGCTGGAACCATTCCTGCATGGGATTCACATGGATGATCAGACCATCTGCCTGCAGCTTTTTCACGAGATCGGAGGCCAGGGACAACTGATCTCTTTCGATAAGTTCCTCCATCTGGGCAATTCCAAGGTTGGCCCAGAGGGGAAGGTCATCCCCCATGAGTTTCCTCATATTGAAATCCTCAAAACAGGTATCATCTTCCAGGATGATCCTGCACGACCCGAGTCCCATACCCATGCCAAATTCCCTGCAGGCGGTAGCCAGGTTCCGGTTGATGGTTCCGGCCATTTTGGTTCCGCCCGTCATGCTGCTTACCCAGAGGGGAATCCGGTGCTTCCTGCCCAGAATGGTC
>CAZRZY010000002.1:10824-73742 GCA_964604655.1 uncultured Bacteroides sp. | reverse complement strand
ATTCCGTCCCTCGGATGCGACTGTAGCATCGGTTCGTAATGAAATCTGCGGTCCATCTCCGGAAGGGCCGTCTGGGATTTGAATGCCAGGTCGATATGGTCTTTTTTGCGGTTTTCCAGGCTTTCCATGGAAAGGGTTGGTTTTATCTGATTCCCAGATGCCGGGCAATGACTACACGGAGTATCTCGGAAGTTCCTTCGCCGATCTCCAGGATCCTTTGATCCCGGTAAAACCGTTCGATGGCATTCTCTTTCATCAGGCCGTGTGCACCATGGATTTGAAGAGAATCGTTGGCGATCTCCCGCGCGATCTCCGAAGTGTAAAGTTTCGACATGGCGGCCTCTTTGCCGAAAGGATGGCCGTTATCCTTGAGCCAGCAAGCCTTATAGAGCAGGCTTCTGGCCAGTTCTATCTTGGTGGCCATATCAGCCAGTTTGAAAGAATTGGCCTGGAAACTGCGGATGGGTCGGCCGAACTGGATCCTTTTGGAGGCATACTCCATGGCCATTTCGAAAGCACCCTGTGCCAGTCCCAGCCCCATGGCGGCTATGGAAAGCCTTCCCCCGTCGAGGGTGGCCAGCATGATCTTGGATCCCAGCCCCCGCTCTCCCAGGATATTCTTTTCCGGAACTCGCACGTCCTGAAAGGTCACTTTGCCCGTATCGGCTCCCCGCCACATCATTTTATCGACGATCGTCTCGGTGTGGAATCCTGGAAGCCCGTTGTCCACCAGTATGACCGAAAGCTCCTTTCTCCCCTGGCCCCGTTCACCGGTTACGGCCTGTACCGTAATGCCGCCGGACATGGGAGAAGAAATATTCGTGATATAGATCTTTTTACCGTTGATGGCCCACTGCCCGTTCTCCAGGGTGGCCGTCGTCTCGGTGTTATTGGAGTCGGAACCTGCATTGGGCTCCGTAAGCCCGAAGGCCCAGAGCCTCTTGCCGGTGGAAAGCATGGGCAGGTATTGTTCCTTCTGTTCCCGGGTCCCGTACTTTTCGATGGGTGCGATCCCGAGGGAATTCTGAGCTGCCACGGTGGCGGCCTGGGAGCCATCCACCCTTGCCAGCTCCTCCACAGCGATAATGTAGGAGAGGGTATCCAGTTCCATCCCGCCAAACTCCCTGGAAAGCTGGATCCTCAGAAGCCCCATGTCGAACATCTTTTCGGCCAGGGGAATTGAAAATTCGCACGCTGAATCCAGTCTGGTCGCCTGGGGTGCAATCTCTTTTTCAGCGAAGGTCCTGACCTCTTCTCTCAGTTCCCTGTGCTGTTCGGTTAGTAGCGGATCATTCATATAGCTAATGTAATGATTAATTGATTCTCCTTCACCTGATCACCCACGGAGACTGCAATTTGTCCGACCCTTGAAGTGTACGAAGCCAGAATTTTATTCTCCATTTTCATGGATTCGATCACCAGAAGGGGATCTCCTTCTTCTACCTGGTCACCCTCTTTCACATTGATCTGAACAATACGACCGTTCAGCGGGGCGAACACCTCCCCGTTATCCTCCTTTCTCCGGGTGGCGGACGAACTGATGAACCGGCGGTCCAGGATATCCATGCGACGCAGTCTGAACAGATGTCCATCCAGGTCGAGGAGTACCTCGGAACGGTCCGTTACTCCCCAGATTCTCAGAATCTGACGGTTCATGCGGATCCAGTAATGGTTTCCTTCCCTCCGTTCCAGGGAGACCAGGAATTCCTGCTGATCCATATGCAGCCTTACCCTTTCCCTTCCCTTGATCAGTTCATATCGGATCCGGTATGGCCGGTGATCACACAGAAGGGTGATATCGGGAAGGATCCGCCAGTGTCCGATGGAGAGCCAGGGTGAAGCAGATTGATCGGGTCCGTTCGATTTCTGCAGGGCGATCAGGGAGGCAGCGGCCAGGAGCTGGTTTTTTTCCAGATTCTTTCTGCGCTCCTGAATATGTGAAAGAAGTGACCCCAAATGGTTGTCGATATACCGGGTATGAATCTGGTTGGAATTGAAAGACTCCGATCTGAGCAGTTCAATAAGGAAATCCCTGTTGGTAGTCAGACCTGTCACCCGGACCTCCTTGAGGGCACTGATCGCAAGGTTTCTGGCCTCTTCCCGGTTTCTTCCTGTAGTGATCAGTTTAGCTAGCATGGGATCGTAATAGGGCTCTACCAGGTTCCCGGCCTGAAACCCATTGTCGACCCTGACGGAAGGTTGCTGAGGCCACTCAAAAGTATCAATGCGGCCCGTAGAGGGCATGAAATCCTGTTCCGGATTCTCGGCGTAGATTCTGGCCTCGATGGCATGACCCCGCAGTTCCACCTCATCCTGACGGAAGGAGAGGGGTTTCCCTTCGGCGATCCGGATCTGTTCCCTGACCAGGTCGATCCTTGTCACCATTTCCGTTACCGGATGTTCCACCTGGATCCGGGTATTCATTTCCAGAAAGAAGAACTCCTGCTGTTCATCCATCAAAAACTCGATGGTTCCTGCATTGGTGTATGAAATACCTCTGACCAGCTGGAGTGCTATGCGCGTAATCCGCTCCCGTGTCTCAGGCTTCAGGAACCCGGATGGAGCCTCTTCAATGATCTTCTGGTAACGGCGCTGGAGAGAACACTCTCTTTCGAACAGGTGGGCTGCGTTCCCATGGTGATCGGCGATCACCTGTACTTCGATATGCCTGGGGTTTTCCAGAAAACGCTCCACGTACAGGTCCCCGTTCCCAAAATAACTCAACGCTTCCCTGGTCGCATCCCTCGCTTGCTCTTCAAAGGATGAGGGGTGTGTGACGATCCTCATTCCTTTTCCTCCGCCTCCCCCGGCAGGCTTTATCAATAACGGATAGGGAAGGGAGGCTTTCTGCCCGATCAGCCCCTCCAGATCGCTGATCACTCCGTCCAGAACGGGGATACCCAGATCCGCAGCCTTTCGGCGGGCGTTTGACTTATGACCCATCAGTGAGATCACACCGGCTTCCGGTCCGATAAAGCTGATCCCTTTTTCCCTGCAGGCTCTGGCAAAATTGGGATTCTCGGAAAGAAAACCATAGCCCGGGTGGATGGCGTCGACCTGGGCCGAAAGAGCAATTTCCAGGATCTTGTCTTCATTCAGGTAGGTATCTGCCAGGGTACCGTCACCCAGTGAATAGGCTTCATCGGCTTCTGTCACAAACGGAAGGTCACGGTCGAAATCGGAGTGAATCACCACGGCCAGCTTATCCAGATCTCTGATGGCCCGGATTACCCTGAGAGCGATTTCACCCCTGTTAGCCACAAGGATTTTATGGAAATTAGTGGCCTGCATGCCAGCCTGGTTTTCGTTTTTCAAAGAAAGCATTCATTCCTTCCTGCCCCTCGTTCGAAGTCCGGTAACGGGCGATAAGGGCGGCTGAGTGTTCTCGTGACGACTGATCGAATGGTGTCAGGTCCCGGTCGTTTAACATATGCTTGACCCCTTTCATGGCTTCGGGTCCGTTCTCAAGTAAGCCATTCACCATCCTTTCGGTTTCGGCCTCCAGTTCCTCCTTTCCGGTGAGGTACTGTACCATCCCGGCCTCCTGCGCCTCGGTGGCGGTGAAAAGGCGGCCGGTGATCATCCAGTCCAGGCTTTTAGCATATCCGACTTTCCGGAGCACATATGGAGAAATGGTGGCGGGTACCAGCCCGAGCTTTACCTCGGAGAATGCAAAAGTTGCGTCCTCACCGGCTATCACCAGGTCACTGGCGGCCACCAATCCGTTGGCACCACCCATCACTTTGCCTTTCACTGCACATACCACTACCTGTGGGGCCGATGCTATGGAATGGAACAGGTCGGCCAGTTCCATGCTTTCAGCCTTCAGCTGGCTGGCAGACTGGGAGAGGCCTTCCCTCATCCAGTTCAGATCTGCACCGGCTGAGAAGTTAATTCCCGCTGCCCGGAGCAGCAAAACGCGTAATTCGCTTTGTTTTCCCCACCGGGTAAACACTTCGGTCAGTTCCCTGATCATGAAAAGGTTCAGTGCATTGTGAACTTCCGGACGGTGAAGGGTAACAGTACCTATGGTGTCATTGACAGCGGTGGTAATAACTGGCTTCATATTACATCCTGTATACACCTGAACGGGGTGGTCCGAACTTTTTGTTCAGGGAGATGGAGATCGAGAGTGCAAGGATTCGCCGGGTATCGGCGGGATCGATAATGCCGTCGTCCCAAAGCCTGGATGTGCTGTAGTAGGCCGAGCCTTCCTCTTCATACTTCTTCAGGATGGGGTGCTGTATCTGTTCGATCTCCTTGTCCGTAAGAGTTTTGCCTGCAACTTCCATCTGGTCCCTCTTAATGGTGGAAAGCACGTTGGCCGCCTGCTCGCCTCCCATGACCGATATTTTGGAATGAGGCCACATGAACAGCAGTCTGGGTTCATAAGCCCGTCCCGACATGGCGTAGTTGCCGGCCCCGAAAGAACCTCCGAAAATCAGAGTGAGTCTGGGAACCCTGGTGTTGGCCACTGCATGAACCATTTTGGCGCCATCCTTGGCGATGCCCCTGTGTTCATATTGACTCCCCACCATGAATCCCGAAATATTCTGAAGGAATATAAGCGGCAGCCCGCGGTGGTCGCATAAGTCGATGAAGTGGGTGCCTTTCAGCGAAGACTCCGAGAAGAGTATTCCGTTATTGCCCACTATGCCCACCGGATATCCCATGATATGAGCAAACCCGGTGATCAGGGTGGTCCCATACTCCTGTTTGAACTCGGAGAACTCACTCCCATCCACCAGCCTGGCGATGATCTCCCGTACATCCACCATTTCACGCCCGGTGACCGGGATCACCCCGTAAAGCTCCTCCAGATCATAAAGAGGGTCTTTCACCGGTTGCAAATGGAGGGCCTGGCCATCCGGTCGCTGGATGGTCTCAAAGATATCCCTGCAAATCTGCAGGGCATGCTGGTCGCTATCTGCCAGGTGGTCGGCCACTCCGGAGATCCGTGTGTGGACCTCTCCGCCCCCGAGCTCCTCCGCAGTCACCTCTTCACCGGTGGCGGCTTTCACAAGGGGAGGTCCTCCCAGGAAGATGGTTCCCTGGTTGCGTACGATAATAGTTTCGTCGCTCATGGCCGGCACATAGGCGCCCCCGGCGGTGCATGAACCCATGACCACCGAGATCTGGGGAATACCTTCGGCCGATAGCCTGGCCTGATTGAAAAAGATTCGCCCAAAATCATCCCGGTCAGGAAAAACTTCGGCCTGCTGTGGCAGGAAAACTCCTCCCGAATCGACCAGGTAAACGCAGGCAAGACCGTTCTGGAAGGCGATCTCCTGAGCCCTGAGGTGCTTCTTGATGGTCTCTTTGATGTAGGTTCCTCCCTTTACGGTGGCATCGTTGGCAATGATAACCACCTCCTTACCGTGGATCAGTCCGATCCCGGTGACAATACCTGCCGAGGGGAATTGATCGTCGTACTGCCCGAAAGCTGCCAGGGGACTCAGTTCAAGAAACGGAGTATTGGGGTCCACCAGCAGATTGATCCGGTCTCTGGCCAGAAGTTTCCCCCGTTCCAGATGTTTTTCACGAGCTTTTTCCGGTCCGCCCAGGGTGGCTTTTTCCAATCTCGCTTTTAATAGTTTTGACAGACCAAGGTGGTGTTCCCTGTTTCGAAGGAACGAATCGGATGCAGGGTTTATCTGGGAGGTCAGGGTTTTCAAATCAGAAATCTAATATACCAAATAAAAACAATTAAATCAATCACCTTCTTTCCTGTAACCTTTTCCGGGATCGATCTGAAGGTATCTGGAGAGAAACCGTGTTCCTACGTAGAACGGGATCGTATCGAGGAGTGTGGCGATCATCTTGAAAACATAGTTGGAGAGGATCAGGATGATCAGCCCGTGGGCGATTGTTTCCCCGGGAGTGATGGAAATGGCATTGGTAAAGAAATAGGTGATCAGTATGACGGCAATGGAATCGACCATCTGGCTGGTAAGGGTTGATCCGTTATTCCTTAACCAGAGCGCTTTTCCGCGGGTTGTCTTCTTTATGAAGTGGAAGACATGCACATCCACCAGTTGTGCCGAAAGATAGGCGATCATGGAAGCCAGCGTGGCCATACTGGTCCATTGCCTGATTTGAAAGAAGGTCCGGTCGGGATGCTGGACCGGCGGCAGTCCGTCCGCTCCCAGCTCAACAGCCGGAGGGAGAATCCCACCTATCCACATAATAAACAGGACCCATCCATTAAGGATCAAACCGACCCATACGACGATATTGGCACGCCTCTTCCCGTATAGCTCGCTGATGAAATCGGTACACAGGAAAGTAATCGGGTAAGGCAGCACTCCCACAAATACCACAAAAGGGACCTGCAGGGAGCCGATACGGAACGAGAGGTCTATCTGCCGTGAGATACCCAGAATATTCAACATAGCCAGGGTGCCCAGAAAGAGCCCAGATAGTATCACGAATACCACTTCTCGACGGATCACGATTGTTCTGTCGGTGTTTTCATCGGAAATAAACATGGCCATCCAAAGATCTGCTATAGTTCAAATTACAACCATTTCAGCGGATTGTTCGATCCGGTCGGACTGTTCATTACTTCTTTCATATGATATCTGATATTTCAGTTACTTGTATGACTGATGAGAACAGGCATTGGCAAACTTCTGCAGATCGAGGAGGGGAACCGTCCTATGATTGCTGCTTTGTTGATTCAGGGACTCTGCACAGGGGTTTTTGCAGGTATCCTTGAACTGGAAGCCAATGCCGTCTTCCTGGAGACTTTCGGAGCAGACCGGGTTCCTCTGGGCTTGATGATCTCAGGTGCAGCAGGAATACTAATCACCACCATCTACAGCTATTTCAGCAAGCAGCTGGGGGTAAAACCCTTCGGAATTCTGAACCTGGTGGCCGTGCTGGTAATTACCGCAGCTCTGGCAACAGGCTCCAGGGTCCTGAGCCTGCCGCAGTTCGATTTTGCCATTTTCGTGATCTCCGGACCTTTGATCCTGATCACTCTGATGGGCTTCTGGATCACTGTCAAGGGATTCCTCTCCCCGAGTCACAGCAAGCAGCTTTCGGGATTGATCGATGCCAGTCTGGTGGGAGGAATGGTTGCATCCTTTTTTGCCACCCCTCTTCTGGTCAGGTGGGGAGTGCATCTTCGTCATGTCCTGTATCTGGGTATGGGGAGTCTCTTGCTGGCCGCTTTTGCCCAGCTCTATGTTCTGAACTACATGAGCAAGTTCCACCATCGGTTTCGCAAGAGGGTCAAGAGCACCGGGCCGCTCAGATTGCTTTCGCACCGGTTCACCGGCCTTATTTCCAGCTTTGTGCTGCTGGGTGTATCTGTGGCAGTCCTGCTGCACTATGCCTTTCTCTGGGTGGCCGGGAGCCGTTATCCGGGCGGGATCGAGCTGGTCTCTTTCCTCGGTTTTTTTGCAGGGATCACCCTTTTGGTGGCATGGGTGATGAAACGTCTGCTTTTCGGATGGATCAAACACCGGATGGGACTGCGCACCACCCTGTTGCTCTCTCCGGTTCTTTTGCTGATGCTGACCATCGCCTCTGCTATTGTAGGGGAGAGTTACGGATTCACCGGTGAAGCGTACCTGTTTTCCTATTTCTTCTGGCTGGTTGCAGGTTCTAAGTTCCTGGTCCGGACGATGAAGGAGTCCATGGAGGATCCCTCCCTTCGCTTAATCTATCAGTCTCTGGATCCCAAGGAGCGGTTGAATGTACAGTCCGGGGTGGAAGGAGTGATGAGTCAGATCGGGTTCTTTTCCGCCGGTTTGTTTCTTGCCTGTTTTGTCCTGATCACTTTCGTGGAGATTCATCATGTTACCTATGTGATCTTTATTTTCCTGGTAGCGTGGTTTTTCGTGGGAGCAGCACTATACAGGCATTATCACAGGATGCTGAAGGTGACCCTGGAATCGGACCGGGTTCGTGAATCGGTGGATCTGGACCTGAAAGAACTGGTGGCTGCCGATCTCTGGAAAACTGCATTCCCGGTGGAATTACTCGAATTCAATCCCTTCTTCTTTCATTACAGTACCAGAGAGGAGCTAACCACACTGCTCAGCCATCCAAACACCGGAGTCCGGCGAAGGATCTGGGATCATATGCTTCAGACTTCCCCGGTTTTATCGGAACTGACCATCAGTCAATTGCTGGTCAGGGAGAAGGTTCCCGAGCTGAAAGACCGGATCAGGCGCCTGGGCCAGCGTCGCTTCAGGAACCGTCTGGGACTGCAGGAAGCCTTTATCAGGGAGCGGCTGGAAAGGTTTAATCAAGAGAAAACAGAACCGGAGAATTCGATCGGCGAAGCTTTCCAGTCGGGGGTACGAAATGAGATCTTCGCCGCCCTTTATCATGTAGCAGAGCATAGGGATAGCACCTACCTCGCGGAAGTCATTTCAGTGCTCCGGGAGGAGGACCCGCAGCTTCAGGGGGCTGCCCTTACTACAGCAGGGCTTGTGGACAGGGGAAGGAATGGTGTCAGGATGATCGATTTCCTGGATCATCCACAGTTATATGCCACTGCCTGGTCGGCGCTGGTGTGTCAGGGTGAATCTGTTCTGGAGGAGTTGGAGGCATCTTTTCACAGACCCGAGGCGGAGTGGAACCTGCAGGTCAGGATCCTTTCGGTCATCTCTGCTATTGGTGGACGCCACTCCATTCAACTGCTGCTGGATAAACTTAATTACCATCACCGGGAGGTATTCCAGGCTGTAGTCAGAGGATTATACGGCAACCAGTTCCAGGCGACTGAGCTGGAGGCTGCCATGATCCAGAATGCTATTCTGAAACTGGTGCAGACCGGGACGTGGAACATGGCTGCCCGTATTGCCGTTCGGACCGATGATCCGGGTGGAAGCCTTGCAGTGGCCATCGAACATGAGATCTGGGATGTGAATGAACTGATCCTGATGCTGATGTCGATGATCTACGATCGCCGTTCGGTGCGACGGATACGCACCAGTCTGCTGGACAGGTCATCGGACGACCGTACACTATCCATCGAATTGCTGGAGCTCCTTGTAGCTGAACCCCTGAAAACGGTCCTGACCGCCTATTTCCATGATGTGACGGTCCGGGAAAAGATCGATAAACTCCGGGAATTATACACTTTGGATATCTTTCCTGTCGATGTGCTGTTAAAGAAGATTCTGAACCGCGACGGGACACAGATGGGCGATTTTATTCGTATCTGTGTTTTGGAGCGAATGGGGAATGATCGCCGCTTCTTTGATGAACAGCAAATTATCGCCCAGGGATTTCACCCAAATCCCAGGATTCGTGAAACCGCAGCGCAGATATTGCGTAAAAATGATCCTGAGCGGTACCACTTGGTTACTGAGCGTCTGGATTTTCCGGATAACTCGTTTCCGGGACATGAGGACCCTGCGGGTTGGTATATGGATATCACTATCAAGCTGGCCGCCTGGAAGTTGTTCATGAATGTTGGAATAAATTCGTTGTTCAAACTGGTATCGTGCCTTGAACCCTATTCAGAAGAGGTGGTTGCTGAAGGGGATTATGTGGTCATGGCACGATCGGCCTTTGCCGACGAGTTTACCCCGCTTTCTTCAGGTATTGCGATTATTGCGGCACACCAGCCTGAGATTTTGGAGCAAATTCGTTATCTTGGCACGATCGGTACCTGCGAGTCGTACCTGATCGAAAGGGGAACATTCATTGAGCTTTTGTTTGAGGACAGAGGTTTATTGCATGTTTTTTGTGCTTTTTTAAGCCAGACGGCGAAACCGGAGGTTTAGGAAAAGCGTTGCCAGTTAACGCGTTTAATCATGGGTGAACCCTTTATCAATACTGGGGTGCTTCGAAGAAATCCATTCCCGGGCATACGGCCCTTCACTTCCTCCGAGGATAAATTTTTCTTCGGAAGGGAGGTTGTCGTTTCAGAAGTGAAGGAGCTGCTCCTTGCTCATCGGTTCGTGGCAATTGCCGGCACCTCCGGATCCGGTAAGACCTCTCTGATACAGTCAGGGATCATTCCGGATCTGATCAACGACGAAAAGGAAGACTGGGTACCCATTTCCGTTCGACCTGGAAATAAGCCACTTGAAAGTCTCATCCGGGGGTTCCAGAAGGTATTTCCGAATAAAATTACCGAACCGGATGTGCAGGCGTTCCTCACAGGTGCAGGGGGGCTATCCGAATTAATCCTGGATAAAGGCCTCAGCAGTCTGAGATATTTTCTTGTAGTGGATCAATTCGAGGAGTTGTTCCGGAGCGATCCTGCTACCCGCAAGAAAAAGAAGAACGGAAAGCATCCTGAAGCACGCAGGTTTGTGGACCTGCTGGTGGATGCGATCCAAAAGGATGAACCGGAATTCTCCGTTATGATCTCCGTCCGGTCCGACTACCTGGACGACTGTTCGCTTCTTCGGCCGTTGACCGAACTGATGAACAAAAGCAAGTACATGATTCCGCAGATGACCCGGGAGTCTCTCTCCAGGGCTATCATGGGACCCATACAGCAGGCCGGGTTCCGGGTGGAACCTGGATTTCTCGACCATCTGCTGGAGGATCTGGAAGAGGTCGAGGTTCCACTTCCCAGGATGCAACATGCCCTGATGAGAACCTGGGACCACTGGGCGCAGCAAGGAGACCTTGAACGACCCATTTCACTGGCAGATTACCATGCGATCGGTTCATTACGTAATGCCCTCAGTGACCATCTGGAAGAGGCATATGGCGAGCTGGATCCGGGCCAGAAGGCCATTGGTGAAAGACTTTTCAAGACCATTACCTCCAAGACCGACCATCACGAAGGATGTCTTCGTCAGACCACCGTGGCAACTATCGCCAGGATTGCCCAGTGTAATGTGGAAGAGGTCATCGATATCGTGGAGGTATTCCGGAAACCGGGCCGCTCCTTCATTGCTCCCCATTCCGCAGTCTCTCTCAGGGCTGAGACCCGAATAGAAATCGCACACGAATCGCTGATCACCATCTGGGACCGATTGGGGAACTGGGTGGATGAGGAAGCGCAATCGGTACAAATGTATCTCCGGCTCTCAGAAGCATCTGCCCTTTACCAGCAGGGAAGGACGGAGCTATGGAAGCCGCCGGAACTCCAGCTGGCTCTGGCATGGAGGGATTCCCAGCAACCCACTCCTGCCTGGGGTGTCCAGTATAATCCGGCCTTTGAACGGGCTATGGTGTTTTTGAGCACCAGCGAGGAGGAGCATCAGTGGCAGGAGGAGCGCAAGGTGGTCCTGCAGCGCCGAAGGCTCATTTTTAACCGGGCGTTGGCAGTGTTTATGGGAACCCTGCTGGTGGTGATAGCAGTGGTATTTTTCACTTTAAGGAACCGTCCCGGGAAGCCGGACCGTCAGGAGTCGGGACAGGACTATACCTATATTCCGGATCCGCGCCCCTCCGCATCCGGACAGCCCTCCAGGGAGCCCCCTTCTCAGGCGCCGGATCAAACGCTGGATGCAGGAGAAGCAGAATCCTCCATTGGTGACGAGCAGATGCTGGCCGGCGGGGAGATGGATGAGACTTCCGCCGAACCTGTAAACAGGCAGCCCATTACGGAGGCTGCTCCCGCAACACCTGTGGTACGGGGAGGCGATTCAGGGGACAGCCGGTCCGAAGTGCGCCCGACGCCCCGGAGAACTGAACGGGAAGAACCCCTTCCCGCTTCCTCGGGAACCACTCCGTCAGGAGTATCCGGTCAGCAGGCCATTGCCACGGCAAGGCAGGTGGCACAGTTGAGTGTGGAGGTCTCCAGGAATCCGGATCTTCAGGCATTACTGGCCTATCAGGCATATCAATTGAACAGGGAGTATAACGGGAACTCTTTTGACATACATATATACCAGGGCCTTTACCAGGCTATGAAGAAGCTGATATCTCCGGCATTTAATATATATCCGAATATCCGTAACACCGTCAAATCACTTGCCTGGCTCGACAGGACCGGGAGTTTCCTTGCCTCCGGCAGTGATGGTTCCATTAAGATCCTGTCCGGGAATATTGCCGACAGGGCTTCACAGATAGACCTGACCAATACGGGTCTGCCCAATGAGGCACTTTCGGTAAGTCCCGATGAACGTATGGCGGCCGTGGGGACCAACGGGGGCGGGATCCTCTTTTTGGAACTGGAGAACAGGGGGGAGGTGTTGCACCGGAGTACCGAAGAGGGCAATATCATTCTCTTCCTGGAAAACCTGGGGAATTCGGGAAATTTTATTTCTGCCGGTACGGAGAATCGGATTGTCATGTGGAACTATAGCTCAAGGGAGCGCAGGTTGCTGGTAACCACCAGTTCCAGGCCTTCTGCCCTGGCAGGCTCCCCGAACGGGCGCAGTGCAGCGGTGGGAACCAGGGACGGTGTGCTGATAGAGTTCAATGTCAGCGATCCCGCCGCCAGCAGGGAGATTCAGAATTTCGGCCGCAACCATGTCCTGTCATTGGCTTACGGACCCGGAGGGAGCATACTGGTAGCCGGCCTGCTGGATGGATCATTGAAAGTCATGTCCGGTGCAAACCGCAGGGTTATTGCCACCCTCAGAGGGCCCGGTGCACGGGTGACCGATGTGGCCATCAGTCCCGACGGCCGCTTCCTGGCTGCTGCATCACACGATGGGAACGTCTATCTCTGGAACACCTCGGATTGGACCAGTCAGCCCATTAGCTTCCAGGAGAACAACGGTTTTGTGCTTTCAGTTTGTTTTAGCGGAAACAGTCATTATTTTTACAGTGGCAGTGTAGATTATCCGCGCCTGGTGGGAAGGCCTTCGGAAGCTGCACAAATGGCCGGGGATTTTTGTTCGCTGCTGGGCAGGAACCTGACGCTGGCAGAGTGGGAAGAGTATTTCGGCGGGGATATCCCTTATGAGAAGACCTGCCCCGGATTGAATTAACTAACGCAGTTACACATGCACAAAAGGATACTCTTCGTTTTTTCTCTGTTGCTCTGGTTCCAGTTCACCTTGTCACAGGACCAGGTGGGTTGTTCCCAGTTACTGGAGGATGCAAGGGAGGCCTATGCTGCCGGAATGGTAGAGCTGGTGCCTGACCTGTTATTGCCCTGTCTGGAAGGGAACAATCTTTCGGGTAAGCCGAAGCAGGATGCTTTCAAGCTGGTGATCAACTCCTACCTGTTTGATTATCTTCCGGAGGAAGCGGACGGGCTCATGGATGAATTCGTGGAACAGTTCCCCGAGTACCGTGCCGAGAGCACCGATCCGACCGGATTTGTGCTCATGTTAAACGAACACCTGGTGGCACGGGGTATTGATCCCAATGAAACACCCGAACAGGAGGAGCCCGTGGTGGCGGACAGGCCATCTCCGCAGGAGCTGAGTCGTCCTCAGGTGGTGAAAGAACCCTTTGATTATGCCAATTCGGCAGGTTTTGTTGTGGGAGCTAATCTGACCCTGCCAATGATGATCGAGCAATACAGCCTCGGGGATCCGGCCCTGGATGAAGGATCTTTTGAAATGGGTCCGGGCTTCCAGATCGGGGGAAACGTCAACCTCCTCCTGGGAAGGGCGGTGAACTTCTCCGCCGGACTTCTCTACGATTACTCCACCTTTTCTTACACGGCTAATCCGCTAAGCTTTACCAGTTATACCTATACCGAGACCCAGGGGCACCTGCACCTGCCTGTCTCTTTTGCCTTCATTCTGAACCCGGAAAGCACCGGTGCGGCAGTATATCTGAGAGTGGGGCTCGCGGCTGACTACCTGCTCAGTGCCAAAGGCTCGGGCATCCGAAGTTATTCGGAGACTCTCAGGGATGTGGAGATAGAAGATTCGAACCTGATCGAGGCCCGCGGCCGGCTGAACCTGAATGGCCTGGCCGGGTTGGGGATCAGGGTGCCCTTTGAAAAGTCTTTTCTCTTCTTTGAAACCCGGTACGTTCCTTCTGTTTTCCGGTCCAACGTGAAGGAGAACCGTTACTTAAACCAGGATCTGACATGGTTGTTGTTCCATGTAGACAGCGATTTCAGGCTTCAACAGTTTGGATTATATGCCGGTATGGCCTGGATACTTTAAATGATACCTACCATGAACAGATACTTGATCCTCATAGCCGGCCTGGCAGTCATGTTCTGCTCCTGCGAGACGGAGATTTCACCTGAGCAGGCAGACCGCTTCATGAAGTTTTACGGGAATTATTTATTGGATGAGGCTCGTGATGTGGCGGTACTGGACGACGGCGGCTATGCCATCTGCGGGATCGATTCACTGCCCGATCTGGGGAAACGAATGGCATTGATTGTCACGGACGAGTACGGAAATGTCAGGAACGGTTTCCCTGCTTACTATACGGAGGACGGACTTGAATCGGGTGCCAATGTTCTCGTTCCCATCCGTGGCGGTCAGGGAGGATTTCTGCTGGGAGGTTTCGTGGAACGGCCGGTGGAGAATACCCTGGCCAAACAGAAAGATATTTTCCTGGTGAAAGCCTCCATCTCCGGTCTGGAGAACTGGCATCGCAGCTATGGTTCCCCGGAAGATGACGTGATCCTCCATGCCACCGAGCGGATCTCCTCCGGTTTCATGCTGGCCGGATACCAGATCAAGGGTGGAAGGTCCGATATTATGGTTATGGGTGTAGAGGAGGAGGGTGACTCCATCCGGCTGGGATTGAACTACAATAATCCCTATGCACAGAATGCAACGGCCAATTATCTGCTGAATACCGGTAATCGATATCTCTGTGTGTGTACCTACGATAAGATCGGTAATACCGGTACGGACATTCTGATCCTGAATTTTGATGACGAATTGAGTCCTCTGGATGAAAATCTGACCGATGATGCTGAGGAAAAAGGATCCTGCATACTGGAAGACGGAGAGGACCGTTTCCTGGTGCTTGGTAACCGGATCAATGACGGGGGGCTAAGCGAGATGGTGATTCACCGGATTGAGACCAATGGCCCGTTGATTACCAGTTCGGTGCTTCTCACCACCGTCTCCGAGGGCAATGTTAATCTGATCGGCAGGCGTTTTGTTAAAACCCGAGACGGACGATATGCCATTGTGGGAACCAGAAGCATCAATGGAACAAGCGATATATTCCTGCAATTCCTTTCCCAGGATTATGCAGCCACTGGTCAGATCGTCTTCGGCTCGACCGGAGACCAGACCGGGGCGGACATCGATCTCTCCGCCGACGGAGGGCTGGTTCTTCTTGGCACCAGCAGTTATGAGGGCAACAGTATGATCTCGCTGATCAAGACCAGTGAGACAGGAGACCTCTGAGGATCTCTCTGAAACGATTGGATATCTGATATGAAGAAGGTCTGTTTCCTTATAGGGTTGATGATCATTCCGGTGTCGGCCCGGTTGCATGGCCAGACCGCCACCATAACAAGTACGGATACTTCTGTGTGTCTGGGTGATGCCGCTCCCGCTTACCTTCAGTTCAACGGACATGTGGGACCATGGAGCGCAGTGATCAATGACCGGTCTGGCGAGTATCTGGTCCTGGAGAAGGTAGTATCCACCGACACAACCATCTGGTTAAGTCCGGATTCCACCAATATCTTCACATTGGGGGAGGTAAAGGATAGTGCGGGAAACGAAGCCAGTGTTTTTGGCAGCGTTCCACTCTCGGTGTATGAGGCAACACCGGTGGATATCGTATCGGACAGGACCGTATTCCTGGTCAGCGAAACGGGGGTGCCGTTAATCTCCTCTCCATCGGGAGGAGTCTTCTTTGGCCCCGGTGTGGCGGGAAATGTTTTCTACCCGAGAATTGCCAATGCAGAAGGTTCTCCCCATACGATCACCTGCACCTATACCAATCCATTTGGATGCACCAGCAGCACCACTACTCAGTTCCGGGTACTTTCAGGTGAAGCCGCGGTCTATCTTGTCAGCGGCGAAGATACCATTAACACTGTCTGCGACGACGGTGCCAGCTACACGCTGCTCGGTTCGAACCGGGATGAAATACCGGGAACATTTGCCGTGGTGGAAGCAGAAACAAGCGACACTATTGAGAGCCCGGTCACGGATGAAGATCCTGCCGACGATCAGGCAATGTTCAACCCTGCAGGATTGTCGGGGACCTACGACGTGCTATACGGTTACCGGCTGGAGCAGGTGAAGGTGACGGTCTCTCTGAGGATCCTGGTCAATGATCTGGGTGAGATCGTGATAAGCGGATTACCCGATACAGTATGCATGAATGATGAACCCTACCTGATGGTACCCGATCTTTCCGGTGACGATCCTGGAGCCACTTATGTCTTTAATGGTCCCGGAGTGACCGGCAGTCAGGATGGCGGCTTCTTTTATAATCCTGCCGAAGAGGAGGTGACCCCCGGAACTGTAGAGATCGAGCTGGAGTACACCTCATCCAACGGATGCAGGGCCGGTACGGTAAGACCGGTCTACAACAGCCGGGTTCCGGATGTGGCCTTCACCCTCCGGTCGGTCTGTCTTCCGTCGGATGGAGGCACGGTCAGTTTTAGTAATCTGACCGATTCGATGGAACAGATCTCCTCCTGGATCTGGGATTTCGGGGATCCGGGCAGCGGTGATGATAACTTCAGTGATCTGGCCGAGCCGGAACACTTTTACAGGACGGCAGGAGAGCGGGAGATTAGCCTGGAGGCAGTTACCAGCGAGGGATGTGTGGCTGACTTTACATTGGATACAATGATCGCGGACGAGCCGATCGCCGACTTTACGCTGCTGAATGATTGTTTTACTTCCGGACAGATCACCCGGATGATCGATCGATCCGTTTCCGAATTCTCGGAGGTGGACACTCTGGTATGGACGCTTCGTTCCCGGGGCGGCCAGTTGATCGAGGTCATCGGGAGCAGCTTGCCGGAGGATACACTTCAGTATGGCTTTTCTGCGGCAACAACCTACCAGGTAGAACTGTACGTGGAGAACGTTGCAGGATGTGGAGGATCCACGGTCAGGGAGGTGACCCTGAAACCCACCATCCTGTTGCAGGCAGACGGATACCTGGAAGATTTTAATGAACAGGCAGAGCATTGGGTTCCGGTATCGGAAGGAGCAGAGCGGAGCTGGACCCTGGGCATCCCCGATTTCGAGGGATTCAATCCGATGGCAGCTGACAGGGGCTGGTATACCGACCTTCCTGTGACGGACGGGTATCTGGAACAATCCTGGGTGGAGAGTCCCTGCTTTGACCTGCGTTTCATGAACAACCCGCAGGTACAGCTGGACCTGATGAAAAGCTTTGCGCCGGGTACCGACGGAGCGGTACTTCAATACACCGATCTCACATCAGGGGAATGGCAGACCATCGGTCAGATCTCTGACGGTTTGAACTGGTACAACATGGGTGGATTGCTCAATGAACCCGGAGGCAGCTCTTTTGGCTGGGGTATGGCTCTGTTTGAACCCGACCGCGAATGGGTCAGGGCAGCCCAATCGGTCGATATGCTGGCAGGTAAACAGCAGGTAAAACTGCGACTGGCAGTGGCTACCCGGGGTTCGGAGGAGGTGATCACCGGTGCGTACAACCAGGGTTTCGCATTCGACAACTTCTTTATAGGCGAGAAAAAGCGATGCTCCCTGCTGGAGCACTTCACCAATTCGGGCAGTTTCGCATCCCTGGCCGCCGATTCGGTGGTGGACAGCGTGGCCGCCATCCACTCTTACCTGATAGATATCCAGTATCATATGGATTATCCGGGTGCTGACCCGATGAATGAGAATAATCCCCTTCCTGCCTCCACCCGATCCTTCCGGTATGGAGTGCCACGGGTGCCTTTCGCCCTGTTTAACGGGGGAGTTCAGGACGAGTACCGGTTTGACTTTTCTTCACCGGAACACTATCCTTCAGAGGAAATCATCGAGCATGCTCGGCTGGAAATGCCTCTCTTCAGCCTGGGGCTGACAGTCGATTACGGAGCGAACAGCCTTTCGGCGGAGGTGGAAATCACCTGCGAGACCGATACATTCGATTCCAACTTGCAACTGTATGTGGCTCTCCTGGAGCGGGAGGTGACTGCTTATACAGGAGTCAACCAGGATACCAGCTTCCGGAACGTGGTACTGGACATGCTTCCCACTCCCGCCGGAAAGCTGCTTGGAGCTGGATGGAACCTGGGAAGGACCGAGCGCCAGCCCTATTCCTGGGAGTATCCAGACTTCCTGGAGGATGTGGAGGACCTGTCGGTGGTGGCTTTTGTTCAGGACCGCGATGGCGGTGAAGTACTTCAGGCTATACAGAAACCGCTTACACCGGGTGTTGGATTACGGAAGCGATTACCGGAGCCTGCTTCCCTGGCTCTTTATCCCAATCCTGCCAGGGATCAGGTATACCTGAACTTCGGCAAAGATTTGCGGAGCACAGGCATTCTGCGATGCACCGATCTTTCGGGAAGAGAAGTATGGAACAGGGACCTGCAGCCCGGATACCAGATCTACCGAATGGATGTCACAGGATTGCCCGAAGGAATCTATCTGATCCATTGGATAGAGTCCGGAACGGTCAGGTGCAGGGGTAAATTGCTCATCCAGCAGCCATAGGGAGCATCAATCCCCCTCCTTCAAAGCAGCAACCAGTTCGTCGGCCAGCTTTTCCAGCTCTCCCGATTCCTCCTCATTGGGCAGGAATCTGGCGGAGGTACCCTGCCGGATCACATTCATCTTCAGGTTTTTCAGGTGGTCTTCAATCAGCTTAACCGCTTCACCGCTCCACCCGAATGATCCGAAGGCGGCAGCAGGTTTTCCCTTATCCCTGATGGGATTGATCACCGAGAATAACTTGTAGATCGGCAAAAGGGTGTTCTTATTGATGGTTGGGGAACCCACCAGCAGGGCATCCGCCTTTACCACATGTTCCTCCAGATCTCCCAGCAGCATGTGCTCAATGTCGATCAGGTCCACCTCCACGTCCGAACGTTTCAGTCCGCCGGCGATAATTTCCGCCATCTTTCCCGTATATCCATAGGCGGATACGTAGGCTACCAGCACCCTGTTCTTCTTTTTGGTACGGGCGAGGTATTCGCCGGCAGCGGCGGCCGATCGCTCCAGTTTCTCCTTCCAGCCTGAACGAAGAATCGGTCCGTGTCCGGGGCAGATCGTATCGATGGGAAGCGTTTTGACCTTATCTATGGCTTTCACCATGAATTTGCTGTATGGCCGGAGGATCACATCAAAATAGTAGTCAAAGGCTTCGGTATAATCACCTACCAGATCATCCATCATCGCCTCGTGAGCAAAATGGGCACCGAAGGAATCACAGGTGAACAGCAGTCCATCCTCCTCCAGGTAGGTGTAGATCGTATCGGGCCAGTGCAGGTTGGGCGCCCCGATTACCTTCAGTGTTTTGTTGCCCAGGTCGATCTGATCACCATCCTTAACCTTCATCGATTTAAACGGTTTTCCTGCCATTTCGGCCAGATATGCCAGTGCCTGACCGCTTCCGACCACGGTTGCCCCGGGGGCAAGTTCGAGAAGGTGCGGAAGAGATCCGGAGTGGTCGGGTTCCGTATGATTGCAGATGATGTACTCAATCTCACCCGGATCGGTCACTTCCAGAAGCTTGTTCCGGAAGTCCGGCCAGAATTTCTCTTTTACGGTATCGATAACTGTTTTCTTTTCGGCCGCAATGAAGTAGGAATTGTAGGTAGTCCCGAACCGGGTCTCCATTACAATATCAAACGTGACCAGATCGGGGTCCAGGACGCCGATCCAGTGAACATCCTCGCTAACACTTACTATCTTTGCTTGATCCATTTTTGCAGTATTGGGTGCAAATATATGGAAAGAAAAAGGACAAAAAAAACTGCCCCGCACCTGCGGGACAGCTTCTGAAAACTCACAATCTGAATGTAACGGACCTTGAACTTTTACGATTTATCTCCACAGGTCTTAGAGCAATCGCTGCTTTTTGCTTTCTTTTCTGTTTTTGTGCACTCGCCCTCTTTATCGGCAGACTTAGCTTTCTTTTCGCTGCTCTTTTTCTTGGGCTCCTCATCATTCAGGACAATCAGTTGCATGGCATTACTGCTGGAAGCAAAAACCGGTGCGCTGAGTCCTCCGACGAACAGTGCAAGTGTAAGAATGGCTAAAACTTTTTTCATGGTGCTTGATTTTTTTCGTTTCATCACAGTGCAATATAGGACTTCCATTTGTAGGGAATTGTTAACGGGATGTTAAAAAGGATAAAAAGGTCTTTTATTTAAATCTGGCGATCGGGGTAACGCTACCGGTCACTTTCTGTGAGGATTCAACCTGCACTTTCATGCCGAGGGGAAGATAGAGGTCCAGCCGGCTGCCAAATCGGATAAAGCCCATTTCTTTGCCCTGTCTCGCCGGCGTATTCTCCCTGGCATAATTACGGATACGCCTTGCCACGTAACCGGCGACCTGGCGGACAAGGATGGGGCCGAAGGGAGTGCTGATCCCCAGCGAGTGGCGCTCGTTCCAATGTGAAGATTTCGGATGGCGTGCCACCAGGTATCTTCCTGGATGGTATTTGCTGTAAGTCACGGTTCCGCTGATGGGATAATAGTTGATGTGGACATCATGTATACTCATGAAGATGGATACCTGAAGGCAACGTCCTTCCAGAAATTCATCCGCTTCGACTTCTTCAATGGCGACCACCTTCCCGTCGGCAGGAGCAGTAACGGTTTTTTCGTCGAGGAAAGGCCGTCTCCGGGGAACCCTGAAAAACCGCATGATTAACACCAGGAGTGATGCCGAAACGAGGGCAACGGGCGCGTTCCAGGCATCGGTCAAACAGAGGGCGACCAAAGTGTTGATACCGATCAGTACCAGCAGAGTCACAGCAACGATAAGGCGGCCTTCCCTATGGATCTTTATCATACCAGCCATTGAATGAACAGATAATATGCAGGTGCAGAGAACAGGAGAGAATCAAAACGGTCGAGCACCCCTCCGTGTCCGGGTAACAATGTCCCCATGTTCTTAACCCCTTTTTTGCGTTTAAGCCACGATTCGAACAGGTCGCCTGACAACCCCAGGAGCGCCATCAGTCCTGAAAGTGCGATCCATGATCCGGCATTCAGGGTTCCCGTTAAACGGTGGATCAACCCTCCGGAAAGCATGGAGAAGAGCACCCCTCCGATAGTACCTTCCCATGTTTTACCCGGGGAGAGACGAGGAGTCAGCCGGTGACGTCCCAGGAGGCTGCCAGTCAGGTAGGCAAATGTATCGTTGACCCAAATGATAATGATCAGGAGCAGAGGGTAGAGAGGTTCGTAGGATGAATCATTCCCGGCCCAGGCAGATGCAAGATAAGTTGCAAGGGGAAACGATAGCCACATGAAAACCAGAATAGCTGTCAGCCGCTTTACTGACAGAAGAAGGGAGAGTAACCAAAGCCCGGCGGGCAGGATCAGCCACCAGAGAGGCCAGTATTCCTGAAGCACACCAAAGCTAACCGGAAGAAAAAGACCCGCAGATATGGCCGTAAGCAGGCGTACTGAAAATGTTCCATCGGAATAGATCGAATAGAATTCCAAAATTCCCAGGAGAAAGACAACCACTATCATCACCGCCAAAGTCCAGGGTCCGGCCAGAATGGAGCCTATGAAACAAGCTACCAGGGTAATCCCGGTCAATGATCTCCTTAAGAGTTCCTTCAATGGTCCTCAAATTCCCGGATCAGCTTCTTGGCTCTGAGAATATCATCCCGATGTACGAAGAGTTCGATATCACCGAATTTATAAGCTGAGTCCTGTTTGTTAACAATGAAGGCGATGATCTGGTGGTCAGAAAGCATTTGACTGACCAACTCGGCCAGGTAGGGTTTGCCGGTGGAATAGATATGGACCAGATCGCCCGGCATCAGCTGTCACCCTTGTCTTCTTCCTTGTTTTCCAGATCCGCCACTTTTTCGGGAAGCTCTTCGGGCTTTGAAGGAGGCTCTTCTTCCTGTTCCCAGGGACGTTTCCCGAATACCTTTTCCAGATCGTCGCTGAAAATAACCTCCCTGTCCAGAAGGGTCAGGGCAAGTTTTTCCAGTCCATCCTTGTGCTTTCTGAGGATATCCTTGGCCCTTTTATACTGTTGTTCTATGATGACCTTAACCTCCCCGTCGATCGCCTCGGCCGTCTTTTCGCTGTAAGGTTTGTTAAACGCATAGTCCTGCTGACCGGAAGAATCATAATAGCTCAGGTTACCGATCTTGTCGCTCATGCCGAAATAGGAGATCATGGCATAGGCCTGTTTGGTTACCCGTTCCAGATCGTTCAGGGCTCCTGTGGAGATCTTGCCGAAATTCAATTCTTCCGATGCCCTGCCTCCCAGGGTGGCACACATCTCGTCGAGCAATTGCTCGGTGGTGGTGATCTGACGTTCCTCGGGCAGGTACCATGCTGCTCCCAGTGCACGTCCCCTGGGAATGATAGTTACTTTTACCAGCGGATTGGCATGCTCCAGCAACCAGCTGACCGTAGCATGGCCTGCCTCGTGAAAAGCGATGGTCCTCTTCTCTTCCTTCTTGATGATTTTATTCTTTTTCTCCAGTCCGCCAATGATCCGGTCCACAGCATCCAGAAAATCCTGTCGCTCTACCGCCTTCTTATCATTTCGTGCTGCAATCAGAGCAGCTTCATTGCATACATTGGCGATATCTGCACCCGAGAATCCGGGTGTTTGCTTGGCCAGAAAGCTCAAATCGACCGATTTATCAATCTTGATCGGTTTCATATGTACTTCAAAAATAGCCCTTCGTTCATTCAGATCGGGAAGTTCCACATGAATCTGGCGGTCAAACCTGCCTGCGCGTAATAGTGCCTTGTCCAGTACATCGGCGCGATTGGTGGCAGCCAGGATGATCACCCCGCTGTTACTGCTGAAACCATCCATTTCAGTCAGCAGCTGGTTGAGCGTATTCTCCCGTTCGTCGTTGGAACCCAAATTGGGGTTTCTTCCTCTGGCACGACCTACGGCATCGATCTCATCGATAAACACAATACAGGGAGCCTTCTCTTTTGCCTGCTTGAACAGGTCCCTGACCCTGGAGGCGCCCACACCCACAAACATCTCCACGAAATCGGATCCCGACATGGAGAAAAAGGGGACATTGGCCTCGCCGGCCACAGCTTTGGCCAGCAGAGTTTTACCGGTACCCGGGGGGCCCACCAGCAGCGCTCCTTTGGGGATTTTTCCTCCCAGCTCGGTGTATTTCTTGGGATTCTTCAGAAATTCAACGATCTCACGGATCTCAATCTTCGCCTCTTCCAGACCGGCCACATCATGAAAATCAACCTTCACGCTGGTCTCTTTATCGAAGATTTGTGCCTTGGATTTTCCAACACTGAAGATATTGCTGCCCCCACCGCCTCCGCCGCCACCCATTCGGCGAAGCATGTAAATCCAGATTCCAAGAATGAGCAGAAAGGGGAGGACCCAAAGCAGGATCTCCCCGAAATAGTTACGGCGGGTGACCGTGGTGTATGAAGGCCGGTCTTCCGGAGGCAGGTCATTCATGACTTCGTTCAGTTCGGTCACGAAAACGTCCTGGCTGATGATGGAATAGTAGTATTGTGGAAGGGTTTGCCCCAGCACTGTATTTGATTTCTGTGAGCTGACATCGTCAAATTTGGGATCGGAAAGCCGGTCCTGTTTAAGGTATACCTCCACTTTCTCCTTGTTCACGATCACCAGTTTTTCAATATCCCCGTCTTTGAGGATCTGAAAGAACCGGTTGGAGTCGATCTCCTTCAGATTTCCGCTGGAACTCAGAAATTGTATTCCGATCATTGCCAGCAGAATGATCCCTATAATCCAATAGGAATTAAACTTAGGCTTGTTATTGCCTCCGGGTCTGTTGCTCCCCTGTCCTCTTCCAGGAAAACCTCCAGGTGTATTTTTTTTCTCGGCCATAATTCTTCAGTTCAATGATTATCCACCCTCTTCACGCTACCGTCGGCCCACAATTCTTCCAGTTTGTAGAAGGACCGGTATTCTTCCAGGAACACATGGACAAGCACATCGAAGTAGTCCAACAGGACCCATTGACGATTCTGCCTTCCCTCCACATGGTGGGCTATAACCCCTCCTTCCTGCTTCACCTTCCTTTCGATGGATTCCGAAATGGCGTCTACCTGTGTGACGGATTCACCGTGACAGATGATGAAGGTATCGCAAATGGAGTTCTCAATCCCCGATAAATCGATCGTAACAACTTGATGCCCTTTTTTTTCCCGAATCGCCTCAATGATTAATTCGCACTTCTGTCTAATACTCAAAGGCTCGCTTTCCTCCATTCGCTTTTTTATTCACAAAGGTAGTGAAATTCAATCTACTGGTTTGGTTTATTGACCTTCCTGCCCTACCTTGATCTAATTAACATTTCAAATGGTCTATTTGTTGACCTCACAAACCTTGTCAAAAATTGTACCATGGGACTGTTGTTGAGGAAACTCCCGGAGTGTTCCTCCACCAATCAGGTGGTCAGGGATATGCTTCGGGCGGGTGTCACTGATGAGGGATTACTGGTATTTACTGGCTTCCAAAGCAAGGGCAGGGGACAGGGGGACCATTCCTGGCACAGCCGGCCCGGAGAAAACCTGCTGATGAGTCTGTTGCTCAGGCCTGCTTTTTTGTCAGCTTCCGATCAGTTCCTTCTGTCAATATTGGCATCCATCGGTATCTGTGACTATCTGTTTGAAAAGGGGATGAATCCTTCCATCAAATGGCCCAACGATATCCTCACTTCCCGGGGTAAAATTGCCGGTATCCTAATCGAACACCTGATCAAAGCCGACCTTCTGGACCACACGATCATCGGAATTGGCTTGAATATGAACCAGGAGGAATTTCCGGGCTTTCCCGTTCCTGCCACATCGGTATGCCTCGAAACCAGCCATCACTTCCCGGTGGAGGGGGCGGCTGTGGCAATCGGTCAGAGGATCCTTTCTCTTTATCAAAAGATGGAGGGCGGAGATCAGGGTTCACTGGCTCAGGATTACAGAAATAAAATGTGGAAGATCGACCGGAAGATCGGATTCCACTGGAAAGGTAAAAAGGAATCCGGGGTGATCAGGGGAGTCAATCGTTCAGGGGAGCTGCTCCTTGAAATGAAGGGGAAACTCCACCCTTTTGTTCACGGAGAGATACACATTGACTACCCCGTTTAGAAAGAGAAAGACTCCATTTTCTCCACCAGACCGTCCACAAATTGCTGAAGGGGTCCCCTGATCATGGGCAGAAGCATTCTGTTCACCTGAGGTTCGATGGTGATCCTGATACGCGTATCATTTGCGGATACCTCTTTCAGCTGTATCCAGATGGTGAACTGGTAGTTGGAGAACCCGGGAATCGAAGCCATCTTGACCAGGTCGTGGGGTTTCTTTTCCACAATCTCCAGCCCCGTGCGCCCAACCGGGCTGACATGAAAGCTGCATCGTTCCTCGCTGGCTTCCCAGTCGGTTACCTTATCGGCGGGAAGCAGATCTTTGAAGTGGTGGAAATCGGTGATAAATTCGTAAATCTTCCGGGAGGGTTTATCCGTTTTTCCGATCCTGCTTTCGATTTTCATGATTCATTGGTTTTTTCGGGTGACCAGGAGGAGGGATCGCTTCTCCATTTCCGAAGCAGTTCCAGCTGGTCTTCCCTGATGTATCCTGTGTCGACGGCCAGCTCGATCAATGCAGAATAATCGGTCAGTGTAATTAGTTTTACTCCGGAATCCTGAAAATTCACTTCGGCTGCCCTGAATCCGTAGGAAAAGATGGCCGCCATCCCCAGTACATTCGCTCCTGCATCCCGGAGGGCGCCTACAGCCTTCAGGGAACTTCCTCCTGTGCTGACCAGGTCTTCCAATACCACCGTCTTCCGGCCCGGATGCAGCTGTCCCTCCACCAGATTTTTCCTGCCGTGCTCTTTGACTGATGAGCGAACATAAATAAACGGCAGGTCCATCAGGTCAGCCACCAGTACTCCCTGTGCAATGGCTCCGGTAGCCACCCCAGCAATCAGTTCTGTGTCCGGGAAATGCGCTTCAATACTCTTCCGGAAGGCGGTCTTGATTTGATCTCTCACACGGGGGTAGGAGAGGGTCAGGCGGTTGTCACAGTAGATGGGCGATTTCCATCCGGACGCCCAGGTAAAGGGTTGAGCTGGTTGGAGTTTTACAGCCCTGGTCTCCAGAAGAAAACTCGCGACCTGTCGCTGGACTTCATTCATGATGTAAAGGTGACATTTTTTTAGTTAGCCGGTGTCATTGGTTCATGGATGGTGAGGCAATGAAATCCTCCGCTGTAATAGTTAATGGTATCGGCCCTCACAGGAATCACCTCCCTACCTGGAAATGATTCCCTGATGATCCTGCGAACCACTTGTTCCTTCTCCCAGAGTAAAGGATCCTCCGACTCCGCGGAAACGTAGGAGGGGAGGATCACCAGGCTATTGGAAATAATAAAATTCATGTAACTGGTTACCGATGCAATGATCTTTCCTTCGGCGCCAGATCTGCGGTCGGAGATCAGAACCGGGGCCACGGGAACCTCGATCACTTTGAACTTTCTGCCATCCTGGTCGGTGGCATTCCGGAGAATGCGGATATTCTCATCCAGTCTCATTTTGGCTTCTTTTAATACGGGGTGTCGGCTGGCCTCCTCTTTGGTTACGCGACTGATCAGGATGGTATTGGGATCGACAAACCGGCAGAACTCGTCCACATGTCCATGAACTCCTTTAGGGTAGACCGTCTCATAGAGGGGGCCATCCAGAATACTGTCGTCCTGAGGGATCCCCCTTTTCAACCAGATGATCTTTTTAACATGAAGTTTTTCCATCAACTCCTTTTCGATCTCCTCCAGCGACTTATCCTTGTTCACATATCGCTCATGGGCTTCCACAAGGATCAGGGTGCCTTCTCCATTCAACTCCCTGGATCCTCCGCTGCTGTTGTATTCGCTTTCGATCACCTGGGTGCCGGTAAGCATTCCCAGTTCCTCCACAAAATCGTTTTCTGACCAGAAATAGTCGAATTGCACCATTTTTATCTGCCCGTTTCCGTTCAGCAGGTAGACAGGTCCGAAATCACGGATCCAGATGTTGTCCAGCGGACGATCCATAGGAATGAATTCTATACGGTCCAGCCGGCTTCCATAGCGGGTCAGCACCTTTCGAACGGAATCCGGTCCCGCCCCATAATTCCCCAAATATAGCGTTACCCGATCGTACTTCGAAATGATCGATGCCAGCTTGGGGACGATCCCGTAATAATCGGCCGACCAGACAAGCCCGGTGGATCTGATATCTTCGAATTCTGCCGGTATGAAGTACCTGGCATCCTTCTCTGAGTCGCAGCAGCCGCTGATCTGCAGGACGGTTAACAGTATAAATGCTGGGATAAGTTTCATTACCTTTGGGATAAATGTATAAAGTTTTTTTCAACGACCGCACGATCCACCTGGTGGAGGATTTTTCCGGACCATTTGCGCGCAACAATGGCCTGTTCTGTCCCTATATCAGTACCGGGGAACTCCACCGGCTGATCCATTTATTCAGACGATCGGAGGATCTCCGGCGACTTTTTGTTATCCATAAAGACATTTCGGGGCTTCAGGCAGCGTTCAGGAGTTTTTTCCAGCCCATGAAGGCGGGCGGGGGACTGGTAATCAACGGGGAAGGATCCTTTCTGGTAATCCTCAGGAGAGGAAAATGGGATCTGCCCAAAGGAAAGCTGGAGAGGGGGGAGGATTTTGAGACTGCAGCCATGCGGGAAGTGGAGGAGGAGACGGGACTCAGGGGACTTGCCCTGGTCGCCCCGCTGATCACCACCTATCATACCTACGGGCCCCCCGAACAGCCGGTGCTGAAGGAAACCCGGTGGTTTGAAATGCGGTATACCCGGAAAGGACCGCCATTGTTGCAGGCTGAGGAGGAAATTACGGATTACCGGTGGGTCCGTCCCGGCGAGGCCGACTTCATCGACCGTCAAACTTATGGCAGCATTCTGGATGTCCTCCGTTTGAAGGGTTGCATTTCTTTCAAGAAGTGTAGGGATATCCCTACAAAATAGTAGGGAATACCTCCTCTATCTTTCGGGAATTCCCTCAATCCTTTCCCTGGTGTCTTCCTTATTTTTGTGATCCTGATAACAAAGCGGAGGATGTCAGGATTTCCCCTGGATTGAAAACGCCATACAGTCTTTGCTTGATTCCACCGTGCGTCCCTTTATCTGGTTTCAGATACGATTGCTATCTTTAACCCCCCGGGGAGAGTTACGTTGCTGGGCTCGGCAGGTTCCTTCCACGGGCACTAATACTCATTTCTCTGTGAAATGGCACAACAGCGCTCCTGCATGATCGAAAAAAAAGTAACGGATTATTCTAAAAATCACATCTCATGGAAACAGATCATAAGATCAAGGAAATAGCGGAAAAAATTCACCGGGAGGGGTTTGAGAAGGCCAGCCGGGATTCGGAACGAATCATTGAGGAGGCGAAAACTTCGGCAAAGAAGATCAAGGAAGAGGCACGCAAAGAAGCTGAGAAGATTCGCGACGATGCTAAACGATCGGCAGAAGAGTTGGCCGAAAGGGTGAAGTCGGAGATTCGACTTTCCCAGCAGCAGGCGCTTGCTCATCTGAAAAGTGACATTGCTGAACTGATCCAGACCTCCGTTATCAAGGAGCCGCTGAATTCCAGTTTGGAAGATCAGGATTTTATGAGTGAATTACTCGAATCGATGGTCAAGAACTGGAGGAATTTCCACGAAGATGCAGTTCTTCAGTTGCTGATCCCTGAGGAGCAGCTGGAGCACATTGAAGCACATTTTCAGGCAAAGGTGAAAGAGTTGATGGATCAAGGTTTGGTAGTGAAAGCCTATCCTGGTATCGATAAGGGGTTTGAGATACACCCACAAGAGGGGAACTACAAGATCTCCATGTCGGATGAAGCGTTTGAACAATTTATTAAAGAACATTTCAAGCCGAAAACCATCGAATTTCTTTTTAGCGATAAAAATAAATGATGAGTCCGGACCGATATCATTACTTGATTGCAGGATTACCCGATCTTCATCTTGAACAGGAGAAGATCTGGATCAGTGTTGCCGATTTTAAGAAGCAACTGGAGTTCGAGCTTTATCCGGAGGATTTTGAACAGGTGAAGCTGGTTTTCCTTAGGAAGGATCATGAGAACCTGCTGGATTTCCTGAAATCGGGAACGGTGGATGAAGAGAATGGAGCCAACTACAGCCCGGAGGATTTCAAGGCGCAGACCGATCTTTTCTCTGCCATCATTCCCCAACCGGATATTCTCCCCTCCTATATGGCCGAATTATTGAGCGATTACTGGGGAGACAGGGAATTTGAAAGTTTGGAGTGCAGCCAAAGACTGGCCGGGCATTATTATCAGCATGTGATGCAGTATGGATGCCCGTTTCTCCGGGAGTATACCAGGCTGGAGTATGATATTGCCAACCTGCTGACCTATATTGAAACGAGGAACCATGCTCTGGATCCGGGAGACTTTCTTACAGGGAACAGTGAACTTATCTCGCACCTTCGCGAGCATCTGACCAAATCGATGACTCAGCCTGCGGATTTCGATCTTTTCAATGAAATTATTTGCTTTGCGGAGCTTCCTTCCATTGAAGAGAAAGAGATGAAATATGATCAGATGCGGTGGAGACTGATCGATGAATTGCTTTTTTTCGAATCCTTTACCATTGACCGGGTGATCGGATATCTTTTTCAACTGATGATGATCGACAGGTGGTCCAGGCTGGATCATGACCAAGGTGAGGCACAATTGAGAAAGATTATCAAAGGTGCTCAGGAGTATGCAGTTTCAGGTGTAAAGACAACGGAACAGAAATAATTGAAAAAAAAATATGGCGACGTTAGGAAAAGTGAAAGGAATCATTGCAAATCTGGTGATCGTGGAAGTGGATGATCCGGTTGCGCAGAACGAGATTTGCATGATCAAGCATAAAGAGGCCGACCTGATGGCTGAAGTCATTAAGGTGGACAACCGGCTCGTCTACGTTCAGGTTTTCGAGAGTACACGCGGACTCAAAATAGGGGTCGAAGTAGAATTCACCGGAAAAATGCTGGAGGTAACTCTGGGACCTGGCATTCTGAGTCGCAATTACGACGGTTTGCAGAACGATCTCGACAGCATGACGGGTGTTTTCCTTCGCAGGGGTGAATACACCTCTCCTCTGGATGAATCCAGAGAGTGGGATTTCACCCCCATTGCGAAAGCCGGAGACGTGGTTCAGGCGGGTGACTGGCTGGGAGAGGTGAAAGAGAATCTGCTTATGCATAAGATTATGGTTCCTTTGACATTGGAAGGGGAGTGGAAAGTGAACAGCCTGGTTTCGGAAGGTAGCTACCGCATCAATGATACCGTGGCCGAGCTGGAATCGATGGAGGGCAATAAGCGAGAGGTAACCATGGTCCAGAAGTGGCCCGTAAAAAAAGCCATGAAGCGTTTTCGCCACAAACCGAGGCCCTATAAACTGCTTGAAACAGGGGTCAGGGCCATTGATACACTGAATCCCATCGCCGAGGGAGGGACGGGGTTTATCCCGGGACCATTCGGGTGCGGCAAGACCGTTCTGCAGCATGCCATCTCACGGCAGGCTGAAGCCGATATCGTTATTGTCGCAGCATGTGGAGAACGGGCCAACGAAGTGGTGGAGATCTTTAAGGAATTTCCCGAACTGGAAGATGTAAGGACCGGGGCTAAACTGATCGAGCGCACCACCATCATTGCCAATACCTCTAACATGCCGGTGGCTGCAAGAGAAGCATCCGTTTACACGGCCATGACCCTTGCCGAGTATTACAGGAACATGGGTCTGAAAGTGCTGATGCTGGCCGATTCAACTTCGCGCTGGGCACAGGCACTGAGGGAGATGTCCAACAGGATGGAGGAGTTACCCGGACCGGATGCCTTTCCGATGGACCTTCCGGCTATTATCTCCAATTTTTATTCCCGTGCCGGATATGTGGAACTGAATAACGGGAAAACCGGTTCCATTACTTTTATTGGGACAGTTTCGCCAGCAGGCGGAAACCTCAAAGAGCCTGTGACGGAGGCCACGAAAAAGACAGCGCGCTGCTTTTATGCTCTTTCGCAGCAGCGAGCCGACGGTAAACGTTATCCTGCCATAGATCCCATCGACAGCTATTCGAAATACCTCGAGTACGAAGAAGTTCAGGAAACTATGAAACAGCAGATTTCTGAACATTGGCTGGAACAGGTCGACTTTACCCGGGATATTCTTATAAAGGGGAAAGAAGCACAGGAGCAGATCAATATTCTGGGAGATGACGGGGTTCCCATTGATCATCATATCCTTTTCTGGAAATCGGAGGTGCTTGATTTCGTGATCCTGCAACAGGATGCATTTGACGAGATCGACAGGATGACCCCTTGGGAAAGGCAAAAATATATGCTCGAAAAGGTATTGGAAATTGTGCGGACCGATTTCAGTTTTGAAAAATTCGAAGAGGTCGGCCTCTATTTCCGTTCCCTGATCAATACTATGAAACAGATGAACTACGCTGAGTTTCAGTCAGGGCAATTCAAGGAATATGAAGAGAAGCTGGCACAGACCATCCAGGAAAGAATATCGCAGACAGAGAAGGTTAATGCATGAAATCAGGATATTATTCAGTTAGGTGATGAAAAAAGCATTTCAGAAAGTCTATACGAAAATTGACAAAATTACGAAGGCCACATGCTCCCTGAAGGCCGATAATGTCGGTTATGAAGAACTGGCCATAATTGATGGCAGGCTGGCACAGGTGGTAAAAATTCTGGGCGATGAGATTACCCTGCAGGTATTCTCTGGGACGGAAGGCATCCCCACCAATGCGGAAGTGATATTCCTGGGCAGGGCACCTTCCCTGAAAATCGGACCCGACCTGGAGGGCCGTTTCCTGAATGCCTTTGGCGATCCGATCGATGGAGGCTTTGAGCTTACCGGCAAGGAGCGTGAAATTGGAGGCCCTTCGGTGAACCCGGTGAGGCGGGAACAACCATCACAGCTGATCTCTACCGGGATCGCGGGAATTGACCTGAACAACACACTGGTTACCGGGCAGAAGATTCCCTTCTTTGCAGATCCCGACCAGCCGTTTAACCAGATCATGGCGATGCTGGCCCTTCGGGCGGAGGCGGACAAGATCATTCTGGGGGGAATGGGTCTCTCCAATGACGATTATCTTTTTTACAAGAATGCTTTCGATAATGCAGGAGCACTCGACCGGATCATTGCATTTGTAAACACCACCGATGATCCGCCCGTTGAACGGCTGATGGTGCCCGATATGGCGCTGACTACCGCAGAATATTATGCTTCGGAACACCATCAGAAAGTCCTGGTCCTTCTGACCGATATGACACTCTATGCGGATGCCCTCTCCATCGTATCCAACCGAATGGACCAGATTCCTTCAAAGGACAGTATGCCGGGTTCCCTTTACAGTGACCTTGCCAAGATCTATGAGAAAGCTGTTCAGTTTCCCGATGGCGGTTCCATCACCATCGTGGCGGTGACCACGCTTTCGGGAGGTGATATTACTCATGCGATTCCGGACAATACCGGCTATATTACGGAAGGCCAGTTATTCCTGCGACGTGACACGGACGTGGGAAAGGTTATCATCGATCCGTTCCGGTCACTTTCCAGGTTAAAGCAGCTGGTGATCGGAAAACAGACCCGTGAAGATCATCCGCAGGTGATGAATACGGCCATACGCCTGTATGCAGATGCAGCCAATGCCCGCACCAAGAGGGAAAACGGTTTTGATCTTACCGGGTATGATGAGAGAGCGCTCAAATTTGCGGAGGAGTACACAGAACAGCTGCTGGCAGTGGATGTGAAACGGTCACTGAATGAAATGCTCGATGTGGGCTGGAAACTGCTGGCTAGCCACTTTTCAAAAGCAGAGGCGGGGATCAAGGAAGAACTGGTCGCGAAATACTGGCCCAACGGCACGGAAAAACAGCCGGGAACGCAGTCCGAAACAGAATCATAATAATGAATCATGAGCCTTTCATTTCAGTATAATAAAACTTCACTGCAGGCACTGAACAAGCAGCTGGCTATTCGTGAACGGGCCCTCCCCACGCTTAAGAATAAGGAGGCTGCCCTGAGGATGGAGGTGAAGATCTCCAAAAAGAAAACGGCTGAGATTGCCAACTCCCTTGAAAGGCTGATCAGAGAGCGGGACCGGGATTTAAGGATGTGGAACGAATTTGACCGGAAACTGGTGGAGGTGGAAGACGTGATGGTGAAGTATAAGAAGATCGCCGGCGTGAAGACTCCGGAACTGGATGATGTCACTTTCCACATCAGGGACTTCGATGTATTCCTGAAACCCAAATGGTTTCTGGAAGGGATCGAGGTAGTGGAGGAGATGATGAAGCTTGTGATCCGAAAAGAGCTGTCAGTGATGAAGATGGAAATGCTTGAATTCGCCAGGAAAAAGACGACCCAGAAGGTTAATCTTTATGAGAAAGTTCAGATCCCTGAATACAATGAAGCGATCCGGAAGATCAAAAGATTCCTCGAGGATGAGGAAAATCTGACCAAGGCAGCGCAAAAAATTGTAAAGAACAGACAGCAGAAAACAGCGGAGGCAGAGCTATGATTGCGCGAATGAAAAAATATGCATTCCTTGTATTTCATAAGGAGTACGAAGAGTTTCTAAAGGATCTGGGGAATCTGGGAATCCTTCATGTCATTGAAAGAGAGGATGGAGAAAGGGATGAGAATATGGATCATTTGGAATCCCAGGTGGAGAGAGCAAAGGAGATGCTGGAAGTTCTGAAAAAATCGGGTGAAGAGTGTCCGGAGTCTCCTGAGGCTAAGCCGAGGGGAAGCAGCCTGAATGAAATTCTGATGGAGGTGGAGGGTCTGGAAGAGGCCATCGATATTCTCGGACAGGAGATCGAAGAACTCAGGAAAGAGAGGGACCGGATTCTTCCGTGGGGTAGTTTTGAACCTGATGATCTGAAGGGTTTTACGGAGGCGGGGTATCAGCCATATTTCCTGAAATGTTCCTCCCATCAGTTTGAACCGGAATGGGAATCCAGGGAGCATCTTTTTATCATTAACAGGACGGGTGGTAGTGTTTATTTCCTTTTGTTAGTTCCGAAAGGGGATACCCCTGATATCAATGTGGAACAGGAGAAATCTTTCGACCGTTCGCTCGACGAGGTCCAGGAGGATCTGAAGAAAAAGGAAAATAACAGCGAGGCCCTGCAGGAGCAACTGGCCGGCTTTTCAAAGACGGTACCGCAGATGGTGGAAGAACCGGTGCGCCGCCTGGAGAGCAAAATTTCCATACTTCACGTTTATCAGGATACTCAAAGTGCATCGGAAGATACCTTGCGGATACTGGAGGGTTGGGTACCGGCAGATTCTGAAGAAGAGGTCCATCAACTGGCAGACAAGAGGAGGGTGGTTCATCTGGAGACGAGACCTGAAGAGGGAGATTTGCCTCCCGTACAGCTGAAGAACGGGAGGTTCTCCAGGCTGTTCGAACCGATCAGTAATCTGTTTGACCTCCCCTCTTACCGTGAGATGGATCTGACCCCCTATTTCGCCCCATTCTTCATGCTGTTTTTTGGCTTCTGCCTCGGGGATGCAGGCTATGGAGTGTTCTTTCTCATTTTTGCCTCCATTCTGAAGCTGAAAGCGAAAAAGGAGTTCCGGCCCATCCTGAGCCTGACCCAATACCTGGGAGTAGCCACCATCCTGTTTGGACTGCTTTCGGGAACGTTTTTCGGAGTCAATCTTATTGACAGCGGATATACACTGACCCCGTCCAGTATCGAACAACTGGAGGAATCGGGAGTACCCGGGACCGTGATTTCGGAACTTCGCGTCATGGAGGGAGAGTACCATAAAGACCGGAGTGAATTCCTGGCAGCCGTGGAACAGGAGATCGGTGCAGATCCGGCAGGCCGGTACGAAAACGAATTGATCAGGTCCGCTGTGGCCGGCATCCCCATCGTGGGACGATTCAGGCATCTGATGCAGGACTCGCTCAGCATGTTTTATCTCTCCATCCTCATCGGAGGATTGCAGATCATTTTCGGGATCTTCCTCCGGATATTAAACATCAGCCGCCAGCAGGGCTTCAAGCATGCTTTCTCGACGGTCGGATGGCTGATCCTGATTTTCACGCTCATCCTTCGTTTCACGGGTGTAATGGAGAGTACAATACTTGAATATGTCTATTACTCGTTACTGGGTATATCGGGCATCCTGATTTTTATTCTCAACAAGCCAGGTGCGGGTGTAGTGGCACGAATCGGAGGTGGTATTTGGGACTCCTATAACATGGTAACCGGAGTGTTCGGGGACCTTCTGTCCTATATCCGCCTCTTCGCACTGGGAATCTCTTCTGCCATCCTGGGATTCGTTTTCAATGATATATCTCTGCAATTACTCAACGTACCATATGTAGGATGGCTGCTTTTTCTGATACTTCTGCTTGCAGGTCACTCCATAAACCTGTTCCTGGCCACTCTCGGGGGCTTTATTCACCCTATGAGGCTTACGTTCGTTGAATTCTACAAGAATGCGGGGTTTTCAGGGGGAGGGAAACAATATTCTCCATTTAAAATTAATAACTAATAAAAACAGAAAAATAGGATTATGGAAACAACAATTGCTTCAAATGCCGGAAATGTGCCGGTGATGCTCGCCTATGCAGGACTTGCTCTAATGTTGGTGCTGGCCGGCATAGGAAGCGCTATCGGGGTATCCATGGGAGGGAATGCCACTGTGGGGGCCCTGAAGAAGAATCCTGGTGCTTTTGGAAACTATATGCTATTGAGTGCCCTGCCCGGTACTCAGGGACTCTATGGGTTTGCCGGCTTCTTTGTCATTAATTCCCAGGGAGTGATCCAGGAAGGCATGACGATGCTTCAGGGGGTGGCGATCCTTGCAGCCGGTATTTCGCTGGGATTTGTGGGACTATGGTCCGCCCGCCGGCAAGGGGGTGTGACCTCTAACGGTATCGCCGCTATTGGATCGGGTCACGATGTTTTCGGGAATACCATGATCCTGGCAGTGTTTCCCGAACTTTACGCCATCATCGCTTTTGCCGCCACATTCCTCATCAGTACGACTCTTTAGGTAGCGGTTTGAGATAGAATCATCTCTCTTTCTACCGGATGTTTTCTATTTTTGCAGGTAGAAATCATCCATTGGGACTGCAGAGAAATATGTTCCTGAAGAGGGCGGTGATCATCAGCCTGATCGTATACAGTATCCTGATCACCTCCGGCATCACCCTGATCTTCGTTTCCAGCGAAAGAAGGGATGAAAGGTATCTCACCTTTTTCAGGAATGTGGGGAATGCGGAAAAGGAGATCCTCAGGGTCAGGGCCATTCTGGATGGAATCGTGCTCGGGGAGGGTATTACCGGAACGGAAGCGTTATTTAAGCAGCTCGATTCCCTGAAATATCAGTTTTCAGCTCTGCATGCCATGATCGACTGCCCGTATGTTCGACATGCCCCCGAAGATGGATTCTCTGTTATCTCCGATTATGATACACTGCAGATTCAGCTCACCGAGTTACAAAGGGCCATTCGGGATTGGGATGCAGGCAAAGCGGAGAGCGAGAGGAATCTTCTGTATGAACGATTGAATGAATTCAATCTGAAATACAAGGAGTATGAAACGCATCTTCTTGGTTTGCTGGTGCTCGAAAACCGGAATTACCGGTGGCAGATCATCGGGATCGTGACCCTTGGCCTTCTCTTTCTGGCACTGGCAGGGTTTGTGATTATCCTGCTGGTGAACAGGCTGATCAGGGCCGACCGGAGCCTGATCAATAAGACCGTCGAGGTGGAGAACCGTGAACGGGAGCGGATCGCTGCGGATCTGCACGACGGACTCGGCTCGTTGCTTTCCGGTTTACTGATGCACGTCCAGGTTTTAGAAAAGGAGTTCGCCGGTCATTCCCAGTTAAGGAAGCAGCTCAGGAATCTGAACAGGCTTTCCAATGACGCCATTACAAGTATTGAGGAGGTGATCAACAATCTGAATCCATCATTGCTGTCCCGTTATGGTCTTGTGACAAGCATCAGGAGCATCATCGGCCGGGTCAACCAATTGGGCAAAACCCGCTTCACTATCGATGATTCGGGTCTGGATGTCCAGTTTCAGGAGCGTACGGGAGTCCTCTTGTTCCGGATATGCACCGAACTGATCAATAATGCACTGAAACACTCCCACGCTTCCAATGCCTCTTTCCGCTTCTACAATGTAAAGAGGGAGTTCCATCTGGAGTACCGGGACGACGGGGTGGGATTTGTCACGGACCCGGTTTTCATGGAGGATAATAAGGGGGGCCTCTATAATCTGCTCCGGAGAGTCGAGTCGATGGATGGGATCTGCCAGATAAATTCTCTTCCGGACCGGGGGGTAGAGATCGATATTATCGTGCGAGTGAATACGAAGCCGGAAAAACATCTAAAACCAGGAATGCTATGGGAGAACAGATGAACCTCCTGATCGTGGATGATCACCAGATTTTCAGGGACGGCCTGAAACTGCTGCTCTCACATTTCTCATTTATGGGTGAGGTCAGGGAGGCCTCCAATGGGAGGGAATTCCTGTCCCTTCTGGCGGATTGGCGACCTGACATTGTATTGATGGATATCCACATGCCTGTCCTGGGAGGGATAGAAGCTACCAGGAAGGCGCTGGAACGATACCCGGAACTGAAGATCATTGTTCTGACTACCTTTCACGATGAACATTATGTGGAACAGATGATGCTCCTGGGAGTGGAAGGATATATGCTTAAACGGAGCACACCCGAGGAGTTTGAAAATGCACTGCTCAGAGTCAGGGAAGGGGGCAATTACTTTTCGGATGAAATCGTCCGGACGGTAGCCCAAAACCTCAAACGGATCAGAAAAGATGCTGAACGGAAGTCTTCCATGCCTGAGTTTACAGAGAGGGAGGTGGAGATTTTGGACCTGATCTGTAGAGGCTTCAGTAATAATCAGATGGCCGGTCAGGTACACCTGAGCATCAAGACTGTGGAAAAGCATAAAAGCAGCCTGTTCCAGAAAACCGGTACCAACAATACGGTTAACCTGATCATCTATGCTTTCAAGAACGGGCTGGCCGAATTGTAGGGAACCTTTTACAACTCTCCTCTGGAACGCATGATACGGAAAAGTTGCTGTTCCAGTCCGTCAGAGGGCATGGAGGCGGGGGATAAAACCATCCTTCCATCCGGTCCGATCAGGTAGGCAGTGGGGAAAGCCTTGATCAGGTAGTCCTCCAGGATTCCCGGTTGATCACCAAAGTAAAATGCTCTCCACTCATAACCGTTCCTGGACATGAAGTCAATTACCTCTTCCCTGGTAGTTGCCACCATAATGGTGATCACTTCCAGGTATTCGGACAGCCGTTGGTGGTAGGAGCGAAGGAAGGGATATTCCGTCATGCATCCATAGTGTTCGGGTGTGCAGAACATCAGGTAGACATAACGGCCCTTTGAATCTTCCAGATGGTATGGTTTTCCCAGGAGATCGGCCATGGAAATGTGGGGGGGCGAGTGCCCGGTCAGCAGGCTCGAAAGCCGCTCATTAAGTTCCCTTGAATAGGCCAGGAAATCCTCCCTTACCGGATGGCTGGTCATCGAGTCGAGCAGGATCAGGATGGAGGCTTTATGATAAAAGCCTCCATAAAAGAGTGAGGGTAATTCCTGCAGGAGGATCATATCGGCAACGGTATCGTTCCACACCGCAGGGTGTCCGGTGAGGGTGTTTCTAACTGCCTGAAGATCATGATGATGGTTGATCTGACCGGGCAGTTCCTTTCCTTCCGGGGTCCGTGCATAGTATACAAGGAAATCCTTGAACATGGTACGGAATAATTCCATGAAGCCGGGATGCGAGTCCCGGATGGACGGGCCCAGAAATTCTCTGCTGATGGCCGCCAGTCCGGTTTTCCCTTCATTCAGCTGCAGGAATCCGTACCGGTATTTACGGTGGGCAGTAAAGTAATCAGAAGTATCTTCCGGATAGATGGTTTCCAGCCGCCGGACCAGAGAGTCCAGCTTACTGTCGACTCCAAGGCGCCGGTTCATGATCACCTGTTCGTTAACGATGTGAAAGAGGGAGTCAAACCTGGCCACACGGTGATTTACATCTTCCGGGCCATCCGTCGTTATTCCGGTTTCAATGGATCGTCGATCCAGTATCATGAGGGGCAGCGAAAGGGGCTTAAAATAGGGGGATACCTGATCAATGTAAGCCAGCTCCCGGTATACCGGCAGTTTCACCCGGTAGTTGAATCCCGGTCTCACAAAAAGATAGGCTTCATAGATTCCTGTATTGAGATATATCACTCTCCCTTCCGGAAGATCAAAGGTTGCCCGGAAGCTTCCTGAATCATCGCACTGAATTTCTCTCGCTCTGTATGGAAGGGATGAAAAGGGACTGGGTTCGATAGTCAGGAAAAGTATTTTTCCGCTGTACCCGGGGTCCGTGCCCCGGATCACTACGCGGCCGGAGTCGTTTGCCGGGAGATGAAACCCGGAGGCGGGCACCGTAATTTCACCCGTCAGGAAAAGGATCCAGAGCCACCTTTTCATAGGTAATCCTTGATATCGATACCCTCGGGGATGAACTGGGATGGATCGCCGCCATTCCGGATGATGTCGCGGATAATGGTTGAATTTACTGGAGTGTGCTCCGGCGTGGTCAGCAGGAAGACGGATTCCACCTCCGGAAGCATTCGTTTATTGATCTGGGCGATGGCACGTTCGTATTCGAAGTCGGCCGCTGTCCTGATCCCCCGAAGCATGTGAGTGGCCTTTACCTTCCTGCAATAGTCCACGGTGAGGCCTCCGAAGGAGTCGGCATGGACCCCCTGGTTGTGCCGGAAGATATAGTTGACCATTTTCACCCTCGATTCGATCTTCAGAAGAGGCTGCTTGGTGGAGTGAATCCCGATGGCTACAATGATCTCATCAAAAAGACTCAATGCCCTCAGGACAATGTTCTCATGTCCCACCGTGAAAGGATCGAACGATCCGGGGAACACGGCGATCTTTTTCATTATCCGTTCTTTTTCCATAGAAGCTCAGTTGATCTCTTTTTTCTTGTTGGCACTCACAAAAAGTACGTTTCCCAGTTTCTCATACCCGGTGTATAGTTTATAGCCCTCCGTCTTGATCTTTTCATGCCTGAATCCCGCTATGGTCAGGTCAGCATCCACCGAGACTTCGCTGATGGTTTCGCGGGTATCGATACTTTCCCGCGCCGTGATCAGGTTGACATTGGACAGGGAAATGGGAAGTCTTCCCTCCTTGATCAGTTCCTTCAGGTCTTCCTGCTTCTTTTCCGCCTCTTCATGCTGGAAAACAGCGAAAATCTTAATAAATCCTTCCTTCCATTCAGGATGCCCCAGGATGATATACCCCAGCAGAATCATCAGGTTGGCGTTTTCGTAATCGGCCGAGGTGATCCAGATGTGGATCTGTTTCTTATACCCGAATCCTTTGTATGAGGTGCTCAATACGCAAAGGTCGAATCCGGTAGCATACAGTATATCATAGGTGTTTAAGGCTTCTTCCAGTGATTCGGGATCGGACTGGGAGAATTCGAACAGGATCATGTTATTCCCTTTCCCGGATATTCCGGAAAGCTGGATCACCTGAGCAATGGCCGATGTATAGGACGGACTGATGATGGTGTCGAGATACACCTTGTTCTTGGTGCCTGCAGCCAACTGTATCAGTTTCTGCAGCACCTCCTTCGACTCCCTGTTGGTTTTCTCGGTGAGAAAGCCTTTGATGAAATGAATATAGGTGCCAAAACCGTACTTCAGGGAGATCCATCGCAGCATATCAAATCCACTCCTGCGCATGAAGGTATCCGGGGATACACAGATGGTAAAGGGGC
Source organism: uncultured Bacteroides sp. (assembly GCA_964604655.1). Lineage (GTDB taxonomy): Bacteria > Bacteroidota > Bacteroidia > Bacteroidales. Next base: position 32,906 of record CAZRZY010000002.1, on the reverse strand, counting down.
GCCAGTGGGTATCCAGGTCCTCCCTGTCGGCTCGCTGGGCCAGAATCTGGAGTTGACGGCTTGCCTGGAAAACCACCCCCCTGAACAGATTCACCAGGCCTTTCTCCCGCTGTTTATAGCTGGAAACCATCAGGTAGATCCCTACCATGGTGATCAGGGAAAGCAGGGCGTAAGGAGCATTCATGCGGAACATGAGCCAGAAGGAGGTGACTGCTCCCAGCAGCGAGAGATACCATCGTGAACGGAAGGTAGGCCGGTATGAGGGGTCTGCCGCAAAATGCTCCAGAAGAGAGATGAGACAGATGACCCCGTATGTCACCATAAAGAACATGGAGATGATCCGGGCCACCATATCGATGTCACCCACCGCCACGAAGAAGAACCCGATTATAACACTCACCAGTCCCGCATTGGTGGGTTCGTTGTCTTTTTTCTTGCCCCTGGAAAGCCACTCATTCAGTCCTGATCCGGGGAACACATCGTCATATCCCATGGCCTGAAGGGTTCTGGGAGCCACCATGACCGAACCCAGGGCCGAGGAGAGGGATGCGGCCGCCAGACCAATGGGGATGATGGGTCCCCAGAGGGCGATCTTTTCCATGATCAGCTGGTCGGAAGCCAGCTCTTCGGGGCTCGCACTGATGGCGAGTTTGTATGCCACAAAAATGTAAACTACGAATCCCGTCATGGTTGCCCATAGCGTACCCCTTGGTATGGACCGGCTCGGATTCTTCAGGTCTCCCGAAAGACCCAGACCCGCCACCAGTCCGGTGAATGCCGGGAATACAATGGTAAAAACAAAGAAAAAGTCATCCGGATTCTGTATCTGTGCCTGACGGGGCCCGGGTTCGGCTGTGATGGTAGGCTGACCGAGGAAGAAGAAGAGCAGAGAGGTAAATAACAGTGCCACCACAAAGTAAAGTGCTTTCATCCCTATATTGGCCCCCCGGGTGAGGATGATAGCGGAAAGCAGTCCCATGCTGATCAATCCGATCCAACGCTTATCCAGCAATGGAAGCTGGATTTCATAATGAAGATAGCGGATAACCGGGTCAAATGCTTCCGAAAACGCGATGACATAGAATGCAACACTGATGGCCTGGCTCAGGTAGAGGGCGATCCCGATGGCAGCCCCGATATTGATCCCGAATGAACGGCTGATGATGTAGTAGGCCCCTCCTCCCTGTACCTTCTGATTGGTGGCGATCTCGGCCACTGCCATGGCAGTGGGAACAGTGACCATGTGACCAAGCAGGATGATTCCCAATACCCCGAAGAATCCCTGATGTCCCACTGCATATCCGAATCTGAGAAACAGGATGGCACCAAGGATGGTGGAGATAGTGGTCATAAAGACCGGAAGAGTGCCGAAATTGGCCGTATTTCTCTGTGTAAGGGGGTAAGGCATGCCGGTTTTTGCGCAATAAGGAGTGAAGATTACAAAAAAAATTGGAATTTTTCTATCTTGCGGGCAAAAGCTAGCCCACACACCTCGTTCTCTATGAATCGTTTGCTGAAAATCCTTATTGTGGATGATGATCCGGAGGCAAGGGAACTGCTGAAGTACCTCCTGGGTTCCATGGACGGAGTGGAGGTGATCGGAATGGCGGGAAACGTGGAAGAGGCCCTTGAGCTTCTCCGGGTCCATGAACCCGAACTGGTGTTTCTCGATATTCACATGCCCGACAAGGATGGGTTTTGTTTTATCGAACAGGCCCACGAGGGCGGACAAAATCCGGGTATTATTTTCGTTACTGCCCACGAACATTATGCCATCCAGGCCATACGGAATTCGGCATTTGACTACATCCTGAAACCGATTCGGACAGACGATTTGAAGGCGGCCGTGGATCGGTTCAAAAACAGCAGCACCAGGGAACAGCACCAGAATATGGATCAGCTGATGCATATACTCAGGGAAAGTGTCCCTGCCAAAGTCAAGTTAAATACCCGCTCGGGATATATTCTCATAGATCCAAGGGAGGTGGTCTTCTGCCAGGCCGATGGCAACTACACCCATATTCAGCTGGCGGGCGGCAACAAAGAACTGACCACCCAGAATCTGGGATCCATTGAAGAGCTGTTTATTGGAAGCAGTTTTTTCAGAGCAAGCCGCTCTTATCTATTGAATATCAAATATTTATCTAAAGTCGATCGTAAAAGCTGCAGCTGTCTTCTTGAATTCGGAGGACAATCCCAGTCCATCCGGATACCCTCTCAGAAGATCAAAATTATCGAGGCCACTTTTTCCTAGAATGATTCATCCATGGATGTCATTGGTTCATTTCCGGGGAGCCATGATTCATACAATAAGTAGCAATTCTCTTTACATTGGTATTCCTTGGGCTTAAATTAGGCCTGATAAACCCTATCGAAAACCAATTTGCAATACCATGGTAGAAGTATTTAACCTGGAAGGAATGCCGGTCTTCAAGTATCGCTCAAAAGAGCTTGATTCATTCCGGCTTTCGGACCTGGAAGGAAAGGGACTTCCCTGCGGAATCTATTTCGTGAAGATAAAGAAGCAAGACGGTTTTGAAACAGCCAAGCTGTTGATCTGTTAGGAGAGTTTCATGGGGTGCTCCACCCTTTCATGAAGCAAGGCAAATTCCATTAATTCGGAAATTTCATTCACATAATGGAATTCCAGACCTTTGCGATAGATCTCATTGATTTCCTCCACATCCTTTCGGTTCTCCATGGAGATGACGATATCGGTGATGCCGGCCCGTTTGGCAGCAAGGATCTTTTCTTTGATCCCGCCCACCGGAAGGATACGGCCCCTTAAGGTAATCTCTCCTGTCATAGCGGTATGGTCCCTTACTTTCCTCTGGGTAAAAGCGGAGGCAATGGAGGTCATCATGGCTACCCCGGCCGAGGGGCCGTCTTTAGGGATGGCTCCTTCCGGAACATGCACATGCACATTATACTTTTTCAACAGCGGGGGATCAATGGAAAAACTGGAGCTGTGCGATTTCAGATATTCCAGCGCCAGTATGGCAGATTCCTTCATCACATCACCCAGGTTTCCCGTCAGGGTAAGCTTTCCTTCGCCCTGGCTGAGGGAGGTTTCCACGAACAGGATCTCACCCCCGGTGGCCGTCCAGGCCAGACCTGTCACCACACCCGCATGTGAATTACCGTCATACTTCTCCCGGATATACCTGGGAGGTCCCAGAATTTCTGTTACATGGTCCCTGCCCAGCCTCCTGGAGAAGGAATTCTCAAAGGCGATGTGCTTGGCAGCCACCCTGACCAGTTTGGCGATTTGCTTGTCCATCTGACGCACACCCGATTCACGGGTATAGCTCTCTACGATGTACTCCAGGGTTTTGGCAGGAATAGATAATTGACTGCGGGACAGCCCGTGGTTTTTGATCTGCTTGGGGATCAGATGTCTTTTGGCGATTTCGATCTTCTCTTCCACAATGTAACCCGAAAGATCGATCACCTCCATCCTGTCCAGCAATGCCGGATTGATTCCTGCAGCAGTATTGGCGGTGGCGATGAACATCACCCGCGAAAGATCATAGTCCAGCTCAAGAAAGTTGTCATGGAAAGTGCTGTTCTGTTCAGGATCGAGTACCTCCAGCAATGCCGAAGCCGGATTTCCCTGGGCATCCCTGCCCACCTTATCGATCTCATCAAGCACGAACACCGGGTTGGACGATTTGACCTTTTTAAGATTCTGAATCACTCTTCCCGGCATAGCCCCGATGTAGGTTTTCCGGTGTCCCCGGATCTCGGCCTCATCATGCAGTCCACCTAATGACATTCTGACATACTTGCGGTTCAGGGCATGGGCGATGGATTTACCGAGGGAGGTTTTCCCCACTCCCGGAGGGCCTACCAGGCAAAGAATTGGGGACTTCAGATCGCCTTTGAGTTTCAGTACTGCCAGGTGCTCCAGAATTCGGTCCTTCACCTTCTCCAGTCCGAAATGATCTCTGTCCAGGATCCTGCTGGCCCTTTTCAGATTGAAGTTATCTTTGGTATACTCATTCCAGGGTAGATCGAGCAATGTCTGGATATAATTCACCTGAACGGAATACTCCCCGGTGGCGGGATTGAGTCGCAGGAGTTTCTCCAGCTCCTTTTCAAAAGCTGCCTCCACCTCTTTGCTCCACCTTTTTTTCTTTCCACGTTGACGAAATTCGACCACCTCCTGATCCTGAGGAGATCCTCCCAGTTCGTCCTGGATCGTTTTCATTTGCTGGTGAAGGAGGAATTCCCTCTGTTGCTGGTCCAGATCACTCTTTACCTTTGTCTGAATGTCATTTTTCAGCTCCAGCATCTGGACCTCCTTGGACAGATTTTCCAGGAGGATAAAACCTCGCTTGGAGACACTGTTAGTTTCCAGCAGCCCCTGCTTTTGCTTCAGATCCAGTTCACTGTTAGATGCCAGAAAATTGACCAGAAAAGAAGGACTCTCAATATTCTTGACCGCAAAAGTAGCTTCCGTGGGAATGTTGGAAGAGAGTTTAATAATCTTGATAGCCAATTCCTTCAGCGCGGCAGCAACCGCCTTGGCCTCACCGGAGGACTTCTCCTTGGCATCTTCAAGCGGGGTGATCTTTGCCACATGATAGGGCTTCTCCGTCAGCATATCATCCAGCCGGAAACGTTTCCTTCCCTGAATGATCACCGAGGTGCTTCCGTCCGGCATTTCAAGTATCTTCAGTATCTGAGCTACTGTACCCACCTGATACAGGTCGTCCAGATCCGGATCATCCACCGTTCCATCTTTCTGCGCAATGGCTCCGAGGATCTTATTCTTTTTATAGACCTCCTGGACCAACCGCAGCGATTTGTCCCTTCCCAAAGTGATGGGAATTACCACCCCGGGGAAGAGCACCGTATTTCTAAGGGGGAGAATAGGAAGAACATCGGGAATGTTCATCTTTTTCAGATCCTCCTCTTCTTCCTCGGATAAAAGTGGAATATATTCTGTTTCCTCATCCAGCGGGATAAGCAAATCTTCCAAACCGTTCAAAAAACCTTGCATGACTCCTGCTCCTTCACTTTTGATTTCGCCATTCTGTCATCACGGCGCAATTCGACTCCATAAATCAATAAATGTGCCAAAACAGAATGGGTCATATGTAGCGAATCGAAATCTCCTTGAGGAATTTCTCTTCCAGTAACCTGGCCATACGTTTGACTACCGTCCGACGAATCTCCAGATCCACCGGGAGATTGGGATCCTGATGGGCTATGTTTACACGGGTGCCTATAATGAAATGGATCTCATCGCTCTGGCGCACCAGCTTTACAATACGGTCCGCGGGTCCTTTTCCAAGGGAAGTAGAGACAGCATACTCTTTCAGGATCCGGGTTGCTTTGGTGATGGTCAGAATTCCTTCAGTCACCAGATCGATCCCCTCCATATGGGAGACCGGAGGAAGGTCGGGATCCTCGAAAACAAGACTGTCCTCTATCTCTACTCCTAATTCCCGTGCGATGATATCTGCAGTTGTAGCCCCGCAAACCACCTTTTTCCCTTTGAATTCTTTGACAGCATTTCCCAGTTTCCGGTCATTCTCCTCTTCATAGGGAGGCCCGGTAACGATCAGTAATTTTCGGGGTTTCCTGAAATAGATGCTGGTACAACTGGTGTCGTCCTTGGATACATATCCATCGTTCCGGTGGGCCATATTGACCATCTTCACTGCCAGGCGGCTGGCAGAAAGGTTCGGATTTCCGTCCAGTAACCGGATGGCATAGGCCTCCATCTGCTCACGTCCCCAGCCGAGGGGATACTTGTCACTGCCCAGACCCGACTGTGCAATACCGTCGCTGCAGAAAACGATCCGGTCTTCAATGCGAGGCTGGAACTGGCACGACAGGATCTCCTTGCCAGAGTTTTTCTCACTGTTGAGCACCAGGCAGGTCCATCCCGGATCGAAAGGTTTATTTCCGCGCAGAATGATGGTTTGCGGATTATCATACTCCAGGATGGTGGTCATCCCGTCATGCTCAATATCCACAATGGTGAACGTGGAGTAGCTCATGTGTCGCTCACTGCATACCGGGAGGGTATTCATGATGATTTCGGCTATGCGGTCGGCCGACTTGTGTTCCATGGTAAAGTTGACGGCCATAGTGGCGGTGAGGGTAGCCAGCACATTGGCTTTCACCCCGTGGCCCATTCCGTCGGATAAGACAACGATGGTGCGGTTTTCCTCTTTTACCTTGCGACTGATAAACACATCCCCGCAGATCCGTTCGTTTCCGTAATTCCGCTGTTCACATGCCACTTCTATGAAAAAGGAGTCATTCATGATTTATTCAGGTCCTCCTTATGCTTATATGATCTGATGATGGAATTGAGCATCCTTTCGGTCTCCGAAGCTCCTTCACCCATGATAAACCCGATCTGCTGTACCAGGCTGAGGTTTTTGTCGATCACCTCTGTCAGTCTTTTGACCACCTCCTCCCGCTGCACTTCCGGTACCGACATATCACGGATAACCGCCCCTACGATCTTATTCTTCTCGATGACAAATACACTTACATTGAGTACTTTGCCATCCAGGTGGATATCTCTGTTGGTGATCGATTCATTGTGGCTGAGCACATAAGTAAAGAGGTTGTAGATGTTATAGGGCAACAGGGTTTTCAGATCGGCTCCCACCAGACCCGGGACCACCTCGTTAATCTCCCTGGCCTCTTCGCCCAGAAGTTCGATGAAACTATCATTCGTCTGGAGAATCTTCAGATGATGATCACAGATGACCACCATGGAGGGTAGTTTGTGCAGCATCCTGCGCAGGATATCCATGGCTTCCCTGGCCGACTCTTTCTCCTTCTGCGCAAGTCTTTCGGATTTTTTCAGTGCTTCCTGGGCCTGGGCCAGCTTCTCATTGCTGACCCTCAGGGATTGGATATGGTCCTGCCGGTTCTTGACCGCAAAGGTGTTGCACATCTCCGGGATCGCCAAACCCTGCGCAATAGCCGTGGCAAAGTCATGGCAGCTTGCATAGCCGCATGCCCCGCATCCCACATCCGTCGGATCCTGCTGGTCCAGTTCCTTCAGGATCTTCCGGATCTGGTTTTCGGGGGGAACAGACAGAGACTGGTCGTCCGGTGTAAAAACACGGTCGAGGTCCAGTTCCCGGTAGTCCTTCATCGACTGTTCCCACGATTTCAGGTCGATTGTTTTCAGCCTTTTGTTCACATATTTGATGAGCTGGCTGCGTCTGAGAATCCGCTTTCCACCGCTGCTGGTACCTCTTCCCATCAGGAATTCCTTGTAAAACAGGTTGAAGTGACTTTTGATGGAGCCGATATTCTCCTCAAACTCATCGAGGGCATCCAACATGCCTTCGCCCTCTATGGTAACTACTCTGGTCTCAAGGAGCTCCTCCTTTATCCCGGCTGCCTGAAGGATCCCGTTGGCAATGGGGAACAGGGATCCCATGTACCCCAGAGGAGGATCGAAATCGCTGTATTCCAGATCAGTTTCATGGATATTGGCTTCTGAAAACATCTCCCTGAGCTCCACGAATGTGATAGCCAGGGTGATCCTGTTTTCACCCTCGAAACGGAAAACCTCATCCTTGCTGGCTATAAGCGGGCTGATATGGACCAGGGTGATCTCTTCACCGGCCATTTGCCGGGCCACCCTGCCGGCAGCAACCGCCGGAGGCACGATGGGCGCCAGATTAGCCATAAGCCCTGTTTTATATTTCTCCACATAGGAAACGGTCACCGGGTCATTGGACATGATGTAGTACTTGCCACGGCTGGATGAGAAGAGTTCCCTGTAGGCCCTTGCCACCAGGTCCACGCCGAATGCCACCTCTACCACATAGCTGAATCCGAGGGTCCGGAGCATCTGTACAAATTTCCTGTAGTCAGTGATATCAGGAAATTCACCTGCAATGGAAGGATCCAGCAGAGCTGCCACCTTTCGCTCCTGTCTCAGCAGTTCTTTCAGCTCTGCCCGGCTGTTCCTCACATCGATAGCTCCGGGTCCGCAAGCCGCCACGCAACTGCCGCACCCGATGCACCGCTCAGGGATGATTTCGGGCTTTTCCCTTTCCGATCTGACCCGGATCGCCTTCACCGGACAGGCCCTCACGCAGGCATAGCAAATGATGCATTTCTCAGTATTTATCTGTAGCAGGGGTTTCATAGCGACTGGTCTTATTTACCTTCCTGGTTATAGATGGCCTAATTCTTTCTCAAGGATTTCCAGAATCAGATCCTGATCCACATTTTCATACACCCTGGGACCGAATTTTACCACCGGACCGTTGCTACATTCGCTGAAACAATGACTGCCTTTCAGCACCACTTCCCGCTCCAGGTCATGGTCCCTCAGGTATTGCTGTATGACCCGGAGGGTTTGTTTGTTGCCCCTGCTGAAGCAGGAGCTGCCCATGCAGATCTTGATCTCTTTTTTGCCGAATGTCATGGTGTGAGTGCTTCAAAGTTAATAAAATAGCCGTTGATCCTGAGTAATTTATATTTCGTTCAAATAACTTACTGTTTTTCAAATAACAAACTTAATCAATATCTTTGAGCGTTCTGTGAAAAATAACCATATTTTATGGTGATGGAGGAGGCCCGAATGGATGAGATACTGAGGCGTTTTCCTCAGATAAAGAGAAATGCACTGATTCCAATCCTGCAGGCTTTTCAGGATGAATTCGGGTATATCTCCGAAGCAGCCATTGAGCGGATCGGTTCGCATCTTTCTCTGCCCACCAGCAAAGTATACGGACTGGCCACCTTTTATAACCAGTTCTCCTTCGTTCAAAGGGGGATGTACCATATCATTCTTTGCAATGGATCTTCCTGTCATCTGGCAGGGTCCGGAGAGCTTCTTCAGGAGATCACCAAACTATTGGAAATCAAGGACGGTGAAACTACCCGCGACGGAATATTCAGCCTGGAGGTGCAATCCTGTATCGGAGCATGCGGTCAGAGCCCGGTACTGCAGGTAAATGGCACTTTTTATCCGGGTATCGGGGTGAAGGAATTGAGACAGATCATCAACCAATACAGGGAGGATGCAGCCGGATAGGGAATTCCTGATACAGCTGGCTCAGCCGGATCCTCCCTTCCTCGGTTCCGGGGAACAGGAACGCCTTAGGCTGTTAAGCAGGGAGCGGGTTGAACGTCCCCTTGTAATGGTCAACAGTTCCACATCAGGGATCGTTGCCGGAGCCAATGAAACCTGGAAGGCCATTGAAGAATATACCAGGGACCGGCAGATCGAAATGGATCTGGCAGAAACGGGGAGTATCGGGATTATTTCGGAGGAACCGGTCATTGCGGTTCAGTTTCCGGGTCGTACCCGCCTCTTTTTTGCACGGATCACTGCGTCAGTGGTTCCCGGTCTGCTGGACGATCTATTCCATATGGTGATCCCCGAAGACCTTTTGATCGGACAACAGCGGGCCAAAGATCTGGAGCCCTGGGCAGAGATACCGTTCCTGGATGAGCTCCCCTTTTTCTCCCGGCAGCACAGGCTGGTGATGGAACTCTGCGGGATCATCGATCCCTTCTCCCTGAGAGAATATATAGCCAGGGGTGGTTACAGGGCATTCCTTAAAATCATACGCACCTATACATTTAAAGAGGTTTGTGACCTGGTGGAAGAGAGTGGACTGAGAGGGAGGTCAGGAGGCGGGTTTTCCACGGGTGAGAAATGGAAAGCGGCATTCGATACTCCATCCGATCAAAAGTATTTAATCTGCAATGCCGAAGAGAGCGATCCGGGCGCCTTTATGGACCGGAACCTGATGGAAGGGAATCCGCATCAGCTGCTGGAGGGGATCGCTATTGCAGCCTATGCCATCGGATCCAACCGCGCCTATATCTACATAAGGAGTGAGTACCGGGCTGCGATCAGGAGAATGGATCATGCCATCCAATCTTTGCGGGAGTGGGGACTGCTCGGTGACAATATTCTTGACAGTGGGTACAATCTTCAGATATCGCTGAGAAAAGGTCCCGGAGCATTTGTGTGCGGGGAAGAGACTGCACTGATAGCAAGCCTTGAAGGCAGGCGTGGGATGCCCTCTTCCAAGCCGCCTTATCCATCTGTCTCGGGTTACCTGGGAAGGCCGACGGTGGTCAATAATGTGGAGACACTCTCCAATCTGCCCTGTATCGTCAACCGGGGTCCGGATTGGTTCAGGAGTATTGGGGTGGAGGAATGCAGCGGGACCAAGATATTCAGCGTATCGGGCCGGATTCGTACCACAGGGCTGGTGGAAGTACCCATGGGGACCACATTGGATACGATCATTAATGAGATCCTGGGGGGGGTGCCCCGGGGCCGGGAATTGAAAGCACTCCATATTGGCGGGCCCTCGGGATGTATGATGCCTGCTTCCCGGATGCACCTTCCCGTCACATTCGAAGGATTGAAGAAGGAGGGTCTGGTAATGGGCTCGGGTGGTATACTGGTGCTGGATGACAAATCCTGCGTGGTGAGCACGGTACGCTACTTTATGGAGTATGTGGACAAGCAGAGTTGTGGAAAGTGCATTCCATGCCGTGAAGGAACCAGACGGATGGCGGAGATCCTTACCAGCATTACCCGCAAGCCTCACGACGAAGAAGGAGAAACCACCCTGGAAAGATTCAAGGGTGTAATGCAACTGGAAAACCTGGCCGAAGTGATGAAAGATACTTCGCTTTGTGGACTGGGCCAGAATGCACCGAATCCTGTGATCAGTTCTCTGAAGGCATTCCGTCACGAATATGAAGAGCACATTTTTGACCGCCGATGTCCGTCCAATACCTGCACGCAGCTGAGATCCTGGTATATTGATGTGGACCTGTGCACCGGATGTTCCATCTGTGCCAGGAGATGTCCGGCGGAGGCGATCATAGGTACTCCAAGGCACCCTTATTTCATCGTTCAGAATAAATGCACAGGTTGCGGAATCTGTTATGAGGTATGTAAATTCACAGCTGTTTACTATAAATAGAGGGCAATGGGAATCACACTGGAGGTGAATGGAAGAATGCTGGAGGCGGAGAAGGGAGAAACCATCCTGACCGTTCTTCAACGCAACGGCCTTTCTGTGCCCACTATTTGCAGCATGAAGGATCTTTCACCCTCAGGGGCCTGCAGGATGTGCGTGGTGGAAGTGAAAGGGCATGAAAACCTGGTTCCGGCCTGTTCTTTTCCCGTTGAAACACCCTTAAAGATACAAACCCACTCCCCGCGGGTCCTAAAGGCGAGGAAGACCAACGTGGAACTGTTGCTCTCCAACCATCCGGACGATTGTCTCTATTGTGAAAGGAACGGAACCTGCGAATTACAGAAACTGGCCGAGGACCTTCACATCAGGGAACGCAGGATCCCCGGAAAGAAGAGCCCCCACAAGATCGACAAGTCAAGCCCGGCGATCGTCCGGGACCCCTCCAAATGTATCCTCTGCGGGAGATGTGTAAGGGTGTGTGAGGAGATCATGGCCACTTCCACTCTTGATTTTGCTCACCGGGGCAATGAAATGCGGATCTCCACCACACTGGCCAAGCCCATCAACTTCTCCAACTGCACCGCATGTGGCCAATGTGTCGTTGCCTGTCCTACCGGTGCGCTGACCGAACATGTTCAGTTCCCTGAGCTGGAGGCTCATCTCCATGCCCCCGGTAAACTGCTGGTGGCCCAATTTACACCGGCAGTAGCGGTCTCGGTGGCTGAATCCCTCGGAATGAAAGCAGGAACAGAAATGAGTGGACTTATCAGTGCAGTGCTGCGGAGGTATGGATTTGACTATGTATTCGAGTCCTCTTTTGGAGCCGAAATCATGATGATGGAGCAGGCCGGGATCTTTTCGGAAAAAAGAGGCCGGAGGGATGACCTGCCCCTGATCACCAGTTCCTGTCCGGCATGGGTCCGGTATGCCGAGCAGCACTATTCCCATCTTCTTCCGAATTTTTCTCCCCTGAAATCACCTCATCAGATAGCAGGAATGCTCATCAGAAACTGGTTCGGAGAAATGGAGCAGATCAGGGGAAAAGAGATCGTTTCTGTGCTTATTACCTCTTGTACTGCAGCGAAAAGCGAGGCCAGGAGGGTTGAAATGACCATGGCGGGGATGCCGGTAATTGATCTGGTCCTTACTACCAGGGAGCTGTCCAGATTGATCAGGCTGAGCGGACTGGATCTGGATCAACTGGAACCAGAACCTGCCGACTGGCCGATGCAGCCTGAGTGTACGGCAGGCAAGCTTACCGGAGTGGCCGGTGGGGAGATCGAAGGAACCATGCGTTCCATCTTTTTCCGTGAAACCGGTTCTGATCTGGCACCGGCCAAACTACACCGCTACAGGATCCACCGGTCATTCCGTGAAATGACCGTCACCGTGGGAGATGCGGACGTCCGGATCGGTACCGTCAGCGGATTATCCAATGCGGTGGAACTATTGGAGGAGATCCAATCGGGCAAGAGAAAACTGGATATTCTGGAGGTGATGGCTTGTCCGGATGGGTGTGTCAATGGAGGAGGTCAGCCGCAGCCTATGGATGAAAAGAAGGTCCGGATACGTACCAAGGCCGTGTATGACCTGGACAATGGGAGGAAAATACACAGCCCCCATAAAGACAAGGGAATCCTGAACCTCTATGAAGATCTTCTGGGTGAACCGGGAAGCGAACTCAGCAGGAAGTGGTTTCACACCACCTATTCGGTAAAAGAGGGAGGATAAAATGGAGAAGTCGATGAAATCTGTATGCAGGCCTGTCCGAAAGGGGTTGGTATATACCATTAAGGACCGTTGCAGAGTTTGTTATACCTGTGTCCGTGAATGTCCGGTCAAGGCCATCAAAATCATTGACGGACAGGCCGAGGTTCTGGCCGATCGATGCATCGGTTGCGGCAATTGCACCCTTGTCTGTAAGCAGGGAGCCAAGGTGTACCGTCGTTCGGAGGATCGCGTTCTTCAGCTGTTGCAGGGCACCGAAAAGGTAGCTGCACTTCTGGCACCCAGCTTTGTGGCAGAATTTGACGAGGCGGAAGACCCCCGCCTATTTGTGGGGATGTTGAAAAAACTCGGATTCGAACGGGTAATGGAGGTGGGTATGGGTGCTGACCTGGTGGCGCGGGAGTATGAAAGACTGATCAATACACACCCGGAGAGAGGGTACATCAATTCAGATTGTCCGGCCATTGTATCCTATGTGGAAAAGTATTATCCCGACCTGACCGGCTCTCTCGTACCCGTGGTTTCTCCAATGGTAGCCACTGCAAGATATTTAAGGTCGGCCGGGAAGTTTAACGGAAAACTGGTATTTATCGGTCCCTGTATTGCCAAGAAGGATGAGTCGGATGAGGTGGATGAGGTGATTACCTTTACGGAATTGCGCGATCTTTTCACCAAAAGAAGGATTCGTCCCTCCAACGTGATTCGGGAAGAATTTTCCGGACCCCGGGCGGGTCGGGGTGCTGGGTTCCCGATCAGCCGAGGATTGTTGCAGTCCATGAATCTGGAAGGGAATGATGTGGATCAGCGGGTTATGGTGGCGGAAGGACGGGTTCATTTCCAGGAGGCTATCCGGGAATTCGACAGTGGTTCACTGGACAGGATGCAGCTGGAGTTGTTGTGCTGTGAGGGTTGTATAATGGGTCCGGGAACAAGCAGGAACGGGAAGAAATTCCTGAGACGGAAGCGTGTGCTCAACCACCTTCGAAGGAGGCTGGAGGAAGCCGCTTCGATAAATAATACGGTCCCTTTGGCGGAGGTCTCACCTGACCTGGGACGAAGTTTCCGGCCGATGGACCAGCGGCTGACAGATCCCTCCGAGGAAGCCGTTGAAAAAGTACTGCATGAGATGGGGAAGTTCTCATCGCAGGATCATCTGGATTGCGGGGCATGCGGATACGATACCTGTGTGAGTCATGCCCGGGCCATCACCCAGGGTTTGGCGGAAGTGGAGATGTGCCTGCCCTATTCCATTGATCAGTTGCATCAGACCATCAGCAAGCTTGCGGATTCCAACCACAAACTGGTATCGGTGGAGCAGGCTCTTCGGCAGAGCGAGAAGCTGGCCCATATGGGTCAGCTCTCAGCGGGTATTGCCCACGAGTTAAATAATCCCTTGGGGGTGGTGATCATGTACAGCCACATGCTGCTTGAGGAATGTGAGCAAAACCTGCAATTAAAAGAGGACCTGCAGCTGATTGCCGAACAGGCAGGAAGATGTAAATCGATTGTGGGGGGGCTCCTGAATTTTGCCCGCAAGAATCAGGTTAGATATGCCCCTGCCGACCTGACGGAACTGATGCGGGTCAGCACCTCCTCGATCATTTTCCCGGAAAACATCCGTTACCATCTGATCGATCAACTGGACCAGCAGTATGCAGACCTGGACCAGGAACAGATGGTACAGGTGATCACCAACCTGCTGAAGAATGCGATCGAAGCGATGCCCGCAGGAGGGAATATCACAGTGACCCTTTCCGATAAGAACGACTGGGTCATCCTGGAGGTAAAGGATGAGGGCACCGGCATCGATCCCGCTGAACTGGAAAAGGTCTTTGAACCCTTTTACACCACTAAAGGAATCGGCAAGGGGACCGGTCTGGGACTGGCCACCACTTACGGAATCGTCAAAATGCACCGCGGTCAGATCGATGTGACTTCCAACACCGATCCCTGCAAAGGACAGACAGGGACCAGTTTCACCATCAAATTGCCAAGAAACCGTATTTACTCGTAAAGTCGTAAAGTTGAAAGATCAATGAAGAGTGAGATTGATAAAAAAGTGCTGGTGGCCGATGATGACCCGGACCAGCTTTTTCTGATGAAACACCACCTCGAACGGTGGGGATACCATGTGATCGCGGTGGAATCGCGGGAGGAGGCTGAGCGATATCTGGAAGGGGAATGTCCCGACCTGGCTATCGTAGACCTGATGATGGAAGAGGAAGACAGCGGTTTTATCCTGTCTTACCGGATCAAACAGTGTCATCCGGAGATTCCTGTGATCATCTCCACTGCGGTGGCCGCCGAAAGAGGTATCAGTTTTGACCTGAACAGCCCCGGAGGCAAGTCCTGGATCAAAGCAGACCATTACCTGGAGAAGGGTTTCAGGATGGAACAATTGAAGACGCTGGTTGAAAAAATTCTGGTGTAGAATGGAGCGATTAATTGTTCTGGTGGTGGATGATGAACCGGGAATCCGAACCGGGATCAACCGGATCCTCTCCCGGCATACCGTCAGCTTTCCTTTCATGGATGACGATTATCAGTTCGACTGCAGAGAGGCCTCCACGGGTGAGGAGGCCCTGGAAATGATGGATCGGGAACTACCCGATATCGTGCTGCTGGATAATAAGCTTCCCGGTATGAAGGGAACGGAGGTACTGGAGATCATCCGGCAGCGTAAACTCGACCTGATGGTGGCCATGATCACCTCCTATGCCTCGCTGGAGATTGCGGCCAAGGCTACGGGAGACGGCGCCTGGGATTTTATACCTAAACCGTTTACCCCTGCGGAGCTCAAATCGAGTATCGATCTGATTACCAAGCAATTTTTTCTGAAACGGATCACCCGCAAGATGAAAGAGGAGGGAAAGAAGATCCGCTACCAGTTCCTGTCGGTCCTCAGTCATGAGCTAAAGTCCCCTCTCAGTTCACTGGAGGGATACCTTCGGATGATCAAAGAAAGGGAACTGGGGAAGGAGTTAACCGATTACGATCCGATCCTGGACAGGTCCCTGCAACGGATTGAGGGAATGCGGACTCTGATCATGGATCTCCTGGATTTCACCAAAATCCGGCTGGAAATAAAGGAGGAAAAGATGGAGCAGCTCGATCTGATGGAACGGGCCGAAATGGCCATCTCTACCATTCAACCCCTGGCCATCCAGAGAAACATCACCATCCGGTGCCATAGTCAGGGAGGCATTTTCCTCAAGGCCGATCCGACGGATATTGACATCCTGTTCAATAACCTGCTTTCGAATGCAGTGAAGTATAACAGGGATGGAGGTTCTGTGGAGGTTTTCATCAGAAGATCCGATGATGCCATAGAACTCCTTGTGAGTGATACCGGGATCGGTATGACCGATGAGGAGCTGTCCAGGCTGTTCAATGAGTTTGTCCGGATCAGGAATACCCAGACCAAAGGGATCAGCGGATCGGGTCTTGGCCTGTCCATTGTCAGAAAGATCACAGAATTATACCGTGGTCAGGTAAAAGTGAGCAGCACCCCCGATGTGGGAAGCGAATTCCGGATCATCTTCCCTTCTCCTGTTGAATGATCAGGAGCACGTGTTTTGTTGATACGAATCTGTGATTTAATTAACAATATTTTGTAGTATTGCATATAAAGAGATCCGATGACGCTACCGGAACGTACTGTAGAAAGACTCAGTGAATATCGCAGGTCATTGCTGCAGTGCCTCGAGGAAGGCAAGACCCACATATTTTCTCACGAGCTCGCAGAGTTGCATCATAATACTGCCGTGCAGGTCCGGAGAGATATCATGTTTATTGGGTATACCAGCATGCAACGGAAAGGGTACGATGTGAGGGAACTGATCGATGTCATCGGCGAGATCCTCGACTCCGAACTGGGATTAAATGTGGCGGTGGTGGGCATAGGAAACCTGGGAAGGGCCGTCACCACCTATTTTACGGGGAAGCGTTCCAAACTCAATATTGTGGCCACCTTTGATGTGGACACCAACAAGATCGACAGGGTCATCTCCGGAGTGAAGTGCCATTCGCTGAGCCGCATTAATGAAGAGGTCAGGGAAAGCAATATCTCCATAGCCATTATCACCGTGCCGGCCGATTCGGCAGCAGAGGTTTCTGCACTACTGGTCAAGGCTGGAATCAAGGGAATACTGAATTTTACCACGGTACCCCTGGATGTCCCTGGTGAAGTATACCTCGATGAATATGATATGATTACCTCGCTGGAGAAAGTAGCCTATTTCGTCAAGTCTTCCGGTAGTTAGCATGCAAATACACGATTCCATGGAGAAGCTGCCGGATATATCCCACCCGGTGGTTACGGTAGGATCCTTCGATGGCGTGCATGCAGGGCACCGGGTTATTATACGCCGGCTGAATGACCTTGCTGAAGAATCAGGTGGAGAATCCGTATTGATCACCTTCCACCCCCATCCAAGACTGGTCCTCTATCCCGACTCCAGTGGGAAGGACCTGAAATTGATCACCACCCCCGTTGAAAAAGCCATCCTGATGGAGGAAGCGGGACTGGATCACCTGGTGATCATGAAATTCACCAAAGAGTTTTCCCGCATAACCTCTACCCGGTTTATTCATGATTTTCTGGTGGACAGACTTCATGCTCACACCATCGTGGTCGGATTCAATCACTATTTCGGCTACAATAAAGAGGGCAGTTTTGATTCCCTCTACAGGGTAAAGGAGCAATATGGATTCAGGGTGGAGGAGATTCCGGAACAGGAGATTCAGCACGAGACGGTAAGCAGCACCAAGATCCGAAAAGCATTAAATGAAGGAAATATTCAACGTGCCAATGCTTATCTGGAGCACCATTACAGGATCTCTGCCCGGATCCGATCCGAGTATTCACCCATTCCGGACATGGAAGGACATGACAGCTTTCGCCTTCAGATAGAAGATCCGTACAAGCTGGTTCCCCCGGATGGCAGATATGCAGTGTCTGTTCGGATGGGAGATTCACACCAGAAAGGGTTGATCTGGATTACCGAAGGGATCATACGGCTTTTTCACCTGGAAAGTGTACCGGAGGATTCCGAGACAGAGCGGACCATCTATTTCCATAAACATTTGAACCGAGCAGGCGATGCGCCGGATTCCGGCACACCGCTTCGGAATGACCTGGAAAGGGTGAAGGAATTGATCTACTGACCTATCAAAAACTACCATCGAAAATGGAGAAACGAATCGGAGCAGTTCTGATACTGGTACACCATGAGGATAGTATTGCACGGATCAATTCGATTATTTCGCGGCACTCGGAATCGATCCTGGGTCGTCAGGGTATCCCGCTGAAGGGAAGGGCTGTCAATGTGATCTCCCTTGTGCTCGAGGCAGATTCCGATCTGATAGGTTCCCTGACCGGCAAGCTTGGCAGGCTGCCCGGCGTCAGGGTAAAATCGGTCATGGCCGGATAAATGTTAAAAATGGCCGGATCAGATGTTAATTCGATCCAAACGAGCAACATAACCGGTGACGATTAGTTATCATTGTGTAAAGTAATTGTTGGGGTGCAAGGCAAGTTGCGAATCTTTTGAGGGTTTTAGGGAGAGTAGCAACTTGCCTTATTTTTTTGTCTGTTTTCCAGCTATGTTCTAAGACACTCCGTTTATTTCCACCCCCCCGTTCACCTTTGTTATATTTGGATCTGTCAAACTGATCCGAATGGTTACTCGCCAGCTTATTGATCCCGGAAGCATTGTGGTAGTCGGGGCCTCCAATAATGTTCAGAAACCCGGAGGCAAACTCCTGTACAATATTCGAACAGGCACCTATGGAGGGCAACTGTACAGCCTGAATCCACGGGAAGACACCATCCAGGGCCTGCCATCCTACAAGGAAGTGAGTGAACTACCCGATACCGATCTGGCTTTTCTGGCCATTCCTGCAAACATGTGTGCCAAGGTGGTCAGGGAACTGGCCGAGACCAGGAATACCAAGGCGTTTGTCATTTTATCTGCCGGGTTTTCCGAAGAGAACGCAGAGGGTGCAGCTATTGAAAGGGATATCGTAGAAATCTGCAACCGGCATCAGGCCGCACTGATCGGGCCCAACTGCATCGGCGTAATGACTCCGGCCTACCAGGGGGTATTCACGCTGCCTGTACCCGGCCTTCATGTCAACGGATGTGATTTCATCTCGGGAAGTGGTGCCACAGCCGTCTTCATTATGGAGTCGGGCCTGCAGAACGGACTCCCGTTCAACCACATGTTCTCGGTGGGTAATTCCGCTCAGACAGGTGCCGAAGATGTTCTTCAGTATCTGGATGAAACTTACCAGGAGGGGAAATCATCCCGTGTGAAGATCCTCTATTTTGAAACGATCAAGCAGCCCCGTAAACTCCTAAAACATGCCACCTCCCTGATAGGTAAGGGGTGCCGGATTGCGGCCATTAAAGCGGGCACCACCGAGGCAGGCAGCAGGGCTGCATCTTCCCACACCGGTGCTATGGCCAGCCCTGATATGGCAGTGGATGCACTTTTCAGAAAGGCAGGAATCGTGCGGTGCTTTGGCCGGGAGGATCTGACAACAGTCGCTTCGGCCATGCTCTACCCCCCCCTGGAAGGAAAAAATCTGGCCATTATCACTCATGCAGGCGGACCGGCAGTCATGATGGCCGATGTCCTTTCCGCGGGAAATATGGACGTACCCCACCTGGATGGACCCAAAGTGGAGGAGTTGCTGACCCATCTTTATCCCGGATCTTCCGCATCGAATCCCATCGATATTCTTGCCACCGGCAACGCGGAGCAGGTTGCCAAAAGCATCGACTATTGTGAGAGGGAATTTCATGAGATCGACGGGATCGTAGTCATTTTCGGTACTCCGGGCCTGGCTCCGGTCTATGACGTGTATGAGGTTCTGCATGAGAAGATGCAAACATGCAACAAACCCATCTACCCGGTTCTGCCTTCCTTGACCACCGCCGCCGGAGAGGTGAAGGAGTTCCTTTCCAAGGGGCATGTGAATTTCCCGGATGAGGTGCTTCTGGGTGAGACCCTGACAAGGATACATCATACTCCATCGCCGTCGGGTGGCAAAAGAGTAAAAGACGGGATTGGGTACCCGGCCATCAGAAGAGTGATCGAATCCTCCGGGAACGGATACCTCCCACCGGAAAAAGTTCAGCAACTTCTGGATGCAGCGGGGATACCGAGGGTGCCGGAAGGAGTCGCAACGGATGAACCCTCCCTGGAAAAACTGGCGCATAGAATCGGATTTCCACTGGCCATGAAGGTGGTGGGTCCGGTCCATAAATCTGATGTGGGAGGAGTACGGCTTCACATCGAAAACGAGATAGATCTGATGGAGTTTTTCCGGGAGATGAAAAGGATCGAGGGTGCACGCGGAGTGCTTCTTCAACCCATGCTGGAAGGACTGGAGGTGTTTGCAGGTGCCAGTTTTGAACCCGGATTTGGTCACATGGTCCTGTGCGGCCTCGGAGGTATCTATGTGGAGGTGCTGAAGGATATCGCTACCGGACTGGCGCCCCTCTCCATGGAGGAGGCCGGTCAGATGATCCGTTCCCTCCGAGGCTATCCCATGCTCGAGGGCCTTCGGGGACAGGAGGGACTGGATGTGGAGTCGTATGCTGCGATACTGGTAAAATTGTCCAGTGTCCTGGATGCTTCACCGGAGATAGCAGAGATCGATATCAATCCGATCATGGGCCGAAAGGGTCAGCTGATGGCTGTGGATACAAGGATAAGAATCGATTTATTAAATCATTGAATGAATGAAGGAGACGCCAATTCCAGGAAAGGTCGTTGACGAGGTGATCGATGCTTTCGGGGTTCACCCGGCGGGTAAGGCTACCATCAGGGAGCTGGTCAAGATCGTCAATGATATTCAGGAAAGAACCGGCCAGGAATTTATCCGGATGGAAATGGGTGTACCCGGCCTGGATCCGACTTTTGTGGGAACTGAAGCAGAGATGATCGCCCTTCGCAGCGGAGTAGCTTCGAAATATCCGAATATTGAGGGGATCAAGCCATTGAAGGAAGAATCGGCCCGCTTCGTACGGCAATTTCTCGATGTGGAGGTGGAGCCCATGCACTGCGTACCCACCGTGGGTTCCATGATGGGGGGGATGGCTTCCTTTATGGTGGTCAACCGATCTGACAGGAATCGTACCGGGACACTCTTCCTGGATCCGGGATTCCCGGTTCAAAAGCAGCAGTGCCTGGTACTTGGTCACGAATTCGGCTCATTTGACCTGTACGATTACAGGGGAGAGAAACTGAAGGCTAAAATGCAGAAGGAGATCGAGAAAGGCCATTACTCCTCCATTCTCTATTCCAATCCCAACAATCCCTCGTGGATATGTCTGAGCGATGAGGAATTGAAGATTATCGGGGAGGTATCCCAAACTTACGACGTAACGGTGATCGAGGACCTGGCCTATTTCGGTATGGATTTCCGAAAGGATCTTTCGAGGCCAGGTGAACCTCCTTTCCAGCCTTCGGTGGCAAAGTATTCGGATAATTACCTGCTTCTGATCTCCAGCTCCAAAGCATTCAGTTACGCAGGTCAGCGGATCGGGATGATGATTATTTCCCCGGGACTTTATGACCGGAAATATCCCGACCTGAAACGTTATTATTCCTCGGAGAAATTCGGACACGCCATGATCTACGGGGCGCTTTATGCCCTCTCTGCCGGCGCCACACATACGGCACAACATGCGCTGGCAGCCATATTCAAAGCCGTCAATGATGGAACCTATAATTATCTGGGTGAAGTGAAGGAGTACGGGGAGCGGGCAAAGGTCATGAAAGCCATGTTTCAGAAATACGGGTTCCGGATAGTATATGACAGGGACCTGGATGAGCCCATCGCCGATGGATTCTATTTCACCCTGTCCTATCCCGGGTTCCAGGGGCCGGCACTGGTAGAAGAACTGCTTTACTACGGTATCAGTGCCATTTCGTTGGGAATTACAGGAAGTACACGAACAGAAGGTCTGCGGGCATGTGTGTCCCAGGTCAGACGCGATCAATTCCCCATACTGGAGGAACGACTGAAGCTTTTCGGGCGAAATCATCCTGTCCCGGAATAGTTGTTTTCGTCCCAAAAGGAGTGGTAACAGGCAAACCTGTCCAAGAACACGTAAGATGGAGCCCCATATTTATTACATTTGATAGTACTCAAAATAAGTGAAGTATGGCAAAAGCAAGAGGGGCCATCGTGGTGGATGTGGAAAAATGCAAGGGGTGCCAGGTGTGTTTGGTCAATTGTCCCACTAATGTGATCGATATGTCGGAGGAGGTGAACGGCAAAGGATACCACTATGCCTATATGAAAGATCCGGAAAGCTGCACGGGGTGTGCCAACTGCGCGGTGGTCTGCCCTGACGGAGTCATTACTGTCTACCGGGTTAAAAACAAATAAGAC
>CAZRZY010000002.1:339-10814 GCA_964604655.1 uncultured Bacteroides sp. | reverse complement strand
GACGTAAGGAACAGGAATGAGTGAACTGGCATTAATGAAAGGGAATGAGGCTATTGCGGAAGCAGCTATCAGAGCGGGAGTGGATGCCTATTTCGGATATCCCATCACTCCGCAATCGGAAGTCCTCGAGTACCTGACACTTCAAAAGCCTCATGAACGCACCGGTATGGTTGTTCTGCAGGCAGAAAGCGAGGTGGCTTCGATCAATATGGTCTACGGAGCTGCCGGAACAGGAAAAAAAGTAATGACCTCCTCCTCCAGTCCGGGCATCAGTCTGATGCAGGAGGGGATCAGTTATATCGCGGGGGCCGAACTGCCCTGCCTGATTGTGAACATCGTTCGCGGCGGGCCCGGGCTGGGAACGATCCAGCCCTCACAGGCCGACTATTTCCAGGCCACTAAAGGGGGAGGGCACGGGGACTACCGGCTGATGGTCCTGGCTCCAGCTTCGGTTCAGGAGATGGCCGATTTCGTTGATCTGGCCTTCGAGCTGGCATTCAAGTACCGCAACCCGGCCATGATATTGTCCGACGGGCTCATCGGGCAGATGATGGAGAAAGTGGATCTTCCTGAACAGAAACCCAGGGTGGACCATTTCGATCAATCGTGGGTGATCACCGGGAAAACCGCTGATAGGGAACGGAATATCATTACCTCCCTCAACCTGGATCCGGAACTGCAGTATGAACACAACCTGAAGCTGCAGGAGAAGTACCGGAGCATGGACCAGGATGTCATGTTCGAAAAAATCGAGTGTGATGACGCAGATTTCCTTTTGGTGGCGTACGGCTCCAGTGCGAGGATCTGCCAGAAGGTGGTGGATATTGCAAGAAGCCGCGGTCAGAAGCTGGGATTGCTGCGACCCCAGACGCTCTTTCCGTTTCCCGCGGAAGAGATCTCCCGGCTTTCCAGAAGGACCAAGGGGATGATGGCTGTGGAGCTCAGTTCGGGGCAGATGGTGGAGGATGTCAAGCTGGCAGTGAATGGAAAGGTACCGGTCTATCACTATGGGACGCCGGGAGGGAAGATTCATTCTCCAGATGACGTATTACGGGCCGTAGAAGAAAAGTTTTTAGGAGATATTTAGATGGAAATAAAGGAAATCATCCGGGAAGAGAACCTGGTCTACAAGCGCACCCCGCTGATGACTGATGCAACCCTGTCCTATTGCCCCGGATGCGGGCACGGGACCATCCATCGTCTGATCATGGAGGTGGTGGAGGAGATGGGTATTCAGTCTGAAACCATCGGGATCGCCCCTGTCGGCTGTTCCGTGCTGGCCTATGATTTTATGGATGTGGACTTCTCACAGGCCGCTCACGGTCGTGCACCGGCATTAGCTACCGGTATCAAGAGACTCTGGCCCGATAAATTCGTGTTCACTTATCAGGGTGACGGAGACCTCGCTGCCATTGGTACTGCAGAGACCATCCACGCCTGCAACAGAGGAGAAGATATCACCATCTTCTTCGTCAACAACGGCATCTACGGGATGACGGGCGGGCAGATGGCTCCCACCACCCTGGAGGGAATGAAATCCTCCACTTCGCCCTATGGCAGGGATTCGAAAAGCATGGGACCTCCCTACAGGATTACTGAATTGATCGCCCAGTTGAATGGCACCTACTATGTAACACGCCAGGCAGTGCATAAAGCGGGGGCTGTCCGAAAATCAAAAAAAGCGATCCGGAAGGCATTCGAGGTGCAACGGGAAAAGAAAGGGGTATCATTTATCGAGTTTGTTTCCAACTGCAATTCGGGCTGGAAGATGACTCCCAATGACTCCAACAAATGGATGGAAGAACACATGTTTCCTTTCTATCAGCTGGGTGACATCAAAGTGGAAGGGAAGTTAGTCGAAAGTCCATAAAGTCCATAAAGTCCATAAAGTCGTAAAGTCCTTAAAAGTCCATAAAGTCGTAAAGTTATGACGGAAGAGATCATCATTGCCGGATTCGGGGGACAGGGAGTCCTTTCCATGGGAAAGATCCTGGCCTATTCAGGGATTATGCAGGAACAGGAGGTAAGCTGGATGCCCTCCTACGGACCGGAGATGCGCGGCGGGACCGCCAATGTCACAGTCATTCTTAGCGACAACAGGGTCAGTTCTCCGGTACTCCATAGCTATGACACGGCTATCTTACTCAACCAGCAGTCGGTCGATAAGTTCGAATCCATGGTCAAACCGGGAGGGCTGATGATCTATGATCCCAACGGGATTACCCGTCATCCGGAAAGGGAGGATATCCGGATTTACAAGGTGGAGGCTGCCGCAGAAGCTGCCCGTCTGAAATCGCCTATTACCTTCAATATGGTGGTGCTTGGAGGCTTCATCAAGGTAAAACCGGTAGTTGATTATGAGAACGTGATCAAGGGTCTGAGGAAATCCCTCCCTGAAAGGCACCATCATCTGATCCCTACCAACGAGAAGGCGATCCAGCGGGGTATGGAAATCGTCCGGGAGGCAAAATTAACCGCCTGATTCCCAATTTTTCAGCAAGTATTCCGACATCAGGAAATCGGTTGCGTTAAAGCGTTCAAATCCCTTCAGGGAATCCTTCTGAGCATGATAGAGTTGATCGCTGGTTCTTCTCAGTCCCGGATCGAAGATTCCGGCGGCATCGATGCTGTTCAGAGCGAAATTGCGGTCCAGCATTCCGTAGACCCCGGAGGTGAGAATGCGCTGGTATGCAGCTGTTGCATCTTCTTTGTGTCCAAGCTGGTATAGTGTCTCTGCGGCCAGTATTGCCACGGATGAGGAGAGATCCTCCGAAGCTTTCTGCAGTGCGGGAACAAAAGGCAGTGCCTGTTCCAGGCGGATCAAAAAGCCGGTTACCCCCAAGTACCTGACGGCCGGACGGGTATGGTCCAAATAGCCCAGGTACGCCTCCATATCGCCTCTCCCCGGGAGTGTAGCCGATTGGGCTGCTTCCAGTAAAAGATTGAAAGGACACTCCTCTGAGCGCATGTAGTCATACACGGATCCCTCGCCGGCCAACTGATCAAGATAGGGGGTGGTGGCCAGCTGATCCCCGTAGCACCCCAGAAGTGGACTGTTGTCTTCGCTGGTGATCCAAAGAATGTTTGGCAACTCCTGACCGTCTTGTGCAGAAACCGTTACCTGGAGAGGTAACAGGTAAAAGACGGACAGAAAAAACAGTAAAAAGGATCGGATAAAAAAGCTCATGGGTTGAAAGTTCTTAGTTGGATAGCATACCGATATATGGGGTTATTCATAAAAATGCATCTCGATCATATACCGGTAGGCTTTTTCCGGCATCAGATGGCATATGTTCTTTCCCTGACGGACGGCATTCCGGATGAAGCTTGAAGAGATCTCCATCAGGGGAGCATCCATCACGGTGGCATTGGGTAACTGCAGGGTATCCAGCTCGACACCCGGACGGGGATAGATCAACCGGTGATAGCGCTGAACGATCACCTCAGCATTTTTCCACTTGTGGAAAGTTTGTAAACCATCCGCTCCCATGATCAGCTGGAATTCGGCGGAGGGATTTTTCTCTTCCAGATAGGTCAGGGTATCGATGGTGTAGGAGGGGGTGGGGAGACGAAATTCGATATCGGAAGCCCGAAACCGATCATCGTCTTTAATGGCCAGATGGACCATCTCCAGCCGGTGATAGTCCTTCAGGAGCGACTTTTTATCTTTCAGTGGATTATGGGGGCTTACCACAAACCATACCTGATCCAGCCGGCTGAACTCGACCATGTAGTTTGCAATGGCCATATGGCCGATATGGATAGGATTGAACGAACCGAAATAGAGTCCGGCGGTCATGATTCGAGATACTTTTTAACCAGTTCCTCGGAATGGCGAAGCGCATGCTCCATGGTATCATTTACTACAATATGGTCGAAACGGGAGGCGAAGGTCATCTCATAGGCCGCTTTGTCCAGTCTTTTCCTCAGCTCTTCTTCCCCGTCGGTACCTCTCGAACGCAGACGTTCTTCAAGAATTTCCAGTGAAGGGGGCATCACGAAAATGGCACAGGCATCAGAACCAAACTCTTTTTTAAGATACAATCCTCCCTGCACATCGATGTCAAAAAGAGCATGTTTCCCTATTGCCCGGATACGGTCCACTTCTTTTCGCAGGGTGCCGTAAAAAGTTCCGGGATAGACCTCCTCCCATTCCAGAAACTCGTTTTTCCCGATTTTTCTTTGAAACTCTTCAGGTGACAGGAAATAGTACTCTTTTCCATGCTTCTCTTTCCCCCGCGGCGGCCTGGAGGTGGCCGAAATACTAAAAGATAGTTCCAGATCGCTGTCAATCAGATGTTGAACAATGGTCGACTTGCCTGCACCGGAGGGGGCGCTGAATATGAACAGTTTTCCGGGCATCAGAGGACATTCAGGATTTGCTCTTTGATCCGTTCCAGTTCGTCCTTCATCTCTACCACCAATCGCTGTATCTCTGTATGATTGGCCTTGGAGCCAAGGGTATTGATCTCTCTGCCGATCTCCTGGGAAATGAATCCCAGTTTTTTTCCAACCGGCGAAGCCTCTTTGAGGGTTTCAAGAAAGTATGAGCAGTGATTGGTCAACCGCACTTTCTCTTCCGATATATCGATCTTCTCCAGGTAGAAAATCAGTTCCTGTTCAAAACGGTTCCGGTCAATCTCCTCTTTTTTCAGAAATTCTTCCAGATTATTGCTGATTCGCTCTCTGATCTGATGAATGCGTTCCTCTTCATGGGGTGCGATCCTGACAAGCTTTTCCCGGATCGAATGCACTCGTTCCATCAGGTCCTTTTCCATCGCCTTGCCCTCCTGGTTTCTGAACATATTTACCTGATCCAGGGCCTGCTCCAGCGCTTTTCTCAGAGTATTCCACTCCTCTTCTTCCAATTCAGACCTTTCGGTGCGGACCGCATCGGGAAGCCTCATCACGCTGCTCAGCAACTCCATGGACGCTTTAAGTCCCAGCTCACCCGATATCCTGCAAAGATGTTCATAGTATCCTTTTACCACCGGTTCATTGATGGTGCTGGTTCCATTTTCTTCGGTCAGCTCATAGTAAAAACTGCACTCCACCTTTCCCCTTTCAAGAACAGAGGCGATTTGCTGCCGGATCTCCAGTTCCTTTTCCCGGTAAAGGGAAGGCACCCGGATATTGCTATCCATCTGTTTGCTGTTAAGGGATTTGATTTCGACGGTCACTTTCTTGTCAGGCAGCACGCATTCGGCTTTCCCGTAGCCGGTCATCGATCGGATCATCTGTAACGGGTATGGTTCGCCACAAAAGTAGTAAAAAGGGCAGAACTGGCTAATTGGCAGCCGGAATGGTGAAACTGAAGGTGGATCCTTCTCCGGGTTTACTGCGGACGGTGATTTCACCCCCATGCTTTTCGACGAACTCACGGCAAATGATCAGTCCGAGCCCCGTTCCCTTTTCACCTGCAGTGCCGGTCGATTTGAATTTTTCATCGATCCGGAATAACCGGTCAAGGTCCTCTTCGGGGATACCGATCCCCTGATCCGCCACGCTCACTTCCAGTTTCGTGTCACGGGGTTCCACCCTTACCTCCACCTTCTTGTCCCGGTCGGTGAATTTGACCGCATTGGTCATCAGGTTTCGGATCACACTGTTGATCATGTCCCGGTCCCCGTAAGCATAGATCTCATCTTCAACGGGGGATAGAAGCATAATCCCCTTCTTTTCAGCGAGCATCTTGTGAACATTGATGTTCTCCCTGATCAACCGGGTCAGGTTAAACCGGACCGGGTCATATTTGATCCTGCCCCGCTGTGATCTCGACCAGGTGAGCAGGTTCTCCAGCAAATCAAGGAGGTGTTTGACCGACCTGTTGATCTTTGTAAACCCTGCGCGGTGGTCTTCCCTGTCGGCAGCATCAAAACTTTCCACCATCAATTCACTGATAGAAAGAAGGCTGGAAAAGGGATTTTTCAGATCATGGGAGATAATGGAGAAGAACTTATCCTTGGTGGCATTCAGCTCCATCAGATTTTTCTCCGACTCCCTGAGGGCGGCATTAGCTCTACTGATCTGCTGGTTCTGGTATCTCAAGAGCTTATTGGTCCGGGTTTTGACCAAATAGATATAGATCATGACGGCGATGGCTGTGGCCAACAGTATCTCCAGCAAAATAAACCACCAGGAGAGCCAGAAGGGAGGGGTGATCAGGATACTCAGCTCCATGGGCGGGTCACTCCGGTATCCGTCCTCATTTTCTGCGACTACTTTCAGTGTGTAGTGTCCGGCGGGCATATTGGCATAGGAAACATAATTCCGGTTACCTGCATTGCTCCAGTCAGTCTCCAGGTTCTCCATGATATAGGAGTATTGAAGACCGCCCTGCTGAAGATTGTTAACGGCAGAGAACTCCACGGAAAAGAATCGGTTTCTGTAATCCAGAACGATCTCCTCCAGATAGGAGACATTTTCTAATGCAAAGAAGCTCCCCTCTGATTCAATGATCTGACCGGGTAGTTCTTCAAACTTCTCTTCCAGTTCCACTCCGGCAATCTGCACCTCATTACCGAGCACTTCCAGCTTGGTCATGGTCACTTCAGGTACACTCCGAACAGGATCGATGGCGGCAGGATCAATCATATTCAAACCGTAGACCCCGCCAAAATAGAGATGCCCGTTGCGTCCCCGGTAATAGGCGCCCCCGTTAAATTCATTGCTCTGGAGTCCGTCGTTCATGTCGAAATTCTTCACCTGGAAATCCTCGAGCCCGAAACGTGTAATACCCAGGTTGGTGCTTAACCAGATATGGTTCTCTTCGTCGGGGAGGATTCCGTAGATCACCTCATTAGCAAGACCTTCAACTGCCCCGAACCTGCGGAAAGATCCGGTGGCGGGATAGAACATGTTCAAACCACTGTTGGTCCCAATCCAAAACCTCCCCATGGGATCCTTGTAAACAGAGAAAACGATGTCATCCGAAATGGATGTAGGATCTTCCGGGTCGTGATAATATTGGGTGTAGTCACCTGTTTCGGGATCCAGCATGCAAAGTCCGCCTCCGTAAGAGCCCACCCAGAGCTGGTCATCCTGGTCCTGAAAGATGGCGGAGTAGATAAAATGTACAGGCGGCATTCCTTCCAAGGGCGGATCTACCAGGTATCGCCGGAACGATTTCCCGTCTTTTCTCAGAAGGTTTAAGCCGTGCCTGGTTCCCACCCATATCCTGCCTTCCGTATCTTCATAAACGGTCCGAACAGAATTATGGGAGAGTGAACCAGGGTCTTCCGGGTCGTTCCGGAAGTGTACAAATTTTCCGGATTCTTTCTGATAAAGGTCCAGACCGTCTCCGTCGGTTCCCACCCATATTCTTCCGCGGCTGTCCTCATAGATCTTTCTAACGGATGGGTTGGAAAGAGAGCCCGGATCAGTGGAATCGTGATCCAGGTGGATGAATTCGCCCGAACGCTGGTCGAGGATGCTGATGCCATGAGCATCGGTTCCTATCCACAGCGTACTGTCCTTCGTTTCACAGACGGTCCAGACAAAGGAACTGGCCATGCTGTTCTCATCAAACGGATCATGTTTGTAAATGGTGAAGCGATTGGCCATGGGATCCAGAATACTGATACCGGCCCCGAAAGTGCCGAACCACATGGTTCCGGAACGATCCTGGAAGATGCAGTTGATGGAGTTGTCAGAGAGGCTGGACGGATCGGCCGCATTATGCTGGAATGAGCGGCAGGTGTGTGTGGCAGGATCGATCCGGTAGATCCCTTTGCCGAAAGTTCCGTACCAGAGCATTCCTTCCCGGTCGATCATCACCGGCTCAATGGGGTTCAGTGACAGGGAATGGGACTCTTCTCCACCACGAAGCAGCCGTTTGAATCGATCGTCTTCCTCAAAATAGCAGTAAAGACCGTCGGTGGTCTGAACCCATACCTGGCCGTAATCGTCGGGGTGTACCTGTACGATTCTCTTTGATTCGTTTCCGTTGTTCAGGGGTATCAGCCGATGTTTCCGGTCGCCGGTCAGATCGAATTTAAGCAGTCCCTTTGATGTACCGGCCCACAAGACGTTATTGCCTAAGGACATGTGGCAAACGGAAGTGTGGTATCCGATCAGGCCATCGGCTGATTCTCTGAAAAAAAGTCCCGATTTCGCATCATAACTGAACAATCCTCTGGAAGTGGATATCCAGAAGATTCCAAAGGGATCCTGAAGAAAACCGGTGATCCTGGAAGTGAGTCCGGCCAGTTCCGCTTCATCGGATATGATCCTCTCCACATCGTTGGTCTGGCGGTCGACCCTGTTGAGACCCCCACGGGTTCCGATCCAAACATCGTTCCGCTGGTCCGTTCCGATAACTGTTATCGTATCGTTGGAAAGGGAGGTGCTGTCTTCCGGATCATGTCTGAGCACTGCAAAGATCCCTTTTCGCGGATTGTATTTGGTCAGCCCGCCTCGTGAGCCGAGCCATATCATACCTGTGCGGTCCTCGTAGATCCGTTCGATCCACTTGTTGGCCAGTGTGTGATATTGGTCGGTTGTCGCTCCGTAAACCGTTACATTCCTTCCGTCATACCTGTTCAACCCGTCTTCGGTCCCAAACCACATGAATCCTTTGGAATCCTGATAGATGGTATAGACCGAACTTAGAGAAAGCCCGTCATTGATGGTAATGCGGTTAAATCGTACATATCCCTCCTGTCCCAGGGAACGCATGGGCAGGATAGAAAGCAGGAACAACAGGCAGATGAATCTATGACACACTCTGGCGAACATGGAAGTTTTAGCTGCACTCGGGTGAACAAATATCGAACCAAGTTAGCCAAATGGAGTGTCTAATTCAATAGATAGTCAGTTTAATAATGTTATAACTGATTTATTCTGTGACCTGTACACCCTTCCAGAATGCAACATGGTTCTTAATCTCAGAAGCTTTCTCCTTGGGCTCAGGGTAGGTCCAGGCAGCATCGTTGTTGACATCTTCCCTGACCTTTATGTGGTAGTAAGAAGCGGTTCCCTTCCACGGGCAAACCGTCTGAGTGTCACTGGGACTGAAAAATTCCTTTCGGATCGATTCGGGGGGGAAATAATGATTTCCTTCCACTACTTTTGTGTCCTTACTTTCGGCGAGTATTTCACCGTTCCAAATTGCTTTCATAGTTCTGTTTTTTCCAGATAGTATTCACAAAATAATTTCGATGATCGAAGAACGATTCAAGGACCGAAAACCCGCTTTCGGATGCCATTTCATAGATCATTTCATGGTCAAATTTTTGTGACATCTCCGTGAAAACGGGTTCCCATTTCCTGAAACGGACAGTTTCTTCTGCTTCGGGAAAATGGACCTCCTGATCCGCCATACTGACCAGAAAGCTCTCTGCTATTCCGGTAACCGGGTGATAAGTAGGAAGGTGGACAAACTTGCCGGGATCAAAATCCGCTTCCATTTCCCTGTTGATCCTCCATAAAAGATTCAGGTTAAAATCTCTGGTGAGGCCGTGCGGATCGTCATAAGCCCTCCGGATCACCCGTGGATCTTTTTTCAGGTCCAGCCCCAAAAAGAAAAGATCATCAGAAGACATGGAAGCATGGATCTTCCTCAGAAAGGAAATACGCTGATAATGATTGAAATTTCCCAGATTTGAGCCCAGGAAAAGGACTACTTTCCGGCTTTGATAGTGGTCCGAAAGGTCTCTGATCATATCGAAGTAGTTCCCGCACCTGGGATGCATTTCTAGATCCCGGAACTCAGCCTGCATCGTCTCTCCCAGCTGGATAAGCGCTTCTTCCGAAATATCGACCGGAACATAGCGGAACGTCACACCGGAGTCAGAAAGATCCCTGACGAGAATACGGGTTTTGGCACCATCACCCGCCCCCAGCTCCACCAGGTCCAGAGACCGGCAGTCGGGGCAGAAAAGCTGAACTATCCCACGCTTATGCAGCTCGAATATTTCCGCCTCACAGTCAGTGAGGTAATATTCGGGCATAGCCATGATCTTCCGGAATATCCTGCTGCCCTCAGCATCGTAAAAAAATTTAGAGGAGATATACTTCGTTTCTGACTGGAGGCCTTCAAGGATTTCTACCGCCTCCGCCGTCAGGATTCCTGATTTTTCCATACAACATTTACAACCCCGCAGCTCATTTGTTCATCGAGAATGATCTTCTTTTGGACATCCCCCGAAATTTGATTCACCCGAAAATTCGTCAGCGTTGGAACCATGCCTGTTCATTTTTTCGGGGATATTTATGGTCATTCATTCATTGATAATGGAGGGTCCATCTTTTTCAATGTACGGCTGATCTTTTTCAATGTACGGCGCGGTATAAGATCTGATTCACATTAGATCCGGCTCAGATAAGATCTGTCCCCACTCAGATCTGTCCCCACTCAGATCTGTCCCCACTCAGATCTGTCCCACCTTAGATCTGATTCACATTAGATTCGGCTCAGATAAGATCTGTCCCCACTCAGATCTGTCCCCACTCAGATCTGTCCCACCTTAGATCTG
>CAZRZY010000002.1:0-239 GCA_964604655.1 uncultured Bacteroides sp. | reverse complement strand
ATTCACATTAGATTCGGCTCAGATAAGATCTTGCCTGTGTTACGTCATATCAGGTCCTTCTTTCGGAAGATATTGGACGGGGATTCCTCCTTCAGCCCCCGTTTTCTTTAAGAACCAGTACATCCGGGGAGTTCAGTTTGAACATTGGAATAACACGCTGCCAGAAAACCGGAATAAATGTTGCCACCCAAAAGCTTCTTTTTTTCTTTTTTTGGCAACCTCCCTCCCAGTGAATAACA
>CAZRZY010000001.1:152358-181679 GCA_964604655.1 uncultured Bacteroides sp. | reverse complement strand
GTATTTTCATATAAAAGAAATTCACTGGAATTCTCTTATACCGCGATACATACCACCCATCCAACCCTGAACAGATTCACCTCTTACCTGAAGGGTTATGACGACGGTTGGACACCCCTGGAGAGTAAGAGAACAGCCTCCTATAAAAAGCTTCCCCCGGGAAATTATGAATTTCTGGTAAAAGCCTGCAATCCGGACGGCATAGCGGTGGAGGAGGAGGCCAGCTTTGCTTTCACGATCAAGCCCCCGTTCTGGAGGACCAGCTGGTTCGTCCTGCTGGAGGTGCTGACAGGACTGCTGCTGATCTTTCTGGTCATCAAATACAGGGAGAGGCAGTTGATCCGTGAGAAGCGGATCCTGGAAAGCAAGGTGAAGGAGAGGACCAGGGAGATCGAAGAGCAGAAGTTAGAGATTGAATCGCAAAGGGATAAAATCTCGGAACAGAAAATATTCGTGGAGGAGCAGCGGGACCAGATTGCCCTCCAGAACAAGGAGATCACTGACAGCATTCTTTATGCCAAACGGATACAGCAGGCCATCCTTCCGGGAAGGCGGACCCTGGAGAGAACGCTTCCGGAACACTTTATCATGTTCCGACCACGGGATATCGTGAGCGGTGATTTCTACTGGGTGGAAGAAATAAATGAACGGGTGATCATATGTGCAGCCGATTGTACCGGTCACGGGGTGCCGGGAGCATTTATGAGTCTTCTGGGACTAACCTTCCTGAATGAGATCGTGAACAAGGACGGGATCCTGAAAGCAGGCAAAATTCTGGATCAGCTTCGAAATTCGATTATTCGTTCCATGTCGCATCGATACGACGATTCGGAGCAGGCCAGGGACGGAATGGATCTGTCCCTGGTGGTGGTGGACAGACAGCTGAGCATGCTGGAGTATGCAGGGGCATACAATCCATTGGTTTTGGTCCGCGATGAAGAATTGATCGAATATAAGGCCGACAAGATGCCCATCGGGAAGCATGTGGGGGAGGAGGGCCCCTTTACAAGTCACAGGATCGACCTTCAGGAAGACGACATGCTCTATTTATACTCCGATGGGTTTGCCGACCAGTTTGGTGGGGAAAAAGGATCGAAATACAAGGCACGGCCCTTCAAACGATACCTGCAAAAAATCAGTGCTGACCCGGTGAAGACCCAACATCAGTTGCTTGACAGGGAATTGAACGAATGGATGCGCGAAGGATCTTTCGAACAGGTGGATGATATTCTGGTGATGGGAATTCGTTACAAAAAACAAAAATGAAATCTCTATAGAATTAGCACAATGAAAAAGATCTACCTTTTTGTGTTTATCCTCTGCTGGGTGAACATGGCAGTGGCTCAAAACCTGGTCACCGTGAGTTCCGATTTTGTCGGATTCACCGAATTTCCCACTTCACCCTACCTGGTTCAGTCGGGACCTGAACAGTTTTATTGGATCTCTTCCTCCTCTTACTCGTTTATGGACCACCCCTTACTGAACGAGATTTCCATCGACCACGCCAATGTCTTCTTTATTAAGTATGACATGGATGGTAAACCGCTACATTCCAAGCATATACGAGGATCTTCCGATCCCTTGTCGGCCTGTGCCCATGGAGGCGGCCTGCTCTTGCTGACAAGTGCCTTTGAGGATGTGGATGCCAGCGGAACTGAAATACCCATTAATAACGAAGGAGAGATGGAGGTACTGGCCTGGTACGATGGGGAGGGGCAGCTGGTTCGTCTGGCCAGCCTCTGGAACCTGGGACCTGACCAGTACGTCAATTCGAAATTGATTACCAGTGATGCGGACGGATCGGTCTATATTTATGGAACCAATAAAGAACCCCTGGCGATCAGAGAAAACGCGGTGATCGGAGAACAGTGGACAGGGGGATACTTCTATTTACTCAAATACAGCAGCGATCTGATCTACCAGTGGTCCTATACCGCAGGATTTGAAACCGCAGGAGCGGATAACTTTGTCGGTGACCTGGCTGCATTTCCCGATGTATCAGGCAATGTCTGGGTTTCGGGTAGCTATGAGTCGGTTGGAGAATTCAAATTCACTGATGAAATCCTGGAGCCTTCTTCAGATGCCACGGCTCTATTTCTGGTAAGGCTGACTGGGGATGGTAATCAGGAGTGGGTCCTTAACGGCGGGATGGGAGGCTTCAGTTCGGGTACTTACCTGGACAAGGGTTTTCCCATGAAGAACGGAGATATGGTCTTCACAGGAGTTACCACAACGGGCTACTTCCAGCTGGGTGAGGCTGATTTTAGCTTTGAAGGCCCCGGCAGGAGAGCCAATTACTTTGCCTACCGGATGCGGCAGGACGGGACCATGGATTGGTCCACCACCTATAATGCGGCAGGGCGTTCTTTTTCCGAGGAGAAAAAGGGAGCGAAAGACCAGATGAGCAGCCGGTTTGAGGAAGATTTTATGTTCGATGCCACCAGCTGGAACAACAGGGTTCTTTATCTGGCCGGGTCTTACCTGAGTGACTCCTTTGAGGTGGCCGGAGAACCCCTTCCCAAGAAATATGAGCAGGGCTTGTTTGTATCGGCAGTCAACATGGAAACGGGTGAACAGGAATGGGGGTATGGGCTCTCCTCACTAAACAGCTGTCTGAACGGTTTTGATACCGACGCCAGCGGAAATGTGACCGTCATGGGATGTACCGAAGGCGGGCAGCAATTTGACGAGATTGGTGAGGATAACGAATTCGACGGTAAAAGATTCTTTTTGCTGGGTCTCGACTTCACCGGGAAACCTCTTTGGTATAATAATGCCCTTTCGAGAAACTACGATTATTCCCTGAACGGTGTGGACCTGGAGGTACTTGAAAGCGGAGCGGTCTTTTCTTCTTTTTACCAGACCCAGATGGATAATCTGGAGCTGGGTGGTTCCACCCTCGATTCAAGGAATTATTCTTACGCTTCCTGGCTCATCTCCCTGAAAGCCGATAACGAACTGGGAGGTCAGGTGCTTGATGCCACAGGATCCCCAGTATATCCAGGGGTTGTAAACGCATACAAGACCTCCCGGTCGGGAGCCTACCCTCTGGTAAGCACAATCGCCCTGGATCAGGAAGGCAGGTATCTTTTTGCCGGACTATACCCCAGCCGGTATACCTTGCAGGTGGTACCCAACCGGGATGCCTATCCCGAGTTCATCCCTACTTACCTGGGGAACGGAGAACGCTGGAATGTGGCGCAATTCAACGATTTTGAGACCAATACCCGGGCCAGCTTCCTGAATATCGATGTCACCCGGGTACCTGCGCTGACTCCCGGTGATGGCTCTGGTGCCATGTCCGGGTCCATCGTTTATGAAGAGGAGGGTGCCAGGAAAAGCACGCTTGCACGTCCGGTAAGAAAAGCCTCCGTCCTTGTCGTGGAAAAAACGAAGAAGTCAACTATGAATGAAGCGGTTATCGCGTATGTGGAAACGGACGACCTGGGGAATTTCCAGTTCGAGAACGTTCCGGACGGACAGTATGATTTGATTGTCGATATCACCGGACTGGAGATGGTTGAGGTTCACGATGTGACCATTGAATCGGACGTGGTGGTGGAGGGGCTCGACTATACGGTGGGGGAGGATGGAATCTACACCTTTACAGGTGTGGGAATCCCGCGCACGCAAGAGCAGCAACTCCGTATCTACCCGGTACCCGGGAACGGGATGATCCACCTTGAAATACCGGACAGGGGCAACTTCCGGGTGGAGGTATTCGGAGCCGACGGGCGTATGGTGGTTAACCGTCAGTGGAATTCCACCGCAAGGATCCGGACTCTGGATATCTCTGATCACCCGCCGGGCATCTACCTGATCCGTCTGAAGGGCCCGGATACTTTTTCTACAGCACGCTATCTGAAGCGCTGATCAGCTCGTGAAAGAGTCGATGGTCCGGTGGATGATATCGGCGCACTCCATCAACTGTTCCTCGGTGATCACCAGGGGCGGAGCGAACCGGATGATGTGCTGGTGAGTGGGTTTGGCCAGCAGGCCATTCTCCTTCAAAGCCACACATACATCCCAGGCGGTCTTTCCGCCGGTGGGGGCTATGACTATGGCATTCAAAAGTCCTTTGCCCCTGACCAGTTCGATCATCGGTGAATCGATCTTCCGAAGGGCGGCACGGAATTTTTCTCCAAGGTCGGCAGCACGCTCAGCCAGATTTTCTTCCCTGATCACTTCCAGGGCGGCTATGGCCACTTTGGCAGCCACCGGATTACCACCGTAGGTGGATCCGTGCTCCCCGGGCCGGATGCAGAGCATGATCTCATCATCGGCCAGAACGGCGGACACCGGGTAGAGCCCCCCCGAAAGGGCCTTTCCCAAGATCAGGATATCGGGCCTCACCTGTTCATGGTCACAGGCCAGCAATTTACCGGTGCGGGCCAGGCCGGTCTGCACCTCATCCGCAATAAAGAGAACGTTCCTGGACTTGCAGAGCTCATTAGCTTTGCAGAGGAATCCGTCATCCGGAACATAGACCCCGGCCTCTCCCTGGATAGGCTCCACCAGGAATCCTGCCACATGCGGGTCTTCCAGGGCCTTTTCCAGTGCTTCGGTGTCGTTGTAGGGAATGGTAATGAATCCAGGGGTATAGGGCCCGAAACCCTTGTAGGAGTCAGGATCGGTTGACATGGAGATAATAGTAATGGTCCTGCCGTGAAAATTTCCCTCGCACACAATGATCTTGGCCTCGTTTTCCGGAATACCCTTTTTTTCGTAAGCCCATTTCCGGCATAGTTTCAGGGCTGTTTCATCTCCTTCTGCGCCTGAGTTCATCGGGAGCACCTTATCATAGCCAAAATATTTCGTGATGTACTCCTCAAACTCCCCCAGTACGCTGTTATAGAAAGCTCTGGAGGTGAGTGCCAACTTGCTGGCCTGCTCGGTGAGGGCGCCGGTGATCCTGGGGTGGCAATGACCCTGGTTGACAGCCGAATATGCCGATAGGAAGTCGTAATATCTCTTTCCTTCCACATCCCAGACGTGAACCCCCTCACCGCGGTCGAGCACCACCGGCAGCGGATGGTAGTTGTGAGCTCCGTACTTTTCTTCTCTCTCAATAAATTCCTGCGTCTTCATGGTACTGGATAATGTGGTCATGGTTTTTCTGGTTCTGTTATTCGTTCATTGGACGGGTAAAGTTAATAAAACATATGTCTCCTATGGATGTTATAAAAATGATTACCCACAACCTAATTCTGACTCGCAATGGAAAATGTGCATGAATTGATCCTTCAGCGTTCGAGCCCGGTCGCCTTCGATCCGAAGCCGGTGGAACATGAAAAGATCCATCTGCTTTTCGAAGCGGCTAAATGGGCCCCTTCCGGCAGGAATTCGCAACCATGGAGGTTTATTTATGCCACCAGGGAGATGCCGGAGTACGAATTGCTTTTCGGGCTTCTTGCGGAAAATAACAAAGTCTGGGCTCAAACAGCTCCTTTGCTTGTCCTTTCCCTGGCACAGGTCGTCTCCACCTACAAGAACCGTCCCAACAGGCTGGCATTCTACGAAACCGGCATGGCGGTATCCAATCTGCTGCTTCAGGCCACTTATATGGACCTGGTGGTTCATCAAATGGGCGGATATGACCATGAAAAGGCCAAAGAGGTGTTGGTGATCCCCACCCGGTATGAACCTGCAGCCATGATGGCTATCGGATATAAGGGCGATCCTTCCCAGCTTCCCCCTGAAGTGGCAGAAAAGGAAAAAAAAGAACGGAACAGAATGGAGATCAGTAATTTCCTGATAGAGGGAAAGTGTAAATAGTCCTACTCCTTTAGAAGTTGACCGCGATCTTCTAGAAGTTGACAGAGATCTTCAGGTTGAATCTTCTTCCGGTGAGATAATTAGGGACACCAAACTGGCCCGGGATCCCGCGTTGGTCGGAAATGGTGCGGATCCAGAGATAGGAGGCTTCATTCTTGATTCCCAGCATATTGAAGATCTCCCCGCTGATCCATATACTCTCGAAAAAGCGCAGGGGATTCCGGTCACCCAGCAGGTCGGTCTCTCTTTTGATCACTTTGGAGAATCCGATGTCGACCCGCCGGTAGGGCCGCATGCGAAGCTGCGTGTAATACTGGTCGTCATTGGGACTGCTGAGAGGGATCCCCGTGCCATAGAAAGCATTGAGGTGCACCTTGTATCCGGGGTTGTTGGGGAAGTAATCCTGGAAATAGAGTCCGGCGGTGAATAGCTGGTCGGTGGGCCGGGGAAATTCTCCTGCAGGCTGCCTGATATAGTTGTTACCGTTGAAGACAAAAGAGTAATCTCCCTCCACGTCCTCCCTGACCTGAAGCAGAGAGAGGGTGAACCATGATTCGGCACCGTGCACGAACTCCCCGTTCAGCTTGAAATCGATTCCCCTGGCAAATCCGGAAGAGATATTCTCTCCGGCATAGCTGACCCGCACATTCTCGATCTTATAGGGAATCAGATGGTCAAGCCATTTGTACCAGGCCTCCCCGGTAAGTTTAAACGGCCTGTCCCAGAGAGAGAAGATATAATCGCCCCCCAGCAGAAGGTGGATGGAGCGCTGGGGTTTGACCTCTTCATTGATGGTTCCGTCCGGCATCCTCATCTCCTTGTAGAAAGGGGGCTGGTAATAATATCCTGCTGAGAGGTGGAACATCATATCCCGCTCCCAGTAGGGCTGGCTGCTGAGAGTGATCCGGGGGCTGATCATGGTCGAGCGGTTGAAGTTCCATACCGTTGCACGCGCCCCTGCGGTCACAAACATTTCTGCATTTTCGCCCACCAGTTCCCAGGTATTCTGAAGAAACCCCCCGAACTGGTCATACCCGATGGAGTTTTCTGTTCGTTTTGATTCGGTCAGCACCAGATCTGTCCCCGTATAGGGGATCACATAGCCGGAGGAATCGATCAGTTCCCATTCACTGATGCGGTCACGGAAATCCTGAAACTGGTAGGAGAGCCCCCACTGAAGGCGGTTTCCATCCCACCGGTAACTGCCCAGATGGTTGGCAGAGACCACGATGGCGTCCAGGTAATTGCGTGCGTGGGAAAGCAGGGTTCCAATCCCGACGTTCAGAATACTGTCCCCGTAGGTCTCCGATTGCAGGGTATTATCCAGTTCATTGATCAGGTATTGTCCCAGGATGTCGTAGGTCTCCTCCTCGGCAGTGCGGAAGGCCGATCCGGTGAATTTCAGGGAGAGTCCGGAAACAGGGCGGTAGGTGAATGAGAGTGCTCCCAGGTAGGTGTCGAACTGATCCACTTCCTGGCCCTCGTAGTAGATTTTCAGGTTGAGAGGCAGGTCCTTGGTCCCGAACTCCACATCCGTCTCGCTGGGGACGAATTGGTACTTGTTGGATGAGTAGTTTCCAAGGAACGAAATTTCCAGTTTTCTGCCGACACGGTAAGTCAACATGGTCTGGAAATCGGAGAACTGCGGTTTGTAGTCGCCTGTGGTCTCCAGGGTGTTCAGCAGGTAGGAGGTGGTCTTGTAACGGTAACCGGCCAGAAAGGTGAATCTCCGGCTGTAGGAGGTACCTTCCACATGCGCGGATGCACCAAGCAGGCTCACCGATGCGGAACCCCCGAACGCTCTGGGTGTCCTGTAGGTAATATCCAGTGCAGAGGACATTTTATCCCCGTAACGGGCATCGTACCCGCCCGCGGAGAATTTCACGGACGAGACCAGGTCGGAGTTGACAAAACTCAACCCTTCCTGCTGGCCTGAACGTACCAGAAATGGCCGGTAGATCTCGATATCATTTACGTAAACCAGGTTCTCATCGAAATTTCCACCCCGCACGGAATATTGTGAGCTAAGCTCATTGTTGGAGCTCACCCCGGCCTGGGATTTAATAATGGCTTCCACTTTCCCCGTGGCGGCGGGCATGTAGTTGAGGTCCTCCACATCGATTCTGTAGAAAGTGCTTGCCCGCTCCTGTCTGGCACTTACGGAGACCTCCCGTAGGGCCCTCACGTCCTGTTTCAGGGCAATCAATCGCTCCTGTATCTCTCCGGGCTGAAGACGTAAAGCGAATTGCAGGGTTCGAAATCCCACGCAGGAGACCACCACGGTGTAGGAGCGGCCTGCGGGAACTTCCAGCTGGAAAACACCCCTTTCATCGGTCATGGTCCCCTCACTGGTGCCCAGAATCGCCACGTTGGCCAGGTCTACCGGATTCCCGGTGCTGTCGGTCACACTCCCCTTCAGAAGACCGTACTCCTGGGCCGGCACCCTGAAAACGGCAGAGATAAGCAAAAACCAAATCAGGAGGAGATTTTTCATTCAGGAAGCATTACCCGGTACCGTTCTAATAACTTGGATCGAAGAGCGAAAATTGTGCGGAGGTCTTATTCATCATCCTGTTTGAAGTCGCCCCGTTTCAGGGATTCGAAGAATTTGGCCCAGCGCAACGGATCAAAAATGGTATAGTAGGGATACTGTCCGGCCGTGTATAACTGATTGTATTGCTGTTTCATCACCTCCCGGAAATTGATATTGGGACTGGCACCCTGTTCATTCATTTTTATCTGTGTCTTGATCAGTGCGATGTTCTGGTATGCCCGTTGTTCATCATCATCGGGAAGCTCCAGAGCCAGAAAAGCATCCTTGAACTCCTGGTAGGTCTTCCAGGGATAGATCCTGACTTCCGCCAGCTCAAAGGTATCGCTCACCATGAAAATATCGGCCGGGTATTGTTGACCTCCCAGTGAATCCGGGATTACATGGATGGTGCTTTTATGGCCCAGATGACTGAACAGGATGGTATCGTTGGGATGAACCACAAAGGAGAACATCCCCCTTCTGTCGGCAGTAGTTCCCCGACGGTCGCTCAATACGATGATATTGGTATTGGCCAGCGGACGGTGCTGCAGATCTCTGACGATCCCGGAGAACTGAACGAGCTCCTTATCTCCGGCCTGCCTTCGAAGCTGCCCTTTCAGCTCCATCGAAAAGAGCAATGCCACCGCCATCCCAATAATCACCGGAACTAATGGCCGGTGCTGTCTGAAATACATTCCGCAAAAATAGTAAATTTGTGACAACTGAACTTTTCTTTAAAAGTATGGTGTTCCAAAAGACTATAAGCCTTCCTCCGGTGTCACGGGGAGTGCATTTAATCACGCAAAGAGTGGTGGAAGCTGCCGGTGAACTTCCACAAGCCGGTATCATGCATGTCCTGATCCAGCACACATCGGCCGGACTGACACTGAATGAAAATGCCGATCCTTCGGTAAGAACGGACTTCGAATCATTCCTGGACCACCTGGTACCGGAGGACCATCCCCTTTACACACACGTGATGGAGGGTTCCGATGATATGCCCGCCCATCTGAAGGCTTCCCTGGTGGGTAACTCAGTAACTATCCCTATTACAGGACACCGGCTCAATCTGGGTACCTGGCAGGGCATCTACCTCTGTGAATTCAGAAACAGGGGTGGCTCCCGCCACCTGGTGATTACGGTGACCTCCTGAGGAATCGCGCTCTTCATGTTATAGAATAGCTGTTTCCCTTGCCCGGATTTCTATACTTTTAGGAAAACAAAAAGATCTGACATGTCTGCAATCGTGTTGTTAGGAGATGAGGCCGTTGCCCAGGGTGCACTGGACGCAGGTATTTCCGGTGTTTATGCCTATCCCGGCACCCCTTCCACAGAGATCACAGAATATATTCAGCGCTCCGGGGAGGCCAGGGAGCGTTCGGTCCACTCCGACTGGTCGGCCAATGAGAAGACCGCCATGGAAGCAGCCCTGGGAATGTCCTATGCAGGGAAAAGGGCGATGGTATGCATGAAACATGTGGGACTCAACGTTGCTGCAGACGCTTTTATCAATGCGGGTATCACCGGAGTAAACGGAGGACTTCTGGTGGTGGTAGCCGACGATCCATCCATGCACTCTTCACAGAATGAGCAGGACTCCCGGTTCTACGGGAAGTTTGCCATGATTCCCGTTCTGGAACCATCCAGTCAGCAGGAGGCCTACGACATGACCCGCTACGGACTGGCGCTTTCGGAAACTAAAGGACTGCCCGTGATGCTGAGGATCACTACCCGCCTGGCTCACTCACGGTCAGGCGTGGAAAGGTCGCCCGCCACGGCCGAAAATGATCTCAGGTTACCGGGCGATCTGACCCAGTTTATCCTGCTTCCAAGTCTGGCCAGGAAAAGATACCGGCTGCTTCTGGACAGCCAGGAAGGATTGATGGAGGAAGCGAACCGGTCGGGATTCAACCGGATCGAAAAGGGGAAGAATCGAACTCTGGGTATTATCGCCTGCGGACTGGCGTATAATTATTACAGGGAAGCAGCAAACAGTGAAGGACTTACCTATCCGGTCCTGAAGATCTCCCACTATCCGTTACCTCCAAAAACACTCCATGAATTTGCCAAAGAATCAGAGGCCTTTCTGGTCCTTGAAGAGGGTGCTCCATTTCTGGAGGAATCGTTAACAGGGCTTCTTGAAAACCCCTGGAAGGTGAGGGGGCGTCTGAGCGGCCATCTTCCCAGGGACGGGGAGCTGACCCCGAAGCTGGTAAGAAGGGCTCTGGGACTTGAGGTGCCCGAAGCCAGACCGGTCCCTGATATGGTGCGAAACCGCCCGCCGGCACTCTGCAAGGGCTGCAGCCATATCGATATGTACAACGCGCTGAATGAGGCTCTGGGCACATATGCACCCGGACGGGTATTCTCCGATATCGGGTGCTATACGCTGGGCGCCCTGCCTCCTTATAATGCCATTAATTCATGCGTCGATATGGGAGCTTCGGTGACCATGGCCAAGGGAGCAGCCGATGCCGGATTGCATCCTTCCGTGGCCGTGATCGGCGATTCCACCTTTACCCACTCGGGAATGACCGGGCTCCTGGACGCTGTTGTTGAACAATCGCCGGTAACTGTCATCATTTCCGACAATTCCACCACAGGAATGACCGGCGGACAGAAATCGCATGCCACCAGCCGCCTCGTCCAGATATGCAGGGGTCTGGGTGTGGAGGAGGGCCACATCCGCCTGATCAATCCGCTGAAAAAACACCACCAGGAGAACACATCCATTCTCTCTGAAGAGTTGGATTACAGAGGAGTGTCGGTGATCATTTTCCAAAGGGAGTGTATCCAAACCGCAACCAAGTCCAAAAAAGTCAAAAGTCAAAAGTCAAAAGTCAAAAGTTGAAAGAAGGATGAAAAAGGATGTTATACTGGCAGGAGTGGGGGGGCAGGGGATCCTTTCTATTGCTGCGGTTATCGGCCTGGCTGCCACGGAAACCGGACTGCACCTGAAACAGGCGGAGGTACATGGAATGAGCCAGCGGGGCGGAGCGGTACAGTCCCACCTGAGGATCTCGGACAGGCGCATCGCTTCGGACCTGATACCGGAGGGGAGTTGTGATATGATCCTTTCGGTAGAACCCATGGAGGGCCTTCGATATCTGCCTTTCCTCACTTT
This sequence comes from uncultured Bacteroides sp., assembly GCA_964604655.1. GTDB lineage: Bacteria > Bacteroidota > Bacteroidia > Bacteroidales. Next base: position 170,247 of record CAZRZY010000001.1, on the reverse strand, counting down.
GGACGGATGGCTGGTATCGGCCAGGAAACCGATCAGGAATATCGAGGACTATCCGGACGAGGAAGCGCTTTTTTCGGCCATCGCTGAGCTGGAAAACCACCTTCTTATCGATGCAACGGAAATAGCCGGAAAACTGGGTTCCCAGAGAGTGTCCAATATGGTGATGCTGGGTGCTGCCTTTCCAAAGCTTGGAATGGATCAGGAGCGTCTGGAGAGCGCCATACGGACTCTTTTCTCCAGGAAGGGGGAAGAGGTGGTTCAGCTGAATATATCCGCCCTGGCAGCCGGAAAAGAGGCCGCGGACGGACCATAAACGAATTCACATACTCACCAGAAAAGAAGAAGAATCGCATGTTCAGCCAGAAAGACCTCCAGCAGATCCGGAAAAAGGGGATCACCATCGACGAGATCAACAGGCAGATCAAGAGTTTTGAGACGGGATTTCCCCCGGCCGATATTACCATGCCTGCTACCCCTGGCCGGGGGATCATCACTCTGAATGAGGGAGATGAAAGGCATTACAGGGAGGTATATGAGCAAAACGCTCCGGATTTTCATCTGACCAGGTTTATCCCGGCATCCGGAGCAGCCAGCAGGATGTTCAAGTCCCTTTTCAGCGCTCTGGAAGATCTGAAAGGCAATACCAGGGAACGGCAGCTGGAAATGATCTCCCTGAACGGGGAGCTGAAGCGCTTTTTCGATGAAATATCCCGCTATCCATTCTATGAGGATCTGTCGCTGGAAGAGGATCAGAATCCTGTGGAGATCCTTGAAATGATTCTGGGAGAAAAAGGGCTTGACTATGGAAACAAACCTAAGGGACTATTGAAATTCCATAAATACAGTAGAAAGGACCGGAGGAGTTCCCTGGAGGAGCATATTCGCGAAGCGGTGCAATATGCGGGGGCCAGGGACGGCATCCTTCGCCTTCACCTGACTGTCTCCCCCGATCATCTGGACGGTTTTCAGACTGAGGCTGCCAGAGTTGTTCCGGCAATTGAGGAGGAATCGGGACTCCAGATTGCCATTTCCTATTCCTTTCAGAGACCGGAAACCGACACAATTGCCGTGGACCCGGAAAACCAGCCGTTTCGTAATCCGGACGGCACGCTGGTTTTCAGGCCGGGAGGTCATGGATCATTGATTCAGAACCTGGACAACCTGGACTCCGACATATTGTTTATCAGCAATATCGACAATGTGGCACCCGACCGTCTCAAACCGTCGAGAGTACACTACAAGATGGTTCTGGGAGGAGTGCTGCTGGAGATCCGCTCCAAGCTGTTCTACTACCTGAGGGTCTTGCACGGTCACGAACGGGTGGAGAAAACCAGGCTTGACAGCATGGTGACATACCTCCACGAAAGACTCGGTATTGCCATACCCGATCACCTGGGGAGCTGGGATGCCACGGAACTCCGCCAATGGCTGATGGAAACCATGCACCGCCCCATACGGGTCTGCGGAATGGTCCGCAATGAAGGAGAGCCCGGTGGCGGGCCCTTTTACGTTCGATCGGAGAATGGCAAGATTTCTCTGCAGATCGTTGAGACGTCACAGATCGATATGGAGAACCCCGGGAAAGCAGCGCTGGTTGAAGGGTCGACCCATTTCAATCCGGTGGACCTGGTATGCAGCACCCGGGATTTCAAAGGGGAGAAGTTCCATCTTTCCCGCTATGTGGACCATAACACCGGGTTCATCGCAGAGAAATCAATGGCCGGCAAGATACTGAAGGCGCTGGAAAGGCCCGGGTTATGGAATGGTTCCATGGCCGGCTGGCTCACCCTTTTCGTGGAAGTGCCGGTGGAGAGTTTCTCGCCCGTGAAGACTATTTTTGATCTGATGCGACCGGAACATCTGGCCTGAGCAGGAGGAGGACTTTCTCCAGGGACACGTATTTGAAATTCTGACTTTCCGGCGTTTCTCCCCGGGTGTTAAATCCGTCCTGAACCACCAGTATTCCCCTGGGGAACTGTTCATTGAGCGGCATGGTGGTCAGATCCAGACCGTCGGTCTCCTCCACACCATCCACAGTTCCGGCAGTGATCACGAAGCTTTCCAGGTACCTTCCATCTCCGCTGAGACTGAACAGAGCGTAGGAGAAATTGCCCTGACTGGAGGCTATCAGGTAGGGTTCACCCTCCAGTTCGAAAAGGGCCAGTCCTTCAATATCGTAGGCAATGCGCTCATTGGTATCATCACTGCCCGGCAGTTTATGGAGGCCGGAACTACCGTCCGGTTCTGCCTCCAGCCGGAAGATCCCTTCCTGCTCCACACCCACATACAGCAGACCGGCCTCATCGTCTGCCACCATGCCCTCCGGCTGACTGTTCAACCGGACGGTACGGACCATTTCTGCATCCAGGGTACCATCGGATTGAATACTCCATTGCTCCAGCGCTCCCCCTTTACCGTTTACAAAAACGTAAAACTGATTGCCGGGAATACTCCGGTAACAACAAATACCGTACACCTCATCCACATCGGACTTGATGGAAAGCAATACCTCGGAAAGCTTCCCGGTTTCTTTTTCAAGCACCATCAGATCCACAGAATTGGTGGTTCGGTTACTTCCGGCTACCAGAACCACTTCTCTGCAGTCCAGAGGAAATCCGTCCCTGAGATCCACATTGTTAATTCTTCCGATCTTTCTGGACTGAACCACCTTTCCTTCCAGATCATAGACATAGATTCCTGCTTTTTTATCGGTCCCCAGGACCAGACTGGAGGCCGGATCGGATAAGTTGACCCAGATGGCTGGATCGTCCGCCGCATCTTCCTCTGCATCCGATTCCACCGGTTCGGTCTCCACATCCGCCACCAGCCGGTGCTCAATAGCGGATTGCTCTTCCAATGCCAGTGCCAGTTCAAGGGAATCCTCCCGTGCTTCTCTGTTCCGGATGATTTCCGCCGAATCGGCATCTCCTTTGCCAGTTTTCTGCCCGTCGGTGCCGGATCTGCAAGTCCATAGGAGAGTGAGGATGATCGTACCCATCCAGAAAAATGTGGTTCTCATAGATAAAAGTTTAATGTGGTTTCATATGGAGATCGAATACTTCATTGCGTGATTGTTCTCCGGGCCCAATCGGGGAGCAGGCGAAGGATAATAAAAAGCCGTCATCACCATTCCCAGGGTGGTCAAACCGGGCAGCCGGGAAAGATGTTCAATGAGTTTCACCTGTTTAATCTATCAAAAATTCAGACGAATTCCAAGCCTAGCCCACCAGGAGTAGTACTCCCTTTGCTGGATACGGTCGGGAGTACCCAGGTAGATCGTCAGCGGGGCATCGGTCAGGTTCACCACATCGGTGAATACCTTCAGGTACTCGGTGACGGATACATGGGCATTGAAATCGAGATGCAGCGATGAACCATAGTATTCGTCCAGGTCGGGATCAGCACCCAGTCTGTACAGAAAATCGTCATGATAGTTGGCGGTAAGCTTGGCATAAAATCTCCTGGAGTCATAATAAATGGCCACATTGGTGGTGTGTCTCGCCTGTCCGGGCATGGGCAGAATCTCTTCCTCATCCGCTGAGCTGAATTCGTTTTCCTCTCCGAAAATGATCACGGTATTGCGGAAATTGGCTGGGAACCGCTTGTTGATGAAGGCTTCCGAATACGTATAGGTATAGTTGACATACAACCCGAAATTTCCGAGCCAGCCCGGCAGAAAATAGAGCTTGGACTGAGCCTGAACTTCCGCCCCGTAAACAAAGGCGCGGTTTCCGTTCTCGGCTTTGGTGATTTCCATCAGGGAGAAGTTCCCGATGGAGGGATCCCCTTCATGTGCAAATCGTTTAAAATAGAAGATGAAATCTTCGATACGCTTATAAAAGAGTCCGGCCGACAGGATCCCCCCCTCCCGGAGGTATTTTTCACCCAGCAGGTCGAAGTTGGTCGATTTGGGAAATTCCAGATCTGGATTTCCGTACCGAACTTCATCGCGGTCCTGCTCCCTGTATGGAAGGACATCCTCGAAATTGGGCCTGGAATAGGTATAAGTGGCCGCTGCTCTCAGATTGGTGGAGTTGTTGAACGCATATCTTGCCTGGACCTGGGGAAGGAAAAAGCGATGGGTCCGGGTATCTTTCAATGTATCCACTCCCAGGAAATAGCCGTTGCCGGAACGCCTGATGAGCCTGCCTTGGTAGTCGATATCGGTCTGCTCAAACCGAAGCCCTCCGAGGATCATCAATTTCCGGATGTCGTGACGGAACATGGCATAGCCGGCATAGATATTCTCAAAGGCGGTATAGTCCTCTCCGTAGGATTTAGTCCTTGACCCGTCGCGGTCGATGATAAAAAATTCCCGGTAATACTGATGGAACTCTTCCAGTTTCTGTCTGTCAGGAACATGATCCACCACATAGCCCTGGTTCAGCAGGTTGGGTTCGATAAATCCGTCATCCACGGTCACCAGGGATAGTTCCGGTCCTTCACCGGGATAGGCTCTGGAGGTGGTTCGATAGGTTCCGTATTCCAGAGCAGAAATTTCCCGTTCTTTATTCTTAATCCGGACCTTCCCTCCGAACTTGATATAGCCGGAAGAGCCGCCTGCCCTGTAGGGAATCCGGTAATTGAACTTGGCGGTCATGTTCCGATCGGTGATCAGGCTTGTGTGGAATTTCAATTCCTCCATTTCATATTTGTCGAAAGCAAAGGCGTTAAGCGAGTCCTCTTCCAGCGGGAAGGTGGCCCGGGGATAGTCCGGGTCGCTGTTGTCGAACCTGATGCGGATCGCCTGTCCGGGTGCCTCGAACATCGATTCAAGACGGTTGGGCTGCTCCTCCGTGGCAACCGCATAGGCTGCTTCGTATTCGATAAATCCATTAAAAAGCCTGTGTTCCCCCCCGAAGTTCACTGTGCTCAGATTCTGGAGCTTCACCCGGTCCTTGATGTCCCGCTGTACATCCCCGTACAGGTAGTACGTTTCAGAGAGGGCATCATCCAGTTCATAGATCTTCCTGTATCGGGTTTCATCATCGGAGAAGCGGTTATACATCCCTCTCAGGTAGATCCTCGACTGCGGATTGAATTCGTAATCCAGTGTAGCGCTCAGGCCGGTCCGCTCACGGGTGATATCGTAGTATCGGAGCTGCACTTCCCTGTACTGTACATGGTAGTTGTTGACCCCTTCGTCCTGGCTGCCATAGAAAGTACCCTTTACATATTTGTATTCCAGATTGTCAGCTCCCTGGTCCTTTTTAAAGTAGCTGCTGTTCAGATGAAATCCGAAACCTTTGTAGCGCTGACCGTAAGAGAACTGCGCCTGGTAATTGCCTGACTGCCTCAGATTGTTGTATCCACCTGATGAAGAGGCTGATATATCAGGTTTTTCATCGGTCGCCTTTTTGGTGATCACATTGACCGTACCGCCGATCCCGTCGGCGTCCACATCGGGTGTCAGCACCTTACTCACCTCTATGAAATCGATCTGATCGGCGGAGATCACATCCAGTCCCACATACCGCACACCTCCCTCGGGAGAGGGTATCTGTTCCCCGTTCACATTGAAACTGGTCAGTTCGGGCGGGGTGCCCCGGAGCTGAACAAAGCGACCCTCTCCCATATCCCTCTGAAGGGTAATTCCAGGCATTCGCTGAAGGACCTCCGCAGCATTCAGATCCGGGAACCTCTGGATTTGTTCGGAGGAGACCACATTCTTGATATTGATGGCCATTCGCTGTTCCAGCATCGCCTTGACCTGACCGTCGGCCTGTCCGGTTACCTGCACCTCTTCCAGTTGGGTGGTGGAAGGAAAAAGAGCCACTTCCACATTCCTCTGTCCGGAGCGATCGATAATGTAATTCTTTTCCAGCGGATCGTATCCGATAAAGGAGAACACCAGGGCAATCCGGTCCTGCCGGATACCGCTGATCGTGAAGGATCCGTCCAGGTCCGCTACAGTCCCCCTGGAAGTACCTGAAATCTGAACGGTAGCTCCGGGAAGAGGCCCTCCGGTTTCTGCATCAGTGATCTTTCCGTTGATGCGGTTCCCCACCTGGGCATTCAGAGAACTGAACATTAGAATAGACAGCAGGGTGACAATCAATCTATGGCTGGAAGCTTTCACGGTTTATTCGGATTAAGTCCTGCACGGACAGTAAAATAAAAGATCTACCTGTTCAGACGGGAACAGGTAGATCCTAAGTCAACATAGCCGATCTATTTGATCATGAATTTCTGAGTATGTGTGCCACTCTCCCTGACGGTCTGGATCAGATAGACCCCGTCACTGAGATGACTCAGGTCAAACGTTAGTCTGTCTGAATAGGCCGCACAGGTCATGATCAGTTGTCCGGAGATACTGTAGATATGCACCCGGGTGGCCTCCTGTCCATCGAAGACAAGATTAAGCTCACCGCCGGTGGGGTTGGGATAGATCCGGAACCGATCGGCCACCGCCTCTGCAGCCTCTTCGACCGAGGTCACCAGGGAGAAATATACCGTAAGCCTGGGAACCCTCTCCGGGTGGTTCTGTCCGTCACCGGGAGTTCCGTCGGGAGCACTGTCGTCGGGATCGGCAATATTTTCAAAGGCTTCCCACTCCCTGGCATTCTCCAGTGTGTCGGTGAGCCCCTGGTCCTCTCCGATGAACATAAAGGCAAGGGGATTTCCGGATTCCCAACCCGGGCGGTCAATGACCTCCTGAACCAGGGAGCTGAGGTCGGGCGTGTTATAAGCCTCCCAGATCACCCATTCCTCATCCACGATCCAGTAGACCGAATCGGTGGTTCGGGGACGGTCGGTGATCAGGTAATCTGCATTGAAATTCTCTTCATCATAGGTGGGTGCATTATCGGACGCTTCGGCAAAGATCCGGATGTTGGCCACATTGTAGGCAGCTTTGCCTTCGTGGGAATGAACTGTAATATGTGCGGAGTCGATCTTTGCACCTTTGGGAATAGTGACATTCTGGAAGCGCATCCCGGCAGACAGGGTATTTTGATCCTCCGGCTCTCCTTCCCATCCGGCATCGATATCGTCGTCCCATGGGGTGTCCACCTCCTCATTCTCCTGTTCGGCATCATCGGACGAGGCATTGAAAACAATCGTATCTCCTTCATCGATCTCTGTTACCACATCGGTTTTCACGATGGGGGCCGTGAAGACTCCCTGGCTGGCGGTGTAGTATATTACCAGCTCGGGCACTCTTTCGGGATGGTTCTGTCCGTCACCGGGAGTTCCGTCGGGGGCACTGTCATCAGGGTCGGCAATGTTTTCAAAGGCTTCCCATTCACGGGCATTTTCCAGCGTATCGGTAAGCCCCTGGTCCTCTCCGATGAACATAAAGGCAAGGGGATTGCCGGTTTCCCAGCCCGGGCGGTCCGTGACTTCCTGAACCAGGGCTTTCAAGTCAGGAGTGCGGTACGGCTCCCAGATCACCCATTCCTCATTTACTACCCAGTAAACCGAATCGGCTGATCTGGGACGGTCGGTGATCAGGTTATCCTCATTGAAATTATCTTCATCATAGGTCTCAGCGAAATCCGATGCTTCGGCGAAGATCCGGATATTGGCCACATTGTAATCCGCTTTTCCTTCATGCGACCAGACATGGATAAAGGCCGAGTCGATGGTGGCATCTTCGGGGATCAGGATATCCCTGAACCGCATTCCGGCCGTCAGAATGTTCTGGTCTTCCGGCTCTCCTTCCCATCCGGCATCGATGTCATCGTCATAAGGGGTATCCACTTCGTCGTTCTCCTGCTCGGCGTCGTCCGAGGAAGCAGCAAAAACAATGGTGTCACCCTCATCGATCTCGGTGATCACCTCGGTGAACTGGATGCGTTGTTTAAAAACAAGGCTCTGTCCAAAGGTGTAGGCAGAGAGCCCCAGTAAAGCAATAGTCAGAAGTAAAATTCTTTTCATAATGATTCAGTTTTAAATGAACAATGGCCGCAAGATAGAGCCTTCAGGATGGAATGAAGTTTGTCAAAGATGAAATTTACATTAAAAATCAGTCAGGCGTATTAAATTAATGTTAAGCGTTAAGATATTGAAATTGTGTTTACTATATAATAATCACAATCGAAATTTCCGACCAGATCAGATAGAATGTCAGCACCCTTTTGAAAAACTGAGAAACTCAAGGCTTTTGCCGGTCACCTGAGGAATGACCGGATGTTCAAACTTCAAAATAGCTTTATATAGAATTAATCATGATTTTACATTAAATTAATAATTTAATAACACTGGTTTATTTGGAGAGGAAATAGGCTTTCCTGAACAGTCGGAATGATGTAAATTCACCCACTGTAAACAGATTCATCAGATTATGAAATGGAGCGATTACAGGATTTTGCTTGTGGATGACGAAAAAGACATCCTGGAATTTCTTAGTTATAATCTACGGAACGAAGGGTTCAGGATATACACTGCCTCCAATGGCCGGGATGCGGTCACCATTACTTCCGAAGTGAAACCACACCTGATACTGATGGATGTGATGATGCCGGAAATGGACGGGATAGCCGCATGTGAGGAGATCCGAGGAAATAAGGAACTGGAAAATACGCTCATTGCCTTTCTGACAGCCAGGGGAGAGGATTATTCACAGATTGCCGGATTTGAGGCAGGCGGGGATGATTATATTACCAAACCTATCAAACCAAAGGTGCTGGTTAGCCGTATTAAAGCGCTGCTTAAGCGGCGCAGCATTAAGATCGAAGATGCTGACACCGGTTCGGTGAACAAAATCATTTCAGGGGACCTGGTCATCGACAAGGAGCGCTATCTGATCATCAAAAAAGGAAAAGACATTTCCCTGCCCAGAAAGGAATTTGAATTGCTTTCCCTGCTTATCTCCAAGCCTGAGAAAGTGTTTACCAGAGAGGAGATATTCGACCGGGTCTGGGGAGAGAATATTGTGGTGGGAGACCGTACCATTGATGTTCATATCAGGAAGTTAAGGGAAAAACTGGGTGATAAGTACATTAAAACAGTCAAGGGGATCGGATACAAATATGTAGTTACTTGATTACTGCCTGGAAGCTGCGTGATCGCCTGATTTCTGTGCAGCTTCCTTCGAAAAAGAATTCTGCAGTATCCGGTAGGCCTCCACCAGCTGGACCGAATGGAGCAACAAGCTTTTTGTTTCTGAAAGCATATCCAGATAAGTCATGCTCACCTTAACTCCCTTTTGCTTCTTTTTCAGAATCTTGATCCTGCTCAGCATGATCTGGTTGATCATCTCGATGAGTTCATCTCTTCTCCGTTCCAATTCATCCATCCGGCCGTAGAGCCCGTTCTTCTGGATGTTGATCAGAAAGTTAAAAAAATCACTGGTCTGCTCATTGAATGCCTGAAGGATATCGGCCTGTTCCTTATCCAGAGTGTGGTTATTGTTCAGATGCTCGTATGCAGGATGCACAATATGCCGCAGTGTTGCGGCCATCTCTTTCATCAGATCGACCACCTGCACATAGAGGTGACCATTGTCAATCTCCGTCTCCTTGAACTTTCTGAGCTTCTCCGGGATTCCTTCTCTCATCTCCCTGACCTCTTTGGTCAGTTTATCGGATTCCTTTCGTCGCTTCTTCATCTCTTTATACTTCTCCCTGAAGAAACTGTCGTAAGTAAGGTAGAGGATTTTTGATGCATTCAGAATGGCGGTCCTTACCTCCAGGTTACAGGTATCGAGCAGATCGAAGGAGGAGGGGGTAGTTTTAGTTTCCGGAGCTTCAGATTTGGACCGATTTTTTCTGTGGAAAGCATGGGTTCTCAGCAGGATGTAGATTGAGAGGCCGATCAGGAGCAGCATTACCGGGAATTTGCCGAAGAAGATCAGTCCTGCAATCAGGAAGGAGACACTGAAGGCGATAAATGCGGTGAAAAACCAGCCGCCAATGACGGTCAGTACACCGGTAATGCGATATACCGCACTTTCGCGTCCCCATGCCCCGTCGGCCAGGGAAGTGCCCATCGCCACCATGAAGGTCACATAGGTAGTGGACAGCGGAAGTTTCAGGGAGGTTCCTATGGCGATCAGGATACTGGCAACCACCAGATTCACCGAAGCTCTCACCAGATCGAACGCGGAGTGATTCCTCCTGGAGGGGTCTCCTCTTTCAGGGTTGAACCGTGAATCAAAAAAATTTCTGGCCCTGGAAGGGGTTATTTTCAAGATTCCACTGCTTAGTTCCACTGCCCGCCTGACAATGAACCGTGCCAGAAGAGAAGAGGCGAACCGCTCCTGTCCTTCATTCTGCCTTCCCAGATTGATTTCCGTTTCGGTCACCGACCGCGCTTTTTTGGAGAACCGGAGCGTCACCACCATGATCAGACCGGCAATGACCAGGAAATAGAGCGGTGTACTGACAGGATCGCGCAGCGCTTCCATCATAAAGGTCCCGGTATTTGTGCTTCCTGAGGCAGCAAAAGCCCTGAAAGATTCAAATCCGGCCAGCGGCACGCCGATGAAGTTGACCATATCGTTTCCTGCAAAGGCCATGGCCAGGGCAAAGGTGCCCACCAGTACTACACTTTTAAGGATACTGATCCTGGTGAATAGTGCCAGCAGCTGAAAAAGCAGGGTCCAGCCCACCAGACTGATCAGCATGATCGTCAGTGTATGTTCTCTGATGTATTGCAGCATCTGGTCTGACACCAGAGTGGAACCACTGGCACCCTTGATGAGCAGGAAATATCCGATGGCAGTAATGGCAATCCCCCCCCAGAGTCCGGACCAGTAGCGGGACGAACTGGTCAGGTTGAAGGAGAAGGCCAGCCGAACGATCCACATAATGATCATTCCCACGGTAAATGCAATGAGGACCGAGATGAAGATCCCCCCAATAATAAGCATGGCCCTTTCCGTATGGATATAATCGGCCAGTTGATGTGTTCCCTCACCCAGTCTTACCAGTTTGAAGGTTGCTACGGCCACCGCCGAACCCAGCAGTTCAAACACAATGGAAACAGTGGTGGAGGTTGGCAGGGCAATGGTATTGAAGAAATCGAGCAGGAGAATATCAGTCAGCATGACGGCCATAAAAAGGACCATGATTTCCTCAAAAGCAAATTGCTCCGGATTGAAGATCCCTTTACGGGCCACCTCCATCATACCATTGGAGAAAACAGCACCTGCCAGAACGCCGATCCCGGCTATGATCATGATCACCCGGAAAGGGGCTGCTTTCGAACCCAGTGCGGAATTCAGGAAGTTCACTGCATCATTGCTGACCCCGACAATCAGGTCTGAGATAGCCAGCAGGAAAAGAACTCCAACAATGAATATGTAATAAGCCTCCAAGGGAAATAAGATTATCCGGCCCCGTCTGCAAAAATGGTTAATTTAGCCGTTAAAAATAGTCATAATAATGGAAAATGAAACAACGGTCTGGCTGGTCCAGCCCGAACTGGCCTGGGAGAACGTGGAGACCAATTTGCAGTTGCTGGAAGGGATGGTTCATCAGGCCGGAAATACCCAAAGCGAGGCAGACCTGATCCTGCTGCCGGAGACCTTCTCCACTGGTTTCACCATGGAATCCGGTAAGTTTGCCGAGGAGGAAAATGGGAAAACACTATCCTGGATGAAACGTCTGGCTTCGGAAATAGGGGCGGTCGTCTCCGGAAGTGTGATCACCCGTGACGGGAACCACATTTACAACCGGCTCCACTGGGTCACACCGGAAGGCCAGCATGAGTATTACGATAAACGCCACCTCTTCCGGATGGGCCGCGAGAACCATCATTTCTCTGCCGGAAAGGAAAGAAAGATCTTTCACCTCGGTCCCTTTCGTTTCTGCCCCCAGATCTGCTATGACCTCCCGTATCCGGTTTTTGCCCGGAACCGGAACCACCATGACGTATTGTTCTATGTGGCCAACTGGCCGGCTACCAGGCATGAAGTATGGGAGACGATCCTGAGTGCCCGGGCTATTGAGAATCAGTCCTATGTACTGGGGATCAACCGTGTGGGCGTCGATGGGGTAGGAGTGGACCATGCAGGAGGGAGCTGTGTAATCGATCCCTACGGAAAACAAATCCTTCAAATGGGCCGCTCACAGGGAGTGGAGTCGATCACCCTGTCACTGGACCTTGTCAGGAGTTTCCGGGAGAAATTTCCCGCCTGGAAAGATGCGGATGATTTCCGGCTGATCTAATTCCCGCAGCCGCAGCCTCCCTCGTTGTGGTCGCTGCAATCCTCCTTTTCATGGCTTCCGCAACCCTCCTTTTCATGGCTTCCGCACTCGCAGCCATTACCTCCGGCATGCACATGACCATGGGTCAGCTCCTCTTCGGTGGCTTTCCTGATTTCGGTCACCTCTCCTTTGAAGTGGAGATCATGTCCAGCCATTGGATGGTTAAAATCCATCTTGACCGCCTCCTCCTCCACTGCAAGCACTTTCCCGTTCAGACGCCTTCCCTCCGAATCCATCATAGGGACCGTGTTGCCTATCTGCATCAACGACTCGTCGATCTGTCCGTCTATCTCGAAAACCGACTTGGGTACGTGAACGACGGCGGATTCTACCACCGGGCCGTATGCATCTTCCGATTGGAGCAAGAATTCAAAAGGATCACCTGCTGAGAGGCCGCTGAGATTCTCCTCAAATTTAGGAAGCAATCCCCCGCTGCCGTATAAAAAGGTCAGCGGATTGTCACTGTTCAGTGATTCCACCACTTCCCCTTCCTTGGATCCTGCACGAAGCTCATAAACAATGGAGATTACCTGGTCTTTTTCAGCTATCATTATATCAACGTTTAGGTATGCAAAGAAAATAAAAAAATCCGTTTCTGTTCAACAAGCAATACCATCATTCTGTTCAGGAGGAGCAGAATGAAACCCGGGCAGTTGTCCCCTCAGAGATACGCTGAAAAACCAATCCGGAATACCGGATTGGAATAGGGAGACCTGGAAGAGTCGTTCAGGTTCCAGAGGACCATTACGGTGATGGAGTTATACAGCCCAATTCGCTGTGTGATCCCGCCTCCTACCAGGAATCCCTGATAGATGAAACGGCCTTCGTCCGGATAGGTGGGAGCAAAATAATAGGCCTTTTCAAGGCTGAGGCCTTCGTACTCCGCATGGGCGAAAAGTTCGTTGAACAGGTTGATGGGAAGGAACTGCTCTGCGTTCCTGATAAGGGTGAACCTGGCGAATGCTTTGCCTCCGTAAACATGTGTTTTGTAGGAGAAAGGGTAGTAAGGTGTTGCTTTTCTGGACTGGTAGATGTAGTGTGGTCCAAGTCCGGCCGAGAACCTGTCAGAAATGTGATATCCTATCATGGGGGCAACATCCACATAGGTCAGGGTTCCGAATGATAGCCATAGCTCGGGAACCAGAAAGAATTTACCTTTTCTGTCAGGTATCTCCTCCTGGGCCTTTCCCGGTCCGGCAAACACCAAGAACAGTGCAACACACATTACCATCCAGATCCTCCTATATATCCTCCTGTTCATTGTTTCGAATTACGCGACCGTAATGACTTGGCCGGGCTAAAGGTTCCCCGCATCAACCTGCGAGGAGAATTAATCTGCAATAATATGGAAAAATACTCCTCCATCACCTGAAAAGAGTATAATTTTACCAGCTAAACGTACCTGAGATGAATATACTGATTACCGGAGCCAGCCGTGGGATCGGGGCTGCGCTGACCGAAATACTGGCGGCCGAAGGTCACCGGGTATTTCTGGTCTCCCGTAACGAGAAAAAGCTGGAGGAGCTGGCTGATCGCTGTAATCGATCCAGCGGTGCAAAACTGGCCGTTCCCCTGCCGTTCGACCTGACCGAACTACCCGATGAAGAGGAGTTCTTCCTGAAGCGCATCACTGCTTATACCGGCACGTTGGATGGCTTGGTGAACAATGCCGGGCAGCTGGTAAACAGGCCCTTCAAAGAATCCTCATTGGAGGAGGCTCGGAGGGTTTTTGAAATAAATTTCTTTATACCGGCGATGCTCATACGGCTCTGTCTGCCGCTGCTGGAGAAATCCACCCTGAAACACGTGGTCAATATGAGCAGTATGGGCGGTTATCAGGGAAGTGCCAAATTCCCAGGATTGAGCTTCTACAGCGCTTCAAAAGCTGCCCTGGGTAATCTGAGTGAATGTCTGGCCGAAGAGTTGAAAGGGGAGGGGATCAAGGTCAATTCGCTGGCTATCGGGGCGGTCCAGACCGAAATGCTGGCAGAGGCCTTCCCCGGGCTCAAGGCACCCATGGAACCCCATGAGATGGCGCGGTTTTTACGCTGGTTCCTGATGGAAGGAGGAAGCTTCTTCAACGGGAAAGTACTCCCGGTATCGGTCTCTACTCCCTGACCTTTTCTTGCGGGCGGGGAAGGTACTCCATGGCTTCGATCTTTCCGCTTAGCAGCATGGAACCGTTCAGTGCCAGGGCTTTCATTTCATCCTCTCCCGGATAGATGAAGACCGGGGCTATGAATCCCACCCTTTCCTTGATATAGCTGGTCAGATCGGGGTTGTGAGCGATTCCGCCGGTAATAATAATGGCATGGACCTCACCCCCCAGAACAGCAGCCATGGCTCCGATCTCTTTGCTGATCTGATAGGCCATGGCATCCTGGATCATTCGGGCATCCGCCTCCCCCTCTCTGGCCCTTCGTTCCAGCTGCTGACAATCCTTATTTCCAACAAAGGCGAACAGGCCGCCCTCCCCTGCGAGCATCCTGAGCACCTCTTCCCTGGATTTTCCGCTTTCGAAGCAGTAACGGACCAGTGCGCCGGTAGGCAGAGTTCCGGATCGTTCAGGTCCAAAAGGCCCGTCGCCATCCAGGGCGTTGTTCACATCGATCACCCGGCCCTTTTTGTGTGCCCCGACGGAGATCCCGCTCCCCAGGTGGGCAATGATCAGGTTTAGTTCCTCATATTTCATCCCCCGGGAATGAGCATAAGTACGCGCCGTTGACTTCTGGTTTAAAGCGTGAAAGATAGAGATACGACTGAACTCCGGGTGGCCTGCGATCCTGGCCACATCCTGCAGTTCGTCCACTACTACCGGATCGGCGATAAAGGCCCTGGCCTGGGGAAATCTGTCCAGCAGCCTGTGAGCAATCAATCCGCCCAGATTGCTGGCATGGTCGCCCATCACCCCTGCTTCCAGATCCTCCAGCATCTGTCGGTTGACCTCATATACGCCCGATTCTATGGGATGAATCAAGCCTCCCCTGGCGATGATCGCCGCCACTTCTTCCATAGGTATATGATTCTCCACTACCTCCTTCAGCACCAAATCCATCCTGAACTCCAGCTGGTCAGCTGTCCTGGAATATTTTTCCAGCTCCTTATCCGCATGCCGGATCGTTTTCAGGAATATGAACTTGTTACTTCGGTAGACCGCAATCTTAGTGGAAGTGGCACCAGGGTTGATGGCAAGAATATATGTTGCTTCCATGGCGATTGTCAGTATTGGTTGGCAGTCACTGCGGCCAGCAGGATCGAATCAAATTTCGCCTGTTCGGAGTCGGACCGCGAGGTGAGCACAATGGGAGCAGAAGCACCCACGATCATGGAGGCAACTTTCGCTTTTGCAAAGAAGACGAGCGTCTTGTAAAGCACATTGCCCACCTCGATGTCGGGCATCAGGAGGAGATCGGTGTCCCCTGCTACCTCACTTTTGATCTCCTTGTGTTTGGCACTTTCCGAGGAAACTGCGTTATCAAATGCCAGCGGCCCGTCCACGATACAATTCAGGATCTGGTCCCGTTGGTTCATTTTGGAAAGAAGCGCTGCATCCAGGGTGGCATTCATGTCGGTGTTTACTTTTTCCACTGCCCCCAGAACCGCCACTTTTGGTTTCTCGATCCCCAGGTTGTTCAGCACCCTGACCGCATTGTTCAGTATATGGATCTTTTCGGTCAGATTGGGGGCAATATTCATGGCCACATCGGTAACGGCGATCAGTTTATGGTAGGTTTCCACCTCAAAATAGGCGAAATGGGAAAGGAGATTCCCTGTCCTGAGCCCGTATTCCTTGTTGAGCACACAACGCAACATGTCAGAGGTACCCACCTTCC
This sequence comes from uncultured Bacteroides sp., assembly GCA_964604655.1. Lineage (GTDB taxonomy): Bacteria > Bacteroidota > Bacteroidia > Bacteroidales. The sequence goes on along the minus strand of CAZRZY010000001.1, from coordinate 154,262 downwards.
CTTTCATCAGCACATCGGCCTTTCCATCGTGTGCCATTTTCACAGAAGTGGTCACGGCCTCCACAGGATTACCTGCCTCCACAAACTCATATTTACTGATGTCGAGGTTAAGGATCTCAGCCATCCCGTAGGTTTTATCTTTGTTCCCCACCAGTATCGGACGAATGATCTCCTGGCGGGCGGCAGAGACCACCGCACCCAGTGAGTGGGCATCCTCTGAAGCTGCCAGCACCAGCTTATGGGGTTTATGATTCTTGTCAAGCAGCTCCTTGAGCTGCGAAAGTTGGGTCAGCATGGCGGTCATCGTTTTTTTCTAGAAGCACTTCTCCAGGATTTTATAGGTATCCGAAGCAATGACCAGTTCTTCGTTGGTCTTGATGACCAGCGAACTGACTCTGGAATCGGGTTTGGTAATCACCTTATCCTCCCCTTTGACCCCATGGTTGGCTGACTCGTCGAAATCGAGGCCCAAAAAATCCATATTCTGGCAGATCATTCTCCTGATGTTGAAATCATTTTCTCCGATTCCTCCGGTGAAGATCACGCAGTCGAGTCCGTTCATAGTGGCCGCATAGGCCCCGATGAATTTCTTTACTCGGTAAGCGTACATGGTCAGTGCCAGGTTAGCCCTTTCATTGCCCTCATAATAAGCTAGTTCCAGATCGCGCATATCGGATGAGATTTCGGAAATACCCATCATGCCACTTCGCTTGTTGATCATATTGCTGATACCCTTGAGGCTCAGGTGTTCCTTATCAGCAAGAAACAGAAGTACACCGGGATCGATATCACCGGTCCTGGTCCCCATAATGAGTCCGTCCACCGGTGTAAACCCCATGGATGTATCCACCGATCGCCCCCGTTCGATGGCAGTGACCGAGGCCCCGTTGCCCAGGTGGCAGGAGATCACTTTCAGGTCGCGTGTATCCCGGTTCAGCATCTCACTGGCCCTCTTGAAAACATACTTATGGCTTGTTCCGTGGTATCCGTATTTCCTAATTCCGTATTTCTCATAATACTCCCTCGGGATGGCATACATATATGCATGAGGAGGCATCGTCTGATGAAAGGAGGTATCGAATACAGCCACCTGCGGAATTCCGGGAATCAGGCTGTCCACGGAGATAATCCCTTTCAGATTCGCGGGATTATGAAGCGGTGCCAGTTCCTCACAAGCTTCGATATCCTGGATCACCTCCTTGGTGATCAGCACACTTTCCTTATATTTTTCTCCGCCCTGAACCACCCGGTGACCAACCGCGGCGATCTCCTGAATCTCTTTGATCACTCCGTGATCTTCATGGACCAGTGCCTCCATGATCAGGTTGATCCCGGTGGTGTGGTCCATAATCGGGGCGATTTTCTTGTGCTTCTCTTTGCCTGCAGGTTTATGGGTGAGCATCGCGTCCGTAAATCCTATCCGCTCCACTACTCCCTTGGCGACTACTTCTGCCTTCTCTCCCATTTCGAAGAGCTGATATTTGATGGACGAACTTCCGCAGTTTAAAACTAGTATGGTCATTGATCTTTTTCGTTATTATTTCTTATGGTGTTTTATTTGGTTTTTTTTAGCCCGGAGGCCTGCGTGGCGGTGATTGCTGCCAGGTTAACGATGTCGCTTACGGAACAGCCCCGTGAAAGATCATTGATAGGAGCGGCCATTCCCTGAAGAACCGGTCCGATGGCTTCTGCTTTGGCCAGTCGCTGAACCAGTTTATATGCCACATTACCCACGTTCAGATCGGGAAATATCAACACATTGGCATTTCCCTGGATCGGGCTGTCGGGAGCTTTGCTGAAGGCAATCTTCGGGATCAATGCTGCATCGGCCTGCAGCTCACCGTCTATGATCAGACTCGGATCCATCTCCCGGGCCAGGCGGGTGGCTTTCACTATCTTGTCCA
>CAZRZY010000001.1:120524-152348 GCA_964604655.1 uncultured Bacteroides sp. | reverse complement strand
CCTTTGGTGGAGAAACTGATCATGGCGATCCGGGGTTCAAATCCCAGGATATGGCGGGTTGTTCCGGCTGTGGCAACAGCAATTTCTGCCAGCTGTTTTTCGTCAGGATCGGGATGGACCGCACCATCGGCGAAAACGATCACGCCCTTTTCTCCGAAGGACTGATCCTGAAGGATCATGATAAACGCACCGGAAACAATACTGATTCCGGGCATTGTCCTCACGATCTGGAATGCGGGCCTTAAGACATCCCCTGTGGCATTTGCTGCACCGGCTACTTCGCCGTCCGCATCACCGGCCTTGATCATTAGAACTCCCAGGTAAAGCGGATCTTCCACCAGTCTGGAGGCCTCCTCGGGAGTCATATTCTTTTCTTTTCTGAGATTATAAAGGAGTTCTGTATATTCCTCCTTTTTGGGGTGATCCTTCGGATTGATTACCTGCGCTTTTTCCAGATTTTTCAAACCGTACTGGTGCGCTTTTTGCTCCAGTTCTGAAGGATCGGCGATGATGTACACATGACACAACTTCTCTCGAATGATAGCATCGGCGGCCATAACTGTGCGTTCCTCAAAACCTTCCGGTAATACAATGCGTTGACAGTCCTTCCGTGCCTGCTCTCGTATTTTCTCAATTAAATTCATTGATTATCAGTTATTTGATGATAAATATTAACTGGATTTAAAGGTATAAAAAAATGGGTACCCACCTCTATTGTAAAACATCTTTTTCAACACTTTCCCCGTCCCATGGTTATAATCTGTTAAAACGTAATCTATGATGAAAGCTGCCGAAATTTTTGAGAGACTCTGGATCCAGTACTCCTGTGAAAATCCCAGTGCGGGCAAGATCTATGACCTGTTCCAGAAATCAGGCGAACGTGTGGTGAACGACCATGTGGCGTTCCGTACATTCGATGATCCAAGGGTTCGGATCGAAGTGCTGGCAAAGCCGTTCCTGAATCTGGGATATCAGCATGCCGGTGATTATCAGTTCCATGATAAACATTTAAGAGCCAGTCATTTCGAGATTCCTGGCGATCCCGAGGCACCCCGGGTTTTCATTAGTGAACTGATTCTTTCCGAATTTTCGGAGGAGTTGCAACAACTGGTCAAAAAACAGCTGGATCGTCTTCCTGCCGATCTACCCAACAGGCCCGACTTTATACTCCGGGGCCCCGTTTTCGCTCCTCTCACTTACCAGGTATATAACCGTTTAAGGGAAGAGTCCGAGTATGCTGCCTGGCTATATGTATTTGGTTACAGGGCCAACCACTTCACGGTGAGCATTAACCACCTGGACCATTTCAAAACCATTGAATCGGTCAATTCCTTCCTGAAAGAGAATGGATTTATCCTGAATAGCTCGGGAGGAGAGGTGAAAGGGAGTCCCGAACAACTGCTCGAGCAATCCTCCACACTGGCCGACCGGGTGGAGATCCAATTTGAGGAAGGAAATTATGAAATTCCGGCGTGCTATTACGAGTTCGCCCGACGCCATAAAGACAAAGAGGGAAAACTTTTCAGCGGCTTTATTGCAGGGTCGGCCGACAAAATCTTCGAAAGCACCGATTTCAGGTAAAAAGCTCCCCAGATTGGACAGCCTCTAAATTTTGAGGAACCCGGGAATTCGTTGGGGTTGGAACCATGCCTGTTCCTCTGATCGTGGATATCCCTGTTCCTCTGTTCGGAGACATGCCTGTTCCTCTGATCGCGGATATGCCCGTTCCTCATTTATCATGTATTTTAACATTGGACTAAAACGCTGCCAAAAAACCGGAATAAATGATGCCATCCAAGAGCTTCTTTTTTTCTTTTTTTGGCAACCTCCCTCCCAGTGAATAACAAGGGAGTTGACAAAAAAAGAAATACCACTTTATGAAATGCCCGGTATCAAAAATTCCGGGGATGTGATAGTGGTTTACTCCGTCGATAAAAATGGTATGTCCTTTTTAAGATTCGTCCCATTATAATCTTTGTCCCGTGTTTCGCTATCTCAGGACCTTCTATTGGAAGATCAGGACTTTCTATTGGAAGATCAGGACCTTCTATTGGAAGATCAGGACCTTCTATCGGAAGATCAGGACCTTCTACTGGAGGATATTAACCCTTGATTCCTCCATCAGCTCCTGTTTTCTGTCAGAACCAGCACATCCCGGGTGTTCAGTGCAGATCGGTCGAATTCGAATAGCTTTTCGCAGCCTGGTCGAATTCGAATGGTTCCTCGCAGCTCGCAGCTCATCGTTGGGACCTCTCAAAAGTCATCAGGGGAGATATGTTTTATCGATATATTAACATTTTAGATGTCTTTATTGCTAAAAAGCATCTATCGAAAAATATTTATTATCATTAATCAACCTAATATGTATAATAAACAGATAAAAAAGATCCCTCAGGCAGCAGTAAAGTCGATCATTAGGCCCTTGAAAAGTCAGTCAGGCCCTTGTAAAGTCAGTCAGGCCCTTGAAAAGTCAGTCAGGCCCTTGAAAAGTCAGTCAGGCCCTTGAAAAGTCGATCAGGCCCTTGAAAAGTCGATCAGACCCCTTTATAGTAGAAATATACAGGAGTTCAACACCCGGGATAAGGAAGAGGATTTCCGGGAAACACTTTTATCTGAAGGAGCTGTGTAACTATCATGATATTCCGCTGGCCACCCTTGTCTCAAGCAGCATTGTGGTCCCCTGCGGAGCCTATATTTTCATACGAATTATACTATCATATATACTATCATATATACTATCATATATACTTAATAAATAGTTTATTTGATAGTCTTACCTCATATATTGATTGAATAAATTAAACGTTTCATCCATGAACCGGGAAAATTGCTTATCATGGTTTATCTGAACTCGGTGGAAAGTGCAGATTTTATCTTTCTGAAGTCAGTGACCGGGAAAACCTAGGAAAACCTCTCCTCAAACCTCCAAAAACTGGAATTCGCCGGTTATGTGGAAATCGGAAAGAGATTCAGGAAGAAACGACCGCTGACCGTGGTCCGCCTCTCTGAGAAAGGCCGGAAAACCTTCTCCTCCTTATATCAGGGAAATGCATCTCTTCGTCTCCGACAATCATACATGGATTGATTGATCCTGTCCACATTCTGCTATATTTGTGATTTATTCCGGGAAACCCAGTGGTATGAATCAAATCAGCGCATTGCAGGCCAGGATTGACGGCGAGGTCCACACCGACCGGCTCAGAAGGGTCATGTATGCCACCGATGCTTCCGACTACAGGGAGATGCCACTTGCAGTGGTCTATCCGAAGGGGGAGCAGGATATCCGTGAACTGGTACGTTTTGCCCGAAAGGAAAAGGTGACCCTGATCCCCAGGGCTGCGGGGACCTCCCTGGCCGGTCAGGTGGTGGGGAATGGCATAGTGGTAGACGTCTCCCGCTATATGAACAAGATACTGGAAGTCAATGAGTCGGAAAAATGGGTGAGGGTACAACCCGGGGTTGTTCTGGATGAACTGAATCTGCAGATCAAGCATACAGGTCTCTTTTTCAGCCCTGAAACCTCCACCTCCAACCGCAGCATGATCGGTGGAATGATCGGGAACAACAGCTGCGGGCTCCACTCTCTTATCTATGGGGATACCCGCCAGCATACCTTATCGATCAGAGCGGTCCTTGGGGATGGATCTGTCGCGGATTTTGGTCCGCTTAACAGGGAGGAATTTCGGAATAAACTTAAGGCTGAAGGAGTTGATAATGAAGTGCTTGATGATGAAGGACTAAAGGCTGAAGGAGTTGATAATGAAGGGCTTGATAATGAAGGGCTTGATGATGAAGGACTAAAGGCTGAAGGGCTTGATAATGAAGGGCTTGCTCACGAAGGACTTGAAGGGCAGATTTACCGGGAATTAAATGAGATTCTTTCAGATCCACATAACCAGGAGGAGATCCTCAAAGAGTATCCCGATCCCGGTGTGGTAAGGAGAAATACCGGATATGCGCTGGACGAACTGCTTCAGAGTCCTGATTTCACAGGAGATAATGCCCGCTACCCGGATCTGAACCTTTGCAGAATCCTTGCCGGCTCGGAAGGTACACTGGTTTTTATGACGGAAGCCAAACTTAATCTGATCCCCCTTCCTCCTCCGCATAAAGTCCTGATTCCGGTCCATTTCAATTCGGTAAAAGAGGCTATCCGCGGAAATCTGGTGGCGCTGGCCCATCAGCCATCGGCAGTGGAGCTGATGGATAAGACCATCCTCGACTGCACCAAGGACAATCTCACTCAGCAGAAGAACCGCTTCTTTCTGAAGGGGGATCCGGGAGCGATACTGATCGTGGAGTTTACAGGCGATTCGGAAACGGTAGTTCAGGAAAGGGCCGCTGCCATGGAAAAGGAGATGGTCGAAATGGGAATAGGCACCCATTTTCCATTGGTCAGCGGGAAAGACATCTCCCGGGTATGGGCCCTTCGAAAAGCGGGTTTGGGGGTTCTCTCCAATCTTCCGGGTGAAGGACGCCCTGTATCGGTCATCGAAGATACTAGTGTGAATGTGGAACGGCTGGAAGCGTATATTGAGGAATTCGATCAGATCCTTGATAAGTACGGACTGCAATGTGTGTACCATGCTCATATATCTGTTGGAGAACTGCACCTTCGTCCCATCCTTAACCTGAAGGATCCGGAGGATGTGCGTCTCTTTCATCAAATCGCCATGGATACAGCAAGGCTGGTGAAGAAATACCGTGGATCCCTGAGCGGGGAACACGGGGATGGCAGGCTCCGCGGGGAATTTATCGAGCTGATGGTCGGGACTCATAATTATTCGTTATTAAAAAGGGTTAAGCAAGTATTTGACCCCGATGGAGTTTTCAATACGGGAAAGATCATCGATACACCCCCGATGAACAGTTTCCTCCGGTTTGATCCCGGACATGAGAATCCCGATTTCGATACCTATTTCGACTATAGCAGGGAAGGTGGTTTCATGAAACTGGTGGAAAAATGCAATGGATCGGGCGACTGCAGGAAGACTGAGCTGACGGGCGGTACCATGTGTCCAAGCTACATGGCCACCAGGGACGAATTCGCCACCACCCGGGCCAGGGCCAATGTGCTCAGGGAGATGCTTGGTAGAAATGGAGTGAAAAATCCCTTTGATCAAGGAGAGATATACGAGGTACTTGACCTGTGTCTTTCCTGCAAAGCCTGCAAATCCGAGTGTCCTTCCAATGTGGACATGGCAAAATTGAAGGCCGAATTCCTTCAGCACTGGTATGAACATCATCCGGTACCCATTCGAACCCGGCTTATTGCACACATCACCGAAATCAACAGGTTGGGCCAACTGGTGCCAGGGCTCTTCAATTGGGCTGTCACCCAGAAGGCAGTCTCCAGGCTCCTTAAGAAGACCTTGGGATTTGCGGTTCAGCGCAGTATTCCAACCATAGGCAAAAAGACCCTCAGAAAATGGGCCACAAGCCATCTGCAAGCGTTGAACTCCGCCCTGCCGGAAACTGCGCCCTCCCTGGTCCTTTACGCGGATGAATTTACCAACCACAATGATACCTCTCTGGGAATAATCACTATACGGCTTTTGAACAGATTAGGATTCCGGGTAAAGCTGGTACCACATCCGGTGAGTGGACGCACCTTTATCTCCAAAGGATTGCTGAAGCAGGCCAAAAAGGTGGCCCGGAAGAATCTGCTGCAATTGGAAAGGCATGTCAGCCAGGAATCTCCACTGGTAGGAATTGAACCCTCTGCCATCCTGGGATTCCGGGATGAATTTCCCGATCTGGTCGGGGAGGATCTTCGGAAACGGGCGCTGGACCTCGCTGCGAACTGCTTCACCGTTGAAGAGTTTCTTTCAGAAGCATTTCGACGAGGAGAGATCGACCGTTCCATATTCACCAAAGCCCCTGCCCACATCAAACTACACGGACACTGTCAGCAGAAAGCGATCGCCAGTACTTCCCCATCGCTGGATATTTTAAAAATCCCGGAGAATTACAGTGTGGAGGAGATCCCTTCGGGATGCTGTGGAATGGCCGGTTCGTTCGGGTATGAAAAAGAACACTTCGATATCTCCATGAAGGTAGGTGAACTGGTGTTGTTTCCCGCGATCCGAAACGCTGACAGGAAAACGATCATCGCAGCACCAGGGACCAGTTGCAGGCATCAGATCAAGGACGGGACCGGCTCGGCTGCCCTGCACCCGCTGGAGGTGCTCTACCAGGCACTCCGATGAAGCAGACATAAAGAAATATCAGAAGATGATCAGGAAACTGCCGCTCTGGACCAAGATCTTTCTGGGCATGGGATTGGGAATTCTCTGGGGCCTGGTGACCGTGTGGATCGGATGGGAAAGCTTTACCAACAATTGGATCACCCCGTGGGGAACGATTTTTTTGAAATTGCTGAAGCTTATCGCGGTTCCGTTGATCTTCGTTTCACTGGTAAAGGGGATATCGAGCCTGACCGACATTACCAAACTCTCCAGAATAGGGTATAAAACTATATTGATTTATTTGGTAACCACTGTTTTTGCCACTACCGTGGGACTTACGCTGGTCAATGTGGTGGAACCGGGCGGAGTTTTCCCGGAAGAGAAACAGGAACAGTACAGGGAAAAATTCAGCGGACAGCTGGAGATCAGGCAACAGTCTGCCAAAGAGATCGAAGGGCAGTCTCCCCTGTTTTTCCTGGAAGACATGATCCCTGAGAATATCTTCCTGGCTGCGGGTGACAATTCCAGGATGTTACAGATCATCTTTTTCGCGATACTTTTCAGCATTGCCCTGGTGCTTGTGCCGGGCGATAAGACCCAGTATGTCAAAAATCTCTTTGATGGTTTAAATGATGTGATCCTCAAAATCGTGGATCTGATTATGCGGTTCGCTCCCATAGGGGTATTTGCCCTGATGGCAGCCCTGGTGGTGGATTTTTCAGGCGATGCCGACATTTTTGCAGCTCTGGGTATGTATATGGTGACCGTTATCGCGGGTTTGTTTCTGCTGATTATCGGATTCTACCCGGTCCTGGTATGGATCTTCGCGCGGATAAGGATTCCCACTTTCTTTCGCTCGATCCTGCCCGCTCAGCTGGTGGCCTTCACCACCAGTTCCAGCGCTGCCACGCTTCCTGTGACCCTGAAGCAGGTGACCAATGAGCTTAAAGTGTCCGGATCCATTGCCAACTTTGTCCTACCCGTAGGAGTGACGATCAATATGGACGGCACCAGTTGCTATCAGGCGATTGCAGCAGTTTTCATCGCCCAGGTTTTCGGGATCGATCTGACCATCACTCAACAGCTGACCATCGTACTCACCGCCACTCTGGCATCGATCGGCTCACCTGGCATCCCCAGCGGAAGTATCGTCATGCTGATCATCGTACTTAACTCCGTGGGGCTTCCAGTGGAGGGTCTTGCTCTGATCCTGGGGGTGGACAGACCTCTGGACATGCTTCGTACTGTGGTCAATATCACCGGAGATTCTGCCGTTTCCACCATTGTTGCCCGTTCGGAAAATGAATTAGGGTAGGGCAGAGCTTTCATCCAGATTTACGCCGGACTAAATGATCTCCTGGCTGCTACTTCACGCAGATTCAACCTCCGTGCTGCTTATTTCAAGCAGAGTCAACCTCCCGTTGAAGGCCGTATTTCAGTTTGTCCTTACTGATGGGTGTAAATATCCGCAGGAGCGCTTTCAGAAGGAATTCCTATTCAGAAAATTGACTTATGTCTTCCAGAACAAGGATTCTACATATGTAAACCAGAGAAAGAAAGATAAATAAGAGCATATGTATACATTTGTTGACAATGCAATTGTTTACAAATGTCTCTCGATACACCCCCTCTTACAATCTGATAGAATTATGTTATAATAATTTGCTATCCAGTCAATTACGTAAATAATTCAGATATTACTTTAACGAAAACCATCGTTAATAGGGGTATGTACTATAATAAATCGTAAATATTCATATATAACTCATTATTTACCAGTGGTTAAAAACAATTACATAAAATACTAATTGAACTGATTCCGGAAGTATTGAGGGATATATACGACCGGTTATAACCGAACTGAAGAAAAGGGTGGATAGCCGGCATCATATAATTCACAATTGTCACAATTACATATCACATATGTAGACAATATATTTGTTACATTTGTGATAAAGCTATTGGTCATGAAAGAGCGTCTTCTTCAACTACTGGACATCGAACAACTCAATCCATCCAAATTCGCGGATCTCATAGGGGTTCAGAGAAGCAGTGTATCCCACGTGCTTTCCGGGAGAAATAACCCCAGCTTTGACTTTCTCCAGAAAACCCTGAAGGCATTCCCAGGCCTTAACGCGCAATGGCTGATCATGGGAGAGGGAGGTATGTTCGAGAAGATGGTCGAAAACCTTACTACGCAGCCCCGGGATCCTCTTCCTGGCCAGATGGGCTCTCTTTTTTCTCATGAGGAGGAGCGGGTAGCGGGTTCCGGTGCCCATAAAAGTATTGGAAACAGGGAGTCGGAAGAGTTTTCACCAGTGCCGGATCAACCTGAAACTGTCCGCAGGAAAGCCCGGGAGGACTCTGCGGACCAAGCGGAGGCTACACAGGCAAAAAAGGATCGCAAACTGGTCAGGGTGCTCCTTTTCTTTGATGACCAAACCTTCCGTTCATATACCTCACAGGAATAGATTTCTGTGTATATTTGTCCCTAAAACCGGAATGTACCGCTATCTGATTCGTCCCTTCCTGTTCTTGCTTTCCCCTGAGACCATCCACGGACTGCTGGTCGGTACCATTCGTTTCGTTTTCAAAATTCCCGGAATCTACCGGCTGATCCATTCCATTTATCATAGCAAGGACCCTCGCCTGGAAACCAGCTTTCTTGGAATGAGGTTCAGCAATCCGGTGGGACTGGCAGCCGGATTTGACAAGAATGCGGAAGTCTACAGGGAGTTCCATGCCTTCGGCTTCTCTTTTGTAGAGATCGGGACAGTCACTCCGGTCGGACAGCCAGGAAATCCCAAGCCCAGGAGTTTCAGGATTCCAAGGGATAAGGGTTTGATCAACCGGATGGGATTCAACAATCACGGAGCAGGGGCTGCCGTATCCAAACTGACCTCGCAGAAGCCGAAAGGACTTGTTGTGGGTGGGAATATCGGAAAGAACACACAGACTTCCAATGAAGAGGCTGCGGCCGATTATGAGGCAGTATTCAAAGCCCTTTACGATCATGTGGACTATTTCGTGGTCAATGTAAGCTGCCCCAATATCACCGATATGGACAAGCTTCAGGATCAGGAGTCGCTGGAAAAGATCCTCGGGCGGATCAGGGAGATCAGAGCTTCTAAGACTGAACGAAAACCGGTCCTTCTGAAAATCTCTCCGGATCTCAATGAAAATCAGCTGGATGAAACGCTTCAGATTATCACCCGCATGGATCTGGATGGCATTGTAGCCACCAATACAACCATTACCAGGAACGGCCTCAAAACGCCTGAAAGCGATATCACCAGAATCGGGAATGGTGGGATGAGCGGTGCACCCATCACCCGGCGAAGTTTGCAGGTTGTTCGCTATGTCCACCAGAAAACCAGCGGGAAATTACCGATTATCGCAGTGGGGGGGATTATGTCGGTTGAAGACGCGATCCGCATGCTTGATTCCGGGGCCACCCTGATTCAGTTATACACCGGGTTCATCTATGAAGGACCCGGACTTGTCCGACGCATTCAGAAGGAACTGGTGAAGAGAAGATCGGAAAATTAGAACAATATCCTCTGCTCTCCTTTCTCCGGCCAGCTGATTGTCAACTCGGGAATGGGCTTGCGTTCCACCGGAATCGATCGGAAGGGAACCGCTCTCGCGTCCGCCCCTTTCCTGGCTGCTGAAACTCCGGAAATATTCTCCAGAGCCTTGGCCAGAAGTGGATCGTTCAGACTGCCAAAAGCACTTGCGGTGAGCAGGTTGTCCTCGACCTCGAAGTCGGGTTCTATTCCTTCTACGAAGTCAGTGAATCCAAGTGCATTGGCGTATTTAAGCACGATGGGTTGCATGGCCCAGTTGTGCCTTTTGGGATTTTCCCAGTCATCCAGGGTGATCGAACCGTAACATTTACCATAGGTGGTGGTACCGATCTGGATCACCTCCATATAGGGATACAGCCCTGTCATCAGTGATTCACTGGCAGAAGCTGTCCCGTCGGTAGTCAGGAAATAGATCCTGGAAAGATCCAGGTTCACCTGACTTTCCCTGAGGTTGATCACCAGCTGGCTCGATTTCTGACCGTCGGGTTGTCCATCATCGTTCAGGTCGGCATCCTGCCAGTAGCCGCTGTAGAAATTGTTCCACAGCAACCGGATATACACCTCATTGTTCTGAGAGGCCGACTGGGGAGCCAGAGAACTGGCAATGTATGATGACAGATCCAAATTACCTCCGCCATTATACCTCAGGTCAACAATCAGGTCGGTTACTTCTCCCGTCTTAAATTCTTCAAAGAGTTCGTCGATCGCTTCAAACCATTCATTATTTCTCCCCTTGGTAAACTGCGTGTAAACAAAATATCCGATTTTTGAACCTTTATAATCAATAATTTCGCTGTGAACGATCGGGTTCTGATTCAGTTCGATGGCGGTTAGAGTGACCTCTTCGCCGGTGGCGACCACTTCACTTCCGTTCCATCTGCCCAACTGGAAGGTGGCGGTGGTCTGATAAAAGAGATCAAAATAGTTCTCTCCGTTCAGCGGAGAATCGTTAATGGAGATGATAATATTGCCTCGCTCCACTCCGGCCTGGGCAGCCGGAGATCCGGGGGTCACATATTCCACGATACTGATAACGTCCGTATCATTGATATAACCAGGTCTGGCGGACATTCCCGTTGCCATTTGCACCCCCTGGAACATGGAAATGAGGGCATCATAATCATCAACAATCCAGGAATCACGATCATCCTTGTAAAGAAGCTTGTAGAAGAATTGCTCGGGATCGGATTCACTGTCAGGATCCAGATCGGGGATGTATTGCTCCCACAGATAGACGTCATTCATTCCTTCCCAAATCCAGTTATTCAGAACAAGAACTTCCTGCGATATTCCGTTTCCGGGATCAGGATTTGGATCAGGATCAGGATTTGGATCAGGATCTTTGGTGCAAGATACCAGGAATAATAGTGCGCCCGAAAGCAAAATCAGCCATGATGGCATATACGGTGTTTTCATCGATTCATTTATTAGAGGTCCAAAAGAAAGGACGCAAATTAATAACTTCCTTCAAATACATAAAATATAACATATGAACAATCGCGATGGTTGCCCCGTTTTCTTAAGTAAGTTGGTGATATGTCCGAAATATAACGAAACCAACCTCGAAAAAAGTACACGAATACCAGGATAGCGTTGAGGATTCTTCCGGGCGGGAAGACTGTATGGAAATGGCCTTCATGATGGAAGAGATCACCGGAACCTCTCCCACCATGTGAGAAGAATCGATCGCAGGTGGGGACTTGCCCGGTCACCATGAAACCCATTTAAAAGATTAGGGATGCCTGTATATTAAATGGTTATCGGATGTGAACAGGAAGATATTAAGCGAGTTGATCGTTACTTCGATCCAACCCCCATCCGTTTCATAAAAACTAGATTTCAATGAAGTCCAGCACCATATTGATCGGTATTATCATTCTCCTGATCGTTGTTCATGCCACGGCCCAGGAGCAGGACCCCCGGCGTGATCATCCGGCTTTTCATCAACGGGTGAAAGAGCGGGACCGGATGGTGAGAAACGGAATTGAGAATTACCCCTTTCAGCCGGTCCAGGATTCGGAGGTTCTGAAGGCCATGAGAAGGGTCCCCAGACACGCGTTCATTCCCGAAAGCGGCCAGGGAGAAGCCTATCGTAACGCTCCCTTGCCCATAGGAATGGGTCAGACTATCTCGCAGCCATTCATTGTGGCTCACATGACTGAATTAATGGAATTGGAACAGGAACACAGGGTGCTGGAAATCGGCACGGGTTCGGGGTATCAGGCTGCTGTGCTGGCAGAACTGTGCGATACGGTTTTTACCATGGAGATCATTCCCGAACTGGGTAAACGGGCGTCTGATATCCTGGCGGACCTGGGGTATACCAATGTGAGAGTCAGAATCGGAAACGGATACAAAGGATGGCCGGAACGTGCTCCTTATGAACGGATTATCGTAACCTGCGCCCCCGACGATATCCCGCAGGCTCTGCTGGATCAACTGGCCAGGGGAGGCCGTATGATCATCCCGGTTGGAAATCCGCGGCAGGTGCAGCACATGGTAGAGGTGAACAAGGATAAAAATGGTCACCTTACGCGGAAATCCCACTATCCGGTCCGGTTTGTACCCATGACCGGGAAACCCGGAGGGTAGAATTCCGTATATGCATCAAAACGATGCACTCATGAAAGATCAGAAAAATCGGTTTCTCCGGTTCAGCGGATGTTTTCGTTTCATGAATCAAACCATTACCCGGTAAAGGGTGTTTACTGCTCATGAGCATCCGCATCCTGATCCTTTCAGATTCACATCTATTCAAGACGGAGGAATCGGAGTTATTCCATGTCAACACCCACCGATCACTGAAACAATTGACCTCACAGATACACAGGGAGGGTGATAGTTTCGACCTGTTGGTGGCCTGCGGGGATCTCTCAGAGGATGGCAGCACCCGTTCCTACGAGTTCTTTGAGAAAATAACAGGCGGATTATCCGGTGAGGTGATCTGGGTCCCCGGTAATCATGACCAGTTCGGCAATCTTACCGAAATCCAGCGCAACCAGTTCTTCCAGAATGAATGGCATTCCGGACGCTGGAGCCTCATATTCCTCGATACCACTGTGCAGGGAAGTGATAGGGGAGTGTTGGGGGCAGAAGAGATCGACCGGCTCCGTCGGTTCATCCTCGACCATTCATCGCAAAATGTCTGGATTTTCATGCACCACCATCCATTAGAAGTGGGATCAGACTTTATTGATATCCTGGGGTTGAAGAACGGGGAGGACTTCTGGAGTGCCATAGAGGGATATCAAAACGTAAAGGGAATGGTCTTCGGGCATGTACATCAGGTATTTGAAAAAAAGACCAGGGGAAAAAAGTGTTTGTCCGTTCCCTCCACTGCCATGCAATTCAAACCTGATTCCCGGGAACTGGATTTCGAAGATATACCCTCCGGTTACAGGGTTCTTTCACTTCATCCCGACGGCACAACAGAAAGCTGGATCGAACGCAAAAGAATTTGATATCTTTGTGTGAAATGGCATTGCTATTGACATACCTGGGTATTGCCCTCCTTTTTTCTTTCTTATGTTCGATCCTTGAAGCATCCCTTCTGAGTACCACTCCTATCTTTATCAATATCAAGCTGAAAGAGGGAAAGAAATATGCCGCTTCTCTGGATCATTTTAAAAAGAACATCGACCTTCCGCTCTCGGCCATCCTTACCCTCAACACTTTTGCGCACACCATCGGAGCGGCAGGGGTTGGATCTCAGGTCCAGGAGATCTGGGGAAACGAGTATCTTACCCTGGCTTCCCTTATTCTGACCCTGATCATTCTGATCGCATCGGAAATCATCCCAAAGACCCTGGGGGCTCTATACTGGAAAGAACTCGGGCGATTTACCGTTATCGCGTTGAGAATCATGATCTATTCGCCTCTCTATCCATTTATCGTGCTGACCAATTTTATCACACGAAGCATGAAGAGGAATAAAGTTATGGATCCCCGAATCAGTGAATCTGAATTCAGGGCCATCACCGATTCGGTGATCGAGGACCGGGTGATCGAAGAAGAGGAATCTCAGATCCTTCAAAACCTGATGAGGTTCCAGAGCATTCAGGTAAAAAGCATTATGACGCCTCAGGTGGTGATCGTTGCCGAAGAAGAGAACACCACTATCGAGGATTTCTACAAGAATCACGAAGATATTCCCTTTTCCAGGATCCCCGTCTACCATAAGGATATCAACCAGATCACCGGGTTTGTGCTGAAGGATGAACTAATGGAGATGATCATCGAGAAAAAGGGTTCGGAACTCATGAAGTCTATTGCCCGACCCATCCATGTGGTCTCCGAAGAGACACCGATTATCCGGCTTTTTTCCAATATGATCGAACTCAAGGCGCATATTGCCGTAGTCGTGGATGAGTATGGGATGGTCAGTGGCCTTGTCACTATGGAGGACGTATTCGAAACCCTGATCGGCCTCGAGATCGTGGATGAAATGGACAATGTGGAGGACATGCAGGTCCTTGCGCGTAAAAACTGGGAAACCAGGGCCAAAAAGCTGGGATTGATCAAATGATCTTTTATAGCGGTAAATCAGCTCAGGACCTCAGGTACTCGGTTGCACTGAGAGAGGCGATGGTACCGTCAGCCACGGCAGTGGTCACCTGACGGTATTTCTTGGCAATACAGTCTCCGGCGGCAAATACACCGGGGAGGGAAGTTTTCATTTCGGAATCCACCATGATCTCGTTCCGGTCATTCAATGGAACCACTCCCACCAGGTCTTCCGTATTGGGGATGTAGCCGGCGAAGATAAATACACCGTCGATGTTTCTGCTGGTTCTTTTGCCCGTGGGAAGGTGTTCAAGACTCACTTCTTTCAGAACCCCGTTGCCCGAAAAGGAGCGCAGTTCAGATTCCATGATAAAATCGATCTTAGGATTTTGCTTTGCCTGGTCGACGGCGTGTTGGAATGCCTGAAAATGGTCAAATTGATGCACGATAGTCACCTTCTCTGCATGCTGAGTCAGCGCCACGGCCTCTTCCAGGGCGGAATTGCCACCGCCCACAACGATTATCTTTTTTCCGGTGAAGAACTCGCCGTCACAGGTGGCACAAAAGGAGATTCCGCTTCCCTTGAACTCCGTTTCACCCGGAATATTCAGCGAACGCGGCCTTCCTCCGGGAGTAAGGATCACCGTCCGGCCGAGAAAAGCTCTTCCATCCTCCAGTGTGATCTTCTTGATCTCGCCCTCCAGCGCATAGGAGCGAATTTTAACATTGGACCTGATCTTACATCCGAAGGATTTGGCCTGGCTTTTCATCGTTCCGGCCAGCATAAACCCTTTGGTGATCTCCACACCCGGGTAGTTGGCGATCTCCTCGGTCAGGACCAGCTGACCACCCACGGCACCTTCATTGAGGATCAGAGTGGAGTGACGTGCACGGGAGCTGTAAATTCCGGCTGTAAGACCGGCAGCTCCCGCACCCACGATAATCACATCGAAAATCTCTTCTCCTTTCACTTTTAACGGTTTTCCACTTCGGAAGTGGTGAAATGTGAATCCAGAATCCCAATGATTTGTTGCATATTTTGAATGCTGCTGGTGGCTTTGACCACCTGGCCATTTTTGTAGTACATGGTGAACGGCAGACCCATGAATCCTGTGCATGCAGGATCATTCCTGATGAACCCGGCCTCGGGAGAGTCGAAGGCCATCACCGCGAATTTCACATCATTGCGCTCCTCTTCCAGCTCCTCCATGGCATCGTAAACAGGGATGCACATCGGTCCCATACGGCCACAGCACACCATTACATGCTCATTTTCACTGATCATTTTTTTAAGTTCTGCAGCTGTTTCTATCTCGTGCAGTCCGGTCTGTAACATTTTCATCTTAATTCGATTTTAAGTTCAACGCAAAGATGATCCATCTGCAGATAATTTCCGTGTTACACCACATGGGATTTGACAGCTTTTTACCTGAACTTTTTCCATAAATTTGTGGGATCTGATAGATTGACCATTGATGAGCGATAAGAACCTGGAGCCGGATTGTTTTCAGTTGATTTCCAAAAAGGACCTGGAAGCCCTCAGCGAGAACCGAACACAGCTCACCTATCTGAAGGGGGAGACCATATTCAAACAGGGAGCCTTTGCACCCCATGTCCTGTTTATCCAGTCGGGGCTGATCCGGACCTATCTTCAGACAGGCTCCAAAAAGGTCCAGAATCTCTGGATTTCCCACAGGGGTGATTTTCTGGCCTTCTCCACGCTCTTCGGAGAACGCACCTATCCCTATTCTGCGGCAGCCATGAAGGACTCCGAGTTACTGATGATCGACAAAGAGAGTCTTCGGAACCTGTTACATACCAATCCGGAATTCGGCTACCGGATCACCTCCCGGAATTTCAATTCCGAGCGGAACCTGATAAGCCTGGTAGGCAGCCTTTCCGGTAAGCAGATGCGCGGCAAACTGGCTACGGCCCTCCTTTACCTGCAATCGGATATCTTTGAAGGGGAGCATATCTTCCAGCACCTCTCCCGCCAGGATATTGCCGAATTTGCTTCCATTTCCGTGGAGAGTGTGATCCGGTTCCTGAAGGAATTCGAAAGAGAGGATATCCTTTCCCTGGCTGGGAAGGACATTATGATCCGCGATCTCACCCGCCTTACCAATATCAGCAGGACCGGCTGACAGTTATCTTTGCCGTCCATTGAGGCCATCTTTCAAATTTGGGATTACGAGGTGATGACTCAATCTCTAACTTGAGGTCACAATTTGCGACCTCGGGTTTATTGTTTTAATTGCCCGAAGAAATCGTTTATCATTATTGAAAACTACAGGAAATGAAACGACGTACATTCTTCCAGTCTGCGGCCATGAGTGGAATGGCTGCTGCCACGGCTCCGCTGGCATCCTGCAGCAATGGGACAAACAATCAGCAGGAGGCCGGTGAGCGTTACAGGGTCCTGGGTGAGATCCTGCGACAGCCGGTATTTAAAAAAGAGCTGTTCACCGCACCGGTAATCATTGCATCGGTGGAATTACTGAGGTTTGAAAACAGCTATGTCTGCCGTGTCCGATCAGAGGATGGCGCGGAAGGCATCTCTCTTGCGCACAATGATATGCGCTACCTTGTGCCCATTTTCCTGCATAAGGTGCAACCTTTCTTTATCGGACAGGATGCCCGTGAGCTGGATCTCATCGTGGAAAAGGTGTTTGATTTCCGGTTCAACTTCAGGTATGGCGGCATTGCATTGGGGATCCCGCTGGCAACCATCGAATTTGCCATTCTGGATATGATGGGGAAGATCGCCGGGCTGCCGATGGGACAGCTGGTGGGGGATCTGCACAATGAGAAAGTCGGGATCTATGTGGCCACAGAATTCCGGGAGCTGCCGCTGGAGGAGCATTTTGTAAAAATCCAGGAGACCGTGGCAGCAAATGATGCAAAGGCCATTAAAATAAAGGTGGGGTATATGTTCGCAGGCAGCCGCGATATTCATGATCCGGGCCTGCCGGGAAAATCTGAAAAACTGGTTCCGATGGTCCGCGAATATTATGGCAGCGACTGGAGCCTGTATGCCGATTCTAACGGGTACTACGACGCAGAAGGGGCGATCCAGATGGGCCGGATCCTGGAGGAAAATGACTATGCCTATTTTGAAGAGCCCGTCATGTTCGATCACTTTGAGGAAATTAAAAAAGTTGCCGATGCCCTTGCGATCCCGGTGGCAAACGGCGAGCAGGACCAGAGCTATTATAATTTCAGGTGGCTGCTGGCCAATGAGGGACTCGAAATTGTACAGCCGGACAACTACTATTTCGGAGGATTTATCCGCTCCATGCGGGTGGCACGCATGGCCGGTGCATATGGGAAAACCTGCATTCCCCATATGTCGGGAGGTGCCCTCGGTTACCTCTACAATAGCCATTTTGTTTCCGTACTGCCCAATGCAGGGGCGCACCATGAATTCAAGGGGTACCGGACCCATGTCCCATTTGAATGCCCCACCTCCTCGCTGAAGGTGGAGGACGGAAAGATCTCCGTCCCGACAGGCCCCGGTCTGGGCATCGAAATTGACCCGGATTTTATCGAAAAGCACGCACAGGTGAAAGCATGACCATTGAATTTTACCCCAGGCTGGCAGGCTAAAGGATTTCATCTCTTCCTGCAAGAAAAGCTGGTAGTACGCCTGCTCCGGGTACCAGGAATAAAGCTCTATTCAATACACTGGCAATTTCGTGGGGATTAAGGTTCATTATTAATAGTGCAATCAGGCGCAGTTCACCTTTTGAAATTTCAGGAGCGATATTCCTTATTTTATCATCAAAACCTTTGTGAAGGTCTTCAAAGAAGCTTTGAAATCTCTCCCATGAACGTTCATTATTGATATTGATATTGATTTTGCTGATGATCTGCTTTGGCAGTACGTTCCAGTAGAAGAGACAGCGCTTTAGTATAATTCCCCTGAATGATAAAGTTCAATTACGAGTGTTAGTGCCATACCTGTGACGGCAATTACGGTATTCAGGTGGCGGGACTGAAAGCTTCCAGACTTTTCGACCGCGTGATCACACAGTTTGCAGCAGGTGTGAGCTTATTCCCGTGGTGCGTTATTAGAGATTATCTCCCTGCATTAGTAAAGGCATTTGACATTCGTTCCTGCTCTGATATTGGTATTCCAATTCCAGTGTGAAAAAGACAAACGTGGACAAAGACAAGCGTGGACAAAGACAAGCGTGGACAAAGACAAGACGCTGTCAAATAAAGCGCTTTCATGAAATAGAAGATCCCCTGCAACTAGTTGAATAGCAACCTATCGCAAGGGATCTGTGGTGATTCAGCTGGGGCTCGAACCCAGGACCCCCTCCTTAAAAGGGAGGTGCTCTGCCAGCTGAGCTACTGAATCATCCGGTTATTGCTAAAAAGCGGTTGCAAAGTTAGTAAGAATTCGTTTTTCTGCAAACTGTTTTTTTCTGTAATGAATTCGAAATCCGTACGTCTTCGCAATAGAATCCAATAAACAGTTCAACCAACAAATCAGGAAATCATGAAAAAAGCAATCACTGTCCTAATTACCCTCGCTGTTCCGGTCTTTCTATTGGCCCAGAATTCAGCCGTGGATAAGCTATTTAACAAGTATAGCGGGAAAGAAGGAATCACCACTGTTAAGATCAGTCCTGAAGTATTTCAGGTGATCAAGGCCATGGAGATCGATGATATTAAAGCCGAAGTCTTTCCGTTTGAGAAGGTCTCCTCGGTGAAAATACTCACTGTCGAGGAGGAGGAGCTATGGGAAGGGGTTAATTTCTACGAGGAGATAAAGAATGACCTGGATCTGGACGATTTTGCCGAAGTAATGACCGTCCAGGACGGAGGAGAGACTGTCCGGATGTGGATGAAGGTGGACCAGCAGACCATGAGTGAGTTCCTCCTGATCGTGGGGGGTGACGACAACGTTTTGGTCTACATTCACGGTAGTTTCAATATGAACGACCTGGCTGACCTGGCTGGATCATTTGACCACGACCTGGATATACATCTTTAGATTCGCTACCTTAGAAGTTCTGGAATTTACTGTTTTCGCATGAAGTCCTCAGAATTCAAACTGTTGGTAATGCCCTACAGTTCCCGGTTGTATCGGATGGCATTTCGCCTGATGAACAACCGGGAGGAGGCTGAGGATGTGGTTCAGGAGGTGTATGTGAAACTGTGGAACATGCGTCACGAGCTCAGTAAGATCAAGAGTATCGAGGCTATGGCCATAAGGATCACCCGAAATCTATGCCTGGACCAATTGAGAAGAAGGAAATTGAACCAGGAGGCAATGGCCGCTGAAAAAATACCATCACCGGCACAGTCCTCCACACCCGAGGAAGACCTGGAGAGAAATGAGGAGATCGACCTTATCCGCACCCTGATCCAGGCATTGCCCGAACCGCAGCGTTCGCTGGTACATTTGAGGCACCTGGAGGGCAAGGAGTACGAAGAGATTGCCGAAACGGTCAATATGAAGGTCAATGCCATCAGGGTCAGTATTTCAAGAGCCCGTAAACAGATGCGGGAAATGCTGGAGAAAAACTATTCATCATGGAGAGTCTAAAAGAGATACGTGAGATGCTGGACAGGTTCTATCAGGGGGAGTCCACTCTGGAGGAGGAGCGGCGTTTGAAGGATTTCTTCTCTACGGGAAGTGTTCCGGAAGAGTTGCTGGCCGACAGGGAACTCTTCCTATCCTTTCTCGAAGAGGGGCTTGACATTTCTGTCCCCGGTGACCTGGACCAGCAGATCATAGCTGCTATCGACCGGGAGGAGAAGAAGGACCAGAAAGCCCGTAGGATCAACCTGTACTCCCTTTCGGGACTTGCTGCCGGACTCCTGGCCCTGATTGCGGTCTATCTGTTCTTTCTGAGGGATGACCGCCCGGAACTGGTGGCCTTTCACCAGGTCGACACCTACGAGGACCCAATGAAAGCTTATGAAGAGGCCAAACAAACACTCTTTTATGTGTCGGCCAAACTGAACAGTGGCACCAGTGAATTGAAATACGTGAAGGAGGCGACAAAAGCCACTGTGGACCCGCTAAAGTCATTGTCCAAGATCAATAAGGGGAGTAAGGAATTGAATTTGCTGGGCCAGTTACAGCGGGCCGGCAATATCGAACGGTAGGAGATGAGTTATAAAGTCATAGAGTCATAAAGTTGTAAAGTTATAAAGTTATAAAGTTATAAAGTCGAAAGTTGAAATTTGAAAGTCGAAAGTAGAAAGTGAAAAAATATAAATATGCCAGTCATGAAAAGGATAGGAATTTGCGGGGTGCTGCTTTTATGTGCCCTGATGACATTCGGACAGCAATCTGCTGTGGACAGAGTGTTTGAAAAATACAGCGGAAAGGAGGGGTACACTACGGTCCTGATTTCCAGCTTTATGTTCGACCTGATGAATAGCCTGAAAGTGGACGATCCCGAATATAACGAATTTAAAAAAGCCACCTCCGGGATCAACTCCATCAAAATCCTGAGCCAGGACGGAGCAAACTCCCAACCCTTTGGAAGGGAACTCCTGGATATGCTTCCCAGATCGGAATACAAGGAGATGATGGTGGTCAAAGAACAGGATGAAGAGGTACTGTTTCTTGCCAGGGAAGAAGGGGGAAGGATCACGGAATTCCTGCTGATCGTCAGCGGGGATGATGGTGGTGATGCACTCATTGCCATTACCGGGGATATTGACCTGGAGAGCATTTCGAATCTGGCTTCGGGACTGGATATGCCAGGTCTGGAGAACCTGGAGGATCTGGAGGATCGGCCTTAATAATAGATCATTTTCTCCACCTGGTTGTTTTTCAACCAGTTCTTTAGGATTTGCCGGATGTCCCGGTTATCCAGCGCAGGTCTGATACAGTCCAGCATCTCCTCGATCCCGAAATAGGAGTCATTGACCGGAAGGTATCCGAACCCCATATACATCCCTTTCTCTATGCGTATCAGACTTCGTTCGTCCGGTTCCCTGCCCTGGTCGACAATTAAAACATTTCCCCGATCCAGTTGAAGCCCATCCAAAAGGGCCTGTGCCCTTTTGTTGTAGGCCGATACCGACTCGGCCTGAATACAGGCACCGTTGCACTGCCTGATGGAGTGGTGAAAACATGCGCCATCCGTTTGATAAAGGCCGCTGAGCTTCTGACAGAGCCAGTGCTTTTTTGCCATCGAGGTGAGCATGATCCGGGCTTCCTTTTTATTGTTAAAGCAGGTAACAGGATCATCGGGCGTTTCAGAGATTCTCCGAAGATGGAAGGTGATGTAGCCAAACTCGTCTTTGCCTATGTATAAACCCCAGTAGTAGTGTGATCGTTTCTGGGCCCTGTTGTAAAGAGGTTTCTGTTCCTTGATCTCCTTCGATTCTTTTAAAAGGGCGATGAGTTCACTGCCCGTCAGTTCAAATGTGACGGAATGAATCCTTTCTTTCAGCTCCAGTGCCCTTTTGCTGGTTGCGTTCCCAAGATGGGAAAGCACCCGGTGCCTGATATTCTTACTCTTACCGATATAGAGAAGCTGGTGTTTTTCATCATGAAAGTAATAGGTGCCGCAAGCCTCCGGGAGGTTTTGAATATCGTCTACTGAAAGATGGTCGTTTAGGTTTTTGTAGCGTATGGTGGGGCTCTCCAGAAGTTCGGGAATTCCGGCCCCGTTCTGCTTCTCCCACACCATCTCAAATAGCTTTACCGTGGCAAGCGCATCCCCTGCAGCCCGGTGACGGTCCCTGATCTCGATTCCTAATTGTTTACAGATCTTTGCAAGGCCGTAGGAGGGATAACCGGGGAAATATTTTCTGCTCAATTTAATGGTACAAAGCGTATCTCTCTGGAAGACAAATCCTAAACGCTTGAATTCACTTTTGATGAATGAATAATCGAACCGGATATTGTGGCCGACCAGGGTGTGATCCTCCGTTTTCTCTACCAGTTCCTTTGCCACCTCGAAGAACCGGGGAGCCCCGGCCACCATTTCATTGGTTATGCCGGTAAGCCCGGTAATAAAGTAGGGGATAGATTTTTCCGGGTTGATCAGGGTGGACCATTCTCCCACCACCTCTTTTCCGTCATGAAAAAAAATGGCTATCTCTGTGATCTTCTCAGTTCTGGGACTTCCTCCGGTGGTTTCAATGTCAAGAATGGCAAACATCACTCAAGCTCCCCATCTCTCGAATTACGCGAGTGCATTGACTGCTGGCTAAAGGTTCCTCGAAGCTTGCTTTGAGGAGAGTCCATGCTATTTTTCCTTACCTCCGCCGGGGGATTTGCCCTTCTCACTGGGTCCCTTGCTGACGGACTGAAAAGGAATTCTCTTTTTTCGGGGCCTTCTTACACCGAAGCTTCCCATGAACAGTTTGCCCCTGCGGGTTTTTCTGTCACCTTTTCCCATAATGAAATATAACTTAGGAGTTAACAGGTGAATATAAGAAAAATCGGGAGCTCAACCAATTATCCTGCGGACCCTTTTTACTCCTTCGGGATAAAATCCATAGATACGGAATTGACGCAATGGCGGGTATTTTTCGTGGTAAACCCTTCTCCCAGGAATACATGACCCAGGTGCGCCTCACAATTGGCACAGATGATCTCGGTGCGCCTGCCGTCTGCGTCCGGGATTCGTTTAACGGCTCCCTCGATCTCGTCGTCAAAACTGGGCCATCCGCAGTTGCTGTTAAACTTGTCGTCCGATCTGTAGAGAGGGGCGTTGCATCGCTTGCACACGTAAACGCCCTTCTCTTTATGATCTACATATTTTCCGGACCATGGACGTTCTGTTCCTTTGTTTACGATCACATACTCCTCAAATTGATTGAGTTTATTGAAATTTTGTGGATCCATAATGACTTTCTTAACGGGCTTTCGGATACTCTCCGGCTCCTGAGCGGAAACCGATAGAATGAGAGCCATCAGGCCTATGGTGAATAGATATTTCATCTCAGTAACTTTGTTAAATATGGTAAGAGAAGCAAAGCAGATGGGTTATGAAAATAACATTTACGGCAGGAAAGAGTTCAATTCCAGTGTCCCGGTAACGGCTCATTGCAGAATACACATCTACCATCGACCAGATCGTTACGGCTGATACGGTACCCCGAGCGACCGATCAGGAGCTCCCCACATTGGGGACAGTGGGTGTCGGTGGCACCATTTCCAGGAACGTTTCCGATGTAGACGAACTGTAGTCCCTCTTTCACAGCGATATCCCTTGCATTCTGAAGTGTTTTAACGGGAGTGGCCGGTAAGCGCTGGAGTTTGTATTGAGGGTGAAACCTGCTGAAGTGTAGTGGAGTATCCTCAAAACCGTTGGTGGCAAGCCAGTTGCTCATACGTTTAATCATGTCCATATCATCGGTCCAGGAAGGGACGACCAGGTTGGTGATCTCGAGCCAGATCCCTTCCTCCTTCAGAGTTCGAAGGGTATTCAGTACCGGCTCAAGTTTTCCGGCGTTCAGCTTCAGGTAGATGGAGTCGTCCATCGACTTGAGATCAATATTGGCGCCGTCGATTACCCGGCAGAGATTCAGCAGCGGTTCTTTGTGAATGTACCCGGCGGAAACCAGGACATTAGCGATACCCTCCTCTTTCGCCAGTTTGGCACTATCGAAGGTGTACTCGTAAAAGGTAATCGGTTCAGAATAGGTATAGGCAATACTCTGACAATCATAGGAGCGTGCGGTCGCCACCACCCGGTCGGGCATCAGATCATAATTCTTAGTCTCCTCGGGGGAGGATTGGGAGATGGCCCAGTTCTGACAGTTAAGACAGGCCAGGTTACAGCCGGCAGTGGCAATGGAAAAGGCTTCCGAACCGGGTAAAAAGTGATAGAGCGGTTTCTTTTCAATGGGATCGATATGCATCGCACATGGATTGCCATAGGCGATGGTGTAGAGTTTCCCGTCATAGACACGCCTGTTGTGACAATCGCTTAGCTCTCCTTCGTTCAGCGTGCATTCGTTCGGGCATATCAGGCAACGAATACCTTTGGGAGTCTCCACCTGGTACATGGCCTCCTTACTCCATTTCCATCTCTTGTCTGAACCCCTCGCCATCAGTGGAACGGGACAGAAAATGGCACCCGCAGTTCCGCAAAGACCTGTTTTCAGAAAAGTTCTCTTATCCATACCCACCTCCTTGCATGTTACCTGGACCAAAGATACAACCCGGCAGCCGCATTGATTATACCCAGCAAGATAAAAGTATTTGGTATTCCGATCAAGGGCAGAATAAACAGGGCGGGGATCACCGTTCCCAGGGCAGCACCGGTCAGGTCGGCGCTGTACATCTTTCCGATGGAACCGAAGTTACTGCCGGAGCCGCGAATATTCAGACTGCTGATCGCCAGGGACATACTGAAGACAAGGCCTACGATCATTCCGGGAATAATATTCAGAACGGCCAACAACAGCTGACCCGAAACGGTTCCGGCAAAGAGTTTCTCCTGTGATAGCAAAAATGAGGAAATCAGGGCTGTCACGGCCATGAATCCAATCATGGCTGCCAGCATGGTATGGGAGGGTGTCGAAAAGATCCGCTTCCAGAGCAGGGTTCCGGCCACAATGCCTCCCATGAAAAGGATAATGAGCAGGGGAGCTGCCATGTAGGCTACTCCATAGCGGGACTGGTAGACAAAGATAAGCAGGATCTGAATAGCCGAGCCGCTGAATCCCGCCACGTACATCCCCATCGCTGCCGGCCGGTAGCTGAATAAAAATATGAAGAATAAGAGGCTGCCAAGGATACCGACCACCGGCAGGATATGTTTGCCCCATTGGGACTGGAGGCTGGATAGCGTAGCGAAGAAAAGAGATGGCCTGAGGTCCCTGTTGATGCGTTCAACCGATTCGTTCAATCGGGCCATTATCTGGTCGTGATCGAACCGCAGGCTTTTCATATCCAGGTAATCGGGATGTACATAGGCAGTGGAGATCCCGCGCTGCTCCAGCAGCTGGATGAATTCCATGGAGAGCGGGCTGTCGGATGCCAGAAAATAGCTGGCGTACCCGGGAACAACCAGAACATTCTCAAAGGTCCAGCGCAGGGTATGATAGGTAATACTCATCTCTTCCATCCCCGGATCGTTGATATAGTTCCCGCTGGTGGAGAGCTGCATGCCGAATACTCCTCCCGGAGCGAGGTGCTCTTTCACAAGCTGGTAGAATTCCATGGAGTAAAAACGGTTCCACCCTACGGTGACCGGGTCACCGACCATGGAGAGGATCACATCATAAGACACCGTATCATTTTCTCTCAGCCATCTTCTGCCTCCCATCGCAATCATATTCATTTCAGGCACGGTAGCGGCAGGGATCAGTTTTTGGCCCAGTTCTATCAGACGGGGATCGGCCTCACAGTAATCCACCCGCGCCGGCTGATATTTCATGACTTCTCTACCCACCTCTCCCAGTCCGCCTCCCATCAGCAGAAAACGGTCAGGATCGGGATGCTGTAGTGCGGTATAGTGAACACTCTCCTCCGATGTTTCCGGGGCGTAGGAACTGATCTGGGGATTCCTGTCCAGATATCCTGTTACCTGTCCCTCCTTATCCGTAAAGATCAGATTGCCGAATGGTGTATCGTCTATGACGAGCACCTTTTCATTGCTGAAACTCCACTCTTCGATCCTTTCCGGAACTCCGGGCAGCAGCAAGAAACCAAACAATGCAGCAGCACCTGTCAGTAAAATAGCCCGATGAGAGATCTTTGCCGGGAATCTGAATATCCATGTAAGAGAGGCACTGGTGAACAAAAAAAGGAGCCCCAGGACCTGCAGGTTGTTCAACCAGATTATCAGCAACAAGCTGAAAATCAGTCCACCAGCCAAAGATCCCAGGGAGTCATACCGGTAAAAGGACTCATCACTGAGGCGTTCCCGGACAGCCCGTGAAATATAACCAAACAGGAATCCTGAGACCAGTGTGAATAGACTGAGCAGCAGTATAATGTCAGTCACAGAGGTCAGGATGCCCGGCAAATATCCAGGCAGAAAGACATACCTGGTTACTGCAATTTGCAGCACATAGATGACCAGAGGAACAAAACCAAGAATCAGAAAAGCGGACCACAACGAAGCCTCTCTGATCTTTCCCGGGAACATGGAACCGGCTCTTGCTCCGGCAGCGGTAAGGAT
Organism: uncultured Bacteroides sp.; assembly: GCA_964604655.1. Lineage (GTDB taxonomy): Bacteria > Bacteroidota > Bacteroidia > Bacteroidales. The sequence continues at coordinate 125,954 of CAZRZY010000001.1, read as the reverse complement.
CATCCAGAGGGCAAGGAAAACACCGATGAAGAGTTCATTCCCGTGGAATGTCTTGATAAATTCCCTCAGCAGGACCAGCTGTGACAGGATACTGAGCACTCCCAGAAGAATAAACAGACGTCTGGTCTGCCGGGAGGACCATGAAAGGTGTCTCTCTAAGACCCCATCTTCCGGTTCAATCGCAGGAGTCGCCTCTCCATACCTGAACCTGAGCCTTCTAAAATATGGAAAGTGCCAGAGGATATGAAAAATGGAAACCAGCACCAGTCCGATACCCAGGTCCACATGCCACTGGATTGCCCCTTCCAGCCAGGAGAGATTCAGTTTGAAATTGACCCTCACCGCCAGAAGCAATCCCAGGATGGCAGTGGATAGAAAGAAAAAAAGGAGCGCCAGGTTCCAGAATCTCCGATGTGTTGCCCTTGTGTAAACACGGAGGCGAATGCCCAGCACGCTCATCAGATATACAAAAATCAGCAACAGGCTTATAGAGAGCAGGTGGTAAGGTCCCTGGCTCATGGTAACTCCGCTTCTCCAAATACGATCGCCTCGTATACATACAGGTCGGCTTCCCGCCAGCCTTCCCAGCCGATTCCTGCCTTTTCCATGGCGCAATGTCCCAGAAACTCCTCGGCGGTCCAGTTTTTCCCGCTGGCCACCTGTGGAAGATAGGTGCCCGTTTTTCCGTCCTTCACCATATATATTCCATGCCGACCCAGTTCAAACTCTTCGATAGATTCTATGCGTTTCAGCGGTGTCAGCACCGAGATCTCTATCCGGATATATTCCAGTTCGGGAGGCTGAACTGCAGCAAAGCGCCTGTCCAGTGCAGCAGCAGAGACTGTCATCTTCTGAATGATCCGGAACAGGGGTTCGGAGGCTCCAAAATTACCGATGCACCCCCTCAATCTGTCACCCGTGTAGAGACTGACAAATGCTCCTGCCGGAATATTCAGTGAAGGTGCCAACCCGGATCCGTCTATCTCGGGTATCTGCCCCCTCAGAATATACTCTTCCAGGGTTTCACGGGAGATAGTGAGCAGTTGTTCTTTCTCCGCTCTGTTCAACCGGAACTCCTCTCCGGACAGATCGGCCTGATGGGCGGCAATGGCCCAGTAACCGACGACCCTGGACCGGTCGCCGCCGGCCACGTCTCCGGAATTTTGGTAGCGTATGGTTGAAAGTTCGAGATCTCCCCGTCTTTCCGACATATAGAGCATAGTCAGGACGGCGCTCCATCCGCAGCAGGGTGTGGCAAGGTTGGACACCCCTTCCTGGCTGTTCTTTCTCAGGGTATGGTAAAAATTCGACGGATCCTTTGTCAGGATGGCATCGGCTGTGCGCCTGTCCACTCTTACAGCTTCCTCGTAGGGAGGGTAGTGGGAGAAATCAGAACTGATGACAAAAAGGTTTTCCGGTGTATAGTAAGGCATTAGAGCGGTGGCCAGATCCCTGGCATTATCCACGCTGGAAGATCCCATGACGATGGGTATGATGGGGGGGAGGTCCTTCCATCTCTTCTGAAGAAAAGGAAGCTGCACTTCGATGCTGTGTTCCCTGTCGTGTGCTTCGGGAAGGAACTGGAGATGATGGTGTTTTTCAATCAGTTCGGTGGCCAGTTTTCGGTTCACCCCCACTTCTCCCAGGGGAGTGATATAGTTCCCTGCATTATAGATGGAGGATCCGCTGAAATGTTCCCGGTGGGAGGAAGCGATAATAAAGATATTATGGAATTCTGCATCGGCGGGTATGCTCTGGTAGGCGGATGCAGCCACCTGGCCTGAAAAGGTATACCCTGCATGGGGTACAATCAATGATTGCACCTTTCCTCCAAAACTGGCCGGTTGTGCATTTTCTGCCAGTTCTTCCAGGGTCGCTTTCAGTGCTCCCGGAGCAGCAGGATAGAAACTTCCGGCCACAGCCGGATAACGAAGAACAGAACGGTCTGATTGCTGGGCGTGCAGCGTGGTCAGACAGCATATAAGGATCCATGTAAGCAGGGATTTCACCGGCAATAGTTGTTATGAACGATTGTTCCATACAAATTTAACCATATTTGAAGAAATCCCGGTACTCCCTGTGATGTAATGCATACCAGGCAATTATGGCATAAAGGGAGAGGGATCATCTTTTTCATTCTGGGGTAAAATAGTAGAAAAGATTTTAGAGGCTTTTACGGTCCAGATATCTGGGGTGATCGGGAGGATCCTCTGAACAATTCTTTCCGTCCAGGACACGCTCCCTGAAGTGCCGGCTGGCATCGTAGTAGTCTTCCGAAAGGTCCGCCTCGCTGAATAAAATTCCCGGCTGGTCCGGTGGAAGTTTATCGGATATCAGCCCGTCGGGAGTGATAAAATGACAGGGCCAGCTGGATGGTGTGGAAGAGTTGGTCAGGGACATGTAAATATGATTGGTTGCTGCCCGGGCCTGAGCGGTAACCGGCATGATCTTCGGATGGATGCCTCCGGGTTTCTGCCGGGCATTGTAGAACGACTGGAAGATCATATCTACCCCCAGCCTGCGGTAATCGCGGTATAGTTCGGGAAAACGGACATCGAAACAGATCAGCAATCCGCTGCGGATACCATTAATTTCAAAGATAACCGGATGATCCCCGGCCGAGAAATGCTTCAAATCACCCCGAGTGCAGAACCGTTTGTCATACCGGTCCCTGATCCTGCCGTCAGGTCCGATCAGGTAGAGACTGTTCATGGGCCGGGTATCCTGGTCCAGATTGTGTGCCGATCCCAGTACGACCCAGATATGGAGTTGGGCTGCCAGATCACTTATCGTATCGGTCCATGCCCTCAGTTCCTGCCAGTCCAGGTTTTCCAGATTGGGCATATCCACTCCGGGATAACCGGTAAGTGCCAGTTCGGGGAAATGGGCCACATGGGCACCGGAATCGGAGGCAACCCTCATCTGCTGGCAGATCCAGCCGGCATTATCAGGTATCGAGGAGGAGACAGGGAACTGGCAGGAGGCCACTCTCATCCGTTTCTCGGGCAAAGAAGCGATCTCAGGCTGGCCTTCCGCCGGTGCCATAAGTATGAGCAGGAAAGAGCAGACCAGGATATTAACATAATAATTCATCGCCGAAGTATGGGTTTATTTCCACAATGTAGTAATTTGAAAGCTGAACAATTCATAAAAAATAGTACGAACCTCAACCTCCCTCCGATGATCCGAAAAAGAATCCCCGTCCTCTTCCTTCTGCTGACCTCTTTGTTCTTGTACCGATGCAATTCTGCCGGGAATCCTGAATTGCCCAATGTGATCATCATTCTTTCAGATGATCAGGGATGGGGAGATTTGAGCATCCATGGCAATTCCAATATCCGGACACCGAATATCGATAAACTGTCCGATGAGGGTGCGTCATTCAGGAATTTCTATGTATGTGCGGTTTGTTCCCCCACAAGAGCCGAGCTGCTTACAGGGCGTTATCACCATAAAGGCGGGGTTTACAGTACCAGTGCCGGTGGAGAAAGACTGGACCTGGATGAGACCACCCTGGCAGAGGTATTCGGAAAGGCAGGATACCGAACGGCCGCCTACGGGAAATGGCACAACGGGATGCAATACCCGTATCACCCCAACGGCCGCGGATTCGAAGACTTCTACGGATTTTGCTCCGGACACTGGGGGAACTACTTTTCACCTATGCTGGAACATAACGGCAGGATCGTCCGGGGGGAAGGGTATGTGATTGATGATTTTACCGAACATGGTCTGGCTTTCATGGAAGCACACAGAGATGAACCTTTCCTGCTCTACCTTCCATTCAATACCCCCCATACCCCCTTCCAGGTCCCTGATGAATATTGGGAGCATTTTAAGGAGAAGGTGATCACCATGCGATCCTCCCACGAAGGGGAGGTGCCGGAACAGACCAGGGCAGCTCTTGCCATGTGCGAGAATATTGACTGGAACGTGGGAAGGATCGTACAAAAAATCAGGGAACTTGGAATTGAGGAGAAGACGATTATCCTCTACCTCTGCGACAACGGCCCGAACACCTGGCGCTGGAACGGAGGTATGAAGGGCAAAAAGGGAAGCACCGACGAGGGGGGTGTTCGCTCCCCGCTTCACATGAAGTGGCCTGGCCGCATTCCTGCAGGCAGCCGGGTAGAGAGGGTCGCTTCGGTTATTGACCTTTTACCGACCCTGGCCGGATTGTGCGGGATCCCCTGTGAGACGACCCATCCCCTGGACGGTATCGACCTGACCGGTACGGTAAGGGGGGAGCAAACCGAGTGGGAGGACCGGTACATCCTGAACCACTGGCGCGGCAGGGTCAGCATCAGGAACCAGCAGTACAGGCTTTCACATGACGGGGGGCTCTTCGATATAACCTCGGATCGTGGGCAGAGGACGGACCTGAGTGACCGGTTGCCCGAGGTAAAAGAGGAGATGATCCGTGTGGCGGAGTCTTACAGAGGCGATATTGAGAAAGAATCGCCCGGTGAGGACCAGCGTGCTTTCATTCTGGGTCACCCGGATTTTAATTACACGCAGGTTCCTGCCCGTGACGGAACGGCCCATGGAGGGATCGAGCGTTCCAATCAGTATCCCAACTGCTCTTTCTTCACCCGATGGACCAGTAAAGAGGACAGCATCACCTGGAAGGTTCACGTTCCTTCGGACGGTTCCTTCAAAGTCACCCTGTATTATACCTGTAAAGAGGGGGACCAGGGTTCCCTTATCGAACTCTCACTGGGGGGAAGCCGCCTTCAGGCGGAGATTCGTGAACCTTTTGATCCACCGTTGACAGGGATGGACCTGGACCGGTATCCCCGTATTGAATCTTATGTGAAAGAGTGGGCAGAGCTGGAAATGGGAACCATTGAGCTTACCGAGGGAGAGGGAACCTTATGTCTCAGGGCACTGGAGATAACGGGAAGTAGCGTGATCGATTTCCGCCTTCTTCAATTGGAGAGGATTTGAACCTAAGGGAATAGAGATTTTTGATGATGTCTAAAAATAATTCATTTCCCGAACCCCTCAAGGGTAGGCTTTCTAAGCCCCTCTGCGTGGGACCGGGTGTTCTTATCGTCCTTGTCCAATGGCTTCTCTGGCTGGTGTTTCCGGCCATATTCCCGGGTCCCTGGGCCATGGCAGTGGGAGTCTTCGGCGGGATGCTCCTGGTCAGGAATTCTGAAGAGATGGCGGCTTTCCGGCTTCCGGTGGACCGCCGGTAAGTCTTTAAATTCAGAACGGCCTCGTAAGCTATCATAATCTCCACTTTGCAGGAATTAACCCTTATCCTGAGCGTTCAATCGCTATGCAATTCTGTTTGAAAGGATCCGATAGATTACGGATCAGCGATTCTGCAGCGAATCAGCGATTCTGCAGCGAATCAGCGATTCTGCAACGGATCAGCGATTCTGCAACGGATCAGCGATTCTGTAGCGGATCAGCGATTCTGCA
>CAZRZY010000001.1:120053-120424 GCA_964604655.1 uncultured Bacteroides sp. | reverse complement strand
ACGGATCAGCGATTCTGCAACGGATCAGCGATTCTGCAACGGATCAGCGATTCTGCAACGGATCAGCGATTCTGTAACGAATCAGCGATTCTGTAACGGATCAGCGATTCTGCAACGGATCAGCGATTCTGCAGCAAATCAGCGATTCTGCAACGGATCAGCAATTCTGCAGATGGAAAGCAGACCTTTTTTATCGGGTTAATATACTTTTTCGGTTGACTAACGATATTTTATATTTTCTGAAAGACATATTTTATCCATATAATCACCTTGGATGATAACAGGTGGATGATTTATATCTTTTGCAGATTACTTAATAACCCCAATAACCCCCAATAACCCCCAATAACCCCCAATTATCCCCAAGTGTC
>CAZRZY010000001.1:0-119953 GCA_964604655.1 uncultured Bacteroides sp. | reverse complement strand
CGCAAGTGTCCGCAAGTGTCCGCAAGTGTCCGCAAGTGTCCGCAAGTGTCCGCAAGTGTCCGCAATAATCCCTAACTGGCGGAATCTGGGTTAGATCCAATATCAAAGAATTTTTGGGGTTATCATTTTTTGATGCAAAGTCAAAATATGATGGCTATTGAATCCCGCTCGCGCATTGGCTTCGCCGAGCTCGCAGGCTCGGTTCCCCGCAGCTCTGCTGCGAGGGTTAGCGAGCACAAATAAAATTAACATTGGATCGAAGATTCTTCGAAGTTTTGCTTCGAGGTTCTTTAATTTGGATTGTTTCTTCTATAACATTGATAATAAGACCCTAATGTTTCTCTTAACCTCATACCTTCACATTATGAAAAAAGTCCTTACAGTCGCATTTCTGCTGACTGCAACGCTTTGGATCATGGCTCAAACGGAGCCGGATTTTGATGCCATTGCAGAAAACATCGTCCATCATTCTCTTCAAGTCCAGCCCAGAGAAGTGGCCATCCTCACCGGAACCCCTGCTGAACTGGAGGACCTGTTGAGTGCCGTATTCGCATCTGTGTCGAAATCGGGAGGTTAACCTGCCATTGAGATCTCGGTTCCGGAAGCCAACAAACGGGTACTTATGGAAACTTCTTTGGATTATCTGGGTCAGATACCCCGGTATTTCATAACGCAGACCAGTGTGGCAGAATGTTATTATTATGCGGGGTCAACGAGCGATCCGGCCCTTTTTGCCGATCTACCTGAAGAGCGTTGGGCGGCAGCCCGGAAGTCCAACATGATGGTGCAGGATATGCTCAAAAGTCAGAAGATCACCAACCTGGTTCTACACTCGCAGGAGGAAAGATCGAGGATATCCAGGCCGATACGGATGTGGAGATGATAGGCAAAATGCTCGAACCAAGCAGTGATCGTGCCAGTATGCCTTCTGTAACAGATAAGCTGCTGGCAGAAAATTCGAATGGTTGCAATTAATGACTATTTTTGAGATTCTTCATCAATGATTATTATGCGACTGTTTATCACATCTCTATTGACCCTCGGAGCTTTCTCGTGCTTTGCACAGCTAAACCTGGATTATTACCTTCCTGACGAAGAATACCTGCCGGAAATTCCGGAACCCCGTCAGGTGATCGGACATGAAGTAGGGGAGTGGCATCTGACCCACGACAAGCTTACCTGGTATTTGAAGGAACTGGCAGAGAGCTCCGACCGGGTTGTTTACCAGGAGTATGCCCGCAGCTATGAAAACCGGCCCCTGTTTCACCTGATCATCACCTCCCCGGAGAACCATGAGCGTCTGGAGCAAATCCGTCTGGAGCATCTTAGCTTAAGTAATCCGGAGCAGTCTGCATCGCTTCGTGTGGATGAGATGCCCGTAGTGGTAAGGCTGGGGTATGGAGTTCATGGAAATGAGTCGAGCGCTTCCAATGCCTCGGTGCTGGTGGCATACTACCTGGCCGCTTCCCTTACCGAAGCGGTCGGAGACTATATGGATAGGATGGTGATCCTGCTGGATCCCTGTCTGAACCCGGATGGGTTTAACCGGCATGCCTCCTGGGTGAACATGCATAAATCCATGGTCCCCATGAGCGACGATAACAGCAGGGGATTCCGCGAACTCTGGCCGGGAGGCAGGACGAACCATTACTGGTTCGACCTGAATCGTGACTGGATCCTGCTCCAGCATCCCGAAAGCAGGGGACGTGTGAAGGTTTTCCATGACTGGAAACCCAATGTGCTGACCGATCATCATGAGATGGGTGCCTCCTCCACCTTTTTCTTTCAGCCGGGGGTTCCCAGCAGAATCAACCCCTACACGCCGGAGCGCACCTCCGAGCTGACCCGCCGGATCGGACATTACCATGCCAGGGCCCTGGATGAAACAGGTACCCTTTATTATACCGAGGAGCGATTTGACGATTTTTACTACGGCAAAGGATCCTCGTATCCCGATGTGAACGGGTGTGTGGGTATTCTTTTTGAGCAAGCCGGCACCCGGGGATTTAAAAGAGACACTCCGCGCGGAGTGCTAAGCTTTCCTTATGCTATCCGTAACCAGTTCACCGTTAGCCTGTCCAGCCTGGAGGCATCCCTCCATATAAGAAAAGAACTCCTGGAGCACCAGCGCGATTTTTACCTGGAGTCGTCGGAGCTTTTCGCCAGCTCTGAGGTAAAAGGATATCTTTTCGGGGAGAACGGGGATCCGTCATCCCTCACCAGTTTCCTGAAGATCCTGCTGCAGCATGAGATAAAGATAAACCGGCTGAAAGAACCAACTACCCTCCATGGCACCCCTTTTTCTCCTTCCTCCTCCTATGTGATCTCGCTGGATCAGCCCCAGTTCCGGTTGGTGAAGAGCCTGTTCGAACCTGCACTCACCTTTACCGACAGTCTGTTTTATGATGTATCCACATGGACATTGCCTCACGCCTTCAATGTACCTTTTGAGGAGGTCACCAGTGAAAAAATCCTGGAGCAGTTCTCGGGAGATCCGCTCCTGGAGGTTCCATATTCCCATGGGATCCTACATGGAGATAGTGCGGCAGTCGGCTACATGTTGCCCTGGAACGATTATTTGGCACCGGGTGCTCTTTATTCCATTCAGAAGGCCGGAGTAATGACTCATGTTGCCACTGAACCCATCAAATACCGGAACCGTCAAATAGACCGATCCTTCGGGTATGGTACCATTTTTATTCCTGTGGAGAAACAGCCGCTTTCACCGGATCAGCTGAAGCAGATTCTCCGGGAAACTGCGGCGAAGACCGGGAACGATATTTACTCCCTGAACTCCTCCTACACTCCGGAGGGAGCGGATATGGGAAGCCAGAGTTTGCTGTCACTGGAGCTGCCGAAAATCCTTTTATTGACAGGGGAGGGGATTTCCAGCCTGGAAGCGGGGGAAATATGGCACCTGCTGGATATCCGGATGGGTATCCCGGTGGTGCTCACAGAAGTATCCAGGCTTAACCAGATGGATCTGAGCGAATACACTCATATCCTGATGCCTTCCGGGGGGTATGGAGCCATCAAAGAAGCCGGTAAAAAGGAGTTGACCAGATGGCTGGACAGGGGCGGGACTGTGATTGCCCTGAAGTCGGCCAACCGCTGGCTGGCCAGTAACGGGTATTGTGAACTGAAATTCAAGGAACCAGACCGCGACACTACTACCTTGAAGCCTTACGGTCAGCTCTATCAGGAAATTGGGGCACAGCGTATCTCGGGAAGTGTTTTCGAGGCAGAAATCGATCTCACTCATCCCATCGGCTATGGGCTGCAACGCGACAGGATTCCCCTTTTCAGGAACAGCACCCTTTTGGCGGAACCTGCCTTCAGGCCTTATGCAATACCGGTACGATACACGGATGATCCCCTGTTGAGCGGATATGTGCCCGGAAATAGATATGATGACCTTCGGGGTGCACCTGCCGTGGTGATCGGAAGTTACGGCTCGGGAAGGATCATCTCCTTTATGGATAATCCCAATTTCAGGGGATTCTGGTTCGGGACCAACCGGCTCTTCCTGAATGCCATATTTTTCGGACCGGTGATATCAGCTGCTTCCACCCGGTAGAGAAAGAAAGCAGGGTTGCCATTGTTTCTGTAACTTTCTGTCATACAAAAACTACTGATCGCTTTTGCAGGATGGGCTGGATCCGGCAGTTTTACCGATTTGACCTTCGGAAACAAAAAAACCCCGATCCTATTTTCCGATACAGAAAACCCTGATCCTATTTTCCGATACAGAAGACCCTGATCCTATTTTCCGATACGGAAGACCCTGATCCTATTTTCCGATACAGAAGTTCCGGAAGATATTTCCCAGGATTTCGTCGGTGGTGACCTCGCCGGTGATCTCGCCCAGGAAATGGAGCGCTTCCCGAATATCCTGTGCCAGCAGGTCGGTGGGAAGGGAGGTGTCAATTCCTTCTGAAACTCTGCCGAGCGCCCCGGCCGCTGAACTTAGTGAGTGATAATGACGGATATTGGAGATCAGCACGTCCTGGTGACGGGCCTGACCCGCCTGAACAATTTCCAGAAGCAGTTCAGTGAGCTCGTGGATCTGAAACAAGGTTTTAGCCGATACGGGGATCATCCGTTCGTGGGATTGCAGTTCCATTTGCTCCACCAGCTTATTCAGCTCCTCGTCGGATAACTGGTCCGATTTATTCACCACAAGAACCAGCTCCTTTCCTTTGCCGGACAACTGATCGCGGATGGCACCCATCGATTGCCTGATCACAAATGCACTGTCGGAAGCTTCCGTGAGCAACAGCACGATGGAGGCCTGCTCGATCTTCTGATAGGTACGGCGGATACCCAGATTTTCGATGGTATCAGCAGTTTCCCTGATTCCGGCCGTATCGATAAACCGGAAAGTGATCCCTCCCAGGTTGATCGTGTCCTCTATGGAGTCGCGTGTAGTACCTTCAATATCGCTGACGATTGCCCTGTCCTCCTTCAGCAGCGCATTGAGCAGGGTCGACTTCCCTACGTTGGGTCTGCCGATGATGGCCACCGGCACCCCGTTCTTCAGCACGTTCCCCAGTTGGAATGAGTCGACGAGCTTGTGCAGGAGGGTCAGGGTTTCCTCCACCAGCTCTTTCAGGGAGCCGCGGTCGGCAAATTCCACATCCTCCTCACTGAAATCCAGCTCCAGTTCGATCATGGAGATAAAATGCAGCATCCGCTCTCTCAGCTCCTGCAACTGTCGGGAGAAGCCTCCTCTCAGTTGCTGCAGGGCCACCCGGTGGGCGCCCTCCGATTCCGCAGCCACCAGGTCAGCCACTGCTTCAGCCTGGGAGAGGTCCATTTTACCATTCAGAAAAGCTCTCTGGGTGAACTCCCCAGGACCGGCAGGCTCGGCACCATGTGAGATCAGTAATCTCAGGATCTTTTGCTGGATATAGGGAGATGCGTGGCAGGAGATCTCGACTGCATCTTCACCGGTATAGGAGTGTGGTGCCCTGAAAATGCTTACCATTACCTCATCGACCACCTCTTTGTTTTCCCCGATAGTGCCGAAATGAATGGTCCATGGAGACTCATCTTTCAGTTTTTTTCCGGCGGAGGCAGGGACGAAAACTTTGTCCATGATCGGGAAGGTATCGGGTCCGCTTACCCGAATCACTGCGATGGCTCCCGTGCCGGAAGTGGCCAGAGCACATATGGTGTTTTCATGCAACACGCTGAACTCTCTGTTTGATCCGGATACAAAAATAGGTAAATCTGATCAATCCCTCTTTCGCCCCCCTGCATAGCGCATCTCAATGGTTATCTGGCTGCCGCCGGGATCGAGGATAATGGTGCAATCTTCGAATCGGGGTTCGGACAGACGGAAAGGTGGATTATTGGAAAATCCCCATCCCTCCCGTGGTATTCCCAGGGTCATATCCATCTCCAGGTTGCTGTTTTCATCATCCAGCACCGAAATGGCATAGGTTCCCGGAAGGAGTCCGGGTACAGATACCTCCAGGACTCCGTCCGATGCCCCATTCTTCTTCCAGCTGAACTCCCGGTCGGCTTTACGGGGCCAGCCTTCGGATTATTCTCTTTCAAGGAACGAAACCGTAAAATATGACGGATCCGTGGGGGCTGCCTGCACCTGTTCCATGACCATCTCTGAACTTCTGCCACTGGAATGATTCACCGCTTCCATCTGTTCGACCATGTACCGTTGTTCCTTTTCGTCGAGTTTCACGAATGAATGATTCATGATAGTTTTAAAGAGATCATCTGCAAAATTATAATATTCGACCTGTTGAACAAGATGGGATGACCGATCGATCCAAGAAATGGATCTCCCGTAGCCGTATGTATCTTCCAGGGAGGGATCGGCTGGCACCGATTCAATCCGGTAACAATCATGCCCGTTGATTACCTCGTTCCCAAGAATCCGGTAGATAAAATCCTCCAGTCCGGGCGCAGTCATATTGGCATTGGAGAATTCACTGCCCATAAAGCTTTTGCTCTTCTCCCTGCTCACGATCCGCCGTGTTTTCCTGAGCGCGGGGAGATATATCCACATATCGTCGCTCTTACGCGGATAATCGAAGATCAGGATCCCGGTTCCTTTCACCTCCGGCGGGGAGAGGAACTTTATGATCCTCTTCTCCGTACCGTCTTCCAGCGACATGGAAGCCATGGTATTCTTCCGGATGCGCTCGTTTCCCCTGGAATCTCTGATGATCAAAGTAGAGACCGCTTCGAAGGAAGGGACTTTGACTGCTTCATGACTCCGTTCCATGATCTCTCTTGCTTCTTGTCCAGCCGATATAAACGGCAGAGCGACCAGCGGGACCAGTAACATGGCAATCCGTCTCCAGGCCCTGATTTTCCGTGCTATTTCGCGGGAGGGTTTCTTCGGCACATCCTTTTCACGGTCTGACCCGGCGGATGGTTCCAGAAAACCGGGGCGGAGCAGCAGGACCAGCGAAGGCAGGATGATCAGTGCCCCCACCAGGCAGCTGAAGATCGATACCACCACCAGGAGTCCGAAAAACCGGATGGGGGTGAAGGAGGAGACCAGGAGCACCACAAAACCGACCATCACGGATAACGCATTAAATACAATGCCCCTTCCGGTGGTTGTCAGTGTCGTGATCACAGCTTCCCTCGGATGCCGCTTCTTCTTTCGTTCTTCCCTGTACCGCCATAGAAAATGGATCGTGTAATCGATCCCCACTCCGATCATAATAGAGGAGAGCAGGGCTGTCGCCACATCCAGCCTGACCCCAGTCCATCCCATAATACCCAGAAGAATCACCACAGAAATGGCAACCGGGATGATCCCCAGAAATCCGGCAATAGCCGATCGGAAGATCAGGGAAAGGAGCAAAAGGATGGTCAGCAGGGCAATGCCGAGCGACCAGACCGTGCCGGAGATCACCTGATCGGCCAGCTGCGACCGGACATATCCGTAGCCACCCACCAATACGAAGGCAGGATCTTCAGCAGTCATTTTCCGAATCTTCCCCAATACCGAACGTACAGTTTCACGGGTGGCATCGTTGATCCGGATGACCAGGTGTCCGTATTCGTAGTTGAAATCGACCAGCTGTTCCAGCTCTCCTGGATCTCCGCTCATGGAATAGAGGGTGATATACTGGGCGACCGCCTCCCTGGAATCGGGAATCCGGTCATACAGCTCCTCTCCCGGGTCATTCAATGCTTTACTGATCTCCCTGACCACCCCGGAGAAGGAAATGGTCTGATCGATGGATTCCATCATTTCCAGCTGTGTCCTGTATCGTTCCATTCTCTGGAGCAATGCGGGATTCATCATATCACCCCGGAACATGACGGAGATGTTCTCCGATCCCCCGAATTTGGAGTTGATCAGCTCTGCAGCCTGTTTAACCTCATGTTTCTCCGGGAAGAAGTTCTCTTCGTTGGAATCGACCTTCAGAAAAAGGATCCCGACAGCAACCCCAAGGGTGACCAGAAGGGATACCAGGGGAATGAGCCGCTTTCTTTTCACCACCAGAAGGGCAAAGCGGCTCATCAGGTTTTTAGAGTGATTTACCTTCTCCAGTTTGAAATGAGGATGAGGGGCAGGCATGTGTAACAGGGAGAGGAGGGCCGGTAGCAGCACCAGGCTGAAGAAGATGGCCAGCAGGATGCCTGCACTTGCCACCACTGCCATCTGTCTTGCCGGGATCATGGAGTGTGCCCAGAGCGCAGAGATCCCAGCGATAGTGGTAATCCCGGTGAGGGTTACCGGTTGCCACAGTGACCGGGTGATACGTGCGGAGATGCCTTTCATGGACCGGCCATTTCCAGGGGTATTCATTTCCTGATATTTGGCGATCATATGGATCCCGTAATCATTCGCCACGGCGATCAGCAGAATGGGGACCAGCAGGGTGATGATGTAGAATTTCCATCCCAGCAGTGGAATCAGTGCCAGTCCGACCAGGGCCGACATGACTACTACCAGGAAAGGAAGCCAGACCCCCCTCCATTCTCTGAATACCAGATAAAGAAAAAATACCATCAGGATAAGGGCGATGGGGATCAGCAGAAGCCCATCACGCCTGATATCTTTATCGATGGCCTGCCGCAGATAGGGGAGCCCTCCGTAATGGATGCTCTCCTGGCCGGGATGGGTGGACAATATGGAATCGATCCGCAGGAACACCTTCTCTTCATCCGCCTCCTTTTCCAGGGTGGCGATCACGCCAGTGGCCCTGAAATCATCGGAAACGACCACTTTGTAGACCAGCTTATTATCCACTATCTGATGTCTTAGATGCTCTTTTTCTGCCTCCGTATCCGGAATACGAATCACGGTCGGTTCCACATACATCATTCCCTCCTCTCCATATATCCGGTTGGAACCGAAAAGTGAATTGGTTCTCCGAATCCCCTCCGTCCGGCTGATCCCCCGTTCTACCTTCTGAACCCTCTCCAGCGTTTCACGATTCAGGATATCCTCTGTTTCGAAAATCACCATGATCATATCCTGGTTGCCGAAGATGGCTTCGATGCTGTCGGTGTTTACCATCGATTCCATCTGTTCCGGAAAGTAATTTCTCAGGTCGGGATCGATCTCCAGCTTTAGAAGCAGTGAACCCATTCCCAGGGTAAATATCACCGAGGCGGCTATAATCCACCAGCGATTGGCAATGATCCTATTTTCCATCTTTAATTCAGTTTCAAAATGTAAGCCTGGCCGTGAACCAGGCAGCATTAAGGACCGGCCCCACCAGGTCGTAGAGTTCACCCTCCTGAGCGTACATCCCCTGATATCCGGCGGATAGTGTGATGCCGCCTCCTGGTTTATATACCAATTCGGGACGGATCATCCACTCTTTAGTGGACATGTTGAATATTAGCGGAATAGTTACTTCCAGCCTTTCATTCAACCAGCCGGCCTGGAGGTTAACAAAGACAGAGTGGTAGAACTCTCTTAATTGAGCATTGTAGAGCCGGTTGAAGGCGGATACCTGTTCCCGTATGATTTGATTCACCGCATCGGTTGTGGGAATGACCCCCTCCTTCAGCAGGATTGTTATAATGTCCTGACCAGTCGATAAGGTGGGTTCGGCTTTCGCCTGAAAAAAGTCGATGATATATTTCCCATAATAGCCGGCAACCAGGTTCCACCAGGCTCCAGTCTTTTCCAGCTCTCCCACATAAGAAAGCTCTGATAGAGGAAGGTATTCTTTATCAGCGATATAGGCATGAGTGTGCTGCCAGGCTCCCTCCATGCGAAAGATCCAGGATTCGAGAGGAAGGGAAAGATCCGCTCCCGCCATGCTGATGCGATAGGCCTTTTGGCGAAGTCTCAGCTCGACAGGGAGCAGACTTTCACCATCCAGTTCCACCGATTCGAAACGGATCCCGGGCCAGTGGTGGTATCCCCGGAACCAGTATAAGGAAAAGTCCAGAAGAGGGGAGAACAGCTCATAGTGCACTCCGTAGTTTCCCTCCCTGAATTCTGTTCCGGGATATTCCGGTTCGCCAAATACGACATATCCTGGAAGCGGAACCGGATCGATCAGCAATACACTGGGACGGAACAGAGGCCTCCAATGAACCGTGATCCTTTGCATGCTGCCCAAACGGAGATGACCATCTACCGACCACATCCCCAGATAGCGGTCATCGGCCACGGGCGAACGGATGGTTGGATCGATCGGTGTCATCTTTCCCACAGGGTTGAAAAGAGTAGCCTTACCCCATGGTGTAATCAGTTTACCGATCCTCAATCCGGACTTGGTAGATCTCAGATAAACATATGCTTCTCGCAAATCCAGTTCTGCGACCTGTTCACCGAACTCCTCTCCATGCCGGAACCTTGTCTCAGCCCTTGCTGAAGCCCAGCCGGCAGGAGCAACTTCCATGGACAAGGCAGCCTGGGCATAGACACTCTGAAGATATGGCTTCTGATCCCCGGTGGTCCTTCCGGTATAACCGGCAGATCTGATAAAGCCGCTCAAGGAGAGGGGATCGCTATCTTCACTCTTTCCGGAGCCTGCGATGGCGGATTCAAAAAGGCCCTGAGAGGCAGTATTCATGGAAAAGATCAAAAGCGATGAGCAGAAAAGAAGGATCAATCGATTCATGTGTAATCACTTTCTGTATCAAAATTATCTTTCAAACAGGACTCTATCGTCCGTCTGGATCGGTCTGAACCTCTGGAAAGTCCTAAACAGGTTCTGCCCGATCGGTCTGAACCTTCATTTATACTCCTTAATTTAGATTCATGAAAGAGCTTGCGGACTCACAACGGGATTATTTCCGTTCGGGCAAAACACTTCCCCTTCCAAACAGGAAAAAGGCTCTAAGAAGGCTTCATGAGATCCTGCTGAAAAAAGAAAAGCTGCTCTTGTATGTATTTTCCAGCAATGTAAAAAAGGCCGGGAAGATTATCAGGGACATTCCCTACGCAGGGGGGGATGGTCAATGATGTGGTCATGCATTTTATCAACATGAATACCCCGTTCGGCGGATTCGGAGAATCGGGAATGGGCAGTTATCTCGGAAAGGCGGGGTTTGATGTGTTCAGTCATAATAAGACCATTCTGCATAAGCCGGTCTGGTTTGAACTTTTTTTAAAATACCCGCCCTACAGGGATTTCAATCTGAAGATCGTTCGTTCCGTATTGGGTAAGTCCCTCAGGAATTTCCGGTACTGATCCGCTTCTGGTATTCACTGGGTGTCATCCCTGTCTTCTCCTTGAACAATGTGTTAAAACTGGACTTTGCATTGAATCCCGAATCATACGCAATGGCAAGCAGTGTAAAGTGCTTAAAGGCAGGATCCAGAAGCCTTCTTTTCACCTCTTCAAGACGGTATTCGTTCACCAGCGTGTAAAAGTTCTTTCCCATGTGTTCATTGATCACTTCCGAGAGAAAATGCTTCGGAATATTCAGTTGTTTCGAAAGATCGTAAATGGATAATTCCCTGTCAAGATAGGGTTTACTCTCCCTCATGTGGGTCTCGATCATCCGGATATACCGTTCGGTATCCTTGCTTTTCAGACCCGATCGCCGGTATTTGGCTTCTATCGCAGGTGATTGGACCATCTCTTCGAAAATACTGGGTTGGTGAAAACCGAATACTCCGAACAAAAAGGTGAGGAGGGTCAGTCCGATGAAGGATATCTCATAGGGATCAAAAGGCATGAACCCCACCAGCAGGTCAATGCCCCCGAAAATAAACATCAGTACATACCCGGTATAGAAAATGATGGAGAGCCCCAGAAGCCATTGAAGGGTGATTTTACCCGAGGAGTAACTCACCAGCTCTTTGAGCCTTCTCTGGTGCCGGTTTATCACCACGAAGGCAGCTACTGAATAGGCAGTGATCGATATAAAGAAGGTGATGGCATACACGATACGGAAGGATACAAACCGGTCGATCACCAGAAATCCGTCTGTTCCGTTCATCACCGGCTTGTCAATGAAAACAAGGGTGGGGACCAGGAAAGCCAGAAAAGGGGCAAAATGCCAGAGATATCGGGGATCGAAGCGTGGATCCTCCATGGTCATCCATTTGGCATAGAGCAACAACAGTGGACCATAGGTAAAGGGAAGGATTTTCACCGGATAGAGTTCCACCAGGGTTTCATCGATCAGGGCGATCACCATCTCAAAGCAGATGATCAGCAGCCAGGAAGCCAGGATTTTATTGGCCCTTATCCGGGGCTTTTTAAAGGCAATCAGGATCCCTGCGAATAAGGTCTGGGAAATGCCTATATAGAGGATCGCTTCCATATTCCAATGTACGAAATTTATTATTTTGTTTTCGTTAACAGAGTATCTACATTTGAATTCCAATCAGTATCAATGGATCATGAGCGTACTTCTCAGCAAGGATTCCAGGGTGATCGTGCAGGGATTCACCGGAAGTGAGGGCACTTTTCACGCGCAGCAAATGCTGGATTATGGGACCAACGTGGTGGGGGGTGTGACCCCTGGTAAAGGGGGCCAGCTTCACCTGGAGAAACCGGTATTCAATACAGTGGACGACGCAGTCCGGGAAACCGGGGCCGATACTTCGGTGGTTTTCGTTCCTCCCGCCTTTGCTGCTGATGCTATTATGGAGGCTGCCGATGCAGGAATCCGACTGGTGGTATGCATCACAGAGGGAATTCCCACATCCGATATGATCATGGTGAAGGAGTACCTCACGGGGAGGGAAACCAGGCTGATCGGCCCCAACTGCCCCGGTGTGATTACTCCCGGAGAGGCCAAGGTGGGAATCATGCCGGGATTTATCCACCAGAAAGGCGTGGTGGGGATCGTATCCCGTTCCGGTACCCTTACCTATGAAGCAGTGGACCAGATCACCAAAACAGGGCTGGGTCAATCCACCTGCATCGGGATCGGAGGAGATCCCATCATCGGTACCACCACCCTGGAAGCGGTCCGGTTGCTCATGGAGGATGAACAGACCAGGGGTATCATTATGATCGGCGAGATAGGCGGCAGCATGGAGACAGAAGCTGCATACTGGATCAGAGACCATGGAACCAAACCGGTAGTTGGTTTTATTGCGGGTCAGACAGCTCCAAAAGGCCGCAGAATGGGTCATGCCGGTGCCATTATCGGCGGAAAAGCCGATACAGCCGCGGCTAAGATGGAGATCATGGAGGAGTGCGGGATTACCGTGGTGATCTCACCTGCTGAGATCGGAAAGAAAATGGCCGACCTGCTGAATACTGTTTAACGCATTCAAAATTAATAAGCATGGATCTATTGAAAGGAAAAGTTGCACTGGTTACAGGAGCGGCCCGCGGCATTGGACGTCAGATCGCCCTCCGCTATGCTGAGGAGGGAGCCTCCGTGGCCTTTACCGATCTCGCCAGGGATGAAAACATGGATTCATTGGAGAAGGAACTGGGTACGATGGGAGTGAAGGGAAAGGGATTTGTGAGCGATGCAAGTGACTATGAACAGGCCCATCAGGTGGTGGATCAGGTGGTGGAGGAGTTTGGAAAACTGGATATCCTGGTAAACAATGCAGGAATCACAAGAGATACCCTTCTGATGCGGATGGATGAGGCGATGTGGGACCTGGTGATCAGGGTCAACTTGAAATCGGTATTCAATTTCACCAAAGCTGCACAAAAGTATATGCTGAAGGCGAGGTCCGGTTCGATTATCAACATGAGCTCGGTGGTGGGAGTGAACGGAAATGCAGGACAGTCCAACTACTCTGCCTCCAAGGCAGGGATCCTCGGTTTCACCAAATCAATAGCCAAGGAGCTGGGATCCAGAAGTGTACGATGTAACGCCATTGCGCCTGGTTTTATCATTACCGAAATGACCGACAAACTTCCCGAGAACGTGAAGGAAGAGTGGATCAAGACCATTCCCCTGAAACGTGGGGGATTGCCGGCAGATGTGGCCAATGTTTCGGTTTTCCTTGCCTCTGATCTATCCTCCTATATGACGGGACAAACGCTCCAGGT
This sequence comes from uncultured Bacteroides sp., assembly GCA_964604655.1. Taxonomy (GTDB): domain Bacteria; phylum Bacteroidota; class Bacteroidia; order Bacteroidales. The sequence continues at coordinate 106,526 of CAZRZY010000001.1, read as the reverse complement.
TTGCGGGGGGATGACGTAGAAGTCTGTAAAGTCTGTAAAGTCATTTCTATTTTGGGGTGGGAATGAAAGGAATCCTTCGTTGGGTAGTATGTGTTCTGATTGCCTCGGGGTTTCAGGGATGTGCCGGTCCATACTCTCTGGTGGAGTTTGAGGTGCTGGAACCTGCCACGGTCATTTTTCCCCGCCAGGTGGAGCGTCTGATCATTCTAAACAGGGCACCTTTCACCCTGGATGTGATTGGGGAGAATAATCGCAAGGGAATGGAAAGGAACCATCTTTTTATTGTGGATACGCTTATTACCAACAGTCTCTTCAGGGGTGTCCGGGAGACACTGAAACAGTCTCCCGCACCGGGTTTTCAGCATCCTGTCTGGCTGACGGATCGACGACCATCCGATACCACAGGACTGGAGGACCTGGCCTTAACCAGAAGGGAGGTAATCGACTTATGCAGTGATTACGGAGCCGATGCGGTGATCAGCCTGGAGTATTATTCACTGAAACTGGAAGATGAGTATATCTATTACTCCGATGCTAACGAGGTTCAAAACCATTTCTACGAGGTCTCCAATGAGACCAAATGGAATATCTATCTTCCCGACAGACCCCGTTCCTTTGATCAGTACCGTCTGGTGGATACCCTCTTTTTTACGACAATGCTGGACGGACAGTTGCAGATCGCTCCAACTATTCCGGAAATGGTTGCAGAACTTTTCTTTATCAGTGGGGTAAAATATGGTCAATATCTGGTTCCGGTATGGACTCCGACAGTCAGGCCCGTTCTGACCGGCAGAGAGGATTCCCTGAGGACTGCATCCAAACTGACCGCCAGTGGGGAGTGGGAGGGGGCTTTTGATATCTGGATGGATCTGACCCGTTCGGCCGATAAGACCGTTGCTGCGAAAGCGTACCACAACCTGGCGGTCTATTACGAACTGGAAGATCAACTGGATTCGTCCAGTCTTTTCATCGATTATGCACTGGAACTCGATACACTGGAATGGATTCAACAGTACCGGCAGGATATGGATACCCGGATCCAGAATCGAAAAACGATTGAATCGCAGATTATTCGTTAGTAGCTGGATAGTGGCAGATAAATGATAACTATACTAATTAGAGGGTGATATGGATAGTGGAGTGGTTTTATGGGTGATGATAGGGATACTGGTACTGGGGTATCTGATGGAGCGGATTCTCGATTTTCTGAACCTGCGGCATACGGTGGTGCAACTTCCGGAAGAACTGGACGGAGTTTTCGATAAAGAAGAATACAGACGCAGTCAGCTCTATAAAAGGGACAATACCCGTTTCTCATTCGTTTCCAGTACCCTGAGCCTGGTCGTGCTCGTTCTGGTTTTCGTCTCGGGGCTCCTGGGCTGGCTTGACCGCTGGACCGCTTCGCAAACCAGCAGCTATATCATTCAGGTGTTGCTCTTTTTCGGGATCATCGCGATGACTGGCGATCTGCTTTCCACCCCCTTCTCCCTGTACGATACATTTGTGATCGAAGAGCGGTACGGTTTCAACCGGACCAATCTTCGCACATTTCTCCTGGACAAAGTGAAAGGATGGTTTCTGACCCTCCTTATCGGCGGAGGATTGCTGGCATTGATCACATGGATCTACTTTTTGACAGGACGATGGTTCTGGCTGGTGGCACTGGGTGCTGTGACCGTCTTTTCACTGGTTATGAATATGTTCTACTCCCAGCTCATCGTACCCTTGTTCAATAAACAGACCCCTTTGGAGGAGGGAAGCCTTCGGGATAAGATCGAGTCTTTTGCTGAAAAAGTCTCTTTCCGGCTGGATAATATTTTTATTATGGATGGTTCCAAGCGATCGAGCAAGGCCAATGCCTATTTCACCGGATTGGGGCCGAAAAAGAGGATCGTCCTTTTCGATACCCTGATCAAAGACCTGGATGAGGAGGAGATCGTGGCAGTGCTTGCCCATGAGGTGGGCCACTATAAGAAGAAGCATACCACCAAGGGGCTGGTGCTCTCCACGCTGCAGACCGCGCTTACCCTGTTCCTTTTCTCTTTGTTTGTAACGGTGGATAGCTTCTCCATGGCGCTGGGCGGAACGGAGGCCTCCTTTCATATGGGGCTCATTGCTTTCGGGATACTCTATTCACCCCTCTCCACCATTATTGGCCTTGGAACCAATATGTTCTCCCGAAAGAATGAATATCAGGCGGACCGCTATGCCAGAGAGAAATACAACAGCGAGAAGCTGATCAGTTCCTTAAAAAAGCTGTCCAGAAACAACCTGAGCAACCTGACCCCTCATCCGGCTTACGTGTTTTTTCACTATTCTCACCCGCCCCTTTTGCAGAGGATCAGGGCCTTAAAATCCTAGATTCCGGCAGGTTAAATATCATTTATTTCTCTTATTTCTTAAGGGGTTCCTTTTCCGAAGCTTTGCTTTGAGCTTTTTAATTACTGATGGATCATTCCTGTAACCCGTTCAGCACGGTGAAATTCTCTTTCAGAAAAGAGGGGAAAGGGAAAAAAATGAGCCTGCCATCCAGGGATCACAGGCTCCGGCCTTGCATTGAGCGGGAAACGGGGGTCGAACCCGCGACCCTCAGCTTGGGAAGCTGATGCTCTACCACTGAGCTACTCCCGCATGGAGGACAAATTTACATTTTATTTCCCGAAAAAAAACAATCAGGTGTTTAATGAACCATAGGGGAGCTAAAGTGTTGCAAACTCATGACTCTGCAGAATGACCGGCCCCACTCGGCAAAGATCATCCTGATCCTGGGATTTTTGACCACCCTTGTTCCGTTTTCGGTGGATTCCTATCTGCCTGCAGTCCCTGAACTGGCAGCGTATTTTGGCACCACTCCGGCCACCATGTCCTTTTCGCTTACGACATTTTTTGCTGGATTTGCGGTGGGACAGTTGTTTTACGGTCCGCTTCTGGACAGGTTTGGCAGAAAAATACCGTTGTATGCCGGATTGTTCATCAGCATGGTTTTCAGCCTGGCATGTATCCTATCATGGAGTTCCACCTCTTTCATGGTTTTCAGATTTCTGCAGGCGCTAGGGGCATCGGCAGCAACGGTGGCGGCGATCACCATGGTCCGGGATTTTTTTACGCGGGAGGAGAGTGCGAAAGTATTCTCTCTGCTGGTTCTGGTCATCGGGTCTTCGCCTCTTCTGGCACCCTCCATCGGCAGTGTGATCTCCACCAGTGCGGGATGGAAGTGGATCTTTATATTCCTTTCTATCCTGGGACTGTTGCTCATGATGCTCGTCATGTTCTTCCTTCCGGTCAATTACAGGGCCGACAGGGGTATTTCCCTGGATATCAGACATCAGTCTTCCAGGTATCTGGCCATTCTGAAGGAACCTCAATTTCTCGCATACACGCTGGCAGGTGCTTTCTCATTTGCATCCTTGTTTATCTATGTGGCAGGGTCCCCCATCATTTTTCTGAAGGTCTTCCAGGTAAGCCCCCAGGCCTTCGGGCTGATTTTCGCTCTTCTGTCGGTAGGATTCATCGGCGGCAGTCAACTGAATATCCTTGTTTTACGGAAATTTTCCAGCCGGCAGATCTTCAGGGTGGCCTTAATAGCTCAGTTTACATCGGCACTTTTATTTCTCCTCGGGTCCTATGGCGGATGGTATGGTCAGACCGGCACGCTCATATTTTTGTTTACTCTTTTACTCTGTCTCGGTTTTGTTTCACCCAACGCGCTGGCACTGGCTCTGGAGCCCTTCGAGGGAAATCTGGGGAGTGCATCGGCCCTTCTGGGAACCATACGGATTGGGATTGCCGGACTTGCCTCGGGGAGTATCGGACTTTTTGAAGCTTCCAGAGTCGCTCCGATCGCATTATTAATGACATCTGCCATATTCATCGCGTTGCTTATCTTTGCTGCCTCCAAAACAGGAAGAATGGCTTTCAATCGATGAAAAGTGCACTGATAACCATCGGGGATGAGATTCTGATCGGACAGGTGGCCGATACCAATGCTGTATGGATTTCCCGTGAACTGAACACCGCTGGGGTCCGGGTTTCGGAAATGATAACTGTTTCAGACAGGGCAGATCAGATCCGGGAAGTTCTGGACCGTTATTTGGGTCGAATGGACATAGTGATCATGACGGGCGGACTGGGCCCCACCCGGGATGATATTACCAAGCAGACCCTGGCCGATTATTTCGGTGGCAGGCTCATTCCCAACGCAGAGATCGAGCAGAAGATCATTGGCTTCTTCCAAACGCGTGGACGCACGGTGATCGAATCGAATCTCAAACAGGCAGAAGTTCCGGAGAATTGCAGAGTATTGATGAATAACCACGGTTCGGCACCAGGCATGTGGTTTGAAAGGGAGGGAACCATTGTTATCTCGCTGCCTGGGGTGCCCTACGAGATGAAAGGGCTGATGACCGACCATGTTTTGCCTGAAATAAGGCGGCGTGTAAAGGTACCTCAGGTGGTCCACCGGACCATTATGACCCAGGGGATTCCGGAATCATACCTGGCTGAAATCATCCGGGGATGGGAGGATTCGTTGCCGGAATGTGTGAAATTAGCCTACCTGCCGAGGCCGGGCATTGTTCGTCTCAGACTCACAGTGGTGGGCGAATGTGCTGCTGATGCCAGTTCGATGCTGGAATCGATTGAGGGAAAGCTGCTGGAGCTGATCCCGGAACACATCTTCGGATATGACGATATCACCTTGGAGCAGTCGACGGGGAACCTTCTCCGGGAAAAAGGGCTGACCGTGGCCACTGCTGAAAGTTGCACGGGCGGCACTATTGCCAGTATGATCACCTCGGTTCCTGGGAGTTCGGCATACTTTAAGGGCTCGGTGGTGGCCTATTCGAATCAGGTAAAAAAAGAGGTCCTGAAGGTGACAGAGTCGGTCATTAAGGAAAACGGGGCAGTCAGTAAACAGGTGGTGGAACAGATGGCCAGAGGTGTGCAGGGTCTACTGAACAGCGACACGGCCATTTCGACCTCGGGTATTGCAGGTCCTGACGGGGGAACCGAGGACAAACCTCTGGGCACCACCTGGATTGGAGTGGCTTACGGGGAGAAAGTAGTATCCCGCATGTTCCGTTTCGGAGGTTCCCGGGAGCGAATCATTGCCCAGGCCTCCTTTTCAGCCATGCAGATGCTCCGAAAGCTCATACTGGGCTACATTTAAAGAGATATCTGTAACACGGTGGTGCCCTGACTTTTTTCAAACACAAAGTTTGATTATTTGATAAAAAATTGCGTACTTTGCGCCTCGTTAAAGAATTGGATTGAAAATCAAGGGAAAATGGCTAAGATTTGTCAGGTAACGGGGAGGAAGATGATGGTCGGGAACAATGTATCCCACTCCAAAAGAAGGACCAAGCGAACCTTCCAGCCCAATCTGTTCGACAGGAGGTTCTACCTTGCCGAGGAGGACAGGTATATCAACCTGCGCGTTTCGGCTCAGGGGATCCGCACCATCAATAAAAACGGGCTTAAGGCCACGCTCGACAAAGCAATAAAGAAAGGTTATCTGAAATCGTATTAACTGACCGGAGGCAATGGCAAAGAAAGGAAAAGGAAACAGGGTCCAGGTTATCCTGGAATGCACCGAGCATAAAGAGAGTGGGATGCCGGGCACTTCACGCTATATATCAACCAAGAACAGGAAGAACTCTCCTGATCGTCTGGAGTTGAAGAAATACAATCCCATTCTGAAGAAAGTGACCGTTCACCGCGAAATAAAATAATAAAAGATGGCCAAGAAAGTTGTAGCAACCCTGCAGAGTGGAGAGGGAAGGAATTTCACCAAATGTATCCGCATGGTGCGCTCTCCAAAGACCGGAGCCTACATATTCGACGAAGAGGTGGTGCACAATGACCACATCAACGATTTTTTCAACAGGTAATCTACCTGTTGGATGTGCGTTTTTCAGAAGCTTTCTTTACCAAGAGAGCTTTTTTTTATTCAATAGACAGAGATGGGCCTGTTCACTTCAGAGAAGAAAAAAAACCTGGACAAAGGTCTGGAGAAGACCAAAGAGAGTGTTTTTAAAAAACTCTCCAGGGTCGTGGTGGGAAAATCACGGGTGGATGAGGAAGTCCTGGACAACCTGGAGGAGGTATTGATCACCTCCGATGTGGGGGTGGAGACCACCCTACGGATCATCGAACGGGTCGAACAAAGAGTTTCCAGAGATAAATACATGAATGCCAGTGAATTGAATGATATACTCCGGGAGGAGGTCGCTGCGTTACTGGAGGAGAATAACACCGGTCTTGTGGAAGGATTCGATGCTCAGCTACCTGCAAAACCTTACGTGATTATGGTGGTGGGAGTGAACGGGGTGGGTAAGACCACGACCATCGGCAAGCTGGCCTATCATTTCAAGAATGCCGGAAAGGAGGTGCTGCTGGGTGCAGCCGATACGTTCAGGGCAGCCGCTGTGGACCAGTTGACCATATGGGCCGAAAGGGTAGGGGTGGAGATGGTGAAACAGGCGATGGGATCGGATCCTGCCTCGGTGGCCTATGATACCCTCTCATCTGCCATTTCCTCCGGGAAAGATGTGGTGATTATTGATACGGCCGGACGTCTCCACAACAAGGTCAACCTGATGAACGAGCTCAGCAAGATCAGGCGTGTTATGCAAAAACTGGTCCCGGAGGCACCCCATGAAATTCTTTTAATCCTGGACGGATCCACCGGGCAGAATGCTTTCGAACAGGCCAGACAATTCACTAATACCACAGAGGTGAACGCCCTTGCGCTTACAAAACTGGATGGTACGGCCAAGGGCGGTGTGGTCCTGGGTATCTCCGATCAGTTTAAGATTCCGGTTAAATACATCGGTATCGGTGAGAAACTGGAAGATCTGCAGATATTTAACCGCCATGAGTTCGTCGACAGCCTCTTCTCGGGAGTATGACCGTGCATATCGTCACACTAGGTTGCTCCAAGAATCTGGTAGATTCCGAACATCTGATGGCCCAGTTCCGGGAAGCAGGACATCATGTCATTCATGACAGCCCCGGCTCAGACGCCGAGCTGGTCATCATCAACACCTGCGGATTTATCCTTGATGCCAAAGAGGAATCGATTGAGACCATTCTGGAATATGTAGCGGAGAAGCGGGAAGGCCGCGTTACGAAGCTCTTTGTAATGGGTTGCCTGTCTGAACGGTACCGGCACGAACTGGAAAAGGAACTCCCCGAAGTGGATGCGTTTTTCGGGGTTTGGGAGATGCCGGAAATCGTAAAAGCTGCAGGAATCCGATGGAATCCACAACTGCAGACCGAAAGGGTGATTACCACCCCCTCTCATTATGCATATCTGAAAGTGGCCGAGGGATGCAACAGAAATTGTTCCTTCTGCGCCATCCCTGACATCAGGGGTGTCCAAAAGTCTGTTGCCATACCTGAACTTATCGGTGAGACCGAATTGCTGGTGAGCAGGGGAGTCAAAGAGTTGATCCTGGTGGCACAGGACCTGACCAGCTATGGGACTGATCTTTACAAGAGACGTGCTCTGCCTGGTTTGCTGAAGGAACTGGTGAAGGTTGAAGGGCTGGAGTGGATCCGGCTCCACTATGCCTATCCCCATGGTTTTCCGGACGAAGTGACCGAACTGATGGCTTCCGAGGAAAAAATCTGTAACTACCTGGATATTCCCATTCAGCACATTGACGATCAAATTTTGTCGCGAATGAGACGCGGTCACAACCGCGAGAAACTGGAGGCGTTGCTCTACGGATTCAGAGAGCGTATTCCGGGTGTAACCCTTCGCACGACCGTCATGACGGGTTTTCCGGGAGAGAGCGAGCAGGTATTCCAGGAACTGAAAGATTTTCTGTCCCTTTTCCGGTTCGATCGTCTGGGGGTATTTCCCTATTCCCATGAAGAGGGTACGCCGGCAGCCAAAGATCAGAATGACCTGATTCCCTCTTCTCTGAAAACCGCCAGAGCGGAGGAGATCATGACTCAGCAACAATCTATTTCGCTGGCTCTGAACCGGGAGAAAATCGGAAAAGAGTTCAAAGTGTTGATTGATGGGAGGGATGGCCGGTTCTTCGTGGGCAGGACCCAGTCCGATTCTCCGGAAGTGGATCAGGAGGTGCTCATCGAAGCTTCTCAGTCACTTTCAACCGGTCAGTTCTACCAGGTAATAATCACAGATGCAGAGGAGTTCGATCTTTACGGCAGGGCGATTATCTAATCCTTTCCGGTTCCGTTGTCCCCTGGTTTTGCCTTTTCAGATTTTGGAAGCTCCTTGCCGGGCTTGGGTAATACTCCCTTCTTCTTCTGGATCGCAACGGTGATCTCTTCCTTCTCCTTGTCGAAATCCACCACCATGGTATCTCCCTCCACCAGCGAAAATTTAATGATGGTCTCTGCCATAGGGTCTTCCAGGTATTTCTGGATAGCCCTTTTCAATGGTCTGGCACCGTACTGAATATCATACCCTTTATCGAGAACGTAGTCCTTGGCTTCATCGGAAAGCCTGATCTCAAATCCCAGGGTCTTCACCCGATGATACAGCCCTTGAAGTTCGATATCGATAATCTGGTGGATATCTTCCCTGCTCAGGGTATTGAATAGTACCACATCATCGATCCTGTTCAGAAATTCGGGAGCAAAAGCTCTTTTCAACGCTTTTTGAATCACACTTTTGGCGTGCTCGTTGGCGGCACTCTGCCGGGCCTTGGTGGCAAAACCGACTCCCTGGCCGAAATCTTTCAATTCGCGGGTACCGATGTTGGAGGTCATAATGACGATGGAATTCCGAAAATCAACTCGTCTGCCCAGACTATCGGTCAGCTGGCCTTCATCCAGGACCTGCAGAAGGATGTTGAATACATCGGGATGTGCCTTTTCGATCTCATCCAGCAATACCACTGCGTATGGTTTCCTGCGAACCTTTTCCGTAAGCTGGCCGCCTTCTTCGTACCCCACATAGCCAGGAGGCGCACCTACCAGCCTGGAGACAGAAAATTTTTCCATGTATTCGCTCATATCGATCCGGATCAGATTATCGACCGATTCGAACAAATATTGCGCGAGGACTTTTGCCATCTGGGTTTTTCCTACCCCGGTAGGACCCAGGAAAACAAAGGTTCCGATGGGTTTGTTGGGGTCCTTCAGGCCTGCCCGGTTACGCTGGATCGATTTCACCACTTTGGCGATTGCTTCATCCTGACCGATGACACTGCCTCTGAGCTCATCCGCCATTTTCAGCAGGCGGGTCCCTTCTGCCTGTGCAATACGCTGAACGGGAACACCGGTCATCATGGCCACCACTTCAGCCACTTTGTCCTCATCCACCGTTTCCCGGTTGAGTGAGAGCTCTTTCTCCCACTTTTTCTTCTCTGAATCGAGCCTGTCCAGAAGTTCTTTTTCTTTGTCTCTAAAGCTTGCCGCCTTCTCAAAATTCTGATTCTTTACGGCCTGGATCTTGTCCTGCTTGGTCTGCTCGATATCATGCTCCAGCTGAACAATGCGATCCGGGACCACGATATTGGAGATATGTACTCTTGAACCCGCTTCATCCAGGGCGTCAATGGCTTTATCCGGCAGATGCCGGTCACTGATATACCGTTGTGTTAATTTTACGCAGGCCTCAATCGCCTCCTCGGTGTATATCACGTTGTGGTGCTCCTCGTACCGATCCTTGATATTCTTCAGGATATCCACGGTTTCATCCATAGAGGTGGGATCCACCATGACTTTCTGGAATCTTCTTTCCAGCGCACCATCTTTTTCAATGTGCTGGCGGTATTCGTCCAGTGTGGTGGCACCGATACACTGGATTTCCCCGCGGGCAAGTGCAGGTTTCAGCATGTTGGCAGCATCCAGGGAGCCGGTGGCCCCACCCGCACCAACTATGGTGTGGATTTCATCGATGAAGAGAATAATAGAGGGATTCTTCGTTAATTCGTTCAGGATCGCCTTCATTCGCTCTTCGAATTGTCCGCGATACTTAGTTCCGGCTACGATAGAGGCCAGATCGAGTGTCACCACCCGTTTATCGAAGAGTACCCGGCTTACTTTGCGCTGGATGATTCTCAGAGCCAGTCCTTCGGCGATGGCCGATTTACCCACACCCGGTTCACCTATGAGGATGGGGTTGTTCTTCTTCCGCCGGCTGAGAATCTGTGCAAGACGCTCAATTTCCACTTTCCGTCCCACAATGGGGTCCAGTCTGTCTTCCTCGGCTGCCTTGGTGAGATCGATTCCAAAGTTGTCCAGAACTGGCGTATCGGAACTTGACTTCTGGGAGGATCCGCTGCCACCTTTACCGCTGCCCGATTGGCCGCTGAAGGGACCACGTCCTTCTTCATCTTCATCCCCCGGGAAATCAGCCCTGCTTTCGGGCTGTGAATCGGTGATCTCCTGTTTTACCTTGTTGTAGGTAATCCCGTTTTCCACCAGATAACGGGTGGCGTAATTATTATCATCCTTAAGGATGGCCAGCAGCAGATGATTGGTGTCAATGGTCTTCTCCTTCATGGAGCGGGCCTCCAGGTGTGTTAATTTCAGAATTCTTTCTGCGCTCTTCAGCAGAGGCAGGCTGTCGGGATCTGTCACGGTAGAAGGCTGATCATTCCTGATACTCTTTTCGATGGCCATTCGAAGATCGTATAACTCCACACCGAGTACCACCAGAACATCGATAGCCAGACCCTCTCCGTCTCTGAGGATTCCGAGAAATAGGTGCTCCACGCTGATGTGGGAATTACCCAGCCTGACCGCCTCCTCCTTGCTGTATCCTAAAACGTCTTTTATCCGTTGTGAAAACTGTGCATCCATGTAACTATCTATCATTCCTAAATAACTTTACAAAGTAACTAATAACCCATCAATATAGCAATAGAACAATTAGCATATATAAACAGTTCAATGTTAATAAAACCCATTTAAAACGAAGGTTTTTAGGGAGGATTTCGTTATTTTCGTATGTTTATTCGAAAACCGGGGATTTATATCATAATTCATTGAAAAAAAGCTAGTTAGGAACAGATGGCAGAAGGAGAAAAAATCTTGAGGATCAACATCGAAGAGGAGATGAAATCGGCTTATATCGACTACTCCATGTCGGTGATTGTTTCGAGGGCTCTTCCCGATGTGAGGGACGGCCTTAAACCGGTTCACAGAAGAGTGCTTTTCGGAATGCATGAGCTTGGAGTTTTTTCAAACCGTTCCTATAAAAAATCCGCCAGGATCGTGGGAGAAGTACTGGGAAAATACCATCCCCACGGAGATTCATCCGTGTATGACGCCATGGTGAGAATGGCCCAGCAGTGGTCCCTGAGATATCCTCTGGTGGAGGGACAGGGTAACTTCGGGTCGGTAGACGGCGACAGCCCGGCTGCCATGAGGTATACAGAAGCCCGGCTGCAGAAAATCGCAGAGGAGACCATGTCCGACATGGATAAAAATACGGTCGATTTCCAGCTGAATTTCGATGATACACTGGAAGAGCCCTCGGTTTTGCCAACCCGAATACCAACGCTGTTGGTAAACGGGGCTTCCGGGATTGCCGTGGGAATGGCCACCAATATGCCGCCTCATAATCTGAGCGATACCGTTAACACCATCGTGGCTTTTATCGACAACCGTGATATTGAAGTGAGTGAGCTGGCAGCAATCCTGAAGGCACCCGATTTTCCCACGGGAGGGATCATTTACGGTCACAATGGTGTTCGTGAAGCTTATGAGACCGGCAGGGGGAAGGTAGTGGTCAGGGCCAAATCGGAAATAGAGATTACCGATTCGGGCCGGGAAAAGATCATCGTTACCGAGATTCCCTACATGGTCAACAAGGCAGAGTTAATCCGTAAGACCGCCGACCTGATCAATGAGAAGAAAATCGAGGGTATCTCCTATATTAACGACGAGTCGGATCGTCAGGGAATGCGAATAGTGATCATTCTCAAAAAGGAGGCGAGTGCCCATGTGGTCCTTAATAATCTGCTGAAATATACGCAGCTTCAGACTACCTTCAATGTGAATAATATTGCTCTGGTGAACGGGCGTCCGAAAACCCTGAACCTGAAGCAGATCATCTCCTACTTTGTGAAGCACAGGCATGAAGTGGTGGTTCGCCGGACTCAGTATGAGCTGGAACAGGCGGAGAAGAGAGCCCATATACTGGAAGGGCTTCTGAAAGCCCTGGACCACATTGATGAGGTGATCGCTCTGATCAGAGGCTCGCAAACACCGGATGAGGCCCGGGAAGGTCTGATGGAGACATTTGAATTCACCGAGATACAGGCCAGGGCAATTCTGGATATGCGGCTGCAAAGGCTGGTGGGTCTAGAGCGGGAAAAGCTGAAAAGCGAGTATGAAGAGCTCATGAAGATGATCGAGTACTACAAGGAGGTTCTCTCGGATGAGGGACTCAGGATGAAGATCATCAAAGAGGAGCTTCTGGAGGTAAAGGAGAAATATGGAGATGAGCGTCGCACAGAAATCGTTCCCGATGAAGGGGAATTTGACCCGGAAGATTTCTATGCCGACGAGGACATGGTGATCACCATTTCAAAAATGGGCTACATCAAGCGCACTCCGCTGCATGAATTCAGAACCCAGAACAGGGGAGGGATCGGCGCCAAGGGAAGTACCACCAGAGACGAAGATTTCATGGTGAATATGTTTGTGGCCACCATGCACAATACGATCCTTTTCTTCACGGAGCAGGGCAAATGCTACTGGTTGAAAGTTTACCAGATACCGGAAGGAACACGGGCGAGTAAAGGCCGGGCCATACAGAACCTGATCAATATCGACAAAGAGGATACGGTGAAGACCTTCGTCAATGTAAAGGATCTGAAGGATGAAGACTATATCAATCAGAATTACATTGTATTGGCCACCAAAAAGGGTGTGATTAAGAAGACCAGGCTGGAAGCATATTCCAGGCCCAGGCAGAACGGCATTTATGCCATTAATGTTAGGGAAGGTGACACCCTGCTGGATGCCCGCCTTACCGATGGTGACATGGAACTGATGCTGGCGGTTCGTTCCGGAAAGGCCATACGGTTTCACGAAGAGACGGTGAGGCCGGTTGGAAGGACTGCATCGGGAGTGAAAGGGATCACCCTTGGCGGACATAAGGATGAAGTGGTGGGGATTGTAACCACCAAACCCGGTGAAAAGGATATTCTGGTGATCTCCCAGAACGGTTTTGGAAAACGTTCTATTCTGGAAGATTACAGATTCACCAACCGGGGCGGGAAAGGAGTGAAGACCATCAACCTCACCGGCAAGACAGGTGACCTGATCGCCATCAAGGCGGTTACGGATGAAGACGACCTCATGATCATTACCCAGCATGGTACTGCTATTAGGTTGGCTGTCAGGGGAGTACGTGTTATGGGTAGAAACACTCAGGGAGTCAGACTGATCAACCTGCGGGAAGGGGACAGGATTGCTGCTGCCACGCAGGTGCCTGCCAACGGAGTCAACGGGGAAGATGAAGAGGAGGAAAAACAGAAAAACCCTGCTCCGGATGAGAATGAATCATCTGAAGGTCAGGAGGATTAGTATTGCCAAACAGAAATGGCATCTTATTTGAGTTGTATTGTTAAAGTTGTTATTTTTGGAATCAAAATAATCAAACCGATATGAGAAAGCTTGTAGCACCCGTAATTATCCTTTTTACTGTTGTGAGCACTCAGGCCCAGGATATGGGCGGAGCCACCCCCGTGCTTCTTAACTACAGCTCACTTCAGAAGAAAGTGGAAAAAAGCAATGAAGAGATCCAACATGAGAAAAAGAGTCTGAAAGACAAGACCTGGTTCAATAGGGGAGAGTTGTTTCAGGATGTCTTCATGTTCGGTCTGGAACAGGTCCAGGAGGGAATGAATCCCACCACGCTGAAGTTGTTCTACAATGAACCCAACAGCATCGAAACGGAGACCATCGATGGAAGTCTGCATGAGACCTACGTGTATGACCATATGTCATATACCTTTGTGAACGGAGCACTCCAGGGGTGGAAACGGCTGGATCCCATAAACCCCAATCCTCTGGAGGAGGCTATCGCTGCTTACAAAAAGGCGCTTGAACTGGATGAAAAAGGCAAGCGTACGGACGATATCAAAGAGAACCTCATTGTTGTCAAAAATCAATTGAAAAGACAGGGCGTAAATCATTATTATGATGATGATTATGATGAGGCACTTGCTTCCTTTGAAAATGTTTTGAATGTCAATAATATGGATCTCTTTGCAGGGGAGCTGGATACCTTAATGGTCCAGTATTCCGGCATTATTTCCAGGGAGATTGCTGCCAAGACCGACGAGAAAGACCTCTACCAGAAGGCCATCAATTATTACGAGCAGCTTGCTGAAGCCAATTATGGCGGTCCCAATACCTACCTGCAGATCAAGATGGACTACATGGCCTTGGAAGATACCATTAAAGCCCTGGAGGTCATGAAAGAAGCTTACGAAAAATATCCGGACACTGTCAATGTAATTGCCAATGCGGCTGATATTTACATCCAAATGAAAGAATTCGATAAAGGGATCGAATTCATGGAGATGGTCATCGAGAGTTCTCCGGATATTCCAGAGGCGTACTACTGGAACGGGAGAATGTTGATCAACAAGGAAGAGGTGGAGTATATTGACAGAGCCATTGAATCCTATGAGAAAGCCGCTGAACTGGATCCGTCCATCTATTATATCTGGTATGACATGGGATATATCTATTACCTTCAGGGAGCCGATTTCTATGAAAGGGCGAACACTGAAGAGCATGAACCTACCAGAGACAAACTGCTGGAACTTGGTAAAGAGAAGTATGAAGAAGCCATTCCGGTTTTGGAGAAAGCCTACGAATTGAATACCGACAACACAGCGGTCAAATTTGAAACGCTGGACCTGCTACAGAGGATCTATTATAAAGAGCAGATGATGGATCAGTACGAGAGGGTCAAAGCCATCAAAGAAAACATGTAAGTGCAGAATAGTCTGTAAAGTCTTAAAGTCCATAATAGTCTATAAAGTCTGTAAAGTCATAAAGGGGGAGATGCGATTGGGTGTCTCCCTCTCATTTCATATTTTCTATTTAACATAATATTAATTATAGGACAATGCGAGCAATTCCTGGTCCGCCCCGGCGGATTAACATAAAATCAGATATAGGAGCTTTTCCAGGTCCTATATCGGTACCGATTTTATGTTAAAAGGGATTGCGGCCTCCACCAGGTCTACCAGCTTTGGTTGGATCCATCCTCACAGGCAATTATTGTCCTATAATTGATATTATATCTGCGCTGGCAAAGCTGCTCGTTTTGAGACTTTCCTTTCTGAGTTGATATCCAGGAACTCAAAGTAGTTTTTTTGCTAAATTCACCGCTTGCCTTCGCCTGGTCGCTCAGGTAAATAGACGCACAGGCCGGCACACAAAATGTCATATGTTTGACCTTAATGCAGATTGTCCTATAATTGACTTCGTCGAGCTCCGGTTAGCTACGCTGAACTCGCAAGCTCGGTTCGCTACGGTTAGGCATTATATTAAATAGCCGCTCCGGCCGCCCTGACATTGCTGTTTAGCGGATTTTGTGGCTGGAAAAATGCAAAATCCGCTTCAGGCGCAATGGCCACCCCCCCCGTCCACCGCTTTTGTTAAGACTCCTCCTCTCGCGCAAAAGCTTTTCTGTCAGTCTATTGATAACAAGCGTATTGTGCAAATTCGCTACGCTCAGTTTGCAATACACTTGAATCAAGTACATTTCCTTATCAATGTTGAACAATAACCTCGTACGAATAAAACTCTCCTTGGTATAATATCCTAAAAACATAGGAACCATTTGGCAAATTGCCAATATTTAATCTTATAAAATCTCCTTTAGTTTCTTCTGAAATTACTAGATTACCATACTGGTTGAATACATAAACAATGAAACCTTGTTCAGTTATTTCAGATTCTTTAGCAAAATCTTTGTTCAATGATACAGTGACATAGTCATTAGCTGGATTTGGGTAAATAAGGAAAGTATTATCTTCCATGAGTGGAGCTCTGCCACAATCATCAATCCAAATTGAAGTTGTTCTCCAATCACTATAATCACCACATTCATTTTTAGCTCTCACCCTCAGAACGTAAAGCCCCTCTTCAGTACCGCGAACATCAACAAATCTGGTTCCATTCTCAATTATTGACGCTGGTCCCTGACTGCCACCAGGGCTTTCCCAATCATATTCAACGGCTCCGGTAACAGAACTACAACTGTATTCCTCCCAATCATAGATACAGTGATATGATGGAGGTGTGTAAATAGTTGAAGAATAAGGAAGTTTAGCACAAACTAATATATCATCAATTGCAATTCCATCAGTAGGCATAGAGTAATTATCATATTGCTGGAATTTCACTACAAATGTGCTACTGTGAGATAAGCTTGCATCGGAGATCTCATCTGATAGACCAATAGTGACTTTTGAATAAGTACTTGACCCACCAGATAGATTATATATCTTGGTGAAGCTATCTCCACCATCATCAGAAATATAAACGCCATCTGTCGTATGTGTTTCATCGGATGTTTCTTTCCACCAGAATTCCAGTTCAACATCTGACATCCCTGATAAGTTCAGATGCATCCATGCTTCATTGGTATTGTAGTTTCCATTTCTAGAAACATCCATAGTAAGGTGCTTATCACCAGTATGAGGACCATAACTCTCATTAACAATAACTCTGCCATATACAGCTGATTTACTAACATCCCAGTGTTCATCAAATCCATTTTCAAACCCAGTTGAATATGGTGGAACTTTATAAACTTCAGGCCTTGCCTTTAGTACGGCTTTATATGCATTCACTTTTCCTGCTCCTATTAGCCCAGGATAGCTATTATCATCATTTACTGGATCTGCAGTAGATCTGATTATATCTTGAACCTGATTTACTGTAAGATTTTGGTTTACTGAAAGCATCAATGCAGCTATTCCTGCAACCTGAGGTGTAGCGAATGATGTTCCTACTCCACCACCATAATATGGCCAAGAATTATTTAATGAGGGTCTTGCTCCCATTACTCGATATCCTGGTGCACATATATCGACTTCAGGGTAATGAGAATGAGTCCTTTCTTGAGGAGGATTCTGTAGATCGTCCCAGAAGTAATGATTATTGTCCTCACCTATACTAGTAACAAATATTACACGTTCATCATAGGCTGGTGAGAATGGGTATAACGGTCCCCATTGCTGTCCCCCGCTACCTAGACAGGATGAACCTGCAAGACCATTACCTTGTTCAATGATATTCCGTCAGGAGAATATTATCTTATTGTTTTTGCAAGACAGCTTTATAAGTACACTGAGAAATATATTGAGGTAAAAGGTGGTGATACTTTGAAGCTAACTAAGAAGTTTACACCTGATATAGCTTTAAGCGAAGACCTAGAACCTTGGGATTATGAAGTGCCTGGATACTAAAGGAGCTATCGCTATGATAGTATTTTCGGAAAAAGCCGGGGATCCCCGGCTTTTTCTTCCTTAACATTAAACGCAAATACTCTAAAAATATGTATTGCAATAGCATACCGAAATAACTAACACCCATTTCACGTTGCTTCGCAACGCAAAAAGAGTGTATCCTCGATTTCTTCATCAAAACCTTAGTGACCTCTCCCCTTCCAGGATCAACCGAGAAGTTCTCTGAACCTGAATCATATGAATGACCATTGCCTTAGTTTTAACATCGGATTAGAACCTTACCAGCAAACCGGGCATTTTGATACCACCCTTCTGTGTTGCTGATTTGAAGCGGATCTCAAGGGGGGTGTTTTTATGTTTTCCCGGTGAAGTTTTCCAATTTCACTCTCCATCTTAAATCGTGCAACATATTCCGAAGAGGGTTTTCACCTAGTCCCCGATGAAGGGGAGAGTCTGGGCCTGGATCTCGTCCTATAAGGGAGAAATGGGTCAAAGAAATCAGAGATAAATGCATCGAAGCGAACACGCCCTTTTTCTTTAAGCAGTGGGGAGGAGTGAATAAGAAGAGAAACGGTAGGTTACTTGACGGTATCTCTTGGGACCAACTACCAGAACAAGCAATATAAGAATTAGTACTTTGTAAGGGCCTGGCTTATGAATTGAGAATTTGATTATTTTTCAGTTCGCAGGAATTTATAAGAGAGTCCAGCTGAAAACATCCATCCAAATTCAGAAGTGATGTTAGGTATCAAGATCCTATCATCAACTCCTATGAAAGCAACTATCATTAGACCAAAACGATTATAGAAATATAACTTCTTTGTTATTGCAAAGTCAAATCCTATGCCTAGTATATTCTCAAAGTTGTGTTGCTCGTTGAAAACTACGTTGTGATACTTATACAGCTCTTCTCCTTCCGGAGAATAACTATCAAAAATGTACATCCTATTCTTAAATCCAGAATAGAGATAATGAACTTGGGCAAATAAATCAATTCTTGCAGTTGAATTACGAACGGGCAATTTCAAACCTCCACCAATGATTGGGCCTAAATGCTGGATGAAAGTCTGAGGGTAAGCTCTATCTTTAAAGATATTGTTCTGATTATCGTGCTTCGGGGAATAATTCAGGTACTTTAATCCAACTTCAAAATAGAAGATCTTCTTTGCGAATGAGTACTCAATAGCGCCAGCTTTCCCAAGATGCGTGTCATAGTAGCCCACAAGGATTCCATGCTGAGCAATAATCGAAAGAGAGAAGAAGAAAGAAAGCCCGAGAGTAAGAACCAAGTATCTCATATCAAATGTCTAAGTGTTAATCTATTCTCCAAAGTCGGAAATGTCCTTTGGAATTAGTAAACCACAGTGCCCAATACTGGTTGATATAGGCCTGATCAAGTGGATCGGCCCAATTAATATCAGAGGGATCTTGATGATACCATTCACCCTCGAGGGTCATACAACCAACTATATATAAAACATCACCATCGGGCATTGCAACGTCGCCAATCCCTTTACGGCCAGCCCACCAGTCTCTCTCGAATGTATTGAAATGGATATGATTATCATATGGATCACCGTAATAGTCTGAGAAATCAAGCCACATCTCCAAATCTGTACCGACATCACCTGCATCAATATTATCAATTTTGTCACACCAATCTTTAGTTCTCCAGTCAGTTATTGGATCAATAATCCAGTCACTGCCATTCAACCATAATCGAAATACGGTCTTACGAAGTTCTGACTGGCCTTGACCCTCATATCGGTGATTGATACGATACTCTTTTGATGAGATTCTATCGATAGCTAGGGCTCCTTTCTTTGAAGGTGCCCTTCGTTCAAGATTCAGATGCCTATTACTTATGCGGCCATCTAGCACTAAGGCCTTATCCTTATCCGTAATTGAGGATATCACATAAATCGGCCACTTTGAGTTCAAAGCTTCTTCAGTAAGTACAATTTGAACCTCCTCTTTCTTGCCATAATTGAACCAAGCAACAACACAATTCACCGCACCAGATTCAAAATCATCTGGAGCTTCGATACCTGGAGAAATGATCGGAGGAAGATTAAAGTCTGCTTTTTCTGGATTAATCAAATTAACGATGGGTTCATAGTCTGTCCCACCAAAGGAGAACGAGTTGTAGAAAGAGGCAGTACTCGAAACATCACTTGTGCCCTTAAATTGGTATGTTCCTAAACTAGTTTCCAAGCTGGAATTAATCCTTTCCTTAAAACCTACATCTTCAAATAACACAGAAAAGGGCAATTCAGGTTCTTTGTACTTCTGATACGTCTGCACAATCAAATCATTATAATCCTTTTCTTCAAATGCCATTTTTAGGGATTTGGCTAAAAGGAAGGTCCTTTTCATACATTTTTACACAGGCCTGGTTATAACCTTCTTCGATTAGGACAGAGATATCATGATCAGAGGGTCTAAAAGGGAGATCGACATCACTTTCAGGGGATAAAGGATTCTCCGATGTAGAAGAGCAATTTACCACTAGTAAAGCAATTAATGCAAGTACAATTACTTGAAGGAATAATTTCATTTTGATTTGGGTTAAAATGTTTAGGATATGAGAAGAATAGGTTCTTCTCCCGGGCTCTTTCTCTTCAAACAAGTTATGAAAGAGATCTTAATTTAACGTATAAAATTTCCGAATACTGATTATAAATTACCTCCGATGAAAATCACAAATCTACTCGAGCTCCCAATTGATTTATTCCTGCATCAAATGTCTCGCGGGACTGGATTTTGGAAAGACTGAGTTCTCTTTACGAGCACGTTCCACCGCGGCCTTGTAGAATTCCTGCAGGTCCTCCGGAGGATAATAGTCTCGCTTTGGTTGTTTCATAATTTAAGCTTCCGTATCTGCAGAGTGATCATCACCTGGACCATGATCACAACCGCAATGAAGATTACCTGGCCACCTAAAACTTGGACGAAATCACTAGCGTGAGTTTATTACGACAGAGCGTGTAAAACGCTGTAAGTTATCGATTATCATAAAGATAAGCGTTATTTATTTGTATACACCAACATTTTTGATTTTAGGTTGTTCGTGATGGAGGTTTTCCAGCCTCAATGCTGACATTATCTTTTCCTCTTGCTCGCTCATTACTTCAAGCAAATAGTTTGCTTTGGGATTACCAGCTTTTTTCGATTCTTCCAGCATGGTTGCCAGTCTGATATTATTGAGCATGTCCAATAATTCATCCAGGCTTCCGGTATAACCAGCTTTTAATCTTGCTTCTCTCCAGATGATAGTTGATAGCAAGTATCCGATTGCGCAGATAAAGTAATGCACCTTTATCTTTTGGTCAGTCCAGTGATGCTGTGGTTTTAATGCCAGGTGAAAAGGATTCTTCAGGTCTCTGAAAGCATGCTCGATTTTTGATTGGCCATAAAATGTTATAACAAGGATTTAAAACAGTACCAGTAAACTGTACAAAATGATACCACCCCTCTGTATTGCTTGGTTGCTACCGTTTTCAGAACCTCGATTTTTGGTTTATTCCGGTGGAAAATCAGTGGCTCTTTTTTCGAGTTAGAACGGGCAACAATTCCGGAGTAATGTGTACAACCACCTACTAACCACAAGTACAATCATTTAAGTTCATTCCTGATCATTTCGGACAGCAATTCCTGCACAAAACGGACACTTTGTACGACAAAAAAAGGTATCAACCATGGGGCCAACACCTTTTTTTCAGATTGAATGGAGTCTCGCTATCCAGCGATCTTGTCATTCTTTTTCTTTGCTTCATATTGTTGTTGCAGCAGTTTCCCTTGATATTCCCTGAAGCTCGGACCTTCGATTCTCACAATAACCGAGTGATGGAAGATCCTATCAAGGATTGCCGTTGTCGTGATAGGATCACCAAGATACTCCGGCCAGAACTCTTTATGTATGTTGGTAGTAAAGATCAGGGATTTGTTCTGATTGTACCGCTGGTCGATCACCTTGAACAGCAGGTGTGCCTCTTTGACAACCTCTAGCTCGAGTCGATCATGCCCCATTTCATCGATTAAAAGCAGATCCGGATTAATGTATTTTTTAATCCTCTTTTTCAGTGTATTATCGTATACACCATCTTTCAGATCATTGATCAGGTTACTGCAGGTGGTGTAATAGGTCCTGTACCCATTCTGACAGGCTAGTAAACACAGACTTTGGGCTAGGTGTGACTTACCTGTTCCCACTGGGCCCAGAAAGAGTACAGACTCATTTCTGGTGAGGAACTCTAATGTGGCAAGGTCCATGACAAGCCTTCGATTCAGCTTGGATTGGAAGTCAAAATCAAAATCCGCGATCATCTTCAAGGGCTGCGGTAGACGGCTTTTTTTGATCAGGTAATCGGTGCGTCTTTTATGCTTGCAAGCTGCCTCTGCTTGGACGATCTCACGGATAAACTCAAAATACCCGACCGTGTCCTTTCCAGCGCTGTCCACGATCTGTTGGTATTCCTGAGCAAGGTTTTTTAATCCGAGATAGTTGCAGTTATCAATGAACTGCTTGACCTGCCGCACAGATTGATTTGAAGTGCTACTGATCATAATCGTTGTTTTGGCGAGGTTTGAAGGAGAGCTTGACACTGTAACGGGGTTCTGAGTTATTTTCCAGGAAGCTTTCAATGGTCCCCGCATCAAAGACCTTGTACTTCATCGCCCTGCGAACGGCCACCATGATATCCTCGGTACGGTAATTTACTTTCAAAGCCAGCAACCTTCTCAGTTGGTGCCCCCAGGATTTTCCCTTGTACTGTTTTACATGTTCGATATACTGGGCCATTTCAGGACCAAAGCCTTCGAGACGGGAGATCACATCACCAATGTCCAGAGTGGGCTTATTTCGGGGTTTTTCAGGCTGCCCCACATACCTTTCCTTCTGACCGGGTTTGGCCAGAGGATGAACCACCAGCTGCTCTCCCGATGGGGAGTAGACGATCAACTGATCTTCTGTAATACGTACCGGGCATACCTCGTACATGTATTTCTTCGGCACCGCATACATATACTCCTTCCACTGTACGCATGACTCCTGATTCACCACCCGTTGGACCACCTCAGAGGTATCGAAGTGGATGGCAGGAAGGGGCTGCAGGTAGGGATGCTCCTCGATGTACATATCAATGGGCCTTCTTTTTGTCGTGCCGTGGATACGGACATCGTTTACTTCAATCAGCCATCGGCGAAGTTGCTCCTTCAGATCTTCCAGGTCTTTGAACTGGCGGCCCTTCAGGAAGCTGCGCTCCAGGTAATAAAATGCCCTTTCTACTTTCAAATTTTGTTGAGGTTTGTAAGGGGTAATCGTACGGGGACGGAAGCGATAGTGGGATGCGAAGGCCAGGTATTGCTTATTAAAAATCGGCTTCCCCATCTCCCAGTGATCCACGCATGGCTTCTGGTTATCACCCCGGAGCTCCAGGGTGACCCCGTCCATGTAGATAAAAGCCGAGCCAAGCTCCCGGAAAAGGGTTTTCTGCTTCTTATCCTCTACTACAGAGATGTATTGCCGGCGGGAGTAACAAAGGATATAGCTGAAAAAGGTGATCTTCTGGGTCTCACCTGTCAAGTTAAAAGTAATATTGTAATCGCTCCAGTCATGAGCGGCCAGCTGGCCCGGGTCCGTTTCTACCATCCGCAACGGCGTTTTTGAACCCACCTGACGGATACTTTTCAGGTAATCGCGAAGGATGGTAATCTCCCCGTGATAACCCTTTTCCCTGAGCAGTTCATAGATGCGCTGTCCGGTGATACTACTGTATTTTTCGAGCAGTTCACCAATATATGCTTTGTAGGGATCCAGCTTGCTGGGACGTTTGTTTTTGGGCCTTTTTACCTCCCCCGGGGTGGTATCACGATAAACTGAGTTTGATGCCAGTATCCGGCGGATCCTGACCCGGGATATATTCATCAGCCGGGAGATTTGTCGGATACTACAGCCCCTGGCATACAGATTGACTACGATATTCTCCAGATTCTTGTCTTTCATGCTTGTTCCTGTTTATTTGGTTGTATCAATGGATATTCCTTTGAGGATACCTGTAAGCTGGCCCACATCATCTTTTAGCATATTTAAACCTGGATAGATGATTTCTCTCTCGATCTCATCCAACCTTCCGAACCGTTGATCCTTTAATCGCGTAAGCAGCATCTGAACCGCCTGGATGACATATGACATCGTTTTAAGCAGATCTTCGGCATAACAGGAAAGCCCCAGATCACGCCATTCAAGTTCATCCTCAGAACCTGGCTTAAATATTACCCTTTCCGGATTATCAAGTATTTGACGTTGATGCGTTTCATCTGCAGCTTCCAGGTAAGCGTCAACCAGAGAGTCACTCTGGCGGCTGGTAAGCCCCCAGGAGTGGATCGCCCGGGCAACCTCCGCCTGGTTGCCGCGCGGCAACCGCATCAGGGCGCGGGCATGGCTGCCGGATAATACCCCCATTCTGATCTGGGATGCGACCTCCTCATCGATCTTGCTCACCAGACCCAGGCGGCGAGACACCCACGAACGGCTGTAACCGGTTAATTTTGACAATTCACGCTGACTCACATCATACCGCTCCACAAGATCCTTCAGCACCAGGGCCTCCTCCCAGGACTCCATGGTCTGCGGCGTGCGATTATAGCTCAACATCAGAACCCTGGCCTGAGTCTCGTCAACATTCAATACCAGGCACTGCAAGGATATCATAAATAGATCATTAGCTACAAAAAATCTCTTGTGCCCATCTATAATTTGGTAACCATGTTCACAGACCCTTGCAACAACAGGTTGCAACTGGCCATGCAGCTGCATGGATCGCTCGATTTGCTCTATTCGTGCCAGGTTCATCACCCGCATTCTGGAGAGTGACAGATCAAATTCAGATAAGGGGATCTCTTCGATTACTGGGTTCACCGGCATAGATTTTTGTGCCGGTAAATGTAGAGGGATGGATTTTTCTCTGCAATCGAGTTCCCATTTACAATCAAAGTCTAATAATGGGGTAAATCTTCTCTGGCCCGTATTATTCCTGCATTATAACCATGAACGAGTTCCCATTTACAATCTTTTAGCTTTTTTACCTCAATAATCGCATATGTCACGTCATTACTGGGCTGCAGAGATAACGAGTTCCCATTTACAATCATTGGATCATGATCTTTTTGACGCTTTTTGTTCCTTTCCCTCTGTAGTTCACGATTACGATTTACGTACTCTGGATGTGATTCCCGGTATTCCCTCTGATACTCATAGGCAGGACGTTGTTCACGCCATGTTTCCTGTATTTCAAGATGCTTCCTGCGATAAGATTTGTTCTTCGCGTACGCTTTCTTTTTCCAGGACTTTCGCATTGCTTTCTGGCACTCTTTCCCGGAACAATATCTCTGTTTCTTTACCCGAGGATTTCTGGGAACTACAGCACCACATTTGATGCAGGTAATAGTTAGGGTCATTACGATTATCTTTCAACAACCGAAAGATGATCGTTTTATTCAAAATGCTTCTAATACTTCTCAATGGGGGAGGCAAGTAAAGATTTGAGGTAGGATTTTCAATCTTCACTGCACAACCGGTAGTCAATAATACAATTACCGGATCATCATTCTCCTAAAAAAATAGGGTGTGTTTTGGACATGAAAAACGGTGAGGATACTGGTGGTATCATTTTTCACCGGTGAGTGGTATCAGTTTAGTGCGTGGTTAAAAATAAAATGCACTAATGATCTCCCGACTTGTCCATGGGTGCCTGTTGGTCATGATCATCCTGAAGCCGAGTTTGTCCCCAGTGCATTGAAGCTGTTCTTGATCAACCTGATAATCCAAGACGAACTTGCCTTCCTTTGTTTCTCTCAGCTCCCATTTTAGTATACCTTTCAGATATTGGCCTGATACAATGGTCTTGATCTTTTTCTCCAGGTCCTTTCTGTTGCGTTTCCTGCCTCTTGGATTGACAAGAGACTTCTGCAACTCTTGTAGGCTTTTTTCCTTTTTAGTAAGGCTTTGGTATATTCCCCGGATTTGTCCTGCCTTCAAACGATCCGAGACAAACACCACCACAGTTCTTTGATCTCCCCATATATCACCCTTTTCCCGATATACAGCCAAGGTTTCATTTTCCAGATCTACGGCTTCAGGTGTATTCTCCATGGCTCTTTCAATGATCCCGCGATGATGATACGGCGTTAAGGCTCCCACGTAATAAAATCCTAAACCTTTTACAATCGAAAGATTCTCTTTCGAGTTATTGCCCCGATCAAAGACAAGCGTATGGCTATTCTGTTTCAATCCCAGTGACACCATCCGGTCTTTAATTTTCTTGACAACCTCACTGAAAACGGTACCATCATGCAAGTTGCCCTGGTAACTGTGATGGAACAAGGGTATATGATCTTCCTTACTAACTACCATGGCAAGACCTACCTGTCGCAGATCATTGCGTTTTTGTTTGTTGTTGCCTCTTTTCTCTATCTCATTTCGGATGTTCGTTGTATCGATATATGTGAAAAAATTGGTCGTATCATAAAACAGAGTATCGGTCTTTATCTGATACACATCAAGCAGACGGCCCAGGATCTCCTGTTCGGCCGTGTATATGGCATCTTCCGGAAAACTGTCCATCAGATCCCAGAAATGCTGACTATCAACCTTGCTGAAGTTGCAACGCAACAAATAGCCTACAGATGTGCCTTTGGCCCAGTTCCACCACCCCATCTTACTTGTTGGCATACACACTCGCCCCATGGCACCAAGCAAGAAAGTAATCCCGGCTGTCAAATTATTTCTTACTGGTTTCTCCGACATGTATGAACGGGTAGATTTTACATGCTTGTTTAATATGCTAACAATATCAAGCTTGGCAGCCACATCTATCAATGCTGCTATAGCTCCATGGGAGTAGGACTTCAGGCTATAGCCCATATTACCCTGCAAGCGTTTTAATAAATCATCTGCCTTGCCAAGATAGGCAAGAACAATCGGCCTGGGCTTACCATTTACCCTCCTGGACTCAACAATGTACCAGTATTTGTTCCCTTTGACGGTCTTCTGCTGTATTGTAGCCATGATAGTGTATACCTGTAATTTGTATACACTATATTACACAGTATATAAATAATATACAATATTTGTTATTAACATTAGTTAGTGTATATCATGTTTATAACCACCAACACGAATCCATTTGGCTGAATATCAACCAAATCAAAAACAGTGAAAAAGAAGAAATGTTGATTTTATAATAAACTCACGCTAGTTAAAATTATAGGACAACTACGACGTTCTGGCTTTGCTCTATGGATCCTGCGCTGTCACTATAATTGGGCATTATGTTAAATAGCCGCTCAGCCCTCGCTCACAGGCCTTCCCTCTGCCTCCGCTTTGGATATTACAAGGCAAGCGCGCAGGTTTCTAAGGCTTGAATCCAATCCTGGGACGTTTCTTTTGTTCTAGTTCAGCTTCCTTTGCTTTTTCAATTTGCTTAAGATATTCAAGAATTATTCTTATCTGACTATCATGCCTGGTAAGTCGGTTCTGAACTTGCTCCAGTTGATGAATAACATCCTTATTCTGGAATACAAGTTCCCGGATCTTAACGAAAGTATCGATAATAAGAATATTGACTTTTTCGGCTCTCGGACTTTTCAATACGCTCGAAAGCATTAATAATCCATGTTCAGTAAATGCATAAGGCATGTATTTAAGGCGATGTCCTCGGTTTAAGATCACATTTTGTGATCTTAATCTATCATATTCATTCTGAGTAAGTTGGAACATGTATCTTTCCGGAAATCTACCAATATTCCTTTTTACTTGCTGGTTTAACACCCTGGTCTCCACCTGGTATAATTCTGCAAGATCAAAGGATAACATCACTTGTTTACCTCGCACATTATAAATCTTGCTAATTATAATCTCTTCGGCAATAGCGATTTGACCGGTTTCTTGATTCATATCCAGTTAGCTTGGAGGTTTATTCGATTCATTATCTACATGAGTTTATGATGTAAAATCCTAAATATCAGCCATAACCACTGCGAAATAGTAATTCAAATGAAAGATCTGTATTTGTTGGGAATTGGAGGTCGCAATCTGCGACCTCCAAAAACAATGTGGTATCGTATCCGCGATTCACCGAAACACCCATTTCACGTTGCTTCGCAACCCAAAAAGAGTGTATCCACGGATTCTACATCAAAATCATAGACCTCTCCCCTTCTAAGATTGGACGATAAATACAATGTACCTGATCCGGATTGATATGTATTGCTTTAGGATCAAAGCAATATTCACATAACGCAGTACATTACAGGACAACTGCCGCTTCCTGGCTTGGTTCTATAAATTCAGCACTGTCACTATAATAAGGCGTTATGTTATATTGCCGCACAGCCAACACTCACAGGCCTTCCCGCAGCCTCCGCTTTGGATCATACAATGCCGGCGCATAAGGTTTTTCTTTATCTATTTCTTGAATCCAATCCTTGGGCGTTCTTGGAATTCCTCCACATCTTGTCTGGCTTTCTCAAGTTGCTTAATATATTCCAGGATTAATATAATCTTGTCATCCTGCTCGATGTCCTTTCTTTCCAGTTCTTCTAGTTTTTTTAGGATATCCTTGTGAGAGGTAAGCATTTCACGCATTCGTGAAAATACACGCATAATATGAATATTGACATTTATGGCTCTCTCTCACTATTAAGGACTCCTGAGAGCATAGCCATCCCTTGCTCGGAAAAAGCTCTTGGCAGTTTACGAAGGCCACCCCAACTTGATCTTCCAATTTGGAATATCAAGTTATCGAACTCCTCTTTCGTTAGTTGAAACATAAAGTCATCTGGAAATCGAGCTATGTTTCTTAGTAAAGCTTTATTCGGGTTTCCAGTTGTGACACCATAGAGGTCGGCCAAATCTCTGTCTAACATGACTTTCTTACCTCTTATAAAAAGAATTTTTTCCATCACAACTTCATCTGGCAACCTTAGTTTTTCTTCTTCTACCATATTGATGCTTGTTCTAAGGTCACAAAGTGTGATCTTAAAAATTGATGTGATAACATAATAATTATCAGTGCATTAACGAAAACACCCATTTCACGTTGCTTCGCAACGCAAAAAGAGTGTATCTACGAATGCTTCATCAAAAACCTTCTACCTCTCCCCTTACAGGATCAAGCGAAAAGCTCTCAGAACATGAATCATATTGATAATTATTGCCTTAGGACCAAAGCAATATGAACATAACGCGAGTACATTATAGGACAACTGCGACTTTCCGGCTTTGCTCTATGGATCCATGCTCTGTCACTATAATTAACTTCGTTGAGCTCCGCTGCGCTACGGTTGGGCATTATGTGAAATAGCCGCTCTGCCAAGGCCCACAGGCCTTCCCGCACCCTCCGCTTTGGATCATACAATGCCGGCGCACAAGGTTTTTCTACTTCACCAATAGATTATGCCGATTCAATCCATATAAATTCAATATCTTTGATTAATGCTTAGCAAGAATGATATACTGGATAAACTTAGAGAGTTGAAGCCGATTCTTTCTGAAGAATATGCAGTTAAGGAGATTGGTATTTTCGGGTCCTTTGCAAATAATGAAGCTTCGGACGACAGTGATATTGATTTGCTGGTAGAATTATACAGACCCATAGGTTGGAATTATTTCACACTTCAAATCTACCTGGAAAGTATATTTGGCAGAAAAGTAGATCTGGTTACCAAAAGTGCATTAAAAGAGCAAATTAGGGATAGTATACTCTCACAAGTTAATTACGCTTAGGTGAAAAAGGACGAGCGCAATTATACAATGTATTTAGAAGATCTTTTGCTAGCAATGAGCAGGATTGCTGAATATATTGATGGGTACACTTTTGACCAGTTCAAAAAGGATTATTAGACTGTGGATGCAGTAATTCGGAATTTTGAAATTATTGGAGAGGCTTCGAGGAAGCTAACTGATCACATCAAAGAAAATAATCCGGATCTACCTTGAGATGAGATGTATCTTTTAAGAAATAAGGTAAGTCACGAATATTTTGGGATTGACTACGAAATTATCTGGGATGTTTGTATCAATCATCTTCCGGAGAACAGAAAGCAAATCCAATTAATTATTGAAAGCCTGTAGTATCCTGGCACGAAATGTAGCACCCTTTTCACCTTGCTACGCAACGCAATAATAAGTTAGTTTAGCAACTCCCTGCTGTATAAGCCTTTGGAGGTGTACGACGGCCACCCCAACTTGATCTTCCAATTTGGAATAGCAAGTTTTCGAATTTTACATTTGTAGATCGCCAGCGTAGGTTAATAAACAAGTTCTGGAGGTGGTCGCAATCTGCGACCACTTAATCCTTTCCTAACTCATTAACTCTTCATCAAAACCTTAGACCTCTCCCCTTTCAGGCTCAAACGAAAGCTTCACAAAATCTGCAACGGATTGATAAGTATTGCATTAGGATCTAAGCAAAATGAACATAACGCATTACATTATAGGATAACTGCCACATTTGTCTGTGCTAATAAGTAACCTGTCGAAATATAACGAGTTGATTTGCCTTTCCAACTGGCGTGTGCTCCAGTTTCCGGTAATTGCCTCCTTCAAATAAAACTCCCTGGCATGCTCTCTTTCAACTTTCAGCAACAAGCGGTAATGGGTCCAGGACAATTCGTCACGCAGTGCGTGACGCTTTTTGAAGGTTAGGAAAAACTGCCTCATGTACTTCAGGTTAGTTTCGGTAAAACCCCTTCCGTATTCCTTGGTAAGCCTGATAGATAGATCTCGAATTAACCCTCTTCCATACTTTGCCCGGTCCTGTCCCTTTTGCTCTTCTACTATGATCCCCCTTCCTACATTCCAGTAGGCTCGTAGCATTTCAGTATTTGCAGTACGATAGACTTTGTATCTTGCATTTTCAAGAATCTCTTGAATTCTCTTAAAAAGGTGGTCATTGTCAAGCATTGATTTGTTACTCATTTTTCAAATTGTCAGGGTTGAAAAATTGACTTTGATTTTGGATTTATGAGATTAGAGGCCGTTCTATCAGATATGTGGCTTTCTCGAATGACTTTGCAAATTATGTGACTCCTACGGAAACACCCATTTCACGTTGCTTCGCAACGCAAAAAGAGTGTATCCACGATTGTGCGTCTAAACCTATTAACCTCTCCCCTTCCTGGATTAAACGTAAGGTTCGCATGACCTTCAACGGATTGAAAAATATTAACGAGGGTTAAATTAACCGGTACCACTCAAGGGTGAAAAACGCTACCACCTACCAAATCCGATAAAATCGAACAACTTTAAGGTATTGAAAAAGAACTACAATGCCTGGAACTATAACCTGCTTTCATTGTGGCAATACCGTGCCACGCAATCCCCGATCCAGGCCCACAAGGTTTTTCTGTATCTATTTTTTGAATCCAATACGCTGACGCTTATTGAATTCCTTTCTTTCAGATTCTGAATTCCTGAGTTGTTGAAGGTATTCAAATATTAATTTGATTTTCTTGTCATGTTCTATTCCTTTGCTTTCAAGATCCATGAGCTTTTGGAGAATATCCTTATTTTTTATAAGCAACTCTCGCATTCTCGAAAAAACTCTAACAATCTGGATGTTTACATGTATAGCCCTTTCACTGCTTAAAACGCAGGATAGCATAGTTACACCTTGTTCAGTGAAGCAAAAAGGTGGATATCTAAGACCCATACGCTCAGAATTGGAGGACGCAAATTGCGACCTCCAATTTTCTAGTTCCTCTTTTGACATTTCAAACATGAAATCTTCAGGAAAGCGTTTTCTATTACGCCGAACTGCCTCTTTCAATCGTTTGGTTTCAATTCCATACAATTCAGCCAGATCTTTATCAATCATTACTTTATTGTCCCTAATAAGATAGATCTTAGTAAGTACAATATCATCAGGGAAAATCTTTGGAATTTTACAGATATATGCCAAAGTGGTAGATGAGAAAAAAAAAACGGCACAGGCTATTAAATTAAATACATAAGAAATATGGAGTGATAGCAATTAATAGGTGCATTCCCAAATTGAAAAATTCATTTAGCTAAAATATGTTTTAGTCCATAATTTTACTCATAGCTTTTTGAATATTCTGAATAATATCGTTTGATACGCCGCATTCCCTGGCTATTATTGGCCACTGGTTAATAGCATCCTGAACTTCTTCGATAATAATTCCAGCGTTTTTTAAGCCAAAATGATCGGCCAGTTTCATTAGCTGTTTTCGTCCGGGATTCTGACTTTCCCCAGCTATCATGGTACTGTGAAATCCGTATGCGGAATTTGAAAATGTCAGGTCATAAGCCGGGGCAAACTGCCATTCCCCTTTTCCGTTCATTAGAAATGAGAAGTTTTTACTATGGTCGTCGCGGTTGTGTGAGTAAACATTGAATGCTGCCAGTCTGAAATTTTTTTCGTAGGCTTTAACATGCTTTTCCAGCCGGAATGCGCAGTCCATTAAATGTCCGTAATCCATGGTACTCATTCTGAAATTATCATGCATAAGTCCGGATGCGGTATGAGTGTGCAGACGTTTACCCCCTTTCCGATCAAATCGCTTTGTTCCAAAATATACCTTTCCCGATTTTCCGTTAAATAATCTGCATTCGCTCATTTGTATGCCTGCTTGCAATGCCATTTTATGATAGGCGAATTCGATATTGGCAATTTCCGGATTGTCTGAAGACGATGGAAACTTTATAATCCAGTCATCATATCCTTCAGGGAGGTTGTTCAAGCCATGTGTCAGACCTCCGGTATTAGGATTATAGCCAACAAAAACCTTAGGGCGTGCACCTCCAGACGATCCTCCAAGAATAAACAATTCTTCAATAATGTCAGAACTTGTTCCCTGAAGTATCTGTTTCATCTCTTTTGCAAGTAAATCCAACTCAGGGATAGAACCTACATCTTTTCCCGGTTCAATCTCAGGCTGGTAAATAAGAGCCCCCATACCTGTTGATCCAACAAAGGATAATCTGTCTAAAGGTGTAATTCCGGCAATGTCGATTCCTTTCGAAGCTAATGAACGATCCAGCAACAGACGTCCCCATCCATCGGGTAAAGAGTCATTGAATACACCAAATAATCCTTCAAACGGTTCTCTTTCAGCACTCACAATTTCACTGGTAAACGGTAATTTAATAGGAGACAGGCTGAATCCATTTTTCAGGTAGTCAGCATCATATCTAAAATAGATTTTATCACCGGAGAGTACCAGTTCGCCTACTTCATATCTATTTCCTTCAAGCAACAGTGATACTGTTATTTTCTTTGTTCCTATCATTGGATTTCAGATTATTTTGTAAAAATCTTTTCAATATCTTCTCTGTTTTCATCAATGGTGAGAATACTATTGATTTCATTTAATCGTCCAAGAAGGTGCATTAATTTAAGCAATGATTCCAAAGATATTTTTCCCGTATTTTCGAAACGCTTTAAGCTACCCAATGAAACACCAGATCTTTCTGCCATTTCATGCTGGGAGATTTTTGATTTCTTTCGCAGGATTCGAAATCTGTTTGCTAACTTTTTACTAACCTCGGTAGGAGTTGGTTCTAATGAATACATATATTGGATAAAATGTTATCTAAAAATATAAAAAATAATCAATATTGTCTAATATATTATCTGAATTTATTCGACAGCTATGGTTTTCACTGGTTTTCTATCCAGTGCCCCGGCCTATTTCCTTAACCGGCTCCAATGCGCTCTGACCCCGTTCGCCTACTCACGGAGAACAGTCGCTTTTTACGCCGTTACAGAGAACAACGTACTTGTTGATGAGTGTGCCATTGGTTGTTATTGAGTAAGTAAACCTGTTTTTTTCAATTTTAGTTTCTGGGAATATTCGACGATTTGCCGGATTAACGTGAAATTCATCAAAGGCTCTCCTCCGTAAAAGCTTACATTTATTTTCTTCCCGTAGGATATAGTGTCAGCTGAGTTCCAGTATTTGTAAAGATAATCGAGCAGAAGCTTTGCCTTTTTAAATGACAATTCTCCATTGTGGCGTTC
Source organism: uncultured Bacteroides sp. (assembly GCA_964604655.1). Classification (GTDB taxonomy): domain Bacteria; phylum Bacteroidota; class Bacteroidia; order Bacteroidales. The sequence goes on along the minus strand of CAZRZY010000001.1, from coordinate 73,054 downwards.
ATCATGGGTTTCATAATATTCCCCGTAACCACAATATTTACATTTCAGGTTACATCGTTCTGTTACTTCGAATACAATATGTGTAGAATTGGCAATCGCGTTTTGAATAAAATCAGGGGAATAATAAAAAAACTCAAGGGAGGCCTTTTCTTTTGATAAATACCCGTTTTCTATTAAAAATAGATATTTTTGAATATGGTAATTATCCGCGTGGGCCGCCGAGTTTCTGAGTCGATTCCTTATTGAAATTTCGAAATAATGGAGAGCTAATCAAGTAGGCAATTGCTTGAAAATTATTCACAAATGCCTGAATATATATTTCTTGGAATCTTGGAATCTTAAACTTCTCTGAAGTTTATTTCAAGATATTGCATTTCGTTACCCAATCTCACTATGTTGCATAGCAGTATTTATTAATGTGTATTCATAGAAATAAATAAACCGATGATAACATTAAATTGGTACTTGTTCGGCCATTAAAAAGTATTCTGATTTACTACTGTTTTGAATGGTAGAGTATAATCATTTTTAACCCCGGACTTATTATCACGAGTCGTGATAAATCTCCGTGGTTAAAAACGTTGCTTCGCAACGCAAAATGAGTGTGTCAACGACTCTTCTCAAAACCTTTTTCACCTCTCCCCTTCCAGGTTTTAACAATACTGCCAATGACCTTACAAAGATTTGATAAGCAATGCTTTAATATCAAAGCTATATGAACATAATCCGAGTACATTATAGGTCAACTGCGACTATCTGGCTTTGCTCTGTGTGTTTGCTCTGTGGATCCTGCTCTGTCACTATAATTGGACATTATGTTCAACCGGAGCGAAGCAGAGCTCGGCCAATAGCTGCTCGGCCATCGCCCACAGGCCTTCCCGATGCCCCCGCTTGGGATCATACTATGCCGGCACACAAGGTTTTTCTGCTTCCAGGATTATAAGTATGCTGGATTCTGTATTTTTGTGGATAGCATATGTTTTTGGATTCCTATATAAAAGAGATTCATGCGCTTTGTGACAATCACAAAGTGAGACAGCTATTTGCATTTGGTTCAGTCCTAAATTCTGAGTTCACTGAAGATAGTGATGTCGATTTCATGGTTGATTTTAATACCAGTGACCCTATTGAATATGCTGAGAATTATTTTTCATTGAAGTTTGCCTTGCAGGAATTGCTAAACCGTCAGATCGATTTACTTGAACAAAAGGCGTTAAAGAATAAGTATCTCGCAGAAAGCATCAACAATTCAAAGAAAGTTCTGTATGAAGCATGAGATTTATACCTGGCTTGAGGATATAAATATCGCTATTATACAGATATACGATTTCCTGCCTGAAGATATTAAGTACATTGATTTTGAGAATGATATAAAAACCCAGAAGGCTATAGAAAGGAATGTTGAAATCATTGGTGAGGCTCTGAATCGGATTCTCAAAGTCTCTCCTGATATTGCCATTTCTGATTCTCGGAAAATCGTTGATACAAGAAACAGGATAATACACGGTTATGACAGCATAACTCCGGATATCTTGTGGTTAATAATTAAACGATCCTTACCCATACTACAAAATGAGGTTTCAGAATTGCTGAAATAAGTGGACCTGATTTCCACACCCATTTCACGTTGCCTCGCAAGGCAAAAAGAGTGTATCCTCGAATTCTACATCAAAAACTAAACCTCTCCCCTTCTTGGATTAAACGTAAAGTTCATTGAACTTGCAACAGATTGATAAGCGTTGCCTTAGGATCAAAGCAATATAAACATAATGCGAGTATATTATAGGACAACTACGACTTTCTGGCTTTGTTCTGTGGATCCGCTCTGTCACAATAATCAGGCGTTATGTTAAACCGGAGCGAAGCGGAGCTCGGAAGCCAATAGCCGCTCTGCCAGTGCTCACAGGCCTTCCCGCTTCTTCCGCTTTTAATCCTCGTTCCCGGCGCACAAGGTTTTTCTGATAAATGTTGTATTTTTAGAAAAATTGATGAAGTGCTAAATACTGAAAAACAAATAGAATACTGGATTATTTCGGCAAAATCTGATCTTGATACTGCTGAACTGCTAATCCGGGAATCGAGGTTTATCCATGGATTATTCTTTTGCCATCTGGCTATTGAGAAAGGATTAAAAGCTCATGCAGTAAAAGTCACTGGTAATATCCCTCCCAAATCACACAACCTTATATATCTACTGGGTCTTTCCAATATTGAGTTTGAAGAGAGTTTAGAGGATTTTCTTGGGATTCTGATGAAATATCAGCTCGAAGGCCGGTATCCCGATTACAATCCTGTAATTCCCACAAAAGACAAAGCCGTTGATTATCTGAATAAAACAAAGGAGATGTTGATATGGATCGAAAGGAAACTATAACCAAAGTCTCAGAATATGTTAGGATTCTGAACGAGTCAGGTTTGCAGATCGAGAAGGCCTTTCTTTTTGGAAGTGCAGCTCGGAATGAGGAACGTGAAGAAAGTGATATTGATGTAATGCTTGTTTCCAGGAGGTTTGATGACAGTTCTGACGATAAGGCTTTTGGATTGATCTGGAGATTGACTCGGAAGGTTGACACACGAATTGAACCTTTTGCTGTAGGTCTTTCCCGTTTTGACAATGACGAGAGCTTACCCTTGCTTCAGATCGTAAAGAAAGAAGGAATTTCAATATTATAACACATTAATTTGTTAATGCTTAACACCCATTTTACGTTGCTGCCCAAGGTAAAAAGAGTGTATCCACGAATTCTTCATCAAAACCTTAGATCTCCTCCCTTCCAGGTTCTAACAATAGGTCTATTGAACTTGCCCGGATTGAAAAGCGTTGCTTTATGATCAAAGCTATTTAAACATAATCCATAACAAAAAAAACCAGGATATTGGAATGAAAATAAGCATTCTGCAGGGTTCAATATCAGGTGGGTCAGTTTACGTTGAGACCCATCTTGCTCCCTCAAATGACAATGGACTGGTATACATTGAGATTGGCGGTGGTACGGTCAACTCAGGTAATTTCTCAGCCATTGACTGGTCAGATGGTCCCTATTTTATTAAAACTGAAACGGATCCTGCCGGGGGAACATCCTGCAGCATTGAAAGGATAAGTCAGTTATTGAGCGTTCCTTATGCAATGCATTCCAAATCAGCTGATATCCTTACAGGGGTAATAAGCGAAAGCATGATAAGCGATCTGCAGGACTACTTTACCATTGAGAATGATCCGGTATTTGCATCCAGCCCCGCTGACAGTATTATGGCAAGCAGTATCTCTAATTGGAATACTGCTTATGGTTGGGGTGACCATATTGATAACAGTGTTACGAATGAGATACAGACCCTTTCAATCAGCGGCTCTAAACTCACACTGTCAAGGGATGGTGTCACTGTAGCTATCCCGGGCGAAAACTGAGGTACACAAACTGCTAATACAAATCCCACCCTTACCGGAAGTGGAACAGGCGGTTCCCCACTGGGTATTGCCCGGCAATCTGCCACAACAGGGCGTGTTCTTAAATGGGATGGATCCACCTGGTCTCCGTCCTCAGATCTGTCAGGAAGTTCCATCTGGTCAGAGAACGGTTCAAATATCTATTACAACAATGGCCGTGCAGGTATAGGAACATCTACACCGGCAACTTATATGCACCTGCATGGTGCTCCAGTAGCCAGCCGAGGCCAGTTATTCTTGTCGGTTCCCTCAGGGGAAGGAACTTTCATATCATTTTATGAAGATGATGATTTTAAGGCATTTATAGAGCAGGCTTTTTTTAAGAATAGTTCAGTCAAAATATTTGTTCAATAGGTCCCGGAACCGGATATCATATTTTAATATTTCAAGATCAGGACTGAGTTTTAGCCAGAACAAATTCCTGTAACCTGTATCTAAAGCTTGTTGCAGTTGTATCAGTGCTTCATTTACTTTTCCCTGTAAACAAAAAACTTCAGCAAATTTTTCATACAATGTTGAATCAATTCCGATAGCTTTCTGAAGCATCAGTTTAGAAGAATCCATGTCACCCAGTCTTGCTGATACTGCAGCTAATGAGGTATATACACTAGCATCGTCCGGATACTTTTTAATCCATTCTTCTGATGCAATTCTTTTAAAACTTGAGAAATATTTTCTGCCATCTTCAAGATTGTCCATAGCCTGATAATTAACACCTAAATCATAGTATGCAGATACTTCATTCTTGTTTATTTCAATTATGTGCTTAAGTATCCGGATAGCTTCATCATATTGACCTTTAAGGCGACATGTATGAGCCAGCCGGTACAGATTCACTATAAGATCAGGATTGATCTCCCTGGCTTTCTGAAAATACAATTTAGCTCGTGCAACACTATCCACCATTATCCAGGCTGAACCGATGTAACAGTAGCCCCAGGCATTCTGAGGATTTTCAGATATCATTTTTTCAGACCAGGCCAAAGCAGAATCGGCTTCTCCCAGAAACTCAAGGTAAGTCCATAATATTCCACCATAGGCTATTGCTGCTTTTGGATTAATCCGGACAGCTTCTTTATATTCTCTGACAGCTTTTTCATACTCACCTGAATTCTGATAATACCAGCCCGCGTTATGACGGGCAGTTGCATCGTCAGGATAAAGATCTATTCTGGTGTTGGTATATTCTATAGCTTTTGGAAGGTTTTTTTCAACATTTGAGGCATAAAAAGACAGTATCCCAAGTTTTTCCCTTTCGGTGAGATTGTTTACAGATTTAACTGCCTGACTGAGTAATTCGCATCCCTTTTCGTGATCAAATTTTTCAATATTAATATTCCCGAGTGATGCTTTTGCCGATGTAAAACCTGTATCGATACGTAATGCAGCTTCATAGTATTTTCTTGCGCTTTCAAAATCCAGCTTTAAATGCTGATCAATTCCTATGGAAAAAAGTTTGAGTGCCTCCAATGATGAAGTTGTCACTTTTTTTAGAGGTTTATCCTGTAAATAAATATTATATCTTGATTCACCGAGATTCCGGCGGATTTTTTTACTTAACTGGTCCAGTCCGTAAAGTATATCATCTTCAGCTTCTGCATAGAAAATCTCTGATTTCAAAAGATCTTCTGATTGAGTATCAATTATTTTTGCTGCAATGGCATACCTGTTTCCGGCTTCACTGATGCTGGGAATTATGTACAGGTTAATCCCTTCCCGGATTGCCATTTCTCTTCCTGTGCTTTCATTTACAATGGTCTGGTCCTTTATCTTCATCCTTGTCATGGACTCAAGCATTCTCGATCTTGGAAAGACATTAACGTATCTTGATTGACTGATACTGAGTGAGAATGCAGTATAAAGCGATTTGTCAAAAACAGGATTTTCTGTGAGGTTTTCAAAATCTGTTATTAAAATCCAGTCGCGTTTGTCGAAAGGGAGTCTGCTTCCGCTTGAAAAAATAAGCAACGACAAAACTGCCAGGATGATAATAACGGAAGATGTCACTGAATATATCAACTTTTTTGCCCTGGATTGATCTGCTCTTTTTGTTTTTTGTTCATCAGATTTTTTTTCTCCGGAAATTGGAAAGACAAGCTGTTTTTCAGGAGGTCTGCCAACATCTGAAATATCTGGTTCAGTTATTACTTTTGCCGCTGGTGTTTGAATTAGTTGAAGGCCAGAAATGATTTCATTTATGGCATTGGCCACTTTATTTATCTGATCGCGGTAAAATGTATGATACATGTTATCATGCGGATTTTCTTCTTTTGACCTTAGAGGTCTGTTGATCCCCGGAGATTTATAAATAAATTCTACTCCCCGGAGAAATCCGCCCAGGATCGTCTCACAACGTTTAATATCTGTATTATTGAGATCATGAATGCGCACAGGCAATACTCTGCTGGCAACATTGCCATCAGGCAGCCTGATCTTTAATCCGAACTTATCCTTTGATGCCTGCTCCATAAATGCCTTAAATTCATATTCCCAGGCAAATGACTTCGGATCACAGTATGTACGGGAAATGACCGGAATGAAAACAAGGCACTTCAGTTTATCCTTAAGGGAAGAATCAACATCGTGTGTTTCCAACAGTCCGTCATTAGGATTTATGTCAAAATAAACGCTGATCTCCTCTTTGAAAGTAGCTTCAAGTTCAGTCTTAAGAGCTTCCACAAACTGACTCACCCACCTGTCGCCTTTATTGTCTTTCTGACGGTATGAGATGAAAATGTCGTAATTGTAACCTTTAAAAAGACTTGCCATGGCAAAGTTGTTATTAAGAGCTAATTTGTGTAATTCTCTATTCTAGTTAAAATTAGTCAATTATGAATGCCAAATCAAGCTTTGACATTTGAATCCCGCTCGCGCATTGGCTTCGCCGAGCTCGCAGGCTCGGTTCCCCGCAGCTCTGCTGCGAGAGTTAGCGAGCACAAAGAAAAATTAACACTGGATCGAAGATTCCTCGAACTCTGCTTCGAGGTTCTTCATTCAAGAAAGCCGGTCTATTTGAAGAGAGAGCCAATTTGCTACAACGAGAAAATGATATTTTGAAAGATAAACTGGCCAAATACGAAACCCCGAAGAACAGTAACAACAGCTCTGTTCCTCCATCAAAGGATGAGAACAGGACATGTAAAAAGCACTGCTTCCGGTGGCGACAATCTTGAGATTACTGCCTTAAGTATCAAAAAGGTACTTCAGAAAGTTAGAGGGATCCGATGCATGCTGAATTTCATCTATAAAAAGCAGACAGGGTTGAACAGCATCATCCATTACATCCATGCTTCTGGGTGGCCGCGGGCTGAAGGAAAACACTTCTTCCGGATGTGTGTTGATCGCAGACAGTATATCCGTATCCTCCAGGGTAATGTAACTTATATCCGTATCTTCCTCCTGTACTTCCCGGTACAATGCCTTTAGCAGGGAAGTTTTACCGCTTTGCCGGGGTCCGCTGATGAGGAACTCTTTCGCCGCATCCAGCGCACACACAAAATCAGCCGGTGCCGAATGCACCACCTTTGCTACGGCCTTTGCCACCGCCTGTTCCCTGTCCGGATCCAGTATTCTTACCTTTCATTTTATTCTTGTTGTTTATCGTTCGCAGCGCATGACATTGTGTTTTGACTGGTCAATGGCAACCCCTCGTATCTGAAGCCTCCGCAGGTGAAGATGCGCTTCAGGTTTGGAAGATAAAACGATTCTCCTGAGGGTGGCTTCCTGCTGGCATACAGTTTAAGATAGAATTTCCCATCGAAACTCTCCTTCTCTACGAATCCTATGATGAACGCTCCGTTATTCGTTCAGATGCTCATCGAAAGGTTTGGTTCTTGCCATTTTTGTTTTAATACGTTGTTGATGAGTTATATAAAACAGCATGGTGGTTAACCGGGATAATCGGGAATACTTTAACTTATCATACAAACTCAAAAAGCAAGGAGGGACATACCGTATTCCTGATACTGGGTTAAACCTCCTCCCCTTCCAGAAGCGAAACGGCCTCTTAAAATATTGGTCATGAGCGATATGCAGATTGACAATGCACAGCTCGGTAAGTTCAGTGATCTAACCAGTGTTCAGTGATCCAGCCACTGCTTGAATTCCGCGGCCCGGTCGCGGGAGACAAGCAATAGCGATTCATCGAGGCCTTCAATCTTGAGCTTAAGTCTGTTCCCTGGCCAGGAATGGACCTGAGCACAGGCCGTGACGGATACAAGAGATTTCCGGCTGATCCGGAAAAATTGATCTGGATCCAGCTTCGACTGCAAAACGTCCAGTGAAAAATCGACCGGATAACTCCTGCCGGAACCGGTTAGCAAAAAGGTCGATTTCTGGACCGTGTAGAACACATGGACCTCCTCCACCGGAATAATCTTGATCTGTTCGCCCACCTTTACCAGGAACCTGCTTTTATAGGTCCTGCCCTGTGCGATTTCTGCCAGGGCCATTATTTCCTTTCCACCCAAAGCAGCTGAGAACTGTTTCGCTTTTTGAATGGCCTTCCGCAGCCGGTCCTCCTCCAGGGGCTTTAGGAGGTAGTCAATCCCGCTGGTATTGAAGGCTTCAATGGCATACTGGTCATATGCGGTGGTAAAGATGACCGGCACCTGCACGTCCACCTTCCTGAAGATCTCGAAACAGATCCCATCGGCCAGCTGTACATCGGAAAAAACCAGTTCAATGGGAACTGGCGGGTCTTTCAGGAACGCTGTGGCATCTCTGATGGTATCCAGGACGTCCACGGTCCGGATCTGTGGATCCACCGCTTTTAGGAGCCGCTGCAGGTGCCGGGCTGCACGGTTCTCATCCTCCAGTATTAAAACATTCATGAGCCGGTCGCTTCTAGGATCGGAATCTCCACCCTGAAGAGCCGGTCGGTCTGCACCCTTCTGATGGTCCTTCCAGTGAAGAACTGGTATTGCTGCTGTAAATTCTTTAATCCCATACCCGAGCTTGTACCGCGGTCTGATATGGGTTGAAGGTTATTCTCCACGGTCAGGTATTCGTCCTTTCGCGAGATGAGAATGCGCAAAGGTCGTCCGGCCGAAACCTCATTGTGCTTCACACAGTTCTCAATCAGGAGCTGCAGTGTCATTGGCACCAGCATCTCCTCTTCAGAGGTCTGCAGGTCCATTTCAACCTGAAGCTTGTTTTCAAAGCGGTTTTGAAGCAGGAATAAGTAAGAACGCGCGAACTCCATCTCCTCGGAAACTGTAACCAGTTCTTTTTCGTTGTTATCCAATACATAACGGAAGAGCTGACTCATTTTTCCGATGAATCGGACGGCCTTTGCCTGGTCCTCATAAACCAGATCACTCAGCACATTGAAACTGTTGAATAAAAAGTGGGGATTGATCTGCTTCTGAAGAGACTCAAACCGGTATTTCAGCATCTCTTTCTCGTAATGTTCCGCCTCCAGCAATGACATTTTCCATGATTTGAAAAACCCGATGGCAAGAAGGACCAGAGAAACTGAAAAGGATATAAATATGGCAACATAGCTTGATTTGAGGGCCCATATGAATGGATTCTCCGGAAAAGCTCCGTAAACTATACGGTACATCAGGGTATGGACCACCATAAAAGCAGCAACAGCATAGAGGATGATGGCCAGACTTCCGTAGGCCGCACGCTTCACCGGTTTTTCCCTCCAACTGATCCTGCGGTCCAACAGGTCATAGATGTAATCATGGCCCAGCCACTGGGTGATGCAGAGGGCAAACGACCAGGCATAGGATATCAGGAATTCCCCCCAATTGTCCTTGTATCCCCTGAAAATGAGCAATGCCAACAGGAGGGCCAGGATCGCACTTCCACCGACCGGTCGGAGATATTTTTTCATTTGGACCTTAAAATTAGTAGTTTCTTTGAGATTCAGTCACTGCAGGAATTGGCCAGCCCCTGCACCAGCTCTTTTCCCCAAATGGGATGGAATTGGGATTTGATGGGATAGGAATCCCATGCTTCCAGCAGATTTTTTGCTTCCCCGCAATAAGTAGTAATGTCACTGCCGAAAAACTGTGCGGTTCCCATATCATTGGAAAGCTTGATATACCGGGCACGCGGATTGTCAGGTTCAAGGGCAAGCGATTTTCCGATGGCCGCTCCAATCTGTGGAGCATAGGTTTGGGCACGGGCAGGGGGATTCACTACCATTCTGCCGGTCAGGCAAAATGCATGAAGGGCATGTACTTCCGACTCTTCCGGTGCCAGTTCCAGCATTTTGTCGATCGCTTCCCCGGCCCGGTCCAGGTAGGCATCTTTGGTTTCAGGCCCGCTTTGATCCATAAAATTCATGAGAATATAGCAGTGTGCTTCATAGTAGAGCGGTAGCCACTTCCGGGACTCCATTGCGGAAATTATTCTGAACTGGTTGGCCACTTCATTGAACTCCTCCGCACGGGTACAGGAATGAAACCGTTCGATGCTCTCCTTCATTTTTTTGGTGTAGGGATCGTTTTCACCAAAAAGATTCAGTGAGATGACTGTTAAGAAAATGAATGCAATAGTTTTCATAATAATATGCTATTAAGGGTTTATAATTGACTATATAATATTTTGTTCAATTGATTTTATCCAGCTGGTTCAGCTCCCCATTTCTGGAGAGGGTGATAAAGCAACCCAGCAGAAAGAATCTTCTGGCAGCCGGGAGAATGGGAGCGCTCTGGTAGAATCCGTTCTCGTCAGGCATGTTCGAATACCTGCGGCCAAATGACTGATCCAATCCCAGCACATTGGAGACGGAGGCATACAGGATTACATTCTGGGCGGGCAGAAAACTCCAGTTCAGGTCCAGTGACTGGTAGGGTTGTGTTTTCTCTCCGTTGAACTCGGATGAATTCGGATTATGGTAATAACGGGGTGAGGAGATATGAAAGGTAGCACCTAGCTGAGAGCGAAGTCTGTCGATCCAGTGTTTGTAAACAAGCGACAGGTTATGTTTGCTGGAAAATCCGGGTATGGATTCATGGGGATAGTGGAGATAGAGCCGTCGGGCATCGATATATGAATAGGATATCCAGTATTCTGCGGAAGGAATGGAGCGCCGGTCTCTCCAGAACAGGTCCAGACCGTATGCATGACCTTCTCCGCCATTGTTGAGACCTTCATATGGACCGTTCTGCTGACCGGAATACCTGACCAGGTTCTTATAGTCCTTGTAGAACAGCTCGGTTCTCAGCACTCTCTGATCTTCTTTGAACATGTAATTGAATGTCAGGTGATCGGCACGCTCGGACTTCAGGCGGTTCGTATAGAGCAGGAATTCATCCGCCGGATCCTGGAAGAACCATCCATAGGCCATGGAAACCTGGCTCTGTCCGGAGAGCTTGTAAGCCGTGGACAGCCTGGGAGCCAGGCTGGTCCGGTTTAGGTGGAAGGAATACTCACCACGGATGCCCACCCTGGTGACAAACCGGGTCGAGGCGTATAGTTCACTTTCGATGAAGATTCCGGCCAGATGGTTACTGAAACCTGGCAGATCGGGCATCTCCATGGAAGGGAAACGGAACCCGTATTGTTTATAAAAATGCTCACCTCCGGCCAGGATCCGGATATGGTCATTTATCCGGTGTTTCAGGGTGACTTTTGCATGTGTTCCGACCAGTTCTTCCATATGTTTTGCCGTGTCGAACTGAATATGATCGGCATTGTGCGTATAGGAGAATCCTGTGGATAGTATCCAGTTTTCCTTAAGCTCACCAGCCCAGGAAGTGTTTATAAAGATGTTATCATTTAATAGCTTGTAATTGAGATAAGTATCTGAACGATCGAGGCTCCTCTCCAGTGCAGAAAGGCGGGAACGGTTGGCGGTAGCGTAGACCTTCAGCATACCGGACTTCCCGGTCCTCCAGCGAAGACTCAGGTCACCCGAAAAGGACCTGGGCTCTGTTTCCCAGCGGGTGAACTGGGGAACCAGCTTCATGTAAGGGGAGAGATTATAATAGCTGAGGGTGGACGAGACGGAGACACTTTCCCAGGTTTTGCTTCCTCCCAGTTCAGCACCTACCGTGAGCAAAGATAAATTTAACTGGTCCTGTACCGGCATGGCGTTGGTCTGCAGGGCCAGGACGGAGGAGAGCGCCTGTCCGTATTCAGCGGAATACCCCCCTGTACTGAACATCATTCCACTGAACATGAAAGGATTGAATCTACCCCTGACCGATTGATTGGGAGTGGACGAGCTGTAGGGAACATAGACCAGGTTTCCGTCAATGTAAGTGGCAGACTCCCGGCTATCTCCCCCTTTGACAAACAGTTTTCCCGACTCTCCCACCGGAGTGGTCCCCGGAAGCGATTTTAATGCGCCGAATACATCCCCTGAAGCTCCTGCAGTAGTAACCATGTCCAGTGAACTGAGTGCAATCGATTTTCTATTATCCCCAGCCTCAAAGGTTCCTGCGGTAATGGTCACCGCGGTAAGGTCGTTGATCTCCTCTTTCAGCCGAATGGTCCCCAGGTCCAGTATCTGACCGTTCAGATCCAGGTCCTGAGTATAGGATTTAAACCCAACGAACTCGATTTTTAGCGTGCGGATTCCCACATGCCCGGTTTCCAGGGAGAAGGTACCTTCAGAATCACTGGAGGTGCCGTCATAGGTACCTGCCAGATATATATTGGCCCCCGGCAGCCCAGCTCCGTTTCCATCCTGCACTTTTCCGCGGACCATACTCCTGTCCTGCGGACCGGTCTCCGGGAAAGACAGATCATTGCTTCGCCCGAGAAGTCCGGAAGCAAGGAGTGTAAAGAATATCAGCATCAACTCGATTCGTATGTATGTGAACATATCTTTCAATCATTTAATCACTCTGCGAATTTCCATCAGTTCTGGTATCTTTAAAAAAGAAAATCGCCGAATGGTAGTTTCCGGCCGATGAAACGGGAAAATAGCCGGACCAGTCGAATTCCGGTAATTGTATTAAATTTGTATAGCAGTGAAAGACCTTGAGATAAACATTATCAGCTGGATCCGGTCAGGCAGGTCGGACCTGGTGACCGGAGCACTTCTAATTGATGAGGCCCGGCCGGTTGAGGGGCTTTTTTTCTGCTATTTGGCCATCGAAAAGATTCTGAATGCTCATGTGATAAGGAATACCAGGGATTATCCTCCCCGGCAGGATGACCCGAAATTGCTTATGAAAATGGCCAATATCAAGGTCAATGAGGAGGATATGGAACTGCTGGAGGTGCTGATGGAATCAAGGCTGGAGATCAGGCACCCCGATCATGGTCTGGAGCAGCCCACTGCCGATCAGGCAAAGGAGTACCTGCAGCGCTCCAGGGAATTATTCAGCTGGCTGGAGATGACTGTGTAGCTGTCCTGTGAAAAATCACACCTACCGAGGGAATATGCGTACGGGAATATTCGATTCCTGCAGAACCGTTTTGAACAGGTGCTGTATGGAACGCTCCAGGTCTTCTTCTTTCACCTGAACCTGCACGGCATCCGGCCTTCCTTAGAGGAATAAGCCCGGAAATATGATTACTAATTCTTAACGAAGGCAATATTGATTTCACATGAAAGTTTATTATCTTTACATTGAAAACTTGCAGGAACCGGATGATCTTCCATATTCAACGATATTCTACCCATGATGGCGAAGGTGTGCGGACCCTGGTCTTTTTCAAGGGATGCCCATTGCGATGCAGCTGGTGCTGCAATCCGGAAAGCCAGAGTTTTGGGTATGATCTGATGTATGATTCCCGTTTGTGTAAGCGTTTTGGCGATTGCATGGTGGTGGCCCCTGAAGCGATCCATCTGGAGTGTGAAGGAGGTGTGAAGATCAATCGCGATCTTGTAGGTGATCCATTGGCTCTAAAGGATATTTGTGCGTCCAGGGCGCTGACCCTCTGTGGTGAATCGATGGATTGCCGGAACATCTTACAGGAGATCGACAAAGATGTGGCTTTTTACGGGAATGATGGAGGAGTGACCCTGACGGGCGGTGAACCTCTTGCACAGGGAACTGAACTGCTTTCTTTGCTCAAACAATTAAGAGCTAGGAGGATACACGTAGCCATTGAAACCTCCCTGCATGTGGAATGGGGCAAGATCCGCACATGTCTGGGTCTTGCGGATCTGTTTCTAGCCGATCTGAAACATGTGGATCCGTTCAGGCTCAGGCAATACACCGGAGGAGATGCCAGGCTGGTCATGGAGAACCTGCGGCGACTGACCTTTACGGGAGCTCCTGTCACCATACGGATACCGGTTATCCCCGGGTTCAATAATTCCATGGAGGATATGAGCCAGATCCTCCGGTTCGTGTCCTCCCTGGACGGGATCAGTGTCATACACTTTCTTCCCTATCATACCCTGGGGGTAGAAAAATATCGTATGCTGGGGAGAGCCTATCCCCATCCGGAAAGAAAGCAGGTTACCTACGAGGAGCTGAATCCCTTCACCGAAATGGCGGAATCATTGGGTTACCGCACTAAAATTGGAGGATAAATGATCAGCACAATGAAGGAACAGCAGGTCACAGAAAGAATTGCCGGTCTGAGAGAACGGGTCCTGAGCGCCAAACCGTCGGTATGTACCGAAAGAGCCAGGTTTTATACCGAAGTCTACCGGAACAATGAAGATCGGCCGGTCATTATCAAGCGTGCCCTGGCGCTGCAGAAAACGCTCAGGGAGATGACCATCTACATCGACGAGGGTGAGCTGATCGTTGGAAATCAGTCCTCTTCCCACAGGGCCGCACCTATATTTCCCGAATATGCAGTGGACTGGCTGCCTGCGGAGATGGACGAACTGGATAAAAGACCGGGGGACGCCTTCTATATCACCTACGAGCACAAGAAGGAGCTGCGGGATATTGCCCAATGGTGGAAAGGAAAAGTGCTCTGGGACAGGGGCCGCGCCCTGATGTCTCAGGAACTGCGGGACCTGCAGGATTCTGCCATCATCAAAGCCACCGGTAACCTGACCTCGGGGGATGCCCATATTGCGGTGGAGTTCGAAAAGATCCTCTCCGTCGGTCTGGATGGGTACCTGAAGGAGGTGGGTCATTTCCACCGGCAGGTGGAACGGTTTCGACAGGACGGGGTCCGAAAAGATCATTTCTACCAGGCTGTTACCCTGGCGCTGGTGGCCCTTCAGGATTTTATTCTCAGGTACCGGGATCTGGCCATTTATCTGAGCAAAGAAGAAAAGGACCCGGTCCGCATCCATGAACTGGAACGGATTGCCGGTAACTGTGAACGCATCGCCACCAGGCCCCCGAAGGATTTTTACCAGGCATTGCAGCTTACCTATTTCATTCAGCTGGTGCTCCAGATCGAAAGCAATGGCCATTCGGTCTCTCTTGGAAGAATGGACCAGTATCTCCTCCCCTTCTTTGTAACGGACAGGCTGAACGGCACGATCAGTGAGGAACTGGCCTCGGAATTGTTGGAGAATACATGGATTAAACTATTATCTATCAATAAGATACGCCCCTGGTCCCATACCAGGTTTTCGGCAGGCGGACCCCTTTACCAGAATGTGACCATCGGCGGTCAGACACCCGACGGGAGGGATGCCGTGAATGAACTGAGTTTTCTGATTCTTCGTTCAGTGGGCAGGATGCGTCTTACCCAGCCCAATCTTTCCGTCAGGTTTCATCAGGGAATGAGTCAGGAATTTATGCATGAATGTATAAGGGTGATCGAAATGGGATTCGGGATGCCGTCATTCAATAATGACGAGATCGTCATCCCGGAGTTGATCGGTTTGGGCGTTGAAAAACAGGATGCATACAATTACTCGGCCATCGGATGTATCGAGATCGCAGTACCCGGCAAATGGGGATACCGATGCACGGGAATGAGTTTCCTGAACCTTATGCGGGTCTTCCTTGCTGCCATGTACGACGGACTGGATGGCCAGTCCGGCAAGACCTTTCATAAAGGGACCGGCCATTTCCGCACGTTTAGCTCCTATGAGGATCTTTTCAGCGCATGGAAGCGCCAGATCACCTATTATACCCAGAAAACGGTGGAAATCGACACAGCGGCAGACACCGCATTGGAAGAGAATGTTCCGGATATTCTCTGTTCCGCCTTTGTGGACAATTGCATCCCCCGCGGAAAGACCATTAAAGAGGGAGGCTCCAAGTATGATTTCATCTCGGGCCTCCAGGTGGGGATTGCCAATCTGGGGAATGCACTGGCCGCCATAAAGAAGCTTGTTTTTGAGGAGGGCCGTATCTCCAAAGATCAATTGCTGGATGCCATAGAGCATGATTTTGAAGGGGTGGAGCGGGAGAAGATCCGGCAGTTGCTGCTCAACTTTGCTCCCAAATATGGCAACGACGATGACTATGTAGACCTGCTGCTCAGGGATGCCTATATGGAGTTTATCAAGCAACTGGAGAAATACCATACCACCCGCTATGGTCGGGGACCCATCGGATGCCGATACTATGCTGGAACTTCCAGCATCTCGGCCAATGTACCCAGTGGGGCGGTGGTCCCGGCCACCCCTGACGGCAGGAAGGCATTCAAGCCGGTGGCTGAGGGGAGCTCTCCCTCTTCCGGGACCGACTGTCTTGGACCGACCGCTGTTTTCAAATCTGTAGCTAAACTTCCTGCCCACCAGATTATGGGAGGTGTGCTGCTGAACCAGAAGCTCTCCCCTTCTGCCCTTCGCACGGAAAGTGACAGGGAGAAACTGATATCCATTATCCGTACTTTCTTTGCTGATCTGAAGGGCTGGCATGTTCAGTATAATATCGTCTCCAGGGAGACGCTGCTGGCCGCACAGAAGAACCCGGAGGCTTACCGTGACCTGGTGGTTCGGATTGCGGGATATTCCGCTTTTTTTACGACCTTGTCTCCCGATACTCAGGACGATATCATTGCACGAACAGAACACACCATCGGTTAAGGACGCTCAACAAATACTCTGCGGTGTAGACATCGGAGGGACCAAAGTAGCCATCGGCCTGATCAATGAGCACGGTTTCCTCCTTGACAAGATACAGACCTGTGCCCACGTGGACCGAAAGGAGGAGGAGGTGATCGCAATGGTGGCCGGAAAGGTGAAGGAGATCCTTCACAGGAACAGGTTGCAGGAAAAAGACCTTCCCGCCATCGGAGTGGGATCGGCAGGACATATCCGGTTCCGCGAGGGGATTATGATCACCAGCTCCAACCTGAAAGGATTTCGTAATTATCCGTTGAGAAGTGAGCTGCAGCATCATTTCAACATTCCTGTGATTCTCGACAACGATGCCAACGCACAAGCCTATGGGGAGTTCAGGTTCGGGGCCGGGAGAGGCTTCAACGATATGATTTTTGTCACGGTCAGCACCGGAATCGGTGCGGGTATCATTCTGGAGGGGAAGCTCTACCGGGGAATGACCGGAACCGCCGGAGAATTTGGTCACACCATTGTGGAACCGCAGAGCGAATTGGTCTGTACCTGCGGAAACCGGGGTTGCCTGATGGCCTGCGCTTGTGGAATGGCCCTTCCCCATCTTTTCCGGAAGAAGCTGGAGGAGGGGGTAATAACCAAATTACATATCCCCGCACATTTTGATCTCTCGAAGATTAACGGGCAGACCCTGAAAAAGGGGCTTGATATGGGCGATCCTCTTTCCAGGGCAGTGATTGCCGACAGCGCTCGCTATGTGGGAATAGGCCTTTATAACCTTTTCCAGGTATTGAATCCACCCCTGATCGTGATCGGTGGTGGACTGACCAATTGGGGAGATTTTTATCTGAACCATATCCGGGAAACCTTCTACAGTTTGATCAGGGAGATGATTTTCGATCCGGTCCGGATCGTGCTGTCGGAGATAGCCAGCGATGCGGGAGTCATTGGCGCTGCGGCTTTGTCTCTTGAATAGAAACTGATAAGTGACGATGTTGAATGACAGGCAGAAACAGATTCTGAAAATACTGGGAGAGGATGACAAGGCCACGGTGGCCTCCCTTTCCCATAAGCTGGGAGTATCGGCAGTCACCATTCGTCAGGATCTGCGTTACCTGGAGGGTGAAGGCCTCCTGAGGCGCATCCATGGAGGTGCGGTGCTGAAGGATGCCGACGATTTGGACAACAGGTTAGGGGTCCATTATGATAAAAAGCTGCGTATCGCCCGGAAACTCTCTTCCCGGGTCCGGGAAGGGGAAACGGTCCTGATCGAATCGGGCTCGGTCAACGCGTTACTGGCACGGGAACTTGCACGGATCGAGCGGGTAACGATCATCACTACCAATGTTTTTATAGCCAGGCAGTTCAGAAAGAATCCACAGGCCACCATTATACTTCTGGGCGGGATCTATCAACACGATAGTGAGACGCTTGTGGGCGATATCACGAAAAGTTGCATTGAACAGATCCATATCGACAAGGCCTTCATAGGAATGGACGGATTTACCAGAGAAAAGGGTTTTATGATCCGGGATCTGTTCAGGGCGGAGATCTCCCGGTTCATCATCGAAAAGGCAGAAGATGTATTCCTGGTATCGGATTCCACCAAGTTCGGCAGAAGTGCACTGACTACCATCTGCCACCCGGAAGACATCCGGCATCTGGCCACCAATACAGATCTGGCCCCCCATTACCGGGAAATTTTCACCGAAGCCGGTGTGGATCTGATAATGGCTTGACCTAATCCTTCAGGATCAGGCAATCTACCCGGGGGTGAAGCCACAGAAAGGAGGCGGGGCATAAGGTGGTAATCCGGCCCGACTCCAGGGTTTTCAATGCTTTTTGCTTTCCGCTGCCGGCAACAATCAGAATGATATGCCTGGAATTCAGGAGATGGCGCATTCCCAGAGTCAGTCCGCGTTCCGGGACCATTCCCAGATGGGTCACCATTTCGTGCTGCCGGGATTCCGGACTCAGAGTAGCTACGTGACAATCCGGCTGAAGAGCGGGACCGGGTTCATTGAGTCCCAGATGGCCATTCCTTCCCAGCCCCAGGATGCTGAGGTCGATGGGTCCATGCCGGATGAGATAGGACTGGATTCTCCCGGCCTCTTCCACCGGAACAGGCGGATCGGAGGAGAAGGAGATAAAGCGGTCAGGGGTAATGCGCAGGGGTTTCACCAGCCATTTCTTCAGGTACTGCTCACAGGTTCCTGCACTGCTGTCGGGCATTCCCAGCCATTCATCCAGTTTGATGATCCGGATTTCCCCGAATAATCCGGGTTGCTGTCGTTGCCAATGATCAAGCCGCCTGTAAAGGCCCATAGGAGAGGACCCTGTGGCGGTGCACATCAGCAGATTCGGTTTCGCGGCCACCTCTTCGGCCACCCGTGCCGCCGCACTTTCGTCCAGTCCGGCAGAATTGGTAAAAGCTTCAAACCTCATGATCCCCTTATTCCCGGTTCTTCCAGAGGTCGTATGGCTTTTTTGCATCGGTAGAGAACGGCAGCATCACCTTCTTGCCGGTTCCTGCAGATTCATAGGCGGCGAAGATGATCTCCAGCACCGCTTTCCCATCCTCTCCGGTCACCAACGGTTGCCGGTTATTTTTTACACAATCGACAAAATGAGCGAACTCCTGGGGAAATCCGTAGTTCCAAACCTCCTCATACATAGTATAGCTCCAGCCCGCCGTATTTCCTGCCTTTTCCACAGCATATCCCACTCCTTTTGCACTGTATGTCTGGATGGAATTCCCCTGGAGTACATCGGCGTATGCCACTCCTTCCGAACCGTGGATCTCTGCACGGTCGTCCATTCCTCCCAGTTTGGTCCAGCTTTCCTCGGCAATGGCAGTCACCCCATCCTCAAACTCAAGAATGATCACGGCGTTATCATCTCCTCTGGTCAGCTGACCATGCACGCTGGTGGTCATGTGGGCATATACCGACTTGACCGGTTTTCGTTCGTTCAACCACCGGAAGAACTCAAAGGCATGGCAACCCATATCCATGGTCACTCCTCCACCCGAACGGTCCACATCCCAGAAATGATCGGAATGGGGTCCGTCGTGCTTTTCAGATTGCTTAAACAGCACGGGCTTTCCCAGGGCACCCTCATCCAGCAACTCTTTTAACCGAACATATTTGGGGGCAAAACAGAGCTCTTCGGCATACATCAGCTTCACTCCCGCACTTCGGCATGACTCGATCATCCGGTCTGCTTCGGCCAGGTTCAGACAGAAAGGTTTTTCAACAACGATGTTTTTACCCGCCTTTGCGGCTTTTTCGGTAATCTCGCAGTGCACATGGTTTGGTGCTCCGATAACGACCATATCGATCTCATCCAAGGCCAGCATCTCATCCAGCTTTGTGAAATGGCGGGGGATTTCGTTCTTAGTGGCAAAATCCCTGGCGTGACCCCCTGTGGGGGACATGACGGCAAGTACCTCCGCATCGGCTACTGACCGGAGTGCCTCCGCATGGATGGTAGTGACGAACTGAGAACCGATCAGTCCAACTCCAATTTTGTTCTTCATTTAATCTGATATTTAGGGATTCAATATCTATGGATCCGGTATATACTGGGAGCGGATGCCCCCGATACCCTGCACATTGCTGGACCCGCACCGTATGGCTTTCTGCAGGCAGCCTTCAGGGGAACCTCCTTTCAGCCACTCGTAAATAAAGCCCGCATCGAAACTATCCCCGGCTCCGGTGGTATCCACCACCTCTAAGGGGCCCGGGACTACGGTTTCAACGGGCAGGTGTATTTCTTCTTTTTCTTTGAAAATGGTAGCCCCTTTTGCACCCCGTTTCATGATCACCATGGGAATCTTTTGGGAGAGGAGCCTTCCTGCCATAGAGGGATCACTGCTGCCGGTGATGGCCATGGCCTCCTCTTCATTGGGAAGGAACAGGTCGACCAGGGGAAGAATCTCCTGAACCCTGTCCCAGTTTCCTTCCGGTGACCAGTTGGTATCCAGAGAGGTAGTGATGCCTTTTTCCCGGGCTTGCATTAAAAAGCCCGGCCAGAAATCGAACAGTTCCGGGAGTAGGAAATAACCGGAAATGTGCCAGTGACGAACAAAGTCCAGAATATCTCCGGGGACCAGGCCGGGATTGATCTCCTGCAGGGTTCCGAGCACCGTGAGCATGGACCGGTCCCCTTCCACGGAGATATTGAGCCCAAGGGGGGTCCTGTGGTTTTCACTTTGCCTGACATAGCGGGTGTCGATCCCCAGTTCCCGCATTCGATCCGTTACGAAGTCCCCCATCCGATCCTTACCAACGACGGTAATCACACTGATGCTACCTCCCAGTTTGGCATACTGGGATGCAAAGATAGGGCCAGAGCCCCCCAGTTCCACCTCATAGCTGTCGGCCAGTGTCTCCACCTGCCCGAAGGAGGGTTTATCCGGTCCGGTAATCACCAAATCGGCGAAGATATCTGCAATATTGGCCACATCGAAGGTCATGTGCGAGAAGGAAATAAATATACCAAAAAATTAAAGGACTGATGCCTGTTCAATTATTTGATTACCTTTGCCACGGTTTTAGCCGGCTTTTTACCTTTCCAATAACAATTCAGCTACAAACTTATTTCTATCTGACCCACACGGGGCAGATTATTTACTAACAACGGCCCCAAAAGGTCGATATACACTATTCATGAATCATCATAAGATTAAAGTACCCTCTACCATGGATCCCTCACTTCTGGTGAGAAAAGCGGATCTGAAACCTGAGAATTCCTACCGTTCCCATCGTCATATAAGCGATTTACCTATCAGCAAAGATCTGAAGAAACGGCTTTCCGGCAAAGGGTTCCAAACCCCTACTGAAATCCAGGACCGGACACTGGAAAGGCTTCTGGACGGCAGGAACCTGCTTGGAATCGCCCAAACAGGTACTGGAAAAACGGGGGCATTCCTTTTTCCAATCATCGAGAACCTGCTTGATCATCGGTCCGCCTCCTATGCCCTGGTGGTGGTACCCACCCGAGAACTGGCCAATCAGGTAGAAGAGGAGTTTAAAAGCATGACCCGGGGATTGGGTCTTTACAGCGCCTGTTTTATTGGTGGAACCGCTATCAACAGGGACCTTCATGCGCTCAGACGTTCTTCCCATATCATCATCGGCACCCCCGGCAGACTCAATGACCTGGTCAACCGGGGGGCGCTGAAGCTTCATTCATTCCAGGTACTGGTCCTGGATGAATTTGACCGGATGCTGGATATGGGATTCATTCACGATGTGAATCGTATCATTTCCAAAATGAGCGCCCGAAAGCAGACCATGCTGTTCTCGGCCACTCATAACAGGTCCCAACAATCCATTATTGACCAGATCCTGAAAGATCCGGTTACAGTAAAGGTGAGCTCGGGGGATCGTCCTGCCGAACAGATCGAGCAGGATGTGATCAAATTCGGTTCCACGGAACAAAAGTTCCGGGTTCTGATGGATCTTCTGAATCAGAAGGAATATGAGAAAGTTCTGCTATTCGAAGAGACTCGACACCGGGTTCAGAGACTCGCCCAGAAACTCAGCAGGGCAGGTATACCTGTGGATCAGATCCATGGGGATAAGAGCCAGAATGCCAGACAGAGGGCGCTGAACGATTTCAAGCAGGGCAAGGTGCGCGTGCTGGTTGCCACCGATGTGGCATCACGGGGACTGGATATTTCGGATGTATCTCATGTGATCAATTACCAGGTTCCCCGAACACATGACAGTTACATTCACCGGATCGGACGTACCGGTCGTGCCGGTAAATCCGGAAAGGCTCTTACTTTCGTAGAATAGAACTAAAGAGTGATCGCTAAAAAGTCCTATCTTCAGGATTTCATTTTGAAAATTTGCGATCCATGAAGTGGATAATCATCCCCTTCCTTTACTTTTTCGTTACATCCTGCAGCAAGGAAAACTATACCATTTACCAGTGGCGCGGCCCGGACCGGTCCGGGATCTATCCGGATACGGGCCTTTTGAAAGCATGGCCCGAAGAGGGACCTGAAGAGCTAAGGACCATTGAAGGACTTGGAAACGGGTTTAGTTCCCCGGTATTTACGGAAGACCGTTTCTACATCACCGGGGAAAAAGATAGCGTGGCATGGCTCTACTGTTATGATCTTGCGGGTGTCAAACAATGGGAAACCGCTCTTGGCCCTGAATGGGTCACCAGCTTTCCCGGTTCCCGCTCCGCACCCACCATTGCTGGGGACAGGATCTATGTGGGTACCGGCAAGGGAGATCTATACTGCCTGGGAAAGGACTCCGGCGAATTGCAGTGGAGACGCTCTTTTTCAGAGGACTTTCAAGGCCAATATCCCCTGCACGGGCATTCCGAATCGGCACTGATGTACCGCGACCGGGTATTCTGGACCCCCGGAGGTAAGGAGAATAATGTGGTGGCACTCGACCGAATGACCGGAGAACTGATATGGAGCCATCCAGGCTTCAGCGAGCGTTCTGCATACCATCCTCCCAGGTTGATCCTTCACAACGGAAGACCCATACTGGTCACCTTCTCCGCATATCATCTGATGGGGTTCGATGCAGAAACCGGTGAGATGCTATGGTCGCACGAGCAGGATAACCTGCCCCTTGAGGAGCGGAAACTGGGCTATGGGGATACCCATGCCAATACGACCCTGTATGAAGATGGCGGCATCTATTATGCGGCAGGAGACGGGAACGGGGGGGTAAAGCTCCAACTCTCTAAGGATGGTTCAGGCATCGGGGAGGTCTGGAGGAATCCCGGGTTCGACAGCTTTATGGGGGGAATTGTGAGGTTTGGGGATTTCCTGTACGGGGCGGGTACGAAAAACCGGTACCTGAAGGCCCTGAACAGGCATTCCGGTGAGTGGACCGATTCCCTGGAAATTGGCACCGGGGCTGTCATTGCGGCAGACAGCATGCTCTATTTCTATAACTGGCGCGGCATCCTGCATCTTGTCCAACCGAAAGATGGACAGCTGAAGGAGATCAGCTCCTTCAGGATCACAAAAGGCACCAAACAGCACTTTTCCCACCCGGTGATCCACCGGGGCATCCTATATCTGCGGCGGGGAGATGTTCTGATGGCCTTCAGAGTGGATAATAATCCTGAAATAAAACCATAAAAATATATAATCAGTTGCTCCTGTGCTGCAGTACGACATTAAAGTTTTTTTACATAAATTACATATCCTGTTGAGATATCAATAAATGTCAAGTCGAAGCGGTCAGCACTCCTTTTCAGGAATGCTGGAAAGATGGGGAAAACGGTACAGAGATCTGCAGAAGAGAGGGTTTTTCCGCTACATGGGCCGGAGTATTCTCTGGATTGCAGGAGTTTACCTGGCACTGGTGGTGATCGTATTTCTGATCGGCCGGTACCTGGTTGATTTCAATAGTCTTTTCAGCAGCCTTGTTGGCAGATTATCAGACAGACTGGTGATCCTTCTGTTCTTTATATCGGAATCGTTCACCGGGATGATTCCTGTAGACCTGTTCCTGGTCTGGACCCAGAAATTTTCCCGTCCACTCTCCTACCTGGCATTGCTCGGGGCACTCTCCTACACCGGCGGGATCATCTCCTACGGGATTGGTACCTGGGTCTCCAGATGGCCCAATGTGAGGGCCTTTCTGGAGAGGAAGCTTTACCGTTACATCGATTTCGTCAGAAAATGGGGAGGAGCATTCATTATCATTGCAGCACTCTTCCCGTTTACTCCCTTTTCCCTGGTGGTGATCGCCCTCAGTATGATGAAATATCCCTTCAGGGCCTTTCTGTTGTTTGCTCTTTCCCGCCTTATCAGGTTTATACTGCAGGGGGTCATCTTTTTCGATCTCTTCCAGATGGATCGGTGGATGGTATAGGGGCAGGATCCGTCCCCACCTAACCTCTATCTGGCGATCCAGTAGTCTGATTCTGTTCTGGCTGTATCCAGGTAGTGAAGTATGGTTTCTCTCACCTCAGGAAAATCCAGGATCCGATCGGTGGTCTCGGAAGGATCGATAGAAAGGTCGTAAAGTTCCAGGGGGCCTTCCAGGCCTTTTCTGACCGCTTTCCAGTCCTTCCAGCGGACTGCCTGGAAAAAGTCCCCTTCATGGAACTCCCAGTACATAAATCGATTCCCGGGTAACATATCATTTCCCAGGATCTCCGGAAGCACGCTGATCCCGTCTATCCCTGTTGGGGGTTGCTCACCGATGAACTCGGCCATGGTGGGTAAAACATCCGGGAATTACCAGGGAAAATCACTGGTGCTTCCTTCCGGAACGGCTCCTGGCATCCAGGCGATCATTGGGATCCGGATCTACAGATGTATTCGGCAAAGTGGTTATGGGCTCTCCGTTGATTCAGGAACCCCATCCATTGGTCGAATCCCTGGGCATTGAATTCGCCGGTGGTTCCGGGCTCCCCCAGTCCCCATTTGCCGGTCATACCGGTCACATACCCGGCATTTTTGAACAGCTCCGCCAGCGTAAAATCCTCATTCCTGAGCGGAACACGATCGGGATTGGGAAGATCCAGCGGGATCTGTGATTTATTACCACGCACCGTCGTGTGGCCGGTATGCATCCCGGTCATCAATGTGCTGCGCGAAGGGGCACAGACAGGCGATCCGGCATACCCCATATCATCCACCATGATATATATAACATTTGGCTTTAGGTGATCGTTGTTATTAATTGGTGATGAGCAGCTAATGAATATGAATGTAACTATTGTAACGCCAATCACATTTCTCATTATTTAGAAATTTATAATTGATAATGTTTATTTGCCGGCAATCATCGAATAGCCCACTCCCAGCCAATCCGGCAGCTGGTTGGCGATCCAATGGTAGGTTTCCAGAAGCGGATAGTTGGGCTGGTCGGCCACGGTAACAAGTCCGATCGGCTGGTTCTCACCACCATCTCCCCTGCCGGCCACTTCCTGGTCCTTATACTGGTACCAATGGCTTCCTACAGCATACGGGTAACCGGCCCAGGTGGAGATATAGTTTGACAGCATCGAATCGCGTTCCGGCAGAGGAAAATTGGGATACCTGGGCCAGAGTTGTCTGGCAGTTCGGGGCGGAATGTGATGTTCCCCGATGAGCATGGGTCTTCTGGCTGCCCGGTACCACTGGTCCATCTGCTGTTTGATGGGATGAGCCGAATAGACATTGATGGACAAAATATCCACATGCCTTCCCGCAGCCTCTGCAATGGGGGCCATTCGTCTGAAGTTCCGGGTAAACCGGCACCCCATGTAGAGGTGGTTGGGATCATGTAACCGTATGGCCTGTCTGACGGTAGAAAAATAGCGTTCGGCATAGACCGCCCGCTTTTCTTCCTCCGTTTCATAGCGTTCCAGTACGGGGAAGGTGTGACTGGAAGAATCGGGGCGGTTGATGGCACCCCATCCCATTTCATTGTCCACAAAATATCCCAGCAAAAAGGGATCCACTCTGAAATCAGTGATCATAGAGAATGCAACTGACAGATGTTCCTCCCAGCCCGGATGGAACACATCCGGCATGCCGTTGGACATCATCACCTCCGGATTCCTCCGGCTGTCCAGGGTATACGTATAGGGCATTTTCGGTTCCAGATAGTAAAGGGTGTCGCTCCAGTTCCCGATGGTATTGAATCCTGTCGTCCGTAACCTCCTCTCAGTCTGATCCTTCCATTTTTCGATGGTGGGGTATTTCTTCCGGATATTCCAGCTGTAGAATGAGAAATAGGTGGAATCTTCCATGAAGCACAGGGGACATTGTTCGAATTCAGGAACCTCCGCAAAGAGCTCCTCTCTTCCCTGAATCCGGGTAACATCGGCCGTACTCCTGAACGATTTGATCCGGACTCCGTTCACCCCGAGGCTGTAGAACGGATTGCCCAGGGGGGTCACCAGCCACCAACGGCCGTCCCTTTTATCCACCCGGAAAAAGCCCGTTGCATCAAATAACAGCTCCCTGCCGGCATATCCGCCATAGGGATCCAGCGATCCCTTCTCGTCAATGGAGGTCAGAGAATCCAGGAACGCGGTTTCTCCGGTGAGATCGATCAACTGCTCCTTCGATTGCACTTTACCCGGCCAATGGGATAATGCCCGCTGACCCCAGCGATCGATCAGAAAGAGCTGCTCCTCCCCCTTCTGAAGCCTCAAATGACTTATTTGCACGCGGGAGGGATCTGCTGATGTGATCCGTATCCGGTCCGGCATCACATCCAGTCCTCCAAGCAACGCTGTTTCACGAATATCCATTTCATGCCGGGAACGCCCTTTCTTAACGGACAGTGTATCCCTGATCCGGGAGCGGCGCCCGTATATCTCCAGGATCAGGGTGGCAATGGTATCGGAATGCAACTTTACATGCAAGGTCTCCAGTCCTTTCCATGATCCGGGCAGACCAATCACCTCGGGGGTGATGCTGAAATAGCCAAGCTCTTCAAAATCAAGATAAAGCCTTCCTGATTCCACATTCCAGGTGGCTCCACCGGCTTCCACCGGTTTCCGGGTAATGCGGGTGGATCCTCCGAACACGCCCACGTTCTCGGTAGTATCCGTGATGCGGTCAGGATCAATCATTTGAAAGTCAGCCCTGAATTGGTCTTTCTTGTTACAGGCAGTAAAACCTGTTAGGAGTATGAGAGCCAGGATAGGGAAAAAAGATCGATACTTAAAGCCCGGTATTATATAATTTAATTTCATTATAGCACACATTATAATCGATTCTAAAAATAGCTTGTCAGATTATTTATATTCGATTAAATTGCTCTGTTATACTCATTATTCGTAGGTCAGCAGCGTGGTTATCCGTGCACTTTGATGGCTCCGGAACCGGATCCATCGCGCCTGGAAATGAGCGGGAAACAGATAATTGAAGGTCTCTCCGGGATCCAGGGTCACCTCCCTGTATTTCATCCAGGGACCATGTCCCGTAGGATCGATTTCCACTGCGATGGTAACGGCACCCGGGGAATCGTGGGTGATCATCAAATGTTTCCGGTCATAGAACCCGATCAGGTAGGGATCGGAAGGCTCCCCTGCCTCTGCCAGAGTCCGGTGCCATGGTCCGCCCCTGCCGGTGGGTTTGCCCAGTTTCCAGAGATCGTCGATCACACCGGCCCAAACGGCTGCTTTCCTATCCTCAGAGGTGATCACGTGTGGATTTGTCCCGGCATATTCCGGATCGATCCCCGTCATGACCAGCAGTCCCCGATAACTGGCATAATCATGAATCCGGAAGGGATGGGAAGCCACCGGGCGGATCTTGGCGAATCCGTCTGCATTTTCGGCAGGCAGTTCATAGAAGGTCCCGTGGCAGCTGAACAGATCCCGCTCGGTGGCCACTTCACGGGAAATTCTGAGGGTACCGCTTTCGGTCAGCAGATCCAGTGGTGTTTCGCCAGGCGGCAGCCTCCATCTTCTGCCGCTGTCATCGATCACCAGAACCGACGAGGACTCTACGGAGACCAATCCTTCCGGAATGGCAAATTTCTCTCTGATAAACTCTTCCTTTCCGGGTTCCTCTGTCCGAACCAGTTGCAGTGATTCATCCAGTTCATAATACCCTCCCGGTGCGGATTGGTCTCCTTCAAAACGGCTGACGGCCAGACCCAGCTTTTCCTGATCGTCACCCAGACCATAGAGAAGACCACCAATCGAAGCGTGATCCGAAGAAAAGGAGATACCCCGGAAAAGATCTTCCGGAATAGTATCCCTGAGATCGGGGTCCGTGTAGCAGAAATGGAGTGTCACCCTTGCAGAATCCTGCGGGATGGCCCGGATCCACTCCCCGCGATCCGTTTCACTGAACGGAAGCTGAAGGCTTTCACCACCAGCGACCACTACCCTCTGCAACTCGGTCCAGGTATCGTCTCCAATCAGGTCGGTCTCGAGGATTAACTCCACCGGATGTTCACCATGTTGCTGAATCCAACAGGTTCGGTGAGTCCACCCGGTAAACAGGAAAGGCTCGGATGGAACTCCGGCGGTTACCCGTTCCTTCAACCAGACCCCGCCTTCGGCAGTGGCAGGTCCCAGCAGGCCGGGCATTTCCGGGTCCATAAACCAGAGGTTAGAGTTGGATTGTCCCGGCCCTTCAATAGAACCTTTGACCTTCCGTTTATTGAGGAATTCCCGCTGGGCTGAATCGTCACATCCCATTACGAGCCGGTCTCCCCACCTGGCGAAATCACCGATCACCTTCAGGTAGGCCGAACGGGGCCTGATCCCCCCGCTGCCCGAGGGGTTCCAGTTTTCCGGGAAACGCCAGAACATCCCATGCATGGTCATCAGGTAGTCGGGAGAGCCCGGGGTGCCCACATCCCTGATCCTGGGCCATTCGGTATTCCAGCCGTGCGCACCGTCGTAACTGTGGCTTGCTTTGGGAAGGCGGTAGAATCGCCAGTCATTGGTTTTCGCATCCCTTACTCCCAGCAACAGGGATTTCTGGTCCCATCCCGTGGCCCAAATGGGATCGGTGGCCGGATGGGAGTTCCCATAGATCCCTCCCGGACCGGTTACTTCCACAAACTGGTTTCTGCGGATCAATTTCCAATCGCTTCCATTCCATTCCACCAACGCCCCCGATTCCGCATCGAACCGGGTACGTGCCTCGCGGGAAGCTTCTCCGTTATTGGAGTAGACCAGTACGCCCTGTCCGGAGTACAATCCCTTGCCGTGTGCGCCGGGAAGAAATTTGCCGTATGGATCCTCAGGAAGCTGGTGGGCGTCAGGTACCAGGGTGGTAACCCGGAGGCTCGCCACGTCCACTTCGTAAAATCCTTCTTCCATGGTAGCATAATAGATCTTTCCTTCGGGATCGGCCAGATGCCGGGCATTGCCGGTATGCCGTCCCGGCATCCGGTCGTAGGGGATCACCTGCACCTTCCCCTCTCCGCTGATGGCGTAGGGGCCTATAAACAGCTGGTTACTCTCGCGGTGGATCATCCGGTTGGCCGGAGTTCCCCCGATGCTCTCCGGCCGGGTGATCTTCTCCAGATCCCTGGTTATTTCGTAAAGTTTGTCGGAGGATCCATGTGGCAGATGGGGTCCGTAGGTCACCACCCACAGCCGGTCTGCCCAGGGTACCACCGCCCCGGTACCGCATTCCCCTTCGTGGTTGTAATATGCCAGGTGTGGATAGATCCCGCTGAGCATCACTTTTTCGTCAGGCAGGCAACCTGACAGGAGCCATGCCAGGAGGACGGCGGGGAGCAGGAAGGTAAACCAATGTTTCTGTCTCATGGATGGGTCGTTTGCCGGTTCCGGTCATCGGAAGAGCGCACCAGCTCCATGTACTCCTCCAGATGGTCTTCGTAGAGTTGGCGGGGCGTACAATCGTTCCTGTGGCACACAGCAGATGCATACCCCACCGCTGCTCCCATCTGGCCCGTGGTGCGCATCACCCGGGGTCCTCCCAGTCCCACGTGGCTGCAACTGAAGCATCGTCCTGCCATAAACAGGTTACCGATATCACGGGTGTAGAGCGAGCGGTAAGGGATGTAGTAGCGTTCGGCGAGGTAAAACATGGCTTCGGTCAGAAATCCCGGCTTCGAATCATCCAGCTCATCCTGACGGTAGTGTACATCCACCGCCCTGTCCTCCATGACCACTGCATCGGGAAAAGTACGGGACTCCCTCTCATCGTTAAACGTATAGATGTAATCTCCCACCAGTCGCCTCGACTCCCGTTTTCCGAGCAGGTAAGAGACCCATTCCAGCTCCAGGCTGTCGGAGCCCGTTTTCTGCTTTTCATTGTAGAAGGAACCGTAGATCGCTTTCAGCATGTGGTCCCTGATCTGTTCCCCCTGTTCCGCCTGGTTCCACTCCTCGCTGATCAGCTCCCAGTGCCAGGTTCCCTTTCTGGCGGCATGGCTTCCGGCCACCTCCATGGCCCAAGGTACTTCGGGAAAAGGGGAGATGGTATCCGCTTCACGGGTCCGCCACAGTACCGAAGAGCCCATCACCTTGTCGTCCGCCTCATCAGGGCTCCAAAGCTCGCCGAACTCCTCCCACTGCTCTCCGTATTGGTCCACTGGTTCACGGCCATACATGTATTCCGCACCTGCCCAGTATCCGATCCACCCATCCCCCGTACAGTCAGCAAAGTAAGGGGCCCGGAGCCGGATCGTTTCACCGGTCCGGGTGTGCCGCGCATCCACTGCCGTGATCTCCCCGTTCAGCGTGTCCACCCGGTAAGCCCTGGTCTCCAACAAAAGGGATATCCGGTCGTACTGTTGGATGTTTTTATGCCTTTTCTCCTCGTCCAGGAAGGCATCGGGGGAACCGTTGGGGTAGTGTTCGGTGTCGAGCATTTTCAGGATCCTTTCAAAGTGCCCGTATATGCCAAGGGTATGGACGCGGATCTCGCTGCTGGCGTTCCCACCCAGGACGGGCCGGTCGTGAACCAGGGCCACTTCCATTCCTTCTTCGGCCGCAGCAATGGCTGCAGCACAACCGGCGATCCCCCCTCCTACCACCACCAGGTCGAAATCCAGGACCTTCCCGGGTAACTCCCTCTTTCCGGTGAGGGTTTCGCGCATGTCGCGAAGGTATCCCGGTTCGTTAGTGGGGGTCCGGTACCGGTTGGAGATATAGATGGCATCACACCGGCCGTTGAATCCCGTCAGATCCTCCACTTCCAATGTGGCGCTTCCTTTTATTGCTTTTGTCTTACCGGCATAATTCCACCCCCAGCCTCCCATCTGGTCGCCGAGAGTCTCAGGCAATGCGGCCCCGTCCAGGAGTACATGAAACCGCCCGGGTGCCTCCCATCTTCCGGGAGCCCAGTCTCTTGTCCGGGCCCAGACATGGTAGGTTCCGCCTGCCGGAATCTCGATGGTTGTCCGGGCATTTTCCACTGGTTCCCCCATGCCATGGGCCATCAGATAGGGGGAGCCCATCTGTTCCACAAACTGGGGATCGACCACCCATCCGCCATGTTCTTCGAAAGATTCACATTCCACAAAAACCTCCTTCACACATCCCGAAAGGAAGAGCAAAGAAGATGTAAGAAGAAGTACAGCTGAGATACGGTTCATCATCATAATTTTTTACAATGATAATCAATTGCCGGCACGGATACTAAGATTTAGAATCCTCCGGATCGACACCATAATGGGAATATAATCTTTTAAACCGGTCACCGAATCTGCGGTGTCCGTTCAGCCAATCATAATCGTCATACTCTCTGATCAAATCAGCGTCCAGGTCTTCTGATCCCCGTTCGTATAACCGGCATTGGCCCCGAACATTCCCAGGGATATCAACGATCTCTGCTGGTTATTAAACTCATATTTTCCTGATCCGCGCGGGAAAATTCCAATGAGATCCCCAGGTTTCAGTGCAGGACTGCTTTGAAGGTAATCCGCTACGAAATTAGCCGAGTCTTTAGTCATGGTCGGCCTGAAATTGTAATTCATCACCCGTTCATCGCCACTGCCGGGAATCAGGGTGTCATAGCAGTTGAAATATGGAAGTAGAGCACCTTGTTCATCCACCGTTCGTCCTTTCAACGTATCGTCAATGAGTCTCACCCCGGCAAGAGATTCATTATACTCTGCAACCGACTCGCGTCCGAATGTGTAGGATACTCCCGCCAGGGCCACCTTGTTGAAGTTCAGCCCGCTGCTGTACATTCCCCCTATCACGGACATGGGTTCGATGAGCATTACCGACAAACCTTGATTGGCGGCCGTAATTGCGGCGATTACGCCCCCGGGGGTAGCACCGTACCCTTAAGCAAATCCATGCCTGCTTCAGGTTTTCCAGCGTATTGTATTCATTTTTTAGCCATTCTGTAAAATAAGGAATGAGTCGTTCCGGCATCCACGGATTGTTTCTGCCCGGTTCACCCATTCCCCTGGGCCTCGGGGGCTTCTCCTTCATCCGGTCGACCCTTTTGTGCCAACTCTCCGCCTGGTATTCCCTCATGGCAGGATGTTCCTGGATGGCTTGCATATTCTCCGGCGTCAGGGGAAGGTCGATCCCCAGCCGGGTGAGCAGTTGTTTCCTGATTATTTGGTCGGGACCGGAGCGGTACCCCTTTGACGGTGCCGGTGCAAAGGTTCCCGTAAAGAGAGCCAGTAAAAGCGTTGTCAGCGCACCATGGTACTTTTTCATGGGTAGGTCCGGGTTTTCACAACGGGCATCTGTGCATCCATTTCGTTTCGCCAGAGGTAGAGTGCTTTTCGCATCTCATCCAGGGTGGAGGGATCTTCAAGGGAAAGGTCCCTCTCCTCACCTGGATCGGCCGAAAGGTCGTATAGTTCCCAGGCATGTTCATGCAGCATAAATTCCTCATGCCATTCGATCAGTTTCAGGTCACCCACCCGGATGGCGGAGGCCGGTTTCATGCCCGAACCCCGGTGGTAGTGAGGGTAATGCCAATACAGGTTTCTCGGTTCCAGGGGCGGATCTTCTCCCCTGAACTCCCCAACCATGGAGATCCCGTCCATCCCGTCCGCAAGGCCGTAAAGGCCGGTCATTTCCAGAATGGTGGGAAAGAGGTCGATGGTGGAGGTGATCACATTATTCTCCCTGCCTGCGGGAATCCGGCCCGGCCAGCTGGCGATCATGGGAACCCTGATCCCCCCTTCATAGAGCCATCCCTTTCCTCGCCGGAAGGGGTGTTGGCTGGCGTAATGTTCTTTCCCTCCGTTGTCTGAGCAGAACAGGATCAGGGTGTGGCCGGTCAGGCCCAGTTGATCCAGGGTACGCAGAATAACACCCGTGGACTGGTCCAGCCTGGAAACCATGGCTCCAAGCCGCGGGTCCACCCGGTACCGGGAACCGGTGAACTGCCGTTCATATCGCTCCACTCGGATCTCACTCTCCATGATCGGATCATGAATGGCATTGTGGGATACCACCAGCAGAAAAGGTCTGTTCCGGTGCTGTTCCATAAATTGTACCGACCGGCGGGTTATGGAGTCGATGTTATGAGGATCGTGGTCGGGATCGGTCTTTCCCCGAACCGGTTTATAGGTGATCATATACTCGTCAAATCCCTGTTTATCGGGATTGAAAGGCAGAGAACCCGGGGGTTGCTTTTCCCGGCTCAGGTGCCATTTTCCGAAAAGGGCCGTCCGGTAACCGTTTTCCCTGAACACCTCCGCCAGGGTGATTTCCTGGAGGGGCAGGTACTTCTGCCAGTCCGGCTGAGAAAGAAGACTATCGGGGAATTCCTGCCCTTTGATAAAATCGGTCAGATGAAGCCGGGCCGGGTATTTCCCGGTCATCAGGGCCGCCCTGGTGGGACTGCAGACCGCCGCGGCCGAGTAGGCCTGGGTGAACCGCATCCCGGTGGCTGCGAGAGAGTCGATATGAGGGGTATGGTAGGGGCCTCCGTAGCAGCCCAGCTGGTTCCATCCCATGTCATCGGCCAGTATCAGCAATACATTGGGCCATTGTTGCTCCTGCTCCCTGCAGGAGACCATCAGCAAGATGGCCGTTATGATAATATGGATCCCTCTCATGAACTATTTTGTTTGGCCGGTCAGTTCTCCCCACGGAGCCACCCCTTCATGTTTTCGATGCCAGATAAGTTTCGTAATCCCCCACCAGAAGATGGGATGGGGCTACATCCTCCTCAATGTTCGGGAACCTTCCCACCTCAAAATGGAACCGGTTGTCGGAATGATCGTCGTTCACCGCACTGACCTCTCCCACCAATACTCTTCCATTACCTGTTTCGCCGTAGAACTTGTGATAGAGTCCCTGGTAGAGGGTGATGCTTTCACCCGGCCGGAGCCTGATCACATCACCGGGATGGCACCTCCTGCGGATGCCATCGAGGCTTACCTCGAAGGGGAAATGGGCCGGCTCCTCCTCCTCATCCGATGGATAGAGCTGAAGCATCAGGTTCCCTCCTCCCCTGTTGATGATATCCTCCATTTTAGACCAGTGGAAATGCATGGGAGTCACCTGATCCTCCTCCACGATCATGATCTTCTCCGCATAGCTCTTTTGATTCCGTTTCAGATTACCGTTTCGAATGGTGAAGAGCAGGAGTCCGGTCTCTTTAAAATCACCCGAACCGAAATCGGTCAGGTCCCAACCCAGCTGGTTTTCGACAATCTCTTCCAAATTATCGGTGCTTTCCATCCATTTTTCGGGGGACCAGTATCCCCAGGGTGGGAGTTTGAAGTTCATATCCTCAAAAAAACCGAGGGCCTCTTCAATGAGCCGGTTGATCTCCGATCTTTTCATAGCAAGGGTGTTTTTCTATTCAGCTAAGCTACAAAACTGAGGTTGCCAGAAGTGTAGGAATGTTTCAAATTAAGGGGGTTTTTATACCGCCGGAGTCCCTGAAATGCCTGATACCTGCAGCAGAAAGCACCCCTCCAGTCCTATTCTTGATACTCCAGTACCTGGCCATCCTCCAGCAGCTGCTGCCTCAGAACAGCATAAGGAACATCATGGGGGGGCGCATCCGATTCGAGGGCCAGTA
Source organism: uncultured Bacteroides sp. (assembly GCA_964604655.1). GTDB lineage: Bacteria > Bacteroidota > Bacteroidia > Bacteroidales. The sequence continues at coordinate 38,317 of CAZRZY010000001.1, read as the reverse complement.
CGGCCAGTGTGGCGACACTCTGTCCCAGGATCATGAAAACCGGTTCCATCCGGATGGAGCCGAAAGCGATGTGAGAGCAGGAGAGGCATACCGGGACCAGGAGGTTGTCACACTCCTCCCTGACAGGCAGCAGTGAACGGCGGTCGATCTGGTAGGGACGGGGGGCCTTCACCCCGATATCTCCTTCGTTCTGCACGAACCCGTCGGGTTTGATGTAACGCTGGGTATTGTGTGAATCCATGGTATAGGAACCCATACCGACCGATTCTTCCACCGGACGCCTGCCCAGAACTTCGTTCTCGGTCATCACGTATTCACCGATCATTCGTCTGGCCTCCCTGACGTAGATCTGATGTGGCCAGTGACCGTTATCGGTGAACTCGTCCTTCGGAAAGCCCCACCGGGACATCTCTGTCCTTATCTCTTCAGGCACCCTGGTATCGGACTTCAGGAACCAGAGCAATCCTTTCTGGTAGCTGGTATGTTCGGCAATGATCTCCTTCCGGCGTTCGTATCCGGCCTCCGGATAATCAAAGTTCATACCAATATTGTCAAAGCTGAAGGGGCCGTGGTTATTCACATCGGTTTTTCCGTTGGGGATGGGATCGAACTTGTGAAATACATCTCGCCAGCCCGAATCGAAGATACGGACCAACAGTTCATACTGGGTAGAATCGTAATTCTCCGGGCGGGTGATCTCCACCCGGTTTTCCGGTACATGGGTCAGGCACATCCGGAAACAGTAGGCCTGGACCCTGTGGTCACCTTCCCCGTATTCACCGGGATTTTCGGTGGAAATCCTGGGCAATACACCACTGGAGGGATCTCCCGGCACCACGTAAGGACTGATATCTGTTTTAAAGTGATGGCTGTGGTGGAGCACTCCGGTTTGAACACCGTTCCACTCCTCGTTATATACGGAGTTGGCTTCCCTGCCCACATGGTAACTGACCCCGGCTGCTGCCATCAGGTCTCCTTCATAGGTGGCATCGATGAACACCTCTCCGGAAAACACCTTTCCGCTGAGGGTTCGAAAGGAGCGGATCCCTCCGTTTTTGGTGACTACTCCCCCGTTCCGGTCCAGAAGTTCCTCCCGGTAGACGGGAACTTCAAATTCGGCTATCATGGCATCGAATATCTTTTCGGCGGCGCTGGGTTCAAAGATCCACATGGTTCGGAACTCTCCGTCGATGGCTACATTTCCCTGCCCCACATTGCCATATTCGCTCCTGTCCTCCCACATCCAGGCCGATTCCTCCTGGTAGTGATTGAAAAGGCGGTGGTAGAAGTTTCGGGATAGCCCGCCGATGACCGCCTTGTTTCCTGTATCGGTCCAACCCAGACCCGAGGCGGTCAATCCTCCCAGGTGTTTATCGGGTGAGACCATGATGACACTCTTTCCCATCCGGGCCACCTGGATAGCCGAGGTGACCGCTGCAGAGGTTCCTCCATAGACAATTACATCGGCATTGAAACTATCCGGAGAAGCCGTTTGAGAAGTATTACGGCAGGATCCGAGGAGTGCCAGGAAAGTGAGGAGCAGGAAAGAGATGGTGCGGTTGGGTTTCATAAGGATATGATTTAGTTTATATGTTCCAGTTTTAATACCAGGGGATGTGGCCAGCGGTGATTGTTGTACATACGCTGCGCCCGGACCAGGGAAACCCTGAGTCCCCGGCCGGCTTGTTCAAATCGTGTATCTGCCGCCACCTCCGGCTGGTATTCCACCAGCTCGCCCGACTGTCCCAGCACGCTGATCCTGGTCTGGTCGGTGGAACGGACCGAGGGGAGCAGGATCTCCCTGCGTTCGCCTCTCTCCCACTCCTCCTGTCCAAAAAGAACTGCATATAAGATCTTTTCACCGGGATGCCAGGTGTACCAGACGGGGCCGTCGTTGGTCACCCTCCAGGGCCTCACCTCCTGAAGGCACTCTCCGTTGATGAAATTCCATGCGGCAATCTCCGTGAGTATCCGTTCCTGTTCGTGGGGCAGGGTACCAAAAGCGTCTGGACCGACGTTCATCAGCAGGGATCCCCCCTTGGCGCGAGTCTCCACCAGATATCTAAGGATCTCCCCTCCGCTTTTATAGTTTTCGTTGGTGGGTTTGAACTGCCACTGGGTTCCCATGGTCATACAGGCTTCCCAGACCCTCTCGGAAGGATGCTCCCGGAGGTGTTGCTCGGGGGTCTCGATCTCGCCGCGGGTAATCAGCAGGTTGGGTTGGAGCTCCCAGCAATAAGGCTTCAGATCTTCGACCAGGAAATTCTCTCCCCCGTCAAAGAACATGATATCGACGGGTCCATAGCCGGTGAGCAGCTCCCTGCACTGTTCCTTCAAAAGGCGGATATAACGCTCTTTGACCTCTGCCGGGATCTCCTGGATCCGGGTGCGCCGGATCACCTGGTCCTCCGAGAAAAGAAAATGAAAATCCTCCGGGGAGAAATAGAGCCCCACGGCCAGTCCGTGCGCTCTGCACGCCTCCACATATGCCCGGACTACATCTTTTCCATAGGATGTTTCCATGATATTGAAATCGGTGGTGCGTGTGTCCCACATGCAGTAACCCGAATGGTGCTTGGCCGTGAAGACCATATATTTCATGCCCGCCATCTTTGCCAGGTAGGCGATTCTGTCCGGATCGAAAGCAGTGGGATTGAAAGTGGTTGGAAGCTGATGGAAGTACCGGTCGGTATATGATTCGGAGGCCCCTACTGCCGAATGGCTGATGACGATTCCCAGCTGCGAGTCGAAACTCCAGTGGATGAACATTCCGAATCCATTATCCTGCAGCCATTGTTCTCTTTCCGGCCTGTTCTGAGCCATAGAAGCAACAGAGATCCCCAGGAGAAGCAGCAGGGTGTGATAACGTATTAAAGAGCGATGGGAATGAAACATGGACGAATATTTGATTTTGATGTAAATTTAAAAGGTTTTGATTTGCTGCAGGTGTAAATACGTCTCATTATGCCCCGGATTCGGGACACGGGTACATGGTAACGGGCTGCTGAAACTGCTACATTTGCTCTGAAACATCCTTTGAAAGAGCCATCCGGGAGCAGTTTTTCGTGCCGGAGGAGTACGGGATGGGTTATATCCGTATCAGCGGTATCACCTTCCGGCACTGTGCCAACGGGTTCCCGCTGCATCAGTTTCTGGAGGGTCCCGGTAAGAGGACTTTGCCGGCAGCACTCCGGGTGAGAATACAGGGTACCGTTTGATCCTTGAAGAATGATTGGATCCGGAAAAAAAATTGCGATCTTGGAACCAGAAGCTACTTCATCATTTTATTTTATGGAACATCCAATGAAACGATTATTTTCTCTTATTCTGATAATCGGTCCGTTTATTTTACATTCCCAGGAGAGTCAGGTGCGTTATCTTTCCGGCACCGGTTTTGACCGGACCGCCACGTGGGAGTTCTACTGCACGGCAGGCAGGAACAGCGGTCAGTGGACGACCATCCAGGTTCCCTCCTGCTGGGAGCAGCAGGGATTCGGGGAGTATCACTACGGCCATGTACCCTTTGAGGAACGACTGAAGGAGGAGGGCCATTACCGTCACCTCTTCAACGTACCGGATGATTGGGAGGGGATGTCCGTTGATGTGGTATTCGAAGGGGTAATGACTGATTGCCGGGTGGTGCTGAACGGCCGGCAGGCCGGAGAGGTCCATCAGGGAGCGTTTTACCGGTTCAGCTATGAGATATCGGAACTGCTGCATTATGGAAAGGAGAATACCCTGGAAGTATTTGTGAAAAAATTCTCCGGTAACATGTCGGTCAATCAGGCGGAGCGGAAAGCCGATTACTGGATTTTCGGAGGGATCTTCCGGCCGGTATACCTGGTGGCCCGGCCGAAGGAGCACATCCGGCGGGTGGCCATCGATGCCCGTGCCGACGGGAGCTTTCGGGCCGATGTCTACACTTCGAATCTGAGAAAAGGATCTTCCCTCCGGGTAGAGGTGCTGGAGGCGGACGGACAGGAGAAATCAAGCTTCACTGCAGAGACCGGGGATGGAAGGGTGCACAGGCTGGAGGGCGTTGTCGAGGGGATTCAACCCTGGAACCCGGAGTTTCCTGCCCTGTATCAGGCAGAGTTCGTCCTTCTCGACAGGAAGGGAGAAGTGCTTCATCGACACCGGGAAAAGACAGGGTTCCGTACCGTGGAGGTACGCGCCCAGGATGGAATCTACGTGAACGGCCGGCGCATCAAGTTTAAAGGAGTGAACCGCCACTCCTTCCATCCGGACCATGGACGGACTTCCTCCAGGGAGTTCAGCATCCAGGTGGTTAACCTGATCAAGGATATGAACATGAACGCGGTAAGGATGTCTCACTACCCGCCCGACAAGCACTTCCTGGAAGTGTGTGATTCCCTGGGCCTGTTCGTGCTGGATGAACTGGCCGGATGGCAGCGTCCCCCCTACGATTCGGTGGTCGGCAGGAAGCTCCTGGGGGAGATGATTGCCAGGGATGTGAACCATCCTTCGGTGGTGATGTGGGACAATGGAAACGAGGGGGGATGGAACACCGCCTACGATTCCGATTTCAGGGAGATGGATATCCAGCAGCGGGAGGTGAATCATCCCTGGGCGGTCCACGGCAGTACCAATACGGCCCACTATATGAACTATGATCACCTGTCGATGGATCATTTTGCCCCCCGCAAAGTCTTCTTTCCCACAGAATTGATTCACGGACTCTATGACGGCGGACACGGTGCGGGGCTGGAGGACTACTGGCTGCGGATATGGGAACACCCGCTGGCGGCCGGTTGCTTTCTCTGGGTCTTTGCCGATGAGGCCATCCGAAGGACCGACACGGGAGAACTGGATACAGACGGGAACCATGCTCCTGACGGGATCCTGGGTCCCTACCATCAGAAGGAAGGGAGTTATTATACCATTCGCCACATCTGGTCCCCGGTCCATCTGGAGGAGCGGTATATCACTCCTGAATTCAACGGTATCTTCCGGGTGCAGAACCGGTTTCATTATACCGGACTCGATCAGTGCACCTTCCGTTACCACTGGCTCGATCTTCCCGGACCGGGGAACAGAGGCTCCAGATACCCGGATGAGATCGAATCGGCCAGGATCCTCGATTTCGGGAGCCCCCTTGTCGACCCCCTTTCTCCCGGACAGTGGGGAGAGTTGGCCGTACCCCTGACCGAAGGGTGGCGGCATGCCGATGTCCTCACCCTGGAGGCGGTGGACCCCCATGGAAGGCTCATCCACCTCTGGAGCTGGCCGGTAAAAAGTCCGGCATCGATTTCCACAGAAGAACTGGAGAGCGAGTTTCCTGAAACCATGGAAGCGAATATGCAGCCCGTTAAGGTCAGGGAGAATGCATCCGGCCTGGAGCTGGAAGCCGGGGGAGTGGTGCTGGAAATTTCCAGGAGGGATGGGCGGCTGGTGAAGGTGGAGTCAAACGGAAGTGTGATTCCCCTGACCAACGGCCCTCTTTTTCGGCGGGATGATCCGGAACTGAAAAGCTTTCGCCATTTCGCCCGGGAAGATGCACATGTGGCAGTGGCCGATTATGGCGCCAGCGGAAGTCTGACCTGGACCATTCACAGGAACGGACTGGTAGATATGGAGCTCTCCTACCAGCCGGAAGGGGGCACGATTCCTTACACAGGCGCTTCCTTCACCTACCCGGAGGAGGGGATCACTTCGGTTAGCTACATGGGCAACGGACCCTACCGGGTCTGGAAGAATCGGATGAAAGGAGTGCAGTTCCATGTCTGGGAGAAGCCGTTCAATGAGACCATCACCGGGCATTCCGGTTATGAGTATCCGGAATTCAAGGGGTATTACTCGGAGCTTTACTGGGCCAGGTTTTACCGGGAAGAAGGAGTTGACTTCACTGTTTACAGCCACACCAGGGACCTGTTTCTGCGGCTTTTCACGCCGGGAGAGGCTCCGCAGCCGGCACGCACCACGGTGAGCCACCCAAAAGGCGATCTTTCCTTCATGCGGGGCATACCTGCCATCGGGACCAAGTTCAAGGAGCCCCGCCATCTGGGGCCTCTTTCCCGGCCCTACCAGTACCTGCCCCGCAGAGTGGAAGGAGAAGCCCTCTCTGTTTCCCTGACCTTCGATTTTCGCACCCGTCATCGGTGACCTTTATTGCCACTAGTATTAATCGAACTTTGACCGAACTAATCTTCAGATCATTAAACAACCAACATCATGCTACTGAAAATCATGAATCCCATTTCTGTTGTTATCGTCATACTTGCCGGCATCTCTCTTTTTTCCTGCCAGTCAAAAACAGAGGAATTACCTCCCAACGTGGTCGTCATTTTCCTCGATGACTCCGGATGGGCCGATTTTGAACCTTTCGGAGAGAAGGTTCTGGAGACCCCCCATGTCACCCGGCTTGCCGCAGAAGGGTGCGCCTATCACAATTTCTATGTGCCTCAGGCTGTCTGCTCCGCTTCAAGGGCAGCGTTGCTAACTGGTTGTTATCCGGGAAGGACCAGGGTTTTCAATGCCCATCCGCCCGAGGCTCCGGGTCTGGATACTGCTTTTGCCACCATGGGAGAGGTCTTCTCCCGTGCGGGATATGCCACCGCCTGCTTCGGGAAGTGGCATTGCGGGGATCAGCCCGGCAGGAGATCCCATGACCGTGGTTTTGGCGAAACCTGCGGACTGATGTACTCCAACGATATGTGGAAATACCATCCCGGCAACCCGGAGTACTGGAGCCAGTGGCCCCTGCGATACTGGGAGGATGGGCAGGTGACCATCGGGGAGATGACCCCGGAGGACCAGACCCACCTGACGCGATGGTATACCGAGCGGGCGGTAAAATTCATCAAAGACCACAGCGAAAAGCCTTTCCTGCTCTATGTACCCCACAGTATGCCCCATGTTCCCCTGTTCTGTTCGGAAGAATTCGAAGGAAAATCGGGCAAAGGACTTTACTGGGATGTGATGCTGGAGATCGACTGGAGCGTTGGGCAGATACAGCAGGCCTTAAAGGATCAGGGGTTGGACCGGCGGACGGTGGTGGTTTTTACCTCCGACAACGGACCCTGGGTATCCTACGGGAACCATGCCGGGATCACTCCGTACCGGGAAGCCAAAGGGACCTCCTTCGACGGGGGCGTGCGTTCGGCATGCATTATCAGATACCCCCCTCATATTGAGGCCGGTACGGTATCGGAGAGGACCTTCGGATCGGTGGACCTGCTGCCGACGCTCTGTCACCTTGCAGGGATCGAGGTTCCCGGGAACGAGATCGACGGAAAAAATGTCTGGGATTGGATACGGGGCGACGATGAAGCCACTAATCCACACACCTATTATGCCTTTTCCAACGGAAGTAATTTTGAGGGAGTGATGAGCGGTGACGGAAAATGGAAGCTTCACCTCCCCCACCCCTATCGAACGTTGCGCACCCCAGGGAAAGACGGATTACCAGGAAAGTACGACATGCAAAGCATCGATACGGCGCTCTTCGATATGGTCAGTGATCCGTTCGAGACCACCAATGTGCTGCAGGAACACCGGGAGGTGGCCGATGAGTTATTAGGAATAGCCGAAAAGCACAGAAACCGCTTCTATTCCGAAACGGAATAGATTCTGTTATGCACGGTAGGTGAGTGGCTGCCAGCCATCCACATAGGAGGGTTCCATCCAGGCAACCCCTTTTCCCCTGTAGAAGGGCTGAAGAGCAAGCCGGATCTCCTCCATTTTTTCTTCTTCCAGCGGCTTGAAGTCCCTGAAGACATCCAGGTTGGACTTCAGAACCTCCAGGCTGTCGATCCCCACATTGATCATGTGAAATTCCTCCAGGCTCAGAGCGTAACGGACCAGGTCCGCAGCTGCAAGGCCATTCACCGTTTCCCTGGGCCTGATCACTTTCATGGCGATAACCCCCATCCCCTTCTTTCTGGCAACGGGAACAGGAAGTTCTTCGAACTTTTCCGAGCGGTCGGAAGACTGGTGATTCAGCGCGATCATCATCGCTTCGAAATCATAGAGCTCAGCAGCCCGTTTCATCCCTTCGGCCGTAGTATGCCCGGTAAAACCGATGTGACGTATGACGCCCTCGCTTTTATACCGGTGAAGGACCTCCAGCACTTTCCCCTTCTCTCCCAATTGCTCCGCATCCTCTACCGAAGAGATGGAGTGGACATGCATCAGGTCGATGTAATCAGTTCCCAGCCGCCGGAGGCTGCGTTCAATGCTCTCTTTGGCCAGGTCTGCTCCCCGGTCTCCGGTCTTGGAAACGAGAAAGACCTTTTCCCTTTGGTCCGGCAGGATCTTTCCGATCCGCTCCTCACTGGATATCCGGTCATTGCCGTACGATGCGGCTGTATCCCAGTAATACAGACCGTTATTCAGTGCATATTCCAGTATCTCAAGGGCCTGATCATCGTTTTCGATGGACATCCATCTGCTTCCGCAGCCGACGCCCATGAACGGGACCTCCACTCCTGTGGTTCCCAGTTTGACAGTGGGAAGTCCCTTCGGATCGAACGGGGTGCGGTTGGCTGAACATCCGGCCGCAGGAGCGATGGCCAGACCAGCTGCCGCGGCACCGGTGGTCTGTACAAATTCTCTTCGGGTCAGTTTCTTTTTCATCGGTTTCATATGGGTCAGTTCAGGATTACTACCGTTCAACAAGATAACCATATACTTCGATCCAGTCAAGCCTGGAACAGGCCTGGCTGCTTCCTCCCCTGGTCAGGTCGGTGAAACCGATCTCCTCCACCCTGGACAGATCGGGATTGGGGACGGGGGATCTTTCAATCACCTGATGGATATCCAGCCGGTACCATTGAGTTTCGGAAAGGTTGAATTCCCTGATGCGCCAGTCCACCGATGAAGGGTCGCTCTCCCTGCTGACCAGCCAGGTTCCATCCGACAGTTTCAAAAGGATATGGAGCCGCCGCATACCGGCCTGTTTGGTGCGCCAACGTATTTTAGCATAGGTGGAGAGGTCGATGTCCGACTCCCGGTGCCGGAGGGAAACCGCCCAGTTCCCCTCACAAAGGCCCGACCAGATGTACCAGGGATCATCGGGTGGATTGTCGTGATGACTCTTTTTAATACTGTCCCTACCCGGTCCGTAGGTCTGCAGTATGAGCTGCGGATTATTGATATGCTCCTGGTTAACAGGGATGTGCGCGGGTATCTCCTTCCAGTCCTCCCGGAAGGCAAGTCCGGGCCTGTAGCCTTCCTCCTGGGCCATGGAATAGGAGTGGGGCAGCAGCAAGCCGGACATGATAATGATGGAGGGGAAGATCCCCCTTAGAGAAGAAAAACTGCAGGGTTTATGAAGGAAATACATGCGTTTTTTCAAAATTTAATGGAAAATTCCGTTGCTGACAAAGGCGATTTTTCTGCTGTCGGGTGACCAGCTGGGTACGTTCATGCTGCCCTGTCCGCCGTAAAGGTATCCGATCACTCTGGGCTTCATTTCCTCCACCGACATGATCCGGAGAAAAACCCGCTTGTAAAAGGGATGGGCATCGGCCGCCACTTCGGGAGGATAGGAGATAAATACGATCCACCGGTTGTCGGGAGAAATATGGGGGAACCAGTCGTGGTATTCATCGAAGGTAAGCTGGGTCTGGTTCCCTCCGTCAGGATCCATCCGCCATAGCTGCATGGTTCCGGTGCGACAGGAGTTGAAGTAGATGTAGTTCCCGTCCGGGCTGTATTCGGGACCGTCATCGAGACACTCTTCGTCGGTCAGCTGCACCTCCTCACCTCCCTCCACCGGGATCCGGAAGATATTATAGACTCCGTTTCTTCTGCCGGTGTAGACCAGAAACCGGTCGTCGGCCGACCAGCCATGCAGGTAGGAGGGGCTGTTCGGGGTGACTCTTTCGGGGGTGCCTCCCTCCAGGGGAAGGGTATAGACCACCGACTGTCCGTCATCCTCTTCCGGGTGGTGACTGATGGCCAGCCGGGTCCCGTCGAAGGAGATCACATGGTCGTTATTGTTCCGGTCGGCAAAACCGGTGGGGAGCACACCGGAGGAGCGTTTGAGAAGGTCGTAATTGTATAGAAGCCCATCCGAGTTATAGATCAGTTTGCTCCCGTCGGGAGTCCAGTTGGGTGCCTGCCACGAGCCCGGCGATCCGTCCAGTATCACGCGGTGTCCCGTCTCCACCTCCATCACCTCCAGGAGGCTCCCGATGTATCCGGCATAGGGTTCCAGGTCATCCGGGGCGGTTCCGAGTAGCCTGACATTGGTGAACCGGGCTTTTTCCACTACCCCGTCTTTATGGGAACAGATGAACAGGCCGGCATGGAGCTCGTTGCCCAGAGACAACTGGATTCCCCGGGTAGTATACAAATCTCCTGACCGGGCTACCGACATGGTGTAATAGTCTCCTTTTTTCTCCAGCTGCAGCACATCGGCAGCAGTAAGCTGAAACCGTATCTCCCTGGTTTCATCTCCCGGAGATTCGCGGTACTGCAACGAGGTAAGACCATCTCCGTGTACGACGCAGCTGATGTGGGGTGCATCGGAGGTGAGACCTTTGCGGAACATGATCCCGGCCTTCCTGTGAGGATCCTCCCCCTCACCTATCCATGATAGCCGCCCCTGCAGGATAAAATCCCCACTCATCCTTTTCGATAGAAAAGAAAATTGATCCGTTCGAAACCAGATATTCTCTCCCGAGCCTGATAGCGTGTATTCCTGGGAGGGCTCTGCATATGCTGCAGTCCCTGGCAGGCCGGGAGAGCCAATATCGGAAAGCACTTCAAGGAAACCGATACCGGGGCCCTGGAATTGTGCATTTAAATGGGCAGTAGATACCATGAGGGCAAGAATAACAGGAATTCGTAGATTTTTCATATGGTGAAAGGTCAGGTGAGTTCACTGGGTATGGCCGCACGGTAGCAGATTCTGGGTGTTGCGCTTCGATAGAATGCCACCAGTTTCTTGTCGGAGAAAGAAAAAAAAGACGGTATGACGATGGACCTTCCGAAAGCTTCGGCCAGGGAGGGGAGCGAATGTTCGCAAATATCCAGGATCTCATGAATACTCAGGCTCCTGAACCTGAATTCAGGCCTCTGTTGCGGATGGAGCGAAAAGCGCATGGAGCTTCCGAATATGACACTAAAATATAAAAACTATTGGTAGAAAACGGTAATCAAATGGAAACTCCAGTCAAAAAGCAAAGCTAGAATCCCTGGGTGAGTGCCGAACGCCACCAGGAGTAATGGGTGCTCTCCAGCTCCTTGGTGGATGGCATCGGATAATATTTATACCCTTCCTGGTCACCCACGTAGAATCCTTTCTTTAGCGTTCTGTACGACAATTCGGATTTGAATTGCCTGATCACCGTTTTGGTCAGCCGCGCTTCGGAGGCCATCAGCCTGGTGAGGCAGTCCCTCAGATGATCGGGGTTGGGGTATGGAAGGTCATGAATGGGTGCATCGGGGTGCCTGGCCAGTTTGTTCAGTTTCAGGTCGGCCATGAAAATTCTGGGGGCAAATACCGGTTTTTCCGGATCGGTGAGAAATCCAATGAATTCCGGTGGAGTAAGCTTGCTGGCCACACGGGTGGATATGGGGATAAATTGCTGGTACAGGTAAATCAGGGTCTCTTCATCCGGTTCCCATGTGGTGCCTTCAAGTCGCAGTACTTTTCCGTCGTCGGTAACCAGGTAGAGACTCTTCAGCGCATCCAGAGGGGTCTGCTCCAGGGAACGGTAAATGGAGAGATAGACGGAGCGTTTCGGTTCGCCGCTTTCATAGGGAACCAGCTTCCTTTTAATGTATTCTTTGGGAAGGGTGCTGACCTTATCAGGATCCACATCGAAATAGATGGCCTGGCCACGGGTGCGTTTTTTGGTTCCTACGGCCAGGTAGTTCCCGAATTCAAAGGGTGGCAGATGAGAAGCAATCAACGACTCCGGGGTTGCCGAAAGGTAGATATATGGGTTCATGGTGGCGAATTATAGGGGTTTCCATAAAGTTACATTCCCGTGGTCCGAAAGTCAAATCATCGGACATGTTGCTCGAACATTCGACTTCCCGGCAGGTTAATAAAAAAAGTAAAGAAACGTAACGGTATATTTAAATCGAAAATTATGTCTACAAGAAACGCAAGTGCTATCTGGTCCGGAACCCTCAAGCAGGGCAAAGGGACCATGAAATTCAGTGATTATGAAGGGCCTTTTACCTTTGCATCCCGGTTTCAGGAAGGCAAAGGTACCAATCCGGAGGAGTTGATCGGAGCAGCATTGTCCGGGTGCTTCTCCATGTTCCTCTCCGCTCTGATCAGTGAGGAGAACCTGGTACCGGAATCGGTTAAGACCGATGCCAACGTTCACCTGGGAAGCGATGACACCGGTCCGGTTATTACCTCCATAGAACTGGAGTGTGAGGTGGAATGCGAAGGACTTTCAGAGGATAAATTCAACGAACTTACCGCTGCTTCCAAGGAAAAGTGTCCTGTTTCAAGGCTGGTCTCCCCCACTCCTGTTAAGCTGAAAGCCAAACTTATATAGTTGGCACCGGATGGTCCTTGAGGATTTCCGTAAACCTGGCAAAGTCTTCATCGGACAACTCGTGATCGGTGAGCTGGCCAGTCAGATATTTATCATAGCCCACCAGGTCCATTAATCCGTGCCCGCTGAAATTGAAAAGGATCACCTTCTCCTTCCCCTCCTCTTTAGCCTTATTGGCTTCCCGGATGGCCGAAGCGATGGCGTGAGTGGTTTCAGGCGCCGGAATGATCCCTTCGGACCGGGCAAAGGTGACTCCAGCATGGTAGCATTCCAGCTGCTGGATCGACTCCGGCCTGGCGAGACCGTGGTTGACGGCATGACTGATCATGGGAGCGATACCGTGATACCTCAGTCCACCCGCATGAATGGGGGGAGGAATAAATTCATGACCCAGTGAATTCATGGCCAGCAAGGGTGTCATCCTGGCCAGGTCTCCGTGGTCATAAACAAAGGGTGCTTTGGTAAGCGTCGGGCAGCTGGCCGGTTCCACCGGGATGATATCGATCTCTGCACCATGGATCTTATCGAGCATGAACGGGAAGCTCAGTCCGGCAAAATTGCTTCCCCCTCCGGCACAACCGATCACCACATCCGGGGTCCTTTCCTGGATCTTTTCCAGCTGTTTCTTGGCCTCCAGGCCAATGATGGTCTGGTGAAGCATCACATGGTTCAGCACACTTCCCAGAGAGTATCGCGTCTGACCGGTCTCATCGGTCACTGCAGCCTCCACTGCCTCACTGATCGCGATACCCAGACTGCCAGGAGTGTCAGGATCCTTTTCCAAAACTGCCCTTCCGGCCTGCGTCTCCAGGCTGGGACTTGCCACGCATTTTCCTCCCCAGGCCTGCATCATCAGCTTTCGGAACGGTTTCTGGTCGAAGCTGACCCGGACCATGAATACTTTACACTCCATTCCAAGCAAAGAGCATGCGAAGGAGAGCGCACTACCCCACTGACCGGCACCGGTCTCGGTGGTCAGTTTCCGTATCCCGAATTCCCGGTTGTAGTAAGCCTGCGGTATAGCGGTATTGGGTTTGTGGCTGCCGGCGGGTGACAGGCTTTCATTCTTGTAATAGATCCTTGCAGGAGTCCCCAGTACTTCTTCCAGCGCATAGGCCCTGACCAGCGGAGCAGGTCGCCAGATGCTGAGCAGTTCCATGACCTTTTCAGGGATATCGATCCATCGCTCCATGCTCACCTCCTGCTCGATCAGGTTCATAGGAAACACGGGGGCCAGTGCTTCCGGACCGATCGGCTTCCCGTCCGGACCCAGGGGAGGATTCATTGCCCCGGGGAGGTCTGCTGCCAGGTTATACCACTGGCGGGGCATTTCATGCTCTTCCAGAGTAATCTTCTTCAGTTTGCTCATTGCTTTGGTTTTATGGATTAAAAAAAACGGGGCAGTGTCATTGGACCTGCCCCGCATCAATCATGATGATTTTATCAATTTACATATTCATCACAGCCAGCGAAGCAACTTCCCGTGAATGCCACCAGCGCCATCGCCAGATTCTGTTACGGTGTGATGAGTTCATGTCAAATTATGTTATACAACAGATGCTCCGAAATTAGGAAATAAATCGATCTCTCCAAACAATTTTATCCATATACCGGATGGATCCAGGATTCGGGGGGTGCATACTTGCTTGCAGAGGCCCACCGGATCCCTCTTTTCATGATTTCCAGTGCCTCTGGCACCTCAAAATCCTTCATCACATGTCCCAGTGAGCTGTAAAAGACCCTGCCTTTCCCGTACATTTTTTTCCAGACCACCGGCATGGTGCACCCGTCTATCCAGCTGGCATGCTCATCGCTGAAGGTGGTAGTGGCAAGCACCTTCATATTGGGATCCACGTGCATATAGTACTGCTCACTGTGCATATGAAACTCCTCCAGTCCCCTGGTGACAGGATCCTCCTGGTCCACCGGCTGCACGCTATAATCGATCACCCCACCCGGGTGGGCTACCCATTGCCCCCCGGTCATAAACTGGTAAGCCACATTGTTTCTGAATGAGTCACAGAGACCTCCGTGCCATCCGGCGATACCGGTGCCGTTGCGTAAGGCCTGGAGCAGCCCTTTCTCCTGTTCCCCTGAAATTTGAGCCATGGTAAATATCTGGATCACCAGGTCGACCCCTTTCATATACGCTTCATCGGCGTATGGATCCAGGGAAGGGAAGACCTCCACGGCGGCTCCCTCCTGCTCCATCCATGGTTTGAACAGGGAGACCGACTGCTCAGGTTCATGGCCTTCCCATCCTCCGTAGGTGTAGAGTATTTTTCTCCCTTCCAGGGAAGGCAGTTGATTTATTTCCGGTGCTGTTCCACTGACAGTGGACAGCCCGGGACGGCGGGGCCCGGCATTCAGATCCATGGCTACACCTAGTGCGGCTGCAGCGGAGCCGGCGATGAATTTCCTTCGATTATAGTTCATGACCAAGAATTTTTCTAAAAGTATACGGAAAAAAAATAAGGGCAAAAAAAACCCCCCGGAAAATCCGGGGGGCACAGATTAACACGTAATGAGCTGGTCAACTATATCAGTTTGACATTCACTGCATTTAATCCTTTGCGCCCTTCTGTGAGTTCAAAAGTCACGTCATCATCCTCCTTGACCTTGTCGATCAGACCGGAAACATGTACGAAATACTCTTCTTCGGACTCTACGTCCTTAATGAAGCCATACCCTTTGGATTCATTAAAAAATTTTACTTTACCTTCTTTCATTGTAATAGTTAAAATGATTAACGGTACAAAGGTAGTATAAAAAAAAACCAAATGCACCAATTGTATCCACACATTCCATAACACTAGCCCGGAATAATATAGAAAAACACGGCAAAAAAGTGGGAAAGGGTCCCCGCCATGACCAGCAAATGCCACACCAGGTGGTGATAACGGAAGTGGGTACGTTTAAAAAAGTATATGCCAAGAGTATAGCAAATACCCCCGATGAGGATCCAGAGGCATCCCATCATGGAAAGGGAATTGCACACCGGAACGATGGCAGCAAGGATCAGCCAGCCCATGACTGCATACGAGAGCACGTAAAATCCGTTGACTCCCTTGTTAAACTTGCCCGGCCGGTAAACGATCATGAACGTCCCCACCAGAGCCAGCCCCCATTCGATTCCGAAGAGAACCCAGCCAACAGGACCTCTGAGTGTTACCAGGGTAATGGGAGTGTAGGTGCCTGCTATAAGTATATAGATGGCCACCCGGTCCATATTAAAAAAGAAGTCCTTCCATTTTCCCATGGGCAGGGAGTGAGTCATGGTGGAGGAGAGATAGAGGATGATCATGGATGCACCAAAAATAGCTGAACTGATGATATGCCAGCCATCCCCTTCATGAATGGAGCGGTTCAGCAACAGCACCAGTCCGGCCACCGCAAGTAACGTACCTGTCAGATGAGAAAGGGCATTGGCCAGTTCCTCCCCTTTTGTGAATTTTGCTGCAGTCGCCATACGGAGTGTTTTGATCCAAAGGTATGGAGACCTCCATGAGTGAAGGAATCAGGAATCCCTGTATGGATGATTTCATCCCAAAATAAGTATCTTTACCTTACCCGAACCGGGCGAACTGCATTACAATCTCATGAAACGCCTGCTCTTATATATATTCCTCGCTATCCTTGCAGTCCATTCCGCGGTGGCCCAGCCTGAAAAAGCCGAAATCCTGATGGAAGCCTCGGTCCGCATCCGGGAAACCTTTCCTGACAGTGCCCTTGGTATGGCCAACCAGGCTGAGCTGATCCTTATGAAGAGTGACCCGGATAACCGGCTGCCCCACCTTTTCAGGACCAAAGGCAGGATTTACCAGTTGAAGGGCGCATCGGAGCAAAGCCTGCTTTACTATAAGAGGGCCTATGAGGAATTCATCAAACTGGAAGATTATCAGGAGATAGCTGTCTGCGCCCGTGAGCTGGGAAACATCTATTATGAAATGGCCAATTTCAGCGAGGCATATTTCCATTACCTGCAAAGCCTGAATGCATATGAGCGTGATGAGGACAACCGGGGAATTGCCTGCATGGAGAACAGCTTGGGCATGGTGGCTCATGAGATGGGAAATCTGGAAGAGGCGGAAATCCATTACCTGAACGCCCTGGAGATTTTTAAGCAGATGGACCAGCCTGCGGAGAAATCCAGTTCCATGAACCGCATAGGGCTGATCCTTTATGATAAACAGCAGTACGATTCCTCCCTTACCTATTTTCAGGAAGCTATGGAGATCCTGGAGTCCGATTCGTCCATCCGGCTTCTCTCCTCTTCCGTTCTTCCTGAGGTATACAGCAACACGGCAAGGGTCTATTCGGCTTTGGGGAAAAACAAGGAGGCCCTGGGCTGCCTGCTAAAAGGCCTGCAAATTTCACGATCCCTGAAGGATCCTTTCCGGACCGGATCGGTCTATATGAACCTGGGATCCCTCTATGGCAAGATGGACCGGCAGGACTCGGCACTCTATTATCTCCACCGGGCGCTGCGTATTTCCAATGAACGGGGATTTCTGCAACTGATGCTGGATACCTATGACGAACTGGCCCGGTTGCACTACTCCGCTGGTAACTATGCCTCGGCCTATAACTGGCAGCTCAGGTATGACACCCTGTATAAAAATCTGTTTAACGAAACCCAGTCGGAGCAAATCGCACAGCTCAGGGCAAGATACGAACAGGAGATCAAGGACCGGGAAATCGAACAGCTGCAATCGGAGTCGCAGATCCAGCGGACATTGAATCTGGTCTTCATCATTTTTATCGGGCTGACGGTGGTCCTGATGATCATTATCGCGGTCAACCTCCGGAACAAGAAGCGCACCAATCTGATGCTTGAAGAGAGCAATCGCCAGATATCCAGTACGCTTCAGCGATTGAGTGAGTCTGAAAAGGAACTGAAGCGACTGAATAGTTCCAAGGACCGTATTTTTTCCGTAGTCGCACACGATCTGAGAAATCCTGTTTCGGCCGTTGCGGGTTTTTCCGAGTTGCTTTTCAGCAATTTCGATCAGTTTTCCCGGGATACCCAGAAGGAGTATCTTCTCCAGATCCTTCAGGGCACGCAACGGATCCAGGATCTGCTGGAGAACTTGCTGGTGTGGGCAAGGTCGCAGATGCAAACGGTCAGATTCCAACCGGAAGAACTCCGGATGAAGGAGGTGTTGGAGGAGTGCCTGAAAGAGTTGAAGCCCAATCTCACCCATAAGCGAATCGAGTTTACACTGAAGATCGACCGCCGGTGTGTGGTTACTGCCGACAGATCGATGATCCACATGGTCATACGAAACCTGATTATGAATGCCGTGAAATTCAGCTTCCCCGGTGGAAAGGTTCATATCTCAGCGAAACATTTGAAGGATGAATGCGTGATATCGGTAGCAGACGAAGGGATCGGCATCCAGCAGGAAATACAGGAAAAGCTGTTTGATACCGGTGAGATGGTGACCACACCCGGTACAGCCGGCGAAGCAGGCTCAGGCCTTGGCCTTTTAATATGTAAAGAATTCGTGGAGAAAAATCAGGGAAAGATCGAGGTGGAAAGCGAACCCGGTAAAGGAGCCGCCTTCCATGTCCATTTACCCGTATAGAGCTGCTGCTTAGCTGGATTCCTTCAATTTATCCCGGAATAGTTTTTCAAATTTCTCCACCTTGGGCTGTATCACCAAACGGCAGTATCCCTGGTTCGGATTGTTTTCAAAGTACTCCTGGTGGTACCGCTCTGCTTCATAGAACGCTTCGAACGGCTCGACCTGAGTAACAATGGGATCCTCCCAGATATTTGCTGCATCCAGATCCTGGATAACCTGTCTGGCTTCCTGCTTCTGCGAATCGGTGTGATACAGAATAATGGAGCGGTACTGGGTGCCCACATCCGCTCCCTGCCGGTTCAGAGTGGTGGGATCGTGTGTTTTAAAGAATATTTCCAAGAGCTCCAGGTAGCTCACCTCCCGGGGATCATAAACGATATGCACCACCTCCGCATGACCTGTACGGCCTGTGGTCACTTCTCTGTAAGCGGGATTCTTCACATCTCCACCGGAGTAGCCGGAAACGACCTTATGGACTCCTTCCACTCTTTCAAAAATAGCTTCCACGCACCAGAAGCACCCCCCTCCGAAGGTGGCCTTCTCCGTGGTTCCTTCACTGGCATCAAACCCTTTCATGGTGAACGTATTTAATATTGTTGCTGCAATGACCAAAAACTTTTTATCCATTTTCCTCTGTTTTTCCTCATCCTTATGTTATAAACCCGTGGATAGCGCTTTTGTTTGAGGCTGGTTTTGCAGTATTATAAATTGTAACTTTAGAAGGATGTATCCGGCTTTATTCTTCAGATCGCGTGAGGATTCAAAGGTTCAATGCCAATTGTGCCCTCACTACTGTATTCTCAAAACTGACCAGTACGGCAAGTGTCATGTCCGGGTGAACAGGGACGGAAAACTGGTCACCGAGAATTTCGGAGTCCTGTCGGCTGTAGCAACCGATCCGTTAGAGAAGAAACCGCTGTATCATTTCTATCCGGGTCGATCGATCCTCTCTATCGGCAGTTATGGCTGCAACATGTCGTGCGATTTTTGTCAGAACAGCGAGATTTCTCAGGTTTGTCAGGGAATACTGGCAAATAGCCCCTTCAGGGATCCTGGCGATTTAGTTCAGAAAGCGGAGCTTCACAGAGACAATATCGGTCTGGCCTATACCTATAATGAACCGGTCATCTTCTATGAGTTTATGCTGGAATGTGCCAGACAGGTCAGAGAGCGTGGTATGAAGAATGTAATGGTTACCAATGGCTACATTAACCGGGAACCGCTGGAGATGCTTCTGCCGCTTATGGACGCACTCAACGTTGATCTGAAAGCCTTTTCAAACCGGTTCTACGTGAGGCGCACGGGATCACGACTCCAGCCTGTCCTTGATACTATCAGCCGGATTGTGTCCAATGGAACACACCTGGAGCTGACCTTCCTGATCATTCCCGGATATAACGACAACGATCAAGAATGGAAGGAGATGATCTCCTGGATCTCCGACCATTGCGGAACAGATACTATCCTGCACGTGAGCCGGTATTTTCCGAGGCACAGGATGAATAATCCGCCTACACCGCTGAAAACTATTGAGCGTTTTGTGGCAATGGCAAGGGAGAAGATACGGTATGTCTACCCGGGCAACACTCCCCAGCTCGAAAGCCATACACTCTGTCCCGGGTGCGGGAATATGCTTGTGAGCAGAAATTTATACCAGTCCGAGGTCAGCGGAATCGGCAGTAATGGTACCTGTAAAAAGTGCGGTCTGAAGATAAAAGGTGTTTTCGTTAATTAACCGCTTATGAATGTACGTCATGCAGCAGTGGAAGGAAGGTTCTATCCCTCCTCTAAATCTGAGATCTTCGATCAGATCCGACTGATGGAGCGTGAGCAACGCTACTCCGTTCCGGATATGAAGCCCACCAGAGTCTTTGGGGGGGTGATTCCCCACGCCGGGCATGTATATTCCGGGCATCAGACGGTCCCGTTTTTCAAATTTATTCAGGGGCTGGAGCAGCAGCCGGATACCTACCTCATTCTCCATCCGAACCATTCCGGATTCGGAGAACCCATCGCCATCGATGATTCCAAATTTTGGGTCAACTCGGCCGGCAGGGTCCCCGTCGATCTGGAACTGGCTGCCATCATGGATCTTCCCATGGACAGTATGGCCCATGTCAGGGAGCATTCTGCAGAGGTGATCATACCGTTCATGCAGTACTTCCTTCGGAAGGAGTTTTCCATCGTGCCCATATGCATGAGAGAACAGACCTATGAAAATGCACAAAAGGTAGCCCGGAGGATTAACGAAGCGGCGACTCGAACAAAAAGGGAGGTAATGGTCCTGGCATCCTGCGATTTCTCTCATTTTATCACCCCTGAGGAAGGACGCCGGAGAGATGACCTGGTGATGGATAAAATCCTGGACAGGGACCCCCGCGGAGTGGAATCGGTGGTCAGGGAAGAACGAATTTCAGTATGCGGCTACGGACCCATCATGACTCTGATGGAGTATGCGGGATCCCAACTGCCTGAATACCGCCTCCATGTGCTTGCGAGAGGGCATTCGGGGGAGGTCATGCCATCCCCTGAGGTAGTGGACTACATCTCCATGATGGTTTATCAATGAAATTGAATCATACGGAAAAAGGGATGCTGATCACGCTCGCCTTTGTCACCATCGAGGAAAGACTGGGTAAGAGAGCAAGAGCAGTGCCGCTGGTGAAGGAACATCCGCTGGGCTCCCTGAAGTGTGGTGTTTTTGTATCTGTCTACACCGGAAAGATGCTGAGAGGATGCATCGGCACCTTTTCGGAGGAAGAGCTACTGGTAAAGAACATCAGAGAGATGTCCGTGTCGGCGGCCCTGTATGATAACAGGTTCGAACCTGTTCACCGGGAAGATCTGGATGAGATGACCATTGAATTAAGCGTTCTCTCGCCCAGGCAGAGAATGGATGATCCATCACAAATTGAACTGGGAAAGCATGGGATTTTCATTGAAAAAGGATCATTCAGAGGCACCTTGCTGCCCCAGGTGCCCCTGAAACAGGGGTGGGATCTGGAACAGTTCCTTGGCAACTGCTCCGAGTACAAGGCAGGTATCGGATGGGACGGCTGGAAAACTGCCGATGTGTTCACCTATGAAGCCACTGTGTTTAACTCCGTCACCTATCCTCCGTTTACATGAGTCCTTTCCGCAATGAATCTTTCTTCAAACATCAGAGATTCCAAACATTCACCGTGACGTTTTTCGCATGAATACCATGAAACTGAGGCAGGAAAGATCTGCCGTCGAAATTTGTATTTTAGGGATAATGCCATATATTTGCTGGTAAGAGGATTGTTACAGACTACATCACATAGTCACTAACCCTAAAGTTGAATCTGTGTCTGAAAGTCCCCGTCTGCAAAAAGGCGGGGACTTTCTTATTATTTAATCTTTCATAGTCAATGAATTGACCGGCTCTCTCAGTGGGTGTGTCAGATACACTTACTGTTTTTGGCACTGAATTTGAACTTTACCAGGCGAACACGTTTAACAGTTTAAACCGGGAAATCATGAAAACTATACCATACACCACCGTTTTACTGCTCGCTCTGTTTTTGGGTTCCACAGTAATGGAAGCACAAACCACCCAGAGGAGCTCAACCCGGGAAAAGACTGACAGAGAAAGGCCGGTCAGTTCCTATTCCGGGGAGGGAACAAAAAACAAGGCCACTGCCGCCCGGGAACCGGTTAAGCATCACCGGGAGGTGACACGGGCTCGCCAACCTGTTAGCTACAGCACTCCCAAGAATCCGCGCAGCGACTACAAAAAAGCCCATACCAGGGTCTACGCAGACGGAAGGGTACCGGTCCGCAGGAAACCGAATAAATACTCTGATAAGCGCTATTACAGCGGGCACCATTACCATGATGTATATCCGGTGCTTCATTATCCTGCACACACCCACATTGTGTGGACTCGGAGCATGTACAGGGATTATCGCAGATGGTATCCGGAATACAGGTGGCGCTACAATTACGGATACAGGATCAGGACTATTTCAGCCTTTGAAGCCAAATACAGCCTGGGGAAAGTAGCCATGGTCTACGGCAGGGTATACGCCACCTGGCACAACCGGGAGACCGACGACTACCTGCTCTTTTTCGGTGGAGACTATCCTTCCCATCAGTTCACCATCGTTCTGCCAGGCCATGTGGCCAGACGATTCAGCTGGAGACCGGAAAAATATTTTCTGGGCGAGCATGTCACTGTAACCGGACTCATCACCACGTTCAACGGGATTTCGGAGGTCATCGTGAAGCATCAAAGGCAGGTGGGACTCTATTAGAATACCCATCTCCTTAATTATGCGGGAAGTTCTATTCTTCGGGGATGATGGCGGATGCTCTGGCCACGGAAATGGCAGCGAACACCCCTTTTCCTTCGTTGGAAATATTGGACCGTACATTGGAAGGAGGACCCGAGAAAAGGGGATTGTTCCCGAAGAGCTCCAGCTGCGCATCGGTCACGAAATAGTAGTAAGACTGATCGATACCGCTCAATTCAAAAGTGACCGTATCACCAGGCAGGGGTGCCTCTCCGGGATCCTCCTCGGCAAGAAAGCCGACGGGAAGTCCGAATATGTAAGTCCCATTGAAAAGATCGTCTGTCTGCACGGTAATTTCAGGGAGATCCTTGGTTAGGAGCTCCCTGTTTTTACGGAGCGTGAACCGGTACCATTCACGAGCGGGTGAATCCAGGGCAAACATGCTCACCTGGTATCCTGAAACGAACGGGCTCCGGAAATAGGTAAGCCTTATGGAATCGAGTTGAGGAACCGGGGGCATCCGGCTTTCAGCCTGGTATTGTTCGCTTTCCCCATTGCTATCCACATCCACATCATTGATCCGGAGCGAGTAATTGACCCCGGGTACTCCTCTGAATGGCTCCGGAGTCATGTACAGTCCCGGAGCGCTGTCCTGTTCCACCATCTGGATGGTCTGGTCTTCAAAAACGAGTTCCACCAGCGCGTCGCTCACGGGAGGGGGCGGCATATTGGAAAAGTAATCACTGGAGGTGGTCAGGTTCACCTGGTGCCTGACAGAATCGGTGGTAACCGTACCATAAACCACCAGCCTTCGGTAGGTAGTATCCAACTCGATATCGATCCGCTCAGTGCAGGACATCAGGATCAGACCCAGGAAAAGAGTAAGGAGCAATGGATATGGTTTCAGATCTCTGCGCATCAGAAGGTAAAATTGTAGGTGATCGCAGGGATGATGGAGAAAAGGTAGGTCATCTCTGCATAGGTAACATCCGGATTATCGCTGTCCTGAACGAAATTGAGTGTCCACGGATTTTTCCTGGCATAGGCATTATACACGGAGAAATTCCATTCCCCCCTCCATCGCCTGTCGGGTCTCTCTTTTCCTTTAAGGGTCACTGACAGATCGAGACGGTGGTAATCCGGCAGCCTGTATTCGTTCCTTCCGGTGTATACCGGAAGGATATTGCCCAGCACTGAGTACCTTCCCGAAGGAAGGGTGAAGGGGATTCCGGTACTGTAAATCCAGTTGGCGGCGACCCCAATACGGGGAGTGAGCTCGTAGCTGGCAACCAGTGCCAGGTCGTGTGGCTTGTCATAGGGCGCGGGATAGGGCTTTCCTTCGTTGATATCCGGAATATCTCTCATGGTCCTGGACCAGGTATAACTGAGCCAGCCGGAAAAGCCTCCGGCATCATATTTCACATAAACCTCCGCCCCGTAAGAGGTAGCGTCGCCGATCCTCAACTCACCTTCAAGCCGGGGGTTCAGAAGGAGTTGCGCATGATCCCTGAAATCGATGGACCGGGATATTTTCTTATAGTAGAGTTCCAGGGAGGATTCGATCCGGTTGTCCAAAAAATTCCTGAAATATCCCAGCGATACCTGATCGGAAATCTGCGGACGGATATTCGGGGAGGCAGGGAACCAGATATCAAGTGGAGTGCCTGCATTAGAGTTGCTTGCAAGCTGAAGGTATTGCCGGGTTCTGGAATAGCTGGACTTTACCGATTGCTTCTCGTTGATAACGAAATTCAGGGCAATCCTGGGCTCCAGGCCCATATAGGTATTGAAGAATTCTCCCTTCCCATACCGGGTGGAGTCAACAACATCATAGGAATTACCATAGGTAAAAACAGTGGCTTCGCCAATATTATGAAAACTGGAGAACCGGAGTCCGTAGCGAAGTCCCAGGCGGTCGAAGAATTTTGATTCACCTGACAGGTAAAGACCGTTTTCGAGGGCATAGTTATTGGAAAGCCGGCTTTCGGTATTATTCTCGTCCTGGTCCATTGCGGTTATGGTACCTGGTTTAATGATATGATAGACTGTGGAAAACCCGAAGCGGTATGTATGCTCTGGAGTGAAGTACCATATAAAATCCCCTTTCAATCCGTAATCCTCCAGAAAGGAGATCCAGTTGAAAAATGGCACCTCCCCTTCCGGAGTCCCCAGATCATAAAAGTAATGGGAGTTTACCACAGTGAAATTACTGAACAGTTTCTGGGAGAACAGATGGTTCCAGCGCAGTGTAAAGGTTCGGTTTCCAAAATACAGGCCCGCAAAATCATTGGCGAAAACATCTTTGCCGTAGTACCCGGAAAGATAGATCCTGTTCTTTTCATTGATCACGTAGTTCACTTTTCCATTGAGGTCGTAGAAGAAGAGAGAATTGTCCCGCACTGCCGTATCACGTGCCAGCGGAAGAAAAATATCGGCGTAGGTGCGCCTTCCCGATAACAGAAACGAAGCCTTCTCCGAAAAGATGGGCCCCTCCACGGTAAGTCTGCTGGAGATGGTGCCTATTCCGCCTGTGGCACTGAACCTTCGGTTGTTTCCGTCCTTCATACGGATGTCCAGCAATGAAGCAAGCCGTCCTCCAGAGCTAGCCGGAATATCTCCCTTGTACAGCTTTACATCCTTGATGGCATCATTATTGAAAACGGAGAAAAATCCGAGCAGATGGGAGGCATTGTAAACAGTGGCCTCATCCAGCAGAATCAGGTTCTGGTCCGGACTCCCTCCACGGACACTGAATCCGGAGGAACCCTCGCTGGTTACCTGCACACCTGGCAGCAACTGAATGGCTTTAATCACGTCCACCTCTCCCAGTAAGGCAGGGATCCGGCGGATGGACTGGATGGGCAGCTGTGTGGATCCGGTCTCCAGTCTCGTGATATTGGCATTCCCCGCCTCTGCCGTAATGGTTACCTCATCGATCTGTTCCGTCTTTCTGAACAGCTCCACATTCAGGCTGAGGTCCTCTCCAAGGGTGACCGGCCGCGTCTCGGCCACGTAACCCAGGTAGGAAAAAACCAGCGTGTAGAAACCGGATTCCAGCGACAGGGCATAATAGCCATAGGTATTGGTGATGGTCCCGTTTCCGGTTTCATAGATGGCCACGGTGGCACCGATCAGCTCTTCCCCCGTTTCTGCATCGCGCACATACCCGCTCACTGTATTCCTGGCAGAAACCTGAAGAACAGTTCCTGCCAGCAGTAAACTCAGTATAATGGTACAACCTGACCGTATCATATGGTAGGAATAACAAACAAATCCGGAATTTGTCAGATTCCGGATAAAAAAGAGCAATAATTGACCAGAAAGTTGCTCAGATCATACTATCTGACTCATGGCATCGATGAATGCCTCCACCGAGGCAGTGATAATATCGGTGGAAGCGGAGAATCCATAGTAAACCACATTCTTATATTCCACCTGCATATGCACCTTCCCCAAATCATCGCTTCCTCTGGTGATGGCCTGGATCAGGAACTCTTCGATACGAACTTTCTTTTTCAGGATCTCTTTGACGGCATTGATGGCAGCGTCGACCGGTCCATTTCCCTCAGCAGTAGCTGTGTGGCAGACATTGTCCCATACCAGGTTCACGGAAGCTACCGGGGTGGTCCCTTTTCCGCAGAGAACCTGCAGGTGGTTCAGGTGAAGATTTCTTTTGATATCCCTGGCACTGGCTCCCGCAAGCACTTTCAGATCCTCATCGATGATCTCTTTCTTCGAATCGGCAAGTTTCACAAACTCCTCATAAATGGAATTCAGGGCATCCTTGGTAAACTTGTATCCAAGTTTCTCCAGACGATGCTTCAGTGCCGCCCGTCCGCTCCTGGCAGTGAGCAGGATGGAGGATTCATTGATCCCCACGGTTTTGGGATTGATGATCTCGTAGTTCTCCCTTCTTTTCAGAACACCATCCTGGTGGATGCCCGAGGAGTGGGCAAATGCGTTTCTTCCCACTATGGCCTTGTTAGGCTGCACAGGCATCCGCATGAGCGTGGAGACCAGGCGACTGGTTCTGTAGATCCTCCGGGGATTGATGTTGGTGGTCAGATTCAGGTGCTTGCGGCTTTTTATAATCATCGCCACCTCCTCCAGGGAGGTGTTTCCAGCCCGCTCTCCGATACCGTTCACGGTGACCTCCACCTGCCTGGCTCCGTTGATCACGCCGCTCATCGTATTTGCCGTAGCCATCCCCAGATCATTGTGGCAATGAGTGGATATAACGGCCCTGTCGATGTTGGGCACATGATCCATCAGGTATTTGATTTTTTTTCCGTACTCTTCCGGAAGGGTGTATCCGGTAGTATCGGGTATGTTAACCACGGTGGCACCGGCATCGATCATTGCCTCGATTACCTTTGCGAGAAACTTGTTGTCAGTGCGGCCCGCGTCTTCGGCATAGAATTCCACATCTTCCACGAAGCTCCTGGCATATTTCACTGCCTCCACTCCCCTTTCAATGATCTTTTCCGGGGTGCTGTTCAGTTTATGGTAAATATGAAAATAGGAGGTCCCGATCCCGGTATGGATCCGGGGCTTTTTGGCAAATTCCAGTGATTCAGCCGCGACTTTGATGTCTTCCCTGACGGCCCTGGTAAGCGCGCATATCACCGGCTCCGTCACGGCCTTGCTGATTTCCACCACGGAATTGAAATCGCCCGGACTGGAAATGGGGAAACCTGCCTCAATAACGTCCACTCCCAGAGTCTCCAGTGCTTTGGCTACTTCAATTTTCTCAATGGTATTCAGCTGGCATCCCGGGACCTGTTCCCCGTCCCTCAGGGTAGTATCAAATATGTACACACGATCCTTTGCCATAGTGGTGAGTTTTCAGAAGTTTCTCCTTCCAGACACAAAAAAAGCAAATTCTGCGGAAAATATGCTACGAAACATCTGATATAATCGCTCCGAGGGATCAAATCGGGGCTTCAGGGACCAAGGAAAACTCCTAAAGGCTGCTCAATCGAATGCTTTTCTCAGCTGTTCCACCCAGCCGGCTACCCTCTCCTTATTCATGGAACCCTGGTTCTCATAATCGATAGCCAGCCCCGGAAATTGATCACCCCTGGTTGCTTTGGAACTTTCATATTCGTAGCCTTCCGTGGAGGTGAATCCCACCAGTGTCGCGCCCCGGTTCTCCAGCAGATCCGCCATGATCCCCACTCCGTCGAGAAAGTTTTCTGGATAACCTTTCTGGTCTCCCAGTCCAAAAAGAGCGATCTTCTTTTCTTTCAGATCCATCTCCTCCAGCGCCGGCACAAATTCATCCCAGTAATTGGGAAGCTCTCCGTCGAACCAGGTTGGAACACCCAGGATCATCTGATCGAAGGATAGAAATACAGATTCGGTCAGGTCCTCCGCGTTGACCATCTCCACCGCCTCTTCATGGAACTCGTCCCTGATCTTTTCTGCGATCTTCCCGGTTTTCCTGGTATTGAAGCTGTAGATTAATGCCGTTTTTTTCATCGCTATGGAGTTAATTCTTAATACGCTATCAGTTCCAATGCTGCCTTCCGGATACGCTCTGTATCCGGAAGTATCGCGGCCTCCAGAATCCGGTTAAATCCTACGGGGGTAAAGGTGGAACCCACCCTTTTGACCGGTCCGTCCAGGTATTCAAATGCCTGTTCATTAATTACCGAGACCACCTCTCCCCCGAAACCTGCAAACACTTTATCTTCGTGGACCACCAGCGCTTTTCCGGTCTTTCGGACAGTGGCCAGGATGGCTTTGGTATCGAGCGGGCTCAGCGATCGGAGATCCAGAACCTCCAGGCTTGCCGCACCTTCTTCCCTGAGCTTATCGGCGAGTTCCACGCACATGGGGGTGGTGTTCCCAAAGGTGATAACGCTCAGGTCCTCTCCTTCCCTGCGCACCCTTGCTTTCCCGAATGGAACCTCAAAATCGTCCGGAATGGGAGCGGCAGCTTTTGGAGCATTATACAACGCTTTGGGCTCGAGGAACAAAGTGACTCCCCTGGATCGGATGCTGGTCCTGAGCAACCCGGCCGCGTCATCCGCATAGCTGGGATAGACCACACGGATTCCGGGCAGGGTGGTCAGGGCACCCTCGATGGTCTGCGAGTGATAGAGCCCTCCACCGATATAACCACCCGATGCAAGTCTGACAGTAATGTTGGGCGAGAACTGACCTTTGGTTCTCCAGTAATCATGAGAAGTATCCACCAGCTGTTCCATGGCAGGCCAGAAGTAATCGGCAAATTCGGCTCCTTCCACCACGACCCTCAGTTTATCGTTGTACCTGCTCATTCCGTTGGCGGTGCCCATGATGAAATCTTCCGCAATGGGTGCATTGAATACCCGCTCCCGGCCAAATTCCTGTTGCATGCCCTTGGTGACATTGAAGATACCGCCCTTCTCCTTGTAGGCCACATCCTGTCCCCAGATAAAGGTATCCGGATTGTGTCTGAACTCTGCTTTCAGAGTCTCATTGAGTCCTTCGATCAATTTCCTGGGTTCTCCTTCATAGGAGTGAAGGCCTTCCGGGTACTTCTCACTTACATATGGCTCCGGAATAACGAAATCATGGATCGATTCAGGTTTCGGATCGTGTGAGCTCATACCTGCCTTGTGGGCGGCTTTGACAATATCCCTGGCTTCATTTTCAAGGATTTCGATCTCCTTCCCGGTAAATCGTTCGTAGCGCAGCAGCAACCTTCTGAATTTGGCCAGCGGGTCGTATTCGTGCACATAATTGAGTTCATAATCGTCCCGGTAAAGGTCGTGCCGGTCCGAGTTTGAATGAGAATGGATTCTTACACAGTTGGCCTGAACGATCACAGGGCTTTCGTACTTCTCTATATATTCCCTGGCTTCCATCATCGTATTCATACTATCGAACACATCCTTTCCGTTGCAATGGAAAATCTTCAGGTTCTTGAATCCCGAAAAATTATTGGCCACTTTCCTGTTGGCCGTCTGGTCGGACTTCGGAACAGAGATCCCGTAACCGTTGTCCTGAAACACGAAAATGACCGGAAGCATTTCCGTGGAGGCACCGTTAATAGCTTCGTAAACGTATCCCTCCGAAACAGAAGATTCACCCTGAGAGCTGATGGCGATACCGGGATCGTTATATTTTTTAAGGGCCCTGGCCACCCCAACTGCGTGAAGGGCATGGTTCCCGGTGCAGGAGGAAGTGTTGTGAATGTTCCATTCCGGTTTCGCGAAGTGGTTGGACATATGCCTTCCTCCACCCGCCACGTCGGCGTCCTTGGAGATCCCGTTAAGGATCAGCTCTTCAGCCGAAAGGCCGGCCGAATGAGCGGTCAGCATATCCCGGTAATAAGGAAAGAGATGATCTTTCTCCCTGTCGAATATCTGCCCTATGGCCAGCTGAATTCCATCATGACCCGCATAGGGAGCATGGTAGGACCAGCCGATGGCCTGTTTGAGGTAGTTGGGGGCCCTGTCGTCAATCGCCCTGCCCACCAACATCAGCTTGAACCATTTGGCCAGTGTTTCTTTACTTGTTTTTTTTATGCTGTAATATTTTTCCTTTGCCATTGAGATCAGAGTTTGAATGTTCCGGAATGGGGATCGAATGATTCCAGGTAATCGCTCAGACGCTTCAGAAAAGCCCCGCCCAGGGCACCATCTATGATTCTGTGATCATAAGTGAGCGAAAGCCACATTTTCTGTCGGATGCCAATCATATCTCCCTCTCTGGTTTCTATCACGGCGGTTTTTTTCTTGATGGCACCTACCGCCAGAATAGCCACTTCGGGCTGATTGATAATCGGTGTTCCGATATCGTTCTGGAACGAACCGAAATTGGTCACCGTAAAGGTGCCGCCGCTGATGTCGTCCGGGTTCAGCTTATTGGAGCGTGCCGCATCGGCCAGCTCATTCATTTTCCTGGTCAGTCCGGAGAGGTTCAGTGTATCGGCATCCTTGATGTTGGGAACGATCAGATTATACCCCGGCAGCGAAACGGCCACCCCCAGATTGATCCTTCGTTTCAGTATGATCCTGTCACCCTCCACGGATGCATTGATCTGGGGGAATTCTTTCAGAGCTTTGACCGTTGCCTCCAGGAAAACCGGCAGGTAAGTAAGCTTGACTCCTTCTCTCTTCAGGAAATCTTCCTTCACCCGGTTTCTCCAGTTCACCACATTGGTCACATCCACTTCGAGCATATTGGTCACATGAGCCGAAGTCTGTTTGGAGCGGGTCATATGCCCGGCGATGAGCTTTCGCATCCTGGACATCTCGACCACCTCGTCGCCACTATCTGTGGTGGCCCGTTTGTTCTCTCCGGACGTCGTTGCCGGAGCTGGTTGTTCTTTTTTCGGCCGTTCCTTCTGTGGTTCGGTATCGAGGATTTCCTCCTTGCCGCCTGCTCCCTGCCTTTGATCCAGATAACGCAGTATGTCATTCTTCTGAACCCTTCCATTCAGACCGCTTCCCTCCATGCGATCCAGTTTTTCCTGGGTGATGTTCTCCTCCCTGGCTATTTTCTTTACCAAGGGGGAGTAAAATCGTTCGGAGGAAGAGGATATGTTATCGCCCGGGGACGACACTGGTTGATCATCTTTCTCAGGCTCCGCATCCACTGAAGGCTCCGCATCAGGTTTAGTCTCCTCCCCCGAAGGTTCTTCCGAATCTTCCGTTGAGGGTTCTCCATCCATGTCTATCACTGCAATGACAGTGCCGACGGCCACCACTTCATCCTGTGCGAATAAGATTTTTTTGACTACTCCATCGACAGGAGAGGGTATTTCGGAATCAACCTTGTCTGTGGCGATCTCCAGAAGAATATCTTCCTCTTCCACCTGATCGCCCTCTTTAACAAACCAATTGGTGATGGTTGCCTCCTCAATACTTTCACCCATCTTCGGCATGATGATATCGAAACTGGCCATATAAAAATTAGTTGATTGAGGTGTGGATTATAATTCGTTGGTATAACAAGCATGCCCTTAAAATGTTTTTAATCGTCATCCTCGAAGAGGGCATCGATAACTACAGGCTCATCCCAGGGCAGGCGGTCGTCATCGGGAGGCTTCTTGAATTCGGGATGGCTGATCTGAATATCGGGGTATCCCACATATATAAGCATGGCTACTATGGAGAAGATCTTCGGACCATGAGGTATCAGAGTAATGGAATGATCCTTACGCAGGGGCAGGATGATGTCGATCAGACTTTGATATATCTGCTGCCCGTTTCTGATGGGGTAAGCTATCAGATTTCTGATGGGCACCTCATTGATCAGCGCATGATTATTTACAAAAACCTTCTCCACGAACTGTTTATCGACAGGAGGGTCGGCATAGAACAGGTAAAGCCGATCGGACTTCACCCTTTTCAGCAGAGCCTCTCCGACGCTTCTTTCATGCCCCAATCCCAGGATCAGAACCGATTTGCTGCTTTTTCTGTTACGTTCGGGTTTGACCACCTCACGAAGTCGGCGGACCTTTCTGACCGGGTCCTGGTTGGTGAATTTTGCAAGCGTGTATGCGATCCGTAAAGTAACCCTCGAATATCCTTCCGTATGATCGGCAAACCAGCTAAATATTTCAAAATACCATCGGGGAGACATGCTTGTGCAATCCATCAGGATATTCAACTCTTCTCCCGGTCCGGAGATGGTCCCGGTAATCTCTTTCATCTCCGGCACTCTCTTTTCTAAAGCGATTATTTCGTATTGCTGCGCTTCATAGTAGGTTTTATTCTGCTGGAATGCAAACCCCCTTACATGATCTGTACGTGAAAGGGCTATCTTGCGGCATGGCACCTTTTCGATTAACCGGGCAATGGTTGTGCAGCGCGATTCATAGCCCAGGGTAGTGATAAAGAGGTCCGGTAAAAAATCAGTGAGATCGGAAGACGCTATGTATTGGACCGAAGAAAGCTCCATCAGGCACACCAAGGGTAGATCAAAGATATAAGGAAAATCCTTTTACGCGCAGGAAAGTCGTTAAAGTTTTGGATTGGTTGCAGGGATTTTGCTTATGGGTTCCGGCTCTTCCGATTCCATGGAAAACAGGTCAATGAAAGGCCAGCTTTCTACCTGGCTGACAGCTCCGAACATCATGCCGGAGACATACCTGTGTATCCTGGAATGCTTAAAGGTACTGGTATTAATCATAACCACCCAGTTCAAGCCGTCCTTCTGCCGGACCATCAACGCCGATGATCCGGTCAGATAGCCTGTTCGCCACCAGGTACCATACCGGTTGCTTCCCCGCCATCCGAATAAACCCCGTCCGGCTTCGTGGGGATCGGCCATCTGGTCGATGGTTGGCTGACCCAGAATATCGGGTTGGCCGGGAAATCCATCAATAGCGGTCAGAAATTTGATCAGCTCGGGAGCCGAGGCTACCCATCCTCCTGCAGGTCCCAGGAGTTCAATGTGGTTTCCTCCGTAAAATATGGGAACCTTTTGTCCCGACCCGTCTATGTCATAGGCGGTCATACTTCCTGAACTGCTGTGATATCGGACCTCATTCGGGTATTTTTCATGATAGTAGCTCTTGCCGATATGCATATCATGGATATCCAGCGGTTTCAGAATGTTCATCACCACATAATCCTGATAGGGCATTCCGCTTTTACGCTCAATAATTTTACCAAGGATGGCATACCCCAGATTGGAATAACTGTATCTGGTTCCGGGTCTGTAATTCAGTCTATTGGCCAGTGCAAAGGCAATAATGTACTCCAGTCCTGCCGGGGGACTCACCTCCATTTTCCTGGCTATATAAAGGGAGTTGAACATGGGATCGCCCGAATACCGGGACCAGCCGGCCGTATGGTTCAAAAGATGTTTGACTTTGATCTGCTCCACACGAAGATCCCTGTAATCCAGGAAAATGGAGTCGTTTAGAATACCTTCAGGTCCAAAAACCTGATCATCCAGATCCAGGATCTCATTTTCCACCAATTTCAGCACTGCCACAGCAGTGATCAGCTTCGAGACAGATGCAATACGAAAGAGATGGCCCGGCTGAACGGTTTCACCGGTCTCGCTGTTAGCCACCCCGAACCCCTTGGCGTAAACAAGCCGTTCATCTTTCGTGATGGCAACACTGGCCCCCTGTATCCTCCAGCTCGAAATAAAATGCTCCACCTTCCGGTCAATCACTTCCGTTTCATCGTAATCTGAAAAATGGTTGTCCAGCAGCAATGAAAATGGAATTTCCTCATCCTGAAGCAGTGAGGGGTATCCCTTATCGGAGAAGGAGATGGCTGTCTCCCCGAAAAAAAATACCAAGAAGAGTGATATAAAAATACCTGTTTTCTTAATCATCGGTATTGCCTGTAAATTTCTTTTCTCCGCTGCAGCGTTTTGCACATATATAAAATTACAGTTAAATCAAATTCCTGCGATTTTGTTCAAACTTTCGATATCAACAATCCGAAATTTAAAGACGCAAATTATTAGTAATGGGAGGATTAAGATGTTTAGACGATGATTGCGAATAGATATATATGCTGTAAAATAAAAAGCTCTTCGCACAAAAAACACTGCTTTGGGAGACCGTTTATCCCCGTTGGCAACCGTGAAAATGGAGTTGGTCAAAAGATCGGAATGGAAGGGCTGTAAAACACGAATGGGAGCCAAATTTTCATCTGGTTCCCATTCCGCTTGCTGGCACCCGTAGCTGCCAGTTCGCGTCAAGCTACGGTTATTTTGACCGGAGGGTGAAGCATAACCTCACTTTCCCTTCGCTGCCCGACGAATCGGACAACTTGCATCCATTTGTCCGGAGACAGGGATAGATGCTCAACTGAAGACCGTTTTCACCGCGTTTTCAGGTACTCTACGGTTTCCACGTTGACATCGGAAACAACCCGGGGGAAGTTCCCGCATCAGAGTCGTCAGCCCGGTCCGAGGACCGGCAGAGCAACTTCAATACCTGGTTAGTTGCTCATGTGACTCGTGTTCAGGCTTCGGGGCGACCCGAAGCAATGACTCACATCATTTAAAGAACGGAGTGGCCTTTTATCGCTCACTTGATGTTATCAAATGTATACGCTTTGAGATTTCAGTCCAAATTTTCCGAACCGAAGAAGTGAACATTGAATGAACAGATTTTATTAACAAAAGGTTAAATATGTGTTAACGAAAATATGTAATAATTTCCCATTCAGTCAACTAGCATTGTGCTTTTTGAATAGTCATTGTTAATATCTGAATCAGAACAACTCCTCTGAGGGGGGATTGGAATAAGGTTCCACTATGGCTGGATCATCGGGTTTCACCCCTGGAGAGGAAACCATGGGCGATATGGTATGCGCATGGAGTTCCTTTTCATCAAACGGAAGGAGCAACTGCCTCGCCTGACGCAGGGACATCTCTTCATGGATCCACTCCATTTCACGAGCTTCTGGAAGTATGACCGGCATTCGCTTTTTTGTATTGTGTATATGCTCCATCAAGGGATTGGCTCTGGTGGTGACAATGGAGAAGGTTTGCAGGATCTCACCGGTAGCAGGATCGGCCCAGGTATCATGAAGCCCTGCGAAAACGAAGGGCTTTTCATTTTTCAGGCGTATGTACCAGGGGATCTTTTGCCCTTCTTTATGCTGCCATTCGAAAAAACCATGTGCAATGACCAGGCATCTCCCCTGCTGAAAAGCTTTTCGGAATGCCGGTTTTTCATGCAATGTTTCCGCCCTTGCATTATAGGTTCCTTTTCTTATTTGCTCGGCCTTATCCCGGTCGGAAGACCAGCCCGGGATAAGTCCCCAATCCATGAGAATGGCAAGATGAGGTTCCTTTTGCGAAATGACCGGGATTGCGGGATGGGTGAACGCTTTGTAGAAGTAATTGAAATCGAATTCGAAAAGCCTGGAGGTGTCCACCTTAAACCTGTTTTCAATGGCTTTTCTGTTCAGGTGAACCTCGATGGTGAAACACATGGGAAAAGTGGAATTAAGTAAACTTCGGATCCATCCCGGCATCCGTCAGCTAAACAATTGTGAAAGATGAATTGTTTATGGATGGATACCTCTGTACATGGAACAAAAACAACATAAACTGCCTTTTTTCCCCCTGAGTGTATTTCTCCTGCCGGGTGAGGATATACCTCTGCGTATTTTCGAGCCCAGATATCGCCAGCTGATCGAAGATGCAAGGACCACTGGTATATCTTTCGCCATTCCTTTTATCATAGATCAGCAAATACAGGAATTTGGATGCGAAGTGCGACTGAAGGAGGTGGTGGCCGACAATCCCGGGGGCAGAATGGTGATCACTGTCGAAGCAGTAGCCGTGGTACAGATCATCAGCTTCAGCAAGCAGCTGGAAGGAAAACTCTATGCAGGCGGTGCCGTGAGGCGGATTCCATGTTCCGACCCGCTGGAAAATCAGGAGCTGATTGTATTGATCAAAGAATACAGGGAACAGTTCGACCGGCAGTTTTTGGAGGATAGCGAAAAAGATCATATTACACGGCAGGATGTCATGAGAGCACTCAATCTTCCTTCCGAGGATAAATATCAGTTCATCTGCATGCCCAACGGAAAACAGAAAGAGAGATACCTGGCAGGACAACTGCGGTATCTGAAGATGATCCGCAAGCAGGAGGCCCTGTTGGGAAATGATTTCGGCCTGAATTAAACCACCCCCGCATCATCACTATGTTCCTTCGTTTCGGTCCCCTCCCTGAAATTCAATTTGAACCGGTCCATTTCCTGCTTCAGTCTGGCCACTGTCCTCACCAGCTGGTTTTCCGGAACCAGGGGTTCAGGGATCTCCTGACTGATGAAGTGGACAAACCTCCAGATTTCCCGGATTTCACCTGCCCTTACCTCATAGGGCTCATACACGGGGTTCAGTGAGTAGAGGATCAGCACTCCTTCCTTTTCGATCCGGTTCTCCACGATCTTGAAGACGATCCCTTCATCAGAGGTGAGGATGATGCACGCTTCCCCGGTCTTCACTTCTCGCCAGTCGAGTACGAATTCACCGGTGACCCATGACCGTTCGGGGATGGGGAGCATCGAATCGCCCTGCAGCTGAAACGTCCGGTACTTCTTCTCCCGGGAGAGGAAAGGCAACTGGAATACCTGAAGTTCACTGATATATTCCGGGTCGGAAAAACCCCGGGTATACCCGGCCTGTGCTTTTACCGGCACCAGTTCAATATTTTCCTCGTTGGAAGGATTTACGGTAGAGGCCAGTATTCTCAGGTTCCCACCCCTTATGAAGACATCCTCCCCGTTTTCCAGCTGCCGCAACTGGGTCTCGCTCAGTCCGGACAGGTCCACTTTCAGTAAGGTATCGATGGCCAGATGGTAGTACGCTGCAAATTGCAGCAGCACTTCCACTCCGGGCTGTGCCACCCGGTTTTCGTACCCGCTCAGGGTGGAACGCTTCATATTCAGCTGCGCGGCCACCTCGTCCTGGGTGCGCTTTCTGCGTTTCCGCAGGAACTTGATATTGGAGTCAAAATAGCTGTTAAAATCCATCCGTTTATTGTTTGAACGATTCGTAATGGTTATATTGTAATCAATAAAATGATTAAAAACTAATCAAACTTAGGTTAATCATCGGAGAATCACAAATAAAAGTTTCACAATTACCGAATTGATCATGCGACATATTGTGCATATGGATCTGGATACATTCTTTGTATCGGTGGAGCGGCTGATGAACAGCACCCTCATGGGAAAGCCGGTGATCATCGGGGGCATGTCGGACCGCGGGGTGGTTTCCAGTTGCAGTTATGAGGCGAGGCGTTACGGGGTTCATTCGGCCATGCCCATGAAGATGGCCCGCTCGCTTTGCAGCGAGGCCATTGTGATCCGGGGGGATATGGATGCCTACAGCAGGTACTCCAGAATGGTCACGGATATCATTTCCGAGCAGGCCCCGGTATATGAAAAATCCTCCATCGACGAACACTACCTGGATATCACCGGAATGGACCGCTTTTTCGGGTGCATGGAGTGGACCCGTGAACTGAGGCAGCGCATCATAAAGCAGACAGGCCTCCCTATCTCCTGTGGCCTCTCGGTCAACAAGACCGTTTCGAAGATCGCCACCGGGGAGGCGAAACCCAACGGAGAGATCGAGGTCCCCGGCGGACAGGTAAAGCCCTTCCTCTCTCCCCTATCCATCCGGAAGATTCCAATGATCGGCCAGCGCACCTTCCATCTGCTCCGTTCCATGGGCATCGGCACCATCGGTACCCTGGGAGCAATCCCTGTCGAGATGATGGAGAGCCTGCTGGGAAAAAACGGGATGGTGATCTGGAAGAAGGCCAACGGCATCGACCCTACACCTGTGGAGCAATACTCCGAGCGCAAATCCATCGGCAGCGAGCGCACCTTCCAGCGCGATACCATGGATGTGGCCGGCCTGCGGGATCTGCTCACCTCCATGGTGGAGAAGCTGACCTTCCAGTTGCGAAAGGAAGAGAAGCTGGTTTCCGTTGTCACCGTGAAGATCCGTTACTCCAATTTCGATACCCATACCCTGCAGAAGCGGGTTCCCTACACCTGTTTCGATCACGTGCTTATGCCGGTGGCCAGGGAGCTGTTCGACCGTCTCTACCAGCGGCGCATGCTTATACGCCTGGTAGGGGTTCGTTTCTCGGGCCTGATCAGGGGTACCCAGCAGCTGGACCTCTTCGAGGATACCTCCGAGATGGTCCGCCTTTACCTGGCCCTGGACCGTATGCGCAAGCGCTTCGGGTCCGATGCGGTCAGGAAGGCCAGCGGCATGCAGCTCCGGGAACTGGATGCCCGCCAGGAAGAGAACGATGAGCAGAAGGCAGTACCCAGGCCCGAGGAGAGGCAGCAGGTGGATAACCTGAAAAACCGCAGATACCGCTACTGGTATCGCTAGCGATACCCGCAGCAAGTCGAAAGTCGAAAGTGTATTTGAACTGTCACTCATATTACAGTCTGAGGTACGGGACCATGGCGCCGGAGACGCTGGTGGCGGCGGCGGCCGGGAGGGGGATCGAAGCCCTGGCCCTCACCGACATCAACAACAC